>JBEKPW010000013.1:0-87417 GCA_049520315.1 Syntrophobacteraceae bacterium
TGCCACCGTCTCCAGGTTCAATCCGTACTCGTAGCTTTTTGAAGCCTCTTTGAGCAGGGCGAACCCTTGTGCATAGGTCATGACCATTCCGGCATAGCATGCATTTCGAAGGTGTTCGATCAGCCCCGCCCGATCGCCCCGAAACCGATGTTCCGGGCCGTGCAGCACTTCAGCAGCCCTTTTTCGCTCATCAACACGGCCTGAAAGATTTCGCATCATTACGGCCGCATCGATATTGGGCGTCGGAACCTGAAGTTCCATTGCCTCCCACGAGGTCCATTTACCTGTGCCTTTTTGTTTGGCCTCATCCAGGATCAGGTCGACCAGCGCCAGGTTCGGGTTCTTTTCGTCCCTGTAGCGAAATATGTCTGAGGTGATCTCGAGGAGGTAGGAATTGAGTTCTCCGCCATTCCATCTCGAGTAGATTTCGGCAAGTTCGTCGGCGCTCGTCCCCAGTCCCAGCTTCATGATGTCATAGGTTTCCGAAATGAGCTGCATCAGACCGTATTCGATCCCGTTGTGGACCATCTTGACGTAGTGGCCGGCCGAACCGGCGCCGAGGTAAGCGACGCAGGGATCGCCATTCACGTTGGCAGCGGAAGCCTCCAGGATTTTTCTGACCCGTTCGTATGCTTCCAAATGACCGCCGGGCATTAGGCTTGGGCCGTGCCGCGCCCCCTCTTCGCCTCCTGAAATACCAGTTCCCATGAAAAGCAAACCCTTTTCAGCAATCAGCTTTGCCCTGCTGTCAGTGTCCGTAAAATGGGAATTACCGCCATCGATGATCAGGTCCGATTTATCGAAATTTTGAATGATCGCATCTATTGCATCGTCCACAGGCTTTCCGGCAGGAACCATCAGCAGAACGGCCCGGGGCCGGCGCAGCATGCCCGCAAGCTCCTGCATTGTTCCTGCCGCCCGAACCTTGCCTCCGGCTTCTTTCCTTTGAGACAACTCTCGAGCTTTGGCCGGGTCGACATCGTAGGCGGCAACCGAAAACCCGTGGTCGGCGAAATTCAGGGCAAGATTGCCGCCCATCGTGCCGGCGCCCACTATTCCCATGTCGCATTCCTTATCTGTCATGCCAAACTCCCATTGTAGAAACGCATCCTAGGACGCCATCCGTTGGTCCGGGAGCCCGAGCGCTTCGAGCGCGGCGCGGGTTGCCCGAAATCCGGTGTGGTAAATGCCGTGGATGCCAAGACTACCCGCAACCTCTGCGAACAGGGCCCGGTCATCTATATAGGCGACCTCTTCGGGTTTTGCCTGAGCACAGTCCAACGCCAGGAAATACATCCCCAGGTCCGGTTTTCGATAATGAACGAAGCAGGACGATACAAAGAAGTCGATCAGGGACCTGAGATCGAATTTTTCGACACGGTACAGCATCAGTTCGCGGCCCTCGTTGTTTACCGCAATCACTTTAAGCCCATACATCGCTTTCAAACGGCCGATGAGGTCGAGCATCTCCGGCATCGGCTCGGACTGCTCTAACATGAATTTCTTGAAATCGTCCTTGGAAAAGGATCGCTTCTCGTAGAAGACCACCAGGTTCAAGTACTCTTCAAGGCTCAGCCTCCCCATCTCGTATGCGCCGAACGTGAGATGGTGACGCTCGTCCATCTCGTCATGGTCCAGACCGAACACGCCAGCCGCCTTCACCCGCATGCGACGGTCCCATCCATTGGTGAGCAGGACATTGCCGATATCCACGAACAGGGTGGTAATCCGTGCCGAACTCATAGTTTCACCTTTGACCGAATCATCAACTCGCCTCAGCGAGACGAAATCTGCCGCGCTTCTTTTCGAAATTCGACATCAGACTGTCGTAAGGCTTATTGAACTTTTCTATCCCTTCGTCTTCAAGCTGCTGAGTTACCTTGTCGATGTCTATTCCCAATTCGGAGAGGCGATCAAGGTTTTTGCGGGCATCTTCCAGGTTTTCTTCAAGGCGGGGAGCCGGATTGCCATGATCGCGGTAAGCCTCCAGGGTCTCCAGGGGCAAGGTGTTGACGGTGCTGGGTCCAATCAGGGCCTCGACGTATTTTACGTCGGAGTATTCAGGGTTTTTAGTGCTGGTGCTGGCCCAAAGAACACGTTGGGTTTGAGCGCCAAGATCCGCCAGCTTTCTAAACCGCTCGCCGTCAAAAATCCGCTTGTACATCTGGTAGGCTATCTTGGCGCTCGCTATTGCAATCTGACCGCGCAGGCGCTTGGCATCGTCAACACTGGACTTTTCGAGCATGGAATCCACAAGAACATCGATGCGGCTCAAAAAAAAGCTGGCTACAGAAGCTATATTTTCGACAGGCAGTCCCTTGGCGGCGCGATCCTCGAGCCCGGAGACGTACGCCTCGGCAACCATCCGGTGGCGCTGCAACCCAAAAAGCAGAGTAACATTGATGTTGATGCCCTCACTGATAAGCTGCCGAATACTCTGCAGCCCTTCCAGGGTTGCCGGGACCTTTACGAAAACATTGGGGCGGCTGAGTATTTTCCACAGGCGTCGGGCCTCATCAACAGTGCCTTGCGCGTCATGGGCGAGGTGAGGATTCACTTCGATACTCACGAACCCGTCCCTGCCCTGCAGCCTGTCGTAGGTTGGTTTGAATATATCGGCGGCCGCTCCGACGTCTTCCGTCGTAAGCGCCAGATAAATTTCTTCGACCCTCTTTCCTTGATGCGCAAGAGTCCTGATGGTGCCATCGTAAACTTCGCTCCCCTCGATCGCATTGTCGAAGATGCTGGGATTGGATGTAACCCCGCGAAGCCCGTCCCCGTCGATCAACCGCTGCAAACCGCCCGACTCGATCAGGTGGCGGTGAATATAGTCAAGCCAGATGCTCTGGCCGTATGACTCTATTTTCCTTAAGGGATTTTCCTTCACTGTTATGCCTCCCGTACTTCCAGATTTTTCACCTTCTGAAGGCGCCGCCGGAAACGCTCGTCGCCCTTAAAGCGTGCTCTCAGGAATTCGCGAACCAGATCTTGCGCCAGTTCATAGCCGACCACCCTGCCGCCCAGGCACATGAGGTTCATGTCATCGTCCTCAACGCCCTGGTGGGCCGAAAACATGTCCGTGATCAGCCCCCCACGGACCCCGGGCACCTTGTTTACCGCAATGCAGGCGCCGACGCCGCTTCCGCAGACGGCGACACCTCTTTCGACCTCGCCCTTCGATACTGCAAGCGCAAGCGGAACAACAAAATCCGGGTAGTCGTCCATCGGAACCAGTTCGTGCGCGCCGAAATCCACCACCTCGTGGCCCATGCCTTTCAGGTCGGACACGAGTCTATTCTTGAGATCAAAACCGCCATGATCGGCAGCAACACCCACACGCATTTACTTTTGCCTTTCCCAGCCTGCAACAATCCGCGTCGAAGTTTCCATCCAGGGTTCATTAAAGCTTCAGGCAGGCGCCCCCAAGTGAGTGGGGCAGTTTGTCGACATCCGGCTTCGGCCCCGCCGCCTACCCGGATGAGGCCTGGCGCTTTCGCCCGAACATGACCTCTTTTATTTTCGAGATGATGGCCTTTTGAGAAATCTCCTCGTAGTCAAGCAACTCTTGCGGCGGGCCGCTTTGAGGCCCTTTATTCACGGCCAGGGAATATACGGGCACAGTCGACGGCGTGAGCGCGCTCCTCACCGCTTCACCGATTCCTCCCGCTGGATAATGGTCTTCCACGGTGATGATAAAATTGGTGCTGTTTGCCGCATCGCGTAGAGTCGCCTCGTCCAGCGGCTTTACACTGTAGAGGTCGATCACCCGAATATGAATTCCCTGCTTCTTCAATTCCTCATAGGCTTTCAGCGCCTCGTGAAGAGTTACCCCCGCAGCAACCACCGTGGCAACATCGCTGTCGCTTTTACGCAGAACTTTGCTCCCGCCGATGGCGAAAGATTCGTCCACGCCGTAGACGATCGGAGTAGCCATCCGCGTGGTACGAATGTAGACAGTCCCCTTGTGTTTTGCGGCCTCTTCGACCAGCCGGCCGGCTGAAACCGCATCGCACGGATAGAGCACGACGCTGTTCATAATGCCCCGGAACATGGCGATATCTTCGAGGCCCATCTGAGAGGGCCCGTCCTGCCCTATCGATACCCCGGCGTGAGAACCGACGAACTTGATGTTTGCATCGGAGTACTGGCTCATGCGGATCTGGTCGAACGCACGGCTCAGAAACGCCGCAAAAGTTGACACGAAAGGAATTTTCCCACGCCGGGCAAAGCCCACAGCAGCTCCAACCATGTTCTGCTCCGCGATGAACATTTCAAAAAAGCGGTCCGGATGGGATTTCTTGAATATTTCAGCCCCGGTCGAGTTGCTTACCTCGGCATCCAGGCTCAAGATCGTGGGGAACTGAGGGTAGATGCGCGCCAAGGCACTCCCGTACGCTTCTCGGGTAGCTACCGGCTTGTCCACCGGATAGGTTATCCTGCCTGCCGGCTTAGGTTCTACTAACTCCGGTTTCAGATCCTCGGGCCGGGCAATTTCTCCTCGCACCGAAAAGTCAATTTCGCCAAGTTCCTTTAGTGCCCTATCGAATTCATCCTTTTTCAGGGTGACCCCGTGCCAACCGTTTTTGTCTTCAAGAAAGGAAACACCTTTGCCTTTGATCGTTTTGGCAATGACCATCACCGGCTTTTCTGAACGGCAGGCTTTTTCGTAGGCTTCGAGGACCTCGGGATAGGAATGCCCGTCGATTACGATGGTTTCCCAGCCGAAAGCCCCGATCTTCCGGGCATAAGCTGCAACGTCCCAACCGTACATCGTCTCGCCACGCTGACCCAACCGGTTCACGTCGAGTACGCCCACCAGATTGTTCAGCTTGTAATAGGCCGCGATCTCGATTGATTCCCATTGAGAGCCCTCCGCCATCTCGCTGTCCCCCAGCAGCACGTAAGTCCGGTATGGAAGCTTATCGAGATACTTGGCATTAAGGGCCATTCCAACACCGATTGAAAGCCCTTGCCCCAAAGATCCGGTTGCGGCTTCGGTATAACGGAATGCAACCGTCGGATGGCCCTCGATGGGACTTCCAAATTTGCGGAAGGTCATGAGTTCCTTTTCACTCACTGCCCCGGCCACCGCCCACAAGGAGTAGAACAGCGGAGATGCGTGGCCTTTGCTGAAAATAATCCGGTCGTTATTGGGATCATCAGGATGGTCCAGGCGGTATCTGAAGGCGCCGCCGAAGAAAAGCCCCGCCATGAGTTCGGTTGCAGAAAGCGAAGAGGTAGGATGCCCCGAACCCGCTTCAGTGGACATGGCAAGAGAGTAATAGCGGATCAGTTTGCTTATTTTGTCTAATTCTTCTAATTTCTTGCGACCCTCCATCTTTTTATATCCTCACGGCCTGAGAAAACTTGGCAAAACACATGGGCGCAAAACCGAAGGCTTTCTCCAAGGTGCTTTATCCATCTTTTCGAGGTCGCCAGGCGGTCTTCAACGCGTCTATGTTTTCAATGTAATCAGAGTTTCGGAATATTGAAGAACCCGAAACAAAAATATCAGCTCCGGCCTCGACCAGATCGCCGATCGTGTCGGTGTGTATTCCGCCGTCTACTTCGAGCAGCACATCTGTCCGGCTTTGATCGATCAGATCTCTGCACTCCCTCACCTTGGAAAGCATCGAGCGGATTAATTTCTGCCCCCCGAAGCCGGGATTGACCGGCATGACGCTGGAACCGACAGTGATGTTCGGAACGAAATGACCGTCCATTACGTCCACGTGAATCCAGTCCGCCCCCGCAAGCTCCACGGCCTTTACTTCCTCCGAAAGCCTGCCGAAATCCGACGAAAGAATGGAGGCTGCAAGCTTTTTCATATGTTCTCTTTCAGTTGCAGAGTTTTGTTTCGCCTGCGAAAACGGGGAGGCCAAAAGGCCCGGCAGCGGGAGAACGGCTATCTTTTTTATATGATAATCATCATGACGAGGTAGTAATAGGAACTCAGGCGGGTTGGGCGCCCGGGTCCGCGCAACCCATTTTCAGTTTTTCCGCCTTATATTAAAAGTATGAACACAGATAAGGACCAGGACCTCTCCATTACCGCAAATCGCCCAGTGTTGCTCTTCGACTTGGACGGCACCCTTGTTGACAGCGTATACCAACATGTTCTGGCCTGGCGAGAGGCATTCGAAGAACTTGGTGTCCACATCTCCAACTGGCGCATCCACCGCCGAATCGGCATGAGCGACGGCCTTATTTCGAAGGAATTGAGCCGGGAAGCCGGACAGCCCTTCAATGCCGACCAGACCGAAAAAGTGAGAAAGCTCCATACAAGATTCTATCTCGAGCGCACAAGGGAACTGCGGTTGCTGCCCGGCTCCAGGGAACTCCTGTCGCTGCTGGCGCAAAATTCCGTTAGCTATGCAATAGCGACCAGCAGTTCGCTCGAAAGGGCCGACAGTTCCCTCAAGATGCTCGGAGTCGGACCCGAGGTCCCCGTTATCACAATCGAACAGGTTTCTTCCGGCAAGCCAGATCCCGACCTGTTTCTTGCAGCGATGAAACGGCTCAAGGCAGCTCCCGGCCACTGCATCATCATCGGGGACAGCACATGGGACATACTCGCTTCGCGCCGCGCAGGAGCACTTGGAGTCGGCTTGCTGACGGGCGGTTACCCAAAAGAGGAACTCTTTCGCGCAGGCGCCTACCGCGTGTATTCGGACCCTGAGGATTTATCGGAAAACCTTGATGAATTGGGGATTCATATTTAAAACTCATTGGACGTTCTCACTGATCAACATGTTTATCAGCAACGAGACATTTATAGCTGATGTGAAACCTCGTTTGGGCTGAACGGGTGCTCAACCCTCCAAAGTTTCCCTTCACTACTTCGGAACCACGATGCGGCATACAGGCAGCAGGCGGTGCTGATGAAGGATTCTATCAAAAGATGTCCCTGGGTGGATCCAGGCAAGCCCGAATACGTGGCGTACCATGATAAAGAATGGGGCGTTCCAGTTCATGATGACCGGCGCTTATTTGAGTTCCTCATTCTGGAGGCCTTTCAGGCAGGGCTGAGCTGGTATACGATCCTGAAAAGAAGGGATAGCTTCCGCATTGCCTTCGACCAGTTCGATCCCGAAAAGGTTGCCGGCTATGACGAAGCCAAAATCCAGGAACTCCTTGCAAATCCGGGGATTATTCGCAACCGCTTAAAAGTTCTTGCAGCGGTAAATAACGCCGGGAGGTTGATGGAAGTTCAAGAACAATTCGGAAGCTTTGATGCCTACATCTGGAGCTTTATTAATAACAAACCCATTGTGAATGTGCTCCGGAAACTGGAGGATTACCCCTCGAAGAGTCCGGAATCCGAAACGATCAGCAAAGATTTGCGAAAGAGAGGCTTCTCTTTCGTGGGACCCACGATAGTTTATGCTCACATGCAGGCCACCGGCATGGTGAATGATCATACGATTGACTGTTACCGAAGGCGGGAGATCTTATCCCTGGCTGCGGATTCAATACCGGGTTTACAGGCGGCAGAGGTTTCCGGAAACAGGAGAAAACTGATATTCGATCCCGATTAATGCGTATGCAGGGATTCAACAAGACTTATCAGATTATGTGGATGCACACGAATGACTCCGTTGCGTGGGCTGTCAATGTCCGCGATGAGAAAGAACGCCATCGTAACTACAAGTGGTAGAATCAGAAGCATGAGGCGTTCCGCTTTGACGTTTCGCGAGCCATAGCCGATCAACACGTTGCAGAATGCGGCGATCACTGCCATTAAAACCCATGCCGCAATCGGGATTCGGTTCCACCAGGCAGCCTGTGTGTATCCCTGAGAGTTCAATACATCGTTCATGCCCGCAACGACCAGGGCGACCGTCGGCGTTGGCTGCGCTGAAGCCGTAGCCAGGACCACGGACCAAAGCTCGGTCTGCAGTTGAGCAGTGCGGTCATTGATCTGCGGAATCTGTTGCTCGTTGGTGGCAGTATAGAACAAAACACGCTGATCCAGGTAGTTCTTTAGCAGCTCACGTACCCTCGCCGCATCTGCGGCAGGCAGCAGGTCCGCCCGTACGTATTCGGTGCCGATCGCGTTGGCCTCTGCCGCCTCGTAGTTTTTGCGCTGATCGTATCGGTTCATGGCCATCGAAAAAGTAAATCCGATGATAAGTCCGAGTAGTGTCAGCGTAGCGGCCTGGATAACGCCGAAGTCCTCACGCATGTCATCTTCCAACCTTCGCCGCCTTCTGAGAAAGGACGCCCCGATCAGAACCGAGAGCGACATCCCGAAAAAAGAGAGCACGAAAACAAGTAATGGGTAATCCGTTGCGTTGTTCATTCGCTATGGCTCCTCTCGTGAAGTGATTGATCTACCGCATTTTCGGATCGGACGAGCCGAATCGGACTGTGTAGAACAGGTCTGGTAGCGAGCCCCGTTCATTCAGCGGCCTTCTCACCCTTCGGGTTTAGTTATGATCCGGACATCGGACATGGACTCATGGTGCAAGACCATCTGCAAATATGGCTGCGCGATACCTTCTTCCCTGAACCGCCGCGAGACACCCCTGAGGAGTTCGTTCTTGACAGACCCAAGGCCATTTTGCGGATCGTTTTATCCAGCAAGCTTGCTTTTCTGAGTTTAGCGATCACGTATTGGCGGCTGCGGCCGAAATGCAGGAGGCGAATGTCTTTTCCAGAAGACTCGCATCGATGCTGCCTGCCTTGCCAATGGCCACAATCTGCGTGCGCGGAGCGCGCTGTCCCCACTCGTCTTGAATTGATATGTCCACGCGCCTACCGACCACCTGCAGCACCGCCCGCTGCTGTGGCGCGTTGGTGGTGTAGACCACCCCTTTGGCCCGGTAAACACCCCCCGGCAATTTGCGCATTGTTTCCCGCAACGCTTCCAGCGCCAGTGGCTTGTCCGTCTCATAGCTCCAGGTGCTGAACACCTTCGAGTGGTTGTGACCGTGGTGGTCGTCATGACAGGTCGGGTCGGTGCAGCTATGCTCAAGGGCGTGCGAGTTGAGGCTTGATCGAGCAGGATCGAAACGCCCGACACCCAACAGGATTTCGTAGGGCACCTCGCAGTAATTGGTCTCGACGATGCGAAGTCGGTTGAAATGGTCGTCAAGCCAAGCCCTGACTTTCTCGACCTGCTCGGGACCGGCAAGGCCCACCTTGTTCAGGATCAGCATGTCCGCAAACCCCACCTGGCGAAGCTTGAGGTCCATCAGGGGGGGATACTCGGGGTGCGCGAAAACCTGGTCCGCATCAACCACGCAGGTAACACTGTCCAACCTGATCCGGTCCCGCAGATTGGGGTCGTTAAAGGTCACGAAGATCCCGGCGGGATCGGCGACGCCACTGGCTTCGAGCAGGACGTATTCAACAGTCTCCGGGCGTGCGAGCAAGGCCACAACCGACTCGATGAGGTCGTCGCGAATCTGGCAGCAGACGCAGCCGTTGGCCAGGCTGATCATGTTGCCCTCCACCCCGACGACGAGTTCGGCGTCGATATTGATGGAGCCAAAGTCGTTGACGAGGACCCCGACGCGCAGGCCGTGATTCCCGGTCAGGATGCGATTCAGCAGCGTCGTCTTTCCCGCCCCGAGAAAGCCGGTCAGGACTGTTATAGGAACGGTTTTGCCGTTGTCTTTTATGATTTCCATTGTTTAAGGTTTCCTCTCAAAGAAGCGTCCGCCCGGAAAAGAACCGGGACCACAGCGCTATTTCTTGAACTTACTCACATCAATTCCCATCACCTTTGCCAACTCGAGGAGATCGACCTCCAGCGGGTCCTCAAGCTTGGTGAGCGGCTCGCGGTAAACGTCCGGCGGATAGTACTTATGTGGATCAATTTCGAGGTCGCGCGTTAGTTGCTCCTGCTGTTTCTCGCGCGGCAACCTGGGCTGCGGGACGATGCCCTTGCCCGTAGCGATCGGCAGCGGATCGCCGAACATTAGGGTGGGAGTCGGCAAGGCTTGGCCCGAAAATCCCGGAAGGGCAGCTTCCCGGTGCCAGATTGCGTCCTTGGTCACGTTTACGACCACCACGTCCGGAGCGCCGTATAGGAAAAGCCCATCCCAGTGGGCGCGAACGTCGGCGCTGGTCTCGTTGAGCGTGTCATTGTCAAACGCAAAGTGGGTGACCATACCGCAGCGCGGGTTGACCTGCTTGATGAGATAACCCGTTGCGTAAGTCACCGTATGGTGGATGTCCACGGTGTAGTTGAAGAGGAATTCGGGCAGCCCATACTTGAGCTGGTTGATGCGCGCCAAATCGGGCTGGCACTCGGTGACAAAGACATCAGCCCCCTTGGCGTACTTGGCCGTCAGGTTGTCAGGCCGGCCGTCACCTGTCCACACGAACGAAAGGCCGTTCCAGTCCAAACGGTAGGCTGAGGCTCCGTCCTTGGCATGCGAGCGCCTCCAATGACGGATCATGACGCCGTTCTTGTCGTAGCAGATGCCGTTCTCGTCCTTCCAGTCGAACTCGTTGACCTCGACCTCGTAGCCGTCCCCGATAGGGCAGGCGTCAAAGGCTTCCAGGTGCCACTTGAGCATCTGCTTCATGCCCTTGACCATGCCTTTGGTCCCAAGGTCCGCCGTACGCCCGGACGGCCCGGTGACCCGCAGCGGCTGCTTCCACCGTCCTCCCCACGCTGCAAATGGGATGAGGTAGGACAGGTCGTGATAGTGGTCCACGTGGAGGTGGGTAAGGAAGATGTCGTTAATATTCGGTATCGGGACTCCCATGGCGAGGATGTTCTTGACGCAGCCGGGGCCGAAGTCGAAGAAGAAGCGGTCGCCGTTGCCCAGTTCGACCATGATACACGTGCCGGCCTGGTCTCGCCGGGGCGGGAAAGGGCAACTGCCGACGAACGAGATCCGCATTTCGTCCGGCCCGAGGGTCTCACTGCCGGGGAAGTAGTTCATCCGGCTCCGGACGGACGGCGTTGGCTGGTAGTATGGCGGGAACTGCAGGCCCTTGCTCGGCCCTCCGCCGTATGGATTCTTGGGCTGGTCCGCGCCCGCATGGGGAGAAATCTTGGTTTTCTCGTCGGTTGCCATCGGTGTTCTCCTTTATCTGCTTAGGTGTCTGAGATTATGCAGCCACCCTAGCCCCGCAATCGAAAAACGGGGTTTTTGAGCCCTCTATCCAGTTAAGCCCCTCGATCCCTTTTGCATGTCTTCGAACATCAGAAAGCCAGCGCTAATTTGAACCATACGAAGTCGCCTTTAAGAGTCCTGAAGGTATCTATTTGAGGCAACCACTTCACCTCGGCCACGAGGGTGTGGCCGCAAATCGGCGGTGAGATGTAGGAGAGTACCGGCCCAATGCCGGTCATGTTAGTTTCGAAAGAGCCAAGCCTCGCGCCCGAGCCGCTGTCGGCGGTAAACTGTTTCCAGTAGAATGCATTGGCGCCGACTCCTATAATACCGCACCCGAACAAAGGCAGATGTTCGGCAATGGTTGTGTCGATGTGGAATACGTCACCACTCTGATAGTCGGTTGCGTTGTTGTTCGTGTTGAAATCAAAACCGGCGAAAGTGCTAAATTCGAGTCCGATCTTCTGGCTTATCCAGCTGAACGACACCATAGGTTCAAAAGTCCAGTAATTGAGGCCCACGTTAGCCAGCCGTCCGGTATTGTATTCGCCCGTTGGTGCATAGATATCAAGCAGCACACCCCATTTGAAATCGCCACAGGTCCACTGAAGCCAGAAAGGTATCAGTGTAATGTCACCAATGCCGTTAGCCGTGTCTTCGCGGCTGACGGTCCGTACAAACGGGCCTAACCGCCCGGTAATGCCGCCTGTCACATCCGCCCAGACATAAGGGACGACTACACCGGCCGCAAACTTGCCGCCGAGAATACCGTACGGTGACGTGTAGACTGCGCCGACCATTTCCGCGTTACTGGTGGCCTTTAAGTTAGCCGCGATAAGTCCGCCAAATTCCAATTGTTTGCTCGCCCCGGCACTGCCGTTATAGTAGTTGTACCAATCCAGGAGCGCTAATCCGGAGGGGGGAGCCATGTCACCGAAATCGGCCCAGGCACCGGGGACGTAATGCCCGATCCCACCCTCTGCGGCAAATACACTCGAAGGTTGAACGAGAGAAACACCGAAGGCTAAAACAACGATGATGAAAACAAACACTCTCTTCATGGCTGAACCCTCCTGCCTGCCGTTTCACTGTCTTGGCGGCACATAAGGATCGGGCGTGCCGACTTTGATCGGCGGATATTTCTTCAAGCTGGCCTCAAACTCGCCGACGATTTTTCACCATCGGTTCGGCGACCCACGAGTTCTGGGTGCCCACGTCGCGTTCCTCCTTCAAATCGGTTAAGTGGTTTTCATGGTCGTATCCATTCTATGCTTGATTGCTCAAAAGCGCGTGAGGTTGGCTCCCGGCGGGTTCGGATACGTCTTGAGCGTTTCCTTGTATTTCTCGACCGCCTCGACCGCGGGTAGCATCGCCCATATGAAGAGTCCGCCAACATTGAGATCCTCGTGCGGGTCCATCTCGATGTTGAACAACTTCGGGTACCCAGCCATAGGACTGTTGGCAGAGCCGAAAAGGCCGCCCATACGCTGAGATCCGGTGCCGGTTGGATGGATGTCGGTGAAGTAGACGCGCCACTGCTTCCAGCGCGCTGCGACCAGGTCCGGCCCGATGAAACTCAGCAGGCTTTCGCGGTTTCCGGTCTCGTTCTTGCCGAGCACCACATCGGTCTGGTCGACACCATCGATAGGCCGGTCATTCGGCATCTTCCCGCCGACAATGTGCGCAAACGTAGGATAGAAGTCCATGATCGAAAACATTGCGTACGAACTGGTGCCCGGCTTGACCTTCCCGGGCCAGCGTATGATAGCCGCCGTGCGAATCGAGCCCTCGGTAACATCACCGAGCTCGCCGCGAAAGGGGCCGGAACTTCCCCAGTCCGGCGTTCCCTGGTTGCCCATCTCGCGTTCCGTATCGGCGGTAGGGCCATTGTCAGAGGCGAACACCACGAGGGTGTTGTCGTCTACACCGAACTGCTTCAGCGTGTCGAGGATCTGGCCGACGTGGTAATCGCCTTCCATCAGCTTGTCGCCGTAGTTGCCAATCCGCGACTTGCCCTTGAACTGCTGCGACGGGAGATTCGGCGCGTGCCCCATCGAGAATGGCAGATAGAGGAAGAAGGGCTTTCCGGCTGCTGTCTGCCTCTTTATGAAATCAATCGATTTGTCCACCAGTTCATTGTCAATCTCCGCTCTTACCTCCGGAGTGAAGGGCTTAACCTCGCGCAGTGGGCCACCGCCCACCGCCTCGACGATGTGCGGCCCTTTGGCCAGGAGCGCCTCGCGCGGCGTGGCGATCGAGTGCGTGATCTCTATTGTGTCGGCGTAAGTGCACGAATCCCAGCTAACGTCCGGCGGGATGCCGTAGAACTCGTCGAAGCCGTGGGCAGTCGGTAGGCTCTGTGGCTCCTTGCCGAGGTGCCATTTACCGAAGATCGCTGTAGCGTAGCCTGCCTCCTTGAACATCTCGCTCATCGTGACCGTGTGCGCGTTGATCCCGCTGCCGCCGCCCGGAGCGATGACTAGAGACAGGCCGCTTCGGATCGAGTATTGCGCGGTCATCAGCGCCGCGCGCGAAGGGGTGCAGGCCGGCTCTACCAGGAACTGGGTAAACCGCAGTCCCTCGCGGGCAAGCTGATCGATACGCGGCGTAGGGGCGCCGCGCAACTCGCCGCCGCCGTAGGGACCCAAGTCGCCATAACCGACGTTGTCCGCCAAGATGAACACCACGTTGGGTTTTTTCTCCTGCGCAAACGCCGGATCAACGATGAGCGCCAGAACACCGACAAGCAAGGCCAACGCTACAGCAGTTATCGGGTTTCTTGCCTTCATCTCCTTCTCCTTTTTGACGGTTGTCCGCGCGAAAAATCCAATGATCCTTTCTAGCTACCCGCAAGCTTTTCCCGGACCCGCTCTTGGACTTTCCACCCCTTGGCCTCCAAAGCTTTTCGTGCAATGGGGTGCACTTTCCCCGTGACCCAGAGTTCTTTGCCTGAAATCCCGGGCATTTGCTTGATGGCCGCAGAAACCGCTTGTAGCTTTCGTGCAAAACTTTGAGTCCACGCGATGTAATCGAGAGGGAATATCGCCATGATATTCCCATTGTTCGCAACGAGAACCGGGATCCCATCTGCATCCACAAAACTCTTCACGGAATGAGTTTTATCGTTGTATAGACTCATGAGTTGAGCGCGCACGCGCAGGAACACAACCACTGACTCTTCAGATGCCGCAGCAGCCTTATCGATGTATATTCCGCGATCCCTGACGCCCGTCATGCCCGCCAGTGCACTTACCAGCAGCGTCTGTTCGTAAGGATCGAAATAGGTGTTTTGCATAAAAGCCTGGATCGAGGCATCCGAAATCCCCATTCCGGCAAGACTGCTCTGGTTTATACTTACAAGTTCGGCGGGAGTCTTGTCACGCAGGAGGTTTTTCGCGGTGTCTGCAGTTCCCATGGCCCCAACAGCGAATCCAGCTCCACCGGGAATTGCCATAAAGGCCGCCTTCACCGTCAACCCTCCTGCCGCCGCTGTCCAGGACAGATCAGTGAGTGCTTTCTGCAGGGGCTCATAGCTCGTGTAAGGATCGACCCCGAACTCGGCGGCATATTGCCGTTTGTAGGATGCCTGTCCGCTGACGCTGTTTAAAAGTTTTCCCCTGTTGGGGCTGTCGGAAGTGACTGCACTGCCGACATTGCTCAAGAACCGCCCGATCCCGCTCGCCACGTTCGAAATCGTTCCTGACGGGTCCTGTACCAACCCTTCAGCAGTGTTGATGGGGCCTCTTGCCACCTGTTTAAAAGCATTCATATAAACGTCTGTGTTTTTTAACTGCTCTATCTGAGCCAACGCCTTGAGCTCTCCAATCCGTTTCAATAGCAATGCCGTGCTCTCCACCCTTAAGGGCCCGTAATTGGTATCAAGATCATAAGTGTTGATGAAACCATCGCTGACGACCGTTGCTCTTACGGAATAATCAGGGCCCTGAATCAATTCCCTCGGGAGCACATCCGAAGCCTGTAAGACCACCGGCGTTTTTTGAAATTCCTCCGAAAGTGCAGTAGATGTAAGAACGCTCCCGCACAGCGTCACAACCACGATCATGCATAAAAAAACGCTTCGCAAATTTTCAAACATGATTATTCCCCCTCTCTGAGGAGATAGAAAATCATCCACCTAAATTCATGGCGCAGTTCGACATAGAGCCACCGCCGGTTACTGCGGATTCTCCTGTAGATCATTGACCAACCGTTGAAACTCTTTGGACTTTGCGAGGATGCGTCGTGCCGCATCCCGGAGCTTGTCCACCTCTTCAGGTTTCAGCACAAATGAGGTGGGAAGCTGTTTGAAGTAATGGCGTTCGGCCTCATCGTCCAGAGCATCAAACTTCACTTCCACCAAATAGAACTCAATATCGCCGCAGGAACCCGGTTCGGTGGTGATTTTCGACGATCCGCAGCGTCCCCTGCGAATTTCATCGGTCCAGCGATTGAAGCTTTCGCTCAGGAGCGCCATCGTGTCCGTGTTGTAACGGGCAATGGCTATAGAGGAGTAGGAGGCAAGCTTTATGCCGAACGGGGGATTCGTCTCGAGGCGATCCCATTTGGTGTCAATTTCTGTTTCAGCATTTACCACCACGAAGGCAATTTTGTGCACGTTTGTCAAGTTGGCGTATTTCAAGGTGGTCCAGGGGTCGCCCATCAGCGTGACTCGTTCGAGTACGGCCCTGAGGCCGAGATTGTCCGCAACTCCCCCGTCAACGAGGTGGATGTATGGCTTGCTTTGCGAATCCAGGAATGGAAGCATGTTATTGGCAAGATCGAATCGGCGCGACGTAACGTCCCTTGGTGGCTGCATGGCTTCCGCAAGTGCCGGGGGCAACTGATAACCACACTTGCCGGCGTAGTTCCGTAAAGTCATGGGGCTTAGCACAACGGGTACCGCAGAGGAAGCGGCGCATGCACGGGCCACGGAGAAAGAGCAAAGGTCCGAACAGATCACGTCGAAGGGATCTTGGATAAAGGAAAACCGTGCTCCTAGCACCATATCCGTCGCGTTGATGACGATCATCGCTCCCCCACGGGCCAGGATGTCACCAAAAGTTCCGTGATCGAATACATACTTGTCATAGTAGTCCGCTGCGAGATCGCTTCGATTGTAGTAGGGAGAGGAGAGCTTCGCCCAATTGACAGGGTTGAAGAGGGTCCCGCGGATGAGGTCACCCTGAATGTTCTTCTTCAAGAAACGGGACTCAAAATCCTCAAAGATGCGATCTCCGAAAAGCCCGTAGTAGGCTGCCGTAAAACTTCCGCCGGAAACGCCCGAGATAAAGTCCACTTCATCGAGCATGCGCTTCTTGCGGCCGTGGATAGAGATTTCCGTGTCCCTCAGAGCTTCAAGCACGCCGTAGGAAAAAGCAGCGGCCCGTGTCCCTCCGCCGGAGAAGGTGAGCATGACCAACATGTCGTTATTAGTTCCCAGATGTTTGAAGTTCTTGACGCGATATCCACCCTGAGGGTCCGATTGCCTCAATGGTTGGTTGATGGGATAATGAGCGCAGCCGGATGTAACGATGAGGAAGACTATTCCGCAGATCCAGGGCAGAAACCGAACGCGAACCCAAAATAAAAAACTTACAGACGTTGGCTGATCCGCAGTCCAATCCATTCGAAACCTCCTAGTGTCGGTTTTGGGGGTCTTATCGGTCGAGTCCAGCCTCAGACGCTTGACCCGTTTCTTCCTGGACTATCCCCTCCGCTCACCTCCTGATCTTAGTAATCTTCGATCCCTGAAGCCCTATGCCTGCCATTAGACCCTTCTGGTCGAAGATGAAAGCGTATACATCGGACTTGAGCGTCGTGCTCGTCAGCGTGCGGGCGACGCCCTCGTCCGCCACAACGATGCTCGGACCGACTCCGATCTCCCAACCGGAGCTCCGGTTGAGATAGTGGACCGCGGAGTTCGTCATCAGGAAAAGTGCATAGCCGAAGGTTTGCGCGCCTGCCTGCAGCCCGTATGACGCCGCAACGGAGTTGTAGTATCCCACCGTCCTGCCCTTTTTTATCAGAGCGCCCTCGCCATACTGGGCGCCCAACACGAAACCAGCCTTGACCATATTTGGGAAAACCAGGATAGCAACAGCCTTCTCCGCAAGCATCTTTGCTACAGGTTGCTCCTCGTAGAGCCGCATCAACGCAGCGTCAGCGTCGGCATCGATCCCGGCGGCAGAGGCTGCTCGTGCGACTCCGTTCCCTTGTGTGAGCACCAATACGGCGGCCAGCACCAAAGCCGTCAATATCGTTCGTCTCATTGTCGTCTCCGTTTCACTTGTTTTTCTCATGGCCAGTGTTTCCTTTCTGATGGTTACATCCTGAACAGAACCGCAACGAGAGCCACAAGCCCGAGCAGTGATACCAATGCAGCGACCACTCCCACAAGCGATAAGGGGGGGTGCGCAGGATACCATCTACGCAGACTGTTTCTGTACACCCGGTACTCGATTGTCGCCGCCATGAGTGAGAACAATCCGATAGAGATCATCAATACCGCGAACTGGCGCGGTCCAACGAAACCTTGAAGTGGAGGGCGATTTTGCAGCTCCAACTGAAAAAATTTATAAATGGTGAAGCCGAAAGTGATCAACGAGGTCGCTGTTCTGACCCAGGACATCAGCGTTCGCTCGTGTGAGAGGATTGTGCGCTCCAGGGAGAGTTCGTTACTGGAAGGCTCTTTTATGGTTTCCTCAGTGCGTTCTGCCATCCGAATCATCCGTCCTTTCATGACATGCTTCCCGGGTTCATGTTTGCGGGACTTGTCCTCACCTTCTTTTGTCGCCTGATGCGCTGCTGCGCGCTATCCTGTTCACAATGCCCCGGATCAACAGATACGGGATGCAAGCAAGAATAAATGCAACAAGGAGTGCCTCTCCGGGATAAAACCACCGCAAGTCGATGAACTGCTCAACCAGGTCAATAATAATCGCGATGCCGAAGATTTTACCCACGGATTTCAAACCATCTCTCAACATGTCCGACCGCAGGTCCGGACGTGCGAAAATCGCCCGGAGGTAGGGAGGCCGTTGTTCACGCGCATCTTTTAGCCCGTCCCGCACGGCGAAGACGGCAGCCATGAGTGGTTGGATGATCAGTCGAAATTTCATGGGTCCACTAAGCCGGCCAATCAGATTCTCAACAACACGCGTCACCAAATCCTCCACGGCTTTCACCTCCTGGTGCTGATGGTTCCTGCGGCCTCAATCACCCCTTTCATTAATCGGCCGATTGTTTTGTTTCAACGGCGGGTCCCCGCTCCGGCCACCCGGTTCCACGTGGGCCAGTGACTATTTTTCAGGTCACCAGTCACTATTCACAAGTCACTACCTACTGCCGCGCCAGGATCATCCGCACCTCTGCTTCGGAGTCTTTGATCAGCTCGCCGCTCACATCCACCGTCACACTGTGGATCGTGCCGGAGAACGGAAACGGCGGCTTGTATTCAGGGGTCACCGGAGAGCCAAGGTCTACGCCGCAGACTATGCTGCTGAGCAAACCGATAGCGAGCGGGTTGGTCAGCTCGATATTGCTTTCTCCGACCAGCCTGGAGTCGAAGTAGAGCTGCCCCTTGCCGGGTGCGCCTTTGCCGTTAGCGATGTCGGGCTTCCCTGTCACCTCGAACTCAAAGCGCAACTTGTGACGTCCCGCGGGTACGGCCTCGACGGATTCGACGTAATAGAGGTTCCGGCCGACATAGTTGTACGCATAGCGGAGCTTGCCGTTCTGAACATACAATGAGTAGCCGCCGTCGCTGCCGCCCTGGGACAACAGCACGCCTTCCGCGCCGTCCCCGGGTATCTCCACGTCCGCGGTGATACTGTGAGGGCGGTTGAGTATGTTGGCGGTGGCGTTTGTCGGCACTCCCTGGGTGTGAGGGTAGAACACGTACGATGTGCGGTCGACCGCGATCTTCGGGCGCTCGTCGGCAAATCGCAGAGTCCCGCGCGAATCGATGGGCATAACCTTGTACTTGCCGGCCTCGACGTACCACATGGCGATCATCTCGATCAGTTTCGCGCCATTCTGCCTGGCGACATTGTGATTCTCCGCAAAATCCTCGGCAACGTGGTAAAGCTCCCAGGCGGTCGCATCGAGTTCGGTCAACTTGTCCTTGTCGATCGGCGCACCGAAGAATTTGCCGGCTTCCGCAAACGACGTCCCCGGCCACGGACACACCGCCCGCCAACCGTCGTGGTAGATCGACCGGTGGCCCATCATTTCGAAGTACTGGGTGAGGTGCCTGGTAGGCGCCTGAGCGTTGTCGAAGGTATGAGCAAAGCTCAATCCTTCAATCGGTGATTGCGTTACGCCCCTGATAGAGGTGGACGCTTCTATGCCGGCCGCCTCCAGTACCGTCGGCGCCATGTCGATGGCATGGGCGTATTGTTTTCGTACCTCTCCCTTTGCTTCGATTCCTTTGGGCCAGTGCACAATGAACGGGTCACTAACGCCGCCGCGATATGTCTCGCGTTTCCAGCGGCGGAACGGAGTGTCGCCTGCCCACGTCCAGCCCCAGGGGTAGTGGTTACAGATCTCCGGGCCGCCAAGCTTGTCAATGGCAGCCAGGTTCTCTTCCAGCGAACCCGGCACGTTGTTGAAGAACAGCGCTTCGTTGACCATGCCCTGCGGCCCGCCCTCTGAGCTTGCGCCGTTGTCCGAGAGCACCATGATCATGGTATTGTCCAACTCGCCGAGCTTTTTCAGGAACTCGATCAACCGGCCGATGTGGTAATCGGCATGGGTGAGAAAACCGGCGAAGACCTCCATCATGCGGGCGTAAAGCTTTTTCTCCTCTGCGGACAATGAATCCCACCGCTGGACGTCCGGGTCATGACGGGAGAGTTCGGCATCGGCGGGTACGATCCCCATTTCCTTCTGGCGCTTGAAGATCTGCTCCCGGAGCGCTTCCCAGCCCGCGTCGAACTTTCCTTTATACCTGTCCGTCCATTCCTTCGGCACGTGATGGGGCGCGTGCATCGCGCCGGGGCAGAAATACATGAAGAACGGCTTGTTAGGGGCGACCTGCTTGGAGTCCGCGATAAAGCTGATGGCCTTATCCACCAGGTCCTCGGTCAGGTGGTAGCCCTCTTCCGGGGTCTTTTCAGCTTCGACCGTGTGGTTGTCGTATACCAGTTCAGGGTAGTACTGGTGTGTCTCCCCGCCCAGAAAGCCGTAAAATCGCTCAAAGCCACGCCCCAGCGGCCAGCGGTCATAGGGGCCAGCGGCCGAGATCTGGTCTGAGGGCGTCAGGTGCCACTTGCCGATGGCGTACGTATTGTAGCCATGCTGCAGGAGCATCTCTGAAAGGAAACCGTTTTCGAAAGGAATGTAGCCGTTGCCGCCGGGATAACCCGTCGAGCCTTCGGTTATGCACGACATCGCATTCGAGTGATGGTTGCGCCCGGTCAGGACGCAGGAGCGCGTGGGCGAGCACAGCGCGGTGGTGTGCATGTTGTTGTAGAGCAGGCCGTTCTTTGCGAGCGCGTCGATGTTGGGTGTCTCGATGGGACTCCCGTAGCATCCCAACTGTCCATAGCCGGTGTCGTCCAGGATGATGAACAACACGTTGGGCGCACCCTCTTTGGCGCGAAGCGGCTTGGGCCAGGCGGGCGAGGATACATCGAATGTGCGGCCGATCACGCCGGGAAAAGCTGTTCCTGGTTTGTATTCTTTAAGTCCCACGGTTTATCCTCCTTTCTTGATTGTTTGCGGTTCAGATGGAGGCATGATGAATGGAAGGCCCGGCGGGGTGTTGCCAGGCATGGCTTAAAGGGTTTATGAGCGAAACAATCCCTGAGCGGCTCAGTGCATCCCGCTGCCGGAACCATCCTTGAGTTGATCGAGCACACGGTCCAGGTTGAACGACGCCGGCTTCTGCCGGGGTGGAAACTCCTTCAATGACTGGATTTGCTGCGCCACATACGCCTGCGCCGGGACAAATAAGAAGGCGCGGTCGATTACCCAGTCCCAGTAGGTGTTCGAGTTGTGGTCCGCGCGCTCGAAGGGATCGCGGCGAAGATTGAAGAGCTTGGGGAAACGGAGCGTCACAAAAGGCTCTCCCCATAACGCCAGGGTTTTGGCCCGCTGTTCCATGAATACCAGCTTCCAATCGTCAAACCGCAGTGCGACGAGCTGAGCGTCGTCGTTTACATAGAAGAAGGACTTGCGAGGGCTCTCCTTAACTTCGCCGGTCAGGTAGGGAAGCATGTTGAAACCGTCGATACAGACCTTGAAGGTCCTGGCGCCCGCCTTGTGGCCCGCCAGTAGCTTTCCCTTGATGTCGGGTTCCCCGGCGGCCGCAAGAAGCGTCGGCAGCCAGTCCTGATGGGAGACGATGCCGTTCAGCACCGTACCGGCGGAAATCTTCCCGGGCCAGCGTACGAACGCAGGCACGCGGAACGCACCCTCCCAGTTCGTGTTCTTCTCGCTGCGGAAGGGAGTGATGCCGGCATCGGGCCAGGAGTTGAAGTGAGGGCCGTTGTCGGTGCTGTACATGACAATGGTGTTATCTGCAATTCCGAGGTCGTCGAGTTTTTTAAGGAGGACCCCGACCTGATCGTCATGATAAACCATGGCGTCGTTGTAAAACCCCTGTCCGCTTCTACCCTCGTACTCCTTCTTGACGTGGGTGCGGAAATGCATGTGAGTGGAGTTCCACCAGACGAAGAAGGGCTTCCCATCCTTGTGGGCCCGGTCGATGAAATCGAGCGCTTTTCCGTTAATTTCTTCGTCGATGGTTTCCATTCGCTTTTTCGTAAGCGGCCCCGTGTCTTCGATGCGGCCGTCCGCGAAGCTGTGGATGACGCCCCTGGGACCGAATTTCTTCCTGAATGCCGGATCTTTCGGATAGTCCGGTAGCTCTGGCTCCTCCTCGGCGTTGAGATGGTAGAGGTTGCCGAAGAACTCATCGAAGCCGTGGTTACTTGGCAGGAACTCGTCCTTGTCCCCCAGATGGTTTTTCCCGAACTGGCCGGTAGCATAGCCGAGGGGTTTGAGCATTTCCGCGATGGTCGGGTCTTCCGGGCGCAGCCCAAGGTCCGCTCCCGGCATGCCCACCTTGGTCAGGCCGGTGCGGAGGGGATTCTGGCCGGTGATGAAGGCGGCGCGGCCCGCCGTGCAGCTCTGCTGCCCGTAATAGTCGGTAAACGCCACGCCTTCGTTGCCGATCCGGTCGATGTTCGGCGTTCGGTAGCCCATCATGCCCCGGTTGTTGTAGCTGATGTTCCAGGTGCCGATGTCGTCTCCCCAGATGATGAGGATATTAGGCTTTTTGTCTGCCATGATAGAGTCTCCTTCTGCAAAGTTTTTGACTGCATCAGGATCGATGATCGCGATAACATTGCACCCCCCGATCACCCCGCCACAAATCACCAGTCATCGATACCCGGCCTGATTCCCGTGACACTTCTTGAACTTAACTCCACTCCCGCACGGACAGAGAGCGTTTCTCCCTGCACCTGCGAACTTTGTATTGAGATCTCCCTCCTCTCTTGCCAAAATGGCCATGACCTCAGAAGCAGGCCGGTTCGTCCGGATAAGCCCAGCCATGATCCGCATGGGTTTGTCCGCGTGTTCGAAGAAAGCCTTATATCCTGCGCACAGGTAGTTCAGCCCGGGCTCGCCGTCAGGAGTTGTACTTAATCGGTTCTTGGGACATTCCCCATTGCAAATGGATAAGACCGCGCATTCCCGGCAGTATCGAGGCAGTGTGTCTTTCTTGTCCCTCCCGAACTTTCTCTGTTGCTCTGAAGCCACGAGCTCGATCATTGGCGTCTTCAGGATGTTTCCCAGGTAGTGGTTCGGTTCAACGAAGTGGTCGCAGGAATAGAGGTCTCCGTTGTGCTCCAGCGCCATTCCGAGACCGCAGGTGGGGCCGAATATACAGACGGTCCCGGCCATTCCGAGCCAGCCGGCCAACGCTCCGTCGAAATTAAGGACAAACGTTCTCCCCACGTCTCTTCTGACCCACTCATCGAAGATCTCGATCAGAAATCGGCCGAATTGTCCCGGTTGCACCGATCTCTCCGTGACCATCTCCCTTTCCGGCAAACCGCTCTCGTCCTCGCGCTCCACAATCGGAATAAACTGGATGTAAGGGAACCTGAGTTCATCCCGGAAGAACCGGTAGACCTCCAGGGGATGGGCGGCGTTTTTTGAATTGACCGTGCAAAGGATGTTGCACTCTACCTTGTGCTTCTGGAGCAGCCGGGCGGCCCGCACGACCCTGTCGAATGTTTCCCTGCCCGCCCTGTCTTTGCGGTAGAAGTCGTGAAGTTCCCGGGGACCATCCATGCTGAGTCCGATGAGGAATTTGTTCTCGTGAAAAAACCGGCACCACTCGTCGTTAAGCAGGATGCCGTTGGTCTGAAAGGTGTTTTCGATGTGGGTGCCGGGTTTCCGGTGCTTTTTCTGGAACTCCACGGAATGTCTGAAAAAATCGAGCCCCATAAGCGTGGGCTCGCCTCCTTGCCAGGCGACGGTAACATTGGGAGCCCGGTGGAATTCCAGGAGTTGGCGGATATAAGCCTCGTGGACCTGGGCCGACATCCGGAAATCGCTTCCAGGATAGAGCCTTTCCTTCTTCAGGAAAAAACAGTAGCTGCAATTGAGATTGCAGGCCGATCCCGTAGGTTTGGCCATGATATGAAAGGCCTTGGGAATATCACACGTCGTCATGTATAAAACTCACTCGGTTTTAAGGCTTTTCATCCTTGGACAGGCCGGATTCCGTGGCCGATCGTCTCAGGAAAAGCAGTTTGCGTAATTTGCCTTCACCCAGAACTCTCTCTAATTCCTCAAACGTAAAAAAGGGTATGAAAGCGACAAACATGATCATACATCTGGCGAGCAATTCGTCCTTGCCCGCTCTCATAAGTTCTTCACAACCTCCCGCAATGCCTTCCCCGTGCAGCAATCCCATTATGGTGTGTTCGGCAACACCGAAGATCGCCACAAATATGCTGAAGACAATAGCCTTGTATATGGTTGGCAAGATCAACGGATGGTCTTTAAGCCGCTGGCCCAGGCGCAGAGCTCGCCCCACCAGGATGACTTTGGCTAAAACCAGCGCCTGGATTACGGCGACCCCATAATGCAAATAGCTGATTCGATACTCGGCCAGTACCAATCTGCGATACCATGTAAATAAACCGAAAAAAACGGCCAGGTACATGAAGACGATGTAATATTCGACCATTTCGTGGATAGCTTTGGACTTCCAGCCGGCACTCTTCGTGTTCGCTTCTTTCATTGATTATCCGAACCCTTTCCGCTTTCAGCCGCGTTGCATTCATCCGAATTTGCTCGGCGCTCCGGCATTTCCAGTTCTTCGGCCAGGATCGGCACGCCGGGACTACATGCGCAAACGCCCTTAGTTACGCAAACTTCGAGGACCTCAAATACGCTCGGAACAGACCCTAATAATTTGGATTGGCAACTACGCAGTAGCTGACGTCAGCCCCCTGGTAGCAGGGTTGATAGTAAGTACCGCCTGCGAAGTAATAGTTTTGATTGTTCACCACTACCGGTTGAGCAGCAGCCGGCAGTGAGGCCGCCACTGCGCCCACCGCAAGTCCGGCTGCGGCCCCGGCGGCTGCAGCGCCCCAACCAGGTCCGTGATAGGCGCCCCAACCCTCATTGACATTTACATTTCGAGTGACGTTGGTGCTTCCATGGTAATAACTGCCGCCATACGCTCCTCGCGCATATTCCCCGCCGTGGTAACCCTCAGCCGCCGCACCGCCGTGCCAGCCTCCAGCCGCCGCACCCCCGTGGTAACCTCCAGCGGCCGCACCGCCGTGCCAACCTGCTGCCCCTCCTCCGCCACCTCGAAAGCTGCCGCCGCCAAATCCACCGCCACCATGGAAACCTGCGCCGCCACCATGCGCTCCACCGCCGCCACCATGGAAGCCTCCGCCTCCGCCGCGTGCGCCGCCGCCGCGCCCTCCGCCGCCGCCCCTGGCTTCAGTTTGCTCGAGGAGGAACGGGGACCCCACCAAAGCTGCGGCCAAAATGGCCGTTAAGAGGAACTTGAAACTGAACTGTTTCATGACTTGTCCCCTTTCTCTTCCCCGGGAGCAGCCGGTTGTTTCGGAGGAACAAACTTGATCTTCTGGACCCCCGGGGGCGGAGTAAATTTAAACAGAGCATCCGTCAGACGCGGAGATGTTTTCCAATCATACAAATATGCGATCCACTGGGGGGAGCCTTCCAGTATCTTGTGGAGGAAGACTACTTTTCGCGGCAGTGGATTCTTCCCGGCCTCGATCCAGACCTGGAGGTGAACCTCGCCCGCGTCGAAAGCCAGATGATGGCAAGGGACCCCGCGCACATTGTGCAAGCCTACATAAAGCGCGTGCTCTATTTTCCTGGAAACGAGGTCCCAAAGCTGGGGGCTGGCCAGGTCGGTCAGGGCCACCCGAAGACCGAAGTCATTGTGCGCTTTATCCAGGGCCTCCTCTATGCTTGGGGGGACATCAATGACGCCGTAGACGTTTTCATCCTTGTCATACAGGGTGATGGTTTTGCCGTCGAAAAAGAACTCCTTGTTCACCAGATCCCCCTCGGCGTTGACACGAAGCCTGTCGGGCCGCTTCACGTAAGTTTCCATATCGATACCGTACTGGAGTTTTTTCCCACCGAGGTAGACCTGGTCGTCGAGGACCTCGCTGCGAAAAGAAAACTGTTGGAGCGATTTCAGGTAATCACACATTTGCAGCAGGATAAAGAACGGGTCCGGCTCCTTCGCCGTAGCCTCCTGTTGCGCTCCTGCGTACGGCACCGCACAACTCAACAGGAAAAGGCCCAGAATAGCAACCATCCGGATTCTGTGTGCTCGCATTGAGATACTCCTAATGTAAAGTTATAAAGTTTCTAACTAAATGATAAGAGCTCTCTGGGCAGCTTGTCATCAACCGATCCTGAAAACCCGTCCGAACCTGAGCCCACTCTCGTGTTCCGGCCCACTGAGACAGAGAGAAGATATTACGTGCTCATCAACATATCCATGGTACCCGCCTTACACCCGGGCGTAAGTTCCTGCTTGTGAGCTTTCAAACACTAGATGATACGACCCTTGCCCGGCTGAACGCCAGGGCAGAACATATAGATATCCCCCTCGCAATCCTGGTGTACTTCCTTGGCGGCTCTCAGCACCTGCACCACGTGCATCTTGCATTTTGGCGAGAGCTGTTCTTTGTGCTCTTTCAAACACTCCATTTCCTGCTTCGGACCCTGAGCACCACGGCAGTACCTTGCAATGTCTCCCTTGCAGGCTCCGGCCGCGAATACCAAACTTTGGGACAGCAGGACCAGGGACATTGACATTGCAGCCACAATTATCAGTTGAACTATCAGTCTGTCAGGTTTCCTCTTCTCTTCTCCTTGTAAAAGGTTTTCCATTACCGGTCGCTCCAGGCTGAATGAACTTGCCAATATTATCACGGGATCATCTTTTACCTGTGGGCAACATCCCCGGCGTGCCCGATTCCTGATTCTCCCGAACTTCCTTTCTCACGAGCCGTCTCGTTTTTTTCGGAAATGGAGCCGGCCTCAGGATCGCGAAGCAGGCGGACTTCGCGCTGAGGAAAGGGGAACTGAAGACCTGCCTCGATCACAGCATCGTAGACGGCTGAGGCTAAGTCACTGCTGATCAGTTGCCACTCATCGAAATGATCGGTCCAGGCCCGAAGCTGGAAATTCATCGAGCTGTCGCCGTAACCGATGAGGAGGCATCGAGGAGCCGGTTTCTGCAACACGTTCGGCTGCCGGCGCGCCACCTCCTCGAGTAGTTGGATTGCTTTCCGGGGGTCGACGCCATAGTTGAGGCCTACGGGTAAATCGATCCGCCGCAACTGGTCACTAAGGGTCCAATTCGTCACACGTTCAGTAATCAGTTGAGCGTTGGGAACGATGATATCGGCGCCTTGCCTGGTACGCACGGTGCTGGCGCGGATGCCGATCCGGCGGACCTCAGCCAAAAGATCGCCTATTTGTATGGTGTCGCCGACGTGGATCGGACGCTCGAAAAGCAGGATCAGGCCGGAGACAAAATTGTTCACCACGCTTTGGAGCCCGAACCCGATGCCAACGCCGAAGGCTCCTGCCAGAATGCTCACCTGGGTGAGGTTTACCCCGAGCGCCGCCACGCCCAAGACAAACCCAAGACCCAGAATCATGTAGTGCAGCAGGCTCGAGATGGCGTAAGACAAGCCGCGCTCGACCCCGATCCGTGGGTAAATATCCTCTTGTAGTAGGAAGCGAATGAATGTGGACAACAGGTAGGCCGCCACTACTGTAAGGATGAAGGCGAGGACGTTTGCGACGGAGATGCCGATCGACCCGACTTGGAGCCTTGCCCCGAATATGGCTCTTCCAAGGGCAAACACAGGTTCACGGAGGCCAACGAAGTCCAGTGAGCGATTAACCCATGCTACTATAGCCATCCATACCAACACGCGATGCGTGCGGTGTTCGAAGATCTCTTGGAAGCGACGGACGATCTGGAGTGATCCTAACGGCCAACTGCTAAGGGCCAGCACGACAACCCCATCAAGGACCCTGACAAATGCATAGAGTCCAAAGGCAAAAACACAGGCTGCGAGAATGCCTGAAGTCAAAAGCCACGCCAGAGGGACGTAGCCAAAGAGCGCGGCAAGCAAGCCGATGGCAAGCCCAGCCCGGTAAAGCGTAACAATAATATGAAGCGCGCTGAAGCGGACATCGACTGTTCCCCCCGAGCGGGGGTGTAGCTGACTCCACAATACATCCAGCTTCCGGAGCGCAACCGTTCCGCCAATAATCTCCAGCAGAAGGATTATACGTTCTACTGATCCTGCCACATCGAAAAGCTGCAGGATGGTATCGAGAGCAAAAAGGCCCCCCAGCATCCAAAACACTCGCAACACTCTCGAATCAACCCCCGGCTGAACTAGCCGAAGCACGGGCACGAGCGCCAGGACCGGGAACAGCTCCCGAACGGTTGGAGGTGCCCGTGAAAAGACTATCGAGGCGCCAATTCCCATGGGGATAAGCAGTGCGCATGCGTAGGGCCGGTCGAACACATTTGCGGCAGGCGGCAAGTCCCTGCCCTCTGATGACCAACGGCGGAATTGGCGTCCAGCGGCATTGAACAGAACAACCAATGCCACGAACAGGCTGACGTGGACTGGCATCCCTTTTGTCGGGTCGCGGGCATACTCCGATATATCGGCCCAGAGATAAGCGGCAATTTCACCACTGCGCGCAAGCAGCTTACCTCGGGTGGGCGCCCACAAATCGGGGCTCCAGATTGGCAGGCCCCTGGTCATAATCCCGCTCACCGCCTTGCGTTGGGCTTCGGTGATCTCCGCAAGCGTGTTGTCACAGCGGACCTTTTGCGCGGAAATGCGGCTCTCGAGGTCGAGAATCGCATCGTGGTGCGGCTGCAGGACATGCCGGTCAGCGTCTATGGCAGCGAGGGTGGACTCAATCTGCTGGACAACCGGACCGGTTGCATTCGAGGTCCTTGTGGAGACAAGAGTCCGGGTCCACACCTCCCGGAGGTCCTGGAGCCGGTCGAGTACGCCCAGAAGCTGTGTTGCCCGTTCCGTGGTAACCTTCAGCCAGCCGGCCGTCTTCAACTGCAACTGTCGCCAGTGTTCCTGCCCGGCCTGCAGCGCAAAAAGCGTAGGCTGGTTCTGAAACATCGTCCTCGTCCACACTAGTTCCCGTCCAATCTGAGCAATTGCGTCCGGAAGGGCGCTCTTGATAGCCTCGATTTCGGGGTTGGGGAGCTCGTACATTTTCAGGGAGTAGAGGAATTCCAATGCTTCAGTCGAATGCATTGGCACTTCCCCCAGCGGGATCACGCCTGAAGGTGGCCCCGAAACAGTCTTCTGCGGCTCGACCGTTTTCTGGTCCAATGCCTCGCCTTGAACGGGCCATATCCAGAAGAAAGCGGCGATTAGGCCCATGGCGAGCTTGCCATTTATAGGAGACAGTTTCATGGTAAATCCCAGTTCATCGCTTCCTTGCTCCTTTCCCCTGGTCGATAAACCCGCATATAAACCTGGCGTCGCTCTGGTTGGCTGTTCTTTGCCCAAGTTGTGATTCAAATTACAACTGCGATTCAGAAACTAAAGGCAACTTTAAATTATACTCAGTTGCCGTTGAGGAGTTTGTCGGGAGCGATTTCGGGAAGCCTGTGATTCCTTCTGCCTAATATGCGAACTCTAAGCACACTTTCTTGCTGGTGCACGTGAAAAAACGTAATGTCTTGGGACTATTGCCTCATCGGGCGGATTATTTCAGCTCATCTTTGAGCTGCTTTTCGGGAAGAGTGATAATGAACGTTGCCCCATTGCCTGGACTGCTAATGGCTGTGATGCACCCTTTGTGGCGTTCGACGATTCTCCGGCAGACCGCAAGTCCCATCCCGGTCCCCTCATAGGCGCTCCTGCCGTGAAGACGTTGGAATAAGGTAAAAATGCGATCAAGATACTGCTCATCGAAACCAATGCCGTTATCCTCAACAAAAACCTGGTATGTCTTCCCTTCAGGATGATCGTCGCCTTCTCGACACGCACTGCCGGGTTTGGCATAGATCTTTATGACAGGATTTTCTTCGCCGCGAAATTTCAATGAATTAGTAATGATATTCTGAAAGAGCTGCCGCATATGGGCGGGGTCAGCTTCGATGGTCGGCAGCTCTCCCACCTCAATGCGCGCGCCCGACTGCTCAAGGAGCACCTCGACGTCGGTCGTCACCTCCCTGACCAGGAGAGTCAAATCAGTAGCGGTAAAGGGGTTGGAACTCCTTCCCATTCGATAGAATTCCAGGAGTCCCTTGACCATCTCCGACATGCGCTTTGCAGCTTTGGCAATGCGCTCAAATAAATCACGGCCGGTACTGTCAAGCGTCCCCGCGTGTTTCTCTTCGATCATGTGGGTGAAGGTTTGGATTTTTCGAAGGGGCTCCTGCATATCATGGGAAGCAATGAATGCAAAGTCCTCGAGATCCCGGTTACTGATCTCAAGCTTTTCAACATAAACTTTGAGTTCTCTTTCTCCACGCTCGCGCTCGGCTATTTCGAGCTTCAGAAGCTCATTGGCCTTTGTAAGTTCGCAGGTGCGATCTTCCACGACGCGCTCCAGTTCAACATGGGCGTTTTGCAAGACCTGTTCCGCCTTTTTGCGCAGAGTGACATCACTCATATTTGTCCTGCACAGCCCGGCGCCATCTTCCCCCTCTATGTATATGCTCTCGATCCGTGCATAAAATTGTTCGCCGCCTTTCGGAGACAATCTCACTTCAGCAATCTGCCTCTCACGCTTATCAAAAATTGTGTTGAGGTGAGAGAGAAATTCCTTTTTATCCCGCTGGAAAACAGAATATTGAAAATGCTTGTTAATCAAACGCCCTCTCTCAATACCGAGCTGTCGGGCTGCAGTAAGGTTTAGATCAACGATTTGGCCGTGTTTGTTCAGGGTAAGGTAGCCTACAGGAGCAAAATCGTAGAGGTCGGCATATCGTGAGCGTGAAATTTCGAGGTCGTTTTGCACCCGCCGGAGTTCTTCGTTTTGCATTTCGAGTTCGATCTGATACACCCGCAGTTCATGAATAAGGGAGGTTGCCTCCTCCAGGCGCGTATCATCCGGTCTGTAGTGCTCCAATTTCAGGCTTTCCTCGGCTCGCGCTCGGAGATCTTCGGGACCTTTCGGGCCTTTTTTGCTTTTCATCATCAGAACCTCCAGATAAGAGGAGTATGCCCGATTGACCCCATTACGCCGCTATTCATATTCAGTGGCTCGGATTTTTCTGCTTCCTCAGCTCTTTTTCCATCTCCTGATATTATGAGTTTCCCGCCGCCTGCGGTCTTTGCAATTCATGCATATGCACGAAATACAAACCATTTTCTAAGGACTACCTTTCTGCTACCAAAATATCGGTGTCCACCTTCCATTGTGCTCGATTTTTCCTCTATATAGTCTCAGCGGCCTTCCTCAACGTGACCAGCAATTGATTTGTGTATAATAATAGTAATCATTCCTGTTGGAGATACCATGCTATATTAATGCCTGCACCAGTCAGCTCGAACCTGTAATATCTTCGATGGAGAGGACAATCATGCCTGGACGGACACCCTCATCCTGAATCAGGTGCGCATTGAGCAACATCTTCTTAAAGCCGATTCCCGGAAAATCGTGCTCGATCTCAAAGTCATCAACAGAGTTGTTATTGGGTACGATTTGCTCCAGCAGTTCCCGAAGTCTCGGAATATTCCATTGGCCGTTTCCAAGATCATAGATGCGCTTGTTCTCCGTTTCACCGCGCGTCGTCCTGAACTTGCGGCAGAATTGGGCGTTCGCGGAGATTACGTTAAGGTCCGGATCGAGAACCAGCAGAGGCAAGCGCACGGTCTCCACGATTCTTTCGGCAAAGTTTTTGGCCGCACACATCTGCTCTACGGCCCGCTTTCGATCCGTTACGTCAATGAAGGTGATCACCAATCCATCTATTACATTTTCTTTAGTCCGGTAGGGCAGAATACGCATTAAAAACCATCTGCCGTGTTCAGCCATCACCTCGGTTTCCTTTGCCTGGAGGGTATCGATGACCGTCTGCGCATCTTTATACAGATCCGGGTACGATATTTTGGTGGTCAAATCCGAGATGGGTCTTCCAATATCTGTTGGGATGAGGCTGAATAGTTTCGTCATCGAGGGAGTGAAACGCTTGATCTCGAGATGGGCATTGAGGAAGATGGTCCCGATTTCAGTGCTCGCCAGAAGATTATTGATATCGTTATTGAGATCGGACATCTCCTCTATTTTGGCTTGAAGCTCGGAGTTTACCGTGACCAGTTCCTCGTTTGTGGACTGGAGTTCCTCCTTGGCGGTCTCCATCTCTTCGTTCATGCTCTGAAGTTCTTCGTTGGCGGACTGCATCTCCTCATTTGCCGACTTGAGTTCCTCATTGGCTGCATCCTGTCCTTCGATTGTAGCCTGGAGGTTGTCGCGGGTAACCTGAAGCTCCCGTTCGATCTCCGCGATACACGAATCGGTCCCCTCGCCGGACTTTTTCGTGTAGCGTTTATCGGAGGATGGTCTGTCAGCAAATACAAGAAGAACGAGCTTCTGAGTATCTGAAGGCGTCTGCACGGGGCGAATGGTGACATCGACCGCTCTCGCGCGTCCCTCCAGCTTTAGCCGCAATCCATGAAGAACGGAAGTTTCCCCATCGAGGATCGCTCTGTTGATCGCAGTTGGCAGCCGGTGGCGCAGCGGGTCCACGACAATCTTGAGAATGTTGAAACTCGGCTCACCCCTGGGATAGAGCAGGTACCTGTCAGTCGGTCCCTGGGAATAGATCACGTCAAATTTCTCGTTAATTAGAACACTTGCGGGTGCATACTGATCCAGTACGATTCTTTCCACAAATTCTTTGACGCCTGCCGCTTTGAGCTCATGCCTTGCCCGGTTTGCCCGGCCGGTGCGAATAAACTCACCCGAGGACAAAGCGGGGACTGCTTGCCCGGTGAGAAGTTTCTTTGACCTGAAGATTTTTGCCTTTACATCCACGGGCGAGAAAAGGTCGGAGAACTCCCCAATCGATTCCGATGTCCCTAGGAAAAGATACCCGTTTTCACTCAGAGTAAAATGAAAGAGGTTCAATATCTTCTTTTGTAGAGGCGGGTCCATGTAGATGAGTACGTTTCTGCAACTGATCAGGTCCAGCCTGGGGAAAGGAGGATCGGTCACAAGGTCCTGGACGGCAAATACAATCGAATTGCGAATGGCTTTCTTTAGCCCGTAGACCCCGTTCTTCTTGATGAAGAAACGCTCCAGGCGCTCTGGCGAAACTTCCGAGGCGATTGTTGCAGGATACTCGGTAGTCCGCGCGCGCTGGATAGCCTCGGGGTCCACGTCGGTTGCAAACACCTGAAGATGCGCCTCCCTGTTAAACTTATCCATCGCTTCCATAAAGAGCATCGAAATCGAGATGGCTTCCTCTCCCGTGGCGCATCCCGGCACCCAGACACGCACCTGTGATCCATCCCGATGGTTGGCAAGGACCTGAGGAATCACTTTGGCAGCCAGAACTTCAAACACGGGCGGGTCTCTGAAGAAGCTCGTCACCAGGATCAGTAACTCTTTAAAGAGTCTATATATTTCGGCATGGTTCTCCTGGAGATAACGGTGGTAGTCCGCCACGTGTTCGATCTTGTGAACGGCCATGCGGCGCCTGATTCTGCGATGGATGGTGCTCTTTTTGTATCCGGTGAAATCCCTTCCGGTAACGGAGCGAATAAGCATCAGGACCTTCTGCACGTAACCGCCGAATAGCTTCTCCTCGGTCTGGAGTTTTCCGGGAAGTCTGAGGTAGGGTTGCTGCACGTAGCTCAACAATTCCTGAGGGATCTTTGCAACGGGCAGAATGTGGTCCGCAAGACCGGCATCTATGGCGCTCCGTGGCATTCCGTCGTATTTTGCACTCTCCGGGTCCTGCACAATCGTCATCCCCCCGGACTCCTTAATTGCCTTGAGCCCCAGGGTGCCGTCACTACCTGTTCCTGAAAGAATGACGCAAAGGGATCTCTCCCCCTGGTCCCGGGCAAGGGAACGCAGGAAGTGATCGATGGGAAGGCTGATCCCTCGTATTTTAACCGGGTCTGTCAGTTGAAAGACTCCGTTGAAGATACCGACGTCCTTTCCGGCAGGATTGAGATAAACCCGGTTTGGCTCGACCCTCATCTCATCTTCCGCCTCCAGAAGCTTCATTTGAGTGTGCTTTTGCAGGATAGCCCCCAGCATGCTCTTGCCTTTAGGGTTCAAGTGCTGGAGCACCATGAAGGCCATGCCTGAGTCAGGCGGCATCTGGTCGAAAAAATCCTGAAGCGCTTCGAGCCCGCCGGCGGAAGCCCCAAGGGCAACGATAGGGAAGGAATTTCCCTCAGTCTCGCTGGCGGGTGGTGCTTGAGTATTCAACTTTTTCAGTTTCGTCATGGTTCCCTCATCATCATCCACAATAAATTAAGAAAGCTCCGGTGAACGGCCTCGCTTTCAGATTATAAAACATAATTGGCGGTTTACATCCGGAAGCCCTGATAAGCACCAAAAAAAGGACCATCCAAAACGCCGGGATTTCTTGCGGCGATCCGGTTAATCTCTATCTTGCAAGTAGTATTCTGGGATGGTAAACTACCTTCCTTATCAGGCTCCAGTCTCATATCAACATTTCTCCATCCCGATGGCCCTGTGTTTAACGGCAATTCAAGATTTAAGGCGCAATGCACCTCCCGCCATTATCCGACTGGGACGCCATGAAACCCGATAGCCGCTACTCTCTGGCCGAGCATAAAGTCGACTCGATACTGGAAATGCTTCGAGGCCGTTCGCAGGGGGTATTGCTCCCCGAAAACGATCGGTTGCTAAAAGGTGCATTGGATGATCTCGCCAGTGCGATGGAAGAGCTCCGGGCCGCTCATGAAGAGGTCGATGCGCAACGGGCAGAGCTTGATGAAGCCTATCAGGACGTGCAGCGGGAACATCAGCGGTATGTCGAGCTTTTTGAGGATGCTCCCGACGGATATGTAGTAACCGATCTTCATGGGGTTATAGAGCAGGCTAACCTCGCCGCAGCGAAACTCTTTGATTCCGCACGAGACTTCATCGTTGGAAAGCCATTGGCTCTTTTCGTGAACAAAGAGGATAAAACTGCCTATTTCCAGCGGTTAAACGAGATGGATGCTCTCGAAGCCTTAAGAGATTGGGAGCTTCGTTTCCAACCCTGGAAAGGAGAGCCTTTCTGGGCATCGATAAACATCGCCAAAGTCCAGGTCTCGGAAAACGAAGATATCGGTTTGCGGTGGCTCATCCGCGACGTCTCGAACCGCAAGAAGTCGGAGGAGCTTCTTCGGCGCTATGCGTTATTGGCCCGCCATGGCCGCGACATCATTTTATTCATGCGGCGTGACGACGGCCGCATCCTGGAGGCAAACGCCGCTGCAGTCAAGGCTTATGGATACGGCTATGAAAACTTGCTGGCGCTTACGATCCACGACCTGCGGGCGCCCGATACCCGGATGGTGACTCGCGAACAAATGGCGGAAGCGGAAAGCCGAGGTATCCTCTTTGAGACTTTTCACCGGCGCAAGGACGGCAGCATATTTCCGGTGGAGGTCAGTTCGCGGGGCGAGACAATCGAAGGCGCAAGCACCCTGATAAGCTTGGTCCGCGACATCACCAAGCGCAGGCGAACTGAGAACCTCATCAATGTGCGTCTCAGCCTGCTTGAGTTCGCAACATCTCATTCTACCGAGGAGTTGCTTCAGAAAATACTCGATGAAATTTGCGCACTGCTCGACAGCCCCATAGGGTTCCTCCATTTTGTGGAAAAAGATCAGAAGACACTTTTACTCCAGGCATGGTCAACTAGAACGCTCGAGGAATTCTGCACAGCAGAGGGGAAAGGCGCACATTATCCGATAGAACAAGCTGGTGTGTGGGTGGACTGTTTTCATGAAAAGCGCCCGGTAATACACAACGACTACCCTGCATTGCCTCATCGAAAAGGCCTGCCAGCCGGACATCCTCCTGTCATCCGGGAACTCTCCGTACCTATCATGAGATCCGGCCGGGTTGTAGCCATACTCGGGATTGGGAACAAACTCGACAATTACACACAGGAAGATGTCGAGGTGGCATCCTACCTGGGCGACCTGGCCTGGGAAATTGCCGAGCGAAAGCGGATTGAGGGGGAGCTGCGCGAGAATCAGGCCCGGCTCGATCTGGCACTGAGGTCTGCGCATATGGGGGCATGGCACTGGGACATAGTCGAAAACAGACTCTGGTATGACGATCAGGTCTGTCAACTTCTTGGCATCAACCCGGCGGAATTCTCCGGGACCGCAGACGAGGCCTTCAACACGATGCATCCCGACGACCGCTTTGCAGTAAATGAGGCCCTGGCTCGAGCCGTTGAACAGGGCGGGCTGGTCGAAGCAGAATATCGTGTGGTTCACCTGGATAGCACCATCCATCACATAGCCTCGCGCGGGTGGGTGGTCCATGATGATAATGGCCGGCCGGTCAGGATTAACGGCATCATCTGGGACATTACCTCGCGCAAGCTGGCGGAGGAGAAATTAAAAAAAGCGTACCAACAACTCAACACGACCTTTGAGAGCATTACGGACGGCTTTATTTCGGTTGACAGGGAGTGGCGTGTCACCTACCTCAACAAGTCCGGGGCCGAAATGCTCGGCATGAAACGGGAAGAGCTGGTAGGCGGCTTCCTTCGGGAGATCTTCCCGGAAGCGGTCAATCTTGGGTTTACCCCCCGTTTTCGTTATGCAGTGGAATCCAATACAGCCGTTCACTTCGAGGAATACTACCCAAGCCCTTTCAATAAATGGTGGGAATGCCACGCATACCCATCCTCCGAGGGATTATCCGTTTACTTCAGGGATATAACCGAACACAAGCTGATTGAAGACGCTCAAGTGTTCCTGGCGCAGTGTGGCCGGATAGCCTCCGGCGAGGACTTTTTCCAATCGCTGGCGCGATACCTGGGCCAGAGCCTTGGAATGGACTTTGTCTGCATCGACCGGCTGGAGGGGGGCTGCCTGTCCGCTCGAACTTTGGCTGTCTACTTCGATGGCAGGTTTGAGGATAACGTAACCTGTGCCCTGCAGGATACCCCCTGCGGCGAGGTGTTGGAAAAAAAGAGTTGTTGCTTTCCGGAGGGCGTAAGCCGTTTGTTTCCCGGGGCTGTGGCGCTGCAGGAGATGAAGGCCGAGAGTTATGTCGGGACCATCCTCTGGGGTTCCAAAGGACAACCGATTGGACTCATAGCGGTCATTGGGCGGCAACCCCTAGCGAACCGCCGCCTGGCCGAATCGGTGCTCCAACTGGTGGCGGTCCGCGCCGCAGGCGAACTCGAACGCAAGTGGACCGAGGAGGCGCTGCGCCATTCAGAAGAGCAGTACCGGCTCTTGTTTGAGACAATGCCCAATGGCGTCGTTTTTCAGGATGCCGACGGGAAGATCATTTCCATGAATTCAGCCGCCGAAAACATCCTTGGCGAGACCCCGGCGGAGTTCGTTGTGCGCGCCTCCCCACCTGTGGAGCACCATGTCATCCGGGAAGACGGCGCCCCTTTTCCCGGTTTGGTGCGTCCGTCTATGGAGACGCTGAGGACGGGAGTTGAAATCAGAGATACTGTGATGGGGGTTTACAACCCGCGCCAGCAGGGTTACCGATGGTTAGACATTAACTCCGTGCCTTTGTTCCGGGCGGGTGAGCCCAGGCCTTACCAGGTGTATACGACCTTCGAGGACATTACCGAGCGCAAACATATGCAGGAGGAACTTAGAAAGTCGCATGACGATCTTGAGTCGCGGGTTAAGGAAAGAACGGCGGAATTGCACCAGGCCGGCATGCGGCTCAGATTGCTCGCCTCTGAACTACTGAATTCAGGAGAACATGAGAGGAAGCTCATAGCTCAGGAAATTCACGATGGTTTATCTTCCCAGCTTGCGGCAATCAAGTTCTGTCTGGAGCGGGAATTGTGCATGGACCGGGATGCAGCTCAAAGCGGCGAAAGTTTAAGGCAGGCTTGTACTTTGGCCCAGGATGCCATCGAGGAAACCCGGCGCATCATGGCTAATCTGCGCCCCTCGATTCTGGATGACCTGGGAATTCTTCCAACCATAACATGGCTCTGCCGTGAGTTCCAAAAAATGAATCCGTCAATTCATCCCGTTATCAAATTTGAAATATCTGAGGAGGACATCCCGGCCGAAATCAAGACAGTGATTTTTCGCCTGCTCCAGGAGACTCTTAACAATATACGGAAGTACAGCCAGGCCGACCGGGTCGATATTTCTTTAAGAAGGATCGGCTCCTTGATCGCGTTGAGTATCAGTGACAACGGTGGGGGCTTCAATCCCAAAAAGGTGCTATCCAGAAAGAAAATAGGGCGTGGCTTCGGCCTGAGAGGGATGCTCGAGCGGGTGGAGCTGTCGGGTGGTAAATTTGTCATTAAGTCCGCACCCGGCAAGGGTGTTACGATCTGGGCCGAGTGGAGCATATAGTCCCGATGTCCTCGGGGAGACAGTTTTGTCCCCGCGTCCCTTCCTGACCGGTCTATGACCAGTCTCCGTCTCTACGTGCCGGTCTTTTCCGCGTGTCAGCCTTTTCCCCGCATCTCCCCTCTTTTTCAACACACCCCTTCGAGTTGCAAACAATCCCGAAAAGGATTATAACGCCCTCCATGCTATCTCAAGCCGCACAGAAATCGAGGTATCGCCGTGAACGCTAACATGTCTGAAGCCCCTTCAGAGGAAGAATGCGCAAGTAAAATCTTCGAGATGTCCGGCGTAAAGTTCGAACCCGAAATCGCAGCCGACCTGTGGGCCAAAATCGATCAGCATAAATGGCTTTTGTCCGAAAAGCTTGGTAGAGACGTGGGCCTTCGCACCGCATGCGTCGATTTTTTGGAAAACATGGAGCAGGCGGTCAACGAGTATCTGTCCTACAAGAGGAGAGACATCCTCAATGAGATGGGGGCCCAGACCTTCGGATTAGAAATCTGGGACACTATCTCCGATTCCCAGCCGCCCAAACAACTGGTCCAGCGCAGAATCATCCTTCCGCTGACAATGGAGGTCCTTTCGCGCAAACATGGCGTGAGTACCCCCAAGACAATCATTTTTTTCGGCCCTCCGGGGACGGGTAAGACCCACTTTGTCAAGGCTATAGCAGGAGTTTTGTCCTGGTGGTACATCGAGATCGCTCCGAGCATGCTCATGGAGCAGGGCTCCGAAAAACTCGGCGCCAATCTGCGCAGGACCATGGAGAAGGTCAGGCAACTGCAGGATGCCGTCATATTCATAGATGAATTTGAAGAGTTGGCGCCGAGCCGCGACAAAGCAGATCGTCTGGACAAGTCCATAACCAACGAGTTCCTCAAGCAGGTCCCCTTATTCAAGAATGAATCCAGCCGGCTGTTGCTCGTATGCGCTACTAATTACATCCGGCACCTCGACGCTGCATTGCTCCGCCCGGGAAGGTTCGATTGCATAATACCGGTTGGCGGCCTGAATGCCGATGAGCGAAAGACCATTCTGGCAAACTGCCTCTCGCGGCTAAATGTAGGCCAAATCGAAGTGGACCGGCTCGTGGATGAGACGTCGAGATTCACCCCGGCTGACATCGAATATCTTTTCGAGCAGGTCGCTCAGTTTGCCTTTGAACGCGAAATCGCCGCAAACAAAGACTACAAGGTCACCACCGAAGACTTTCTGCAGATCATGGCGAACATGCGGCCGTCTTTAACCGATGAGATTGTCGAAGAGTTCCGAAAAGATAGTCTTACCTATTCCAGGGTATAGCGTTGGATTTCGGTCCATTTATCCTCCCTCCAAGCGTATCTACTAGATATCCTTATCAAATATAAAATTTATCTCTGAAGAAACAAACCTTCACCCTAATCAGTATCCATCCGGAAACCCCGGATGAGATCAACAGTTTCAAATTCGGAAAGAAGGCATTTTTCGCCATGGCGCGTACAGTTTGGCGCCCCGTCATTTCCGGATTGCCCGGCGCCGCACCGAAAGGTGCAAGGAAATCAATGGTTTGTGCGGAGACGTACATAGGTACCGCCTCTGGTCATGGACAGGTCAGGGATAGCGTCGAGATCATGCTTGTGCCACCGCCGCGCAATCTCGACGCTCCGCGAGGCGTGGCGGTCCCACCGCCACAGGACGGAAAAGGGCACTTTCCGGATGGAAACTAATCAGTTATTCTGACCGGTCGGAGGGTTCAACTTCACCAATGATGGGGCAAAATCCTGCTTGCCGCCCGTTTGATATCGAGAAACGTTTTGTGCGCCGGGGACACCGTGCAGGCGGCGCCCCCTTGACGGCGTAAATGGCCCGCTTATCGTATAACCCGCCGTAAGGGTCGTTCGATTTTCTGACACCGGACAAAAGCACAAGGAGAAAACAGGGTGCACTACTTTCCCCTTACCATAGCCTTCGCTCTGCTTCTCCTGTTTCTATTCATCTTTCTCATCATCGCCATAGAGGTAGGCATCCTCAGCTATGCATACCGGAGAATGGGGGTTGACAGGCGATATGTGTTCTCCCTGCTCATTCTTTCTCTCCTTGGGAGCTACATTAACATACCGCTCTTCGAGCTAGCCCCTGAGCGGATCGTATCCAACTCTTACGTCGATTTCTTTGGGATACGGCATATCATTCCCTTTGTAAGAGAATGGCCCGCCACAATTATTGCCGTGAACGTCGGCGGAGCTGTGATTCCCGCCTTCCTCTCCCTGTATCTTACATTGAAGAACAAGCTATACCGCCAGTCTCTTGTGAGCATAGCCATCGTGACAATCCTGGTTTACTTCATGGCTCACCCCGTGAGGGGAGTGGGAATAGTAGTGCCGGAATTCGTTCCCCCCATCGCCGCCACTGCAGTCGCTTTCATTTTCTCATCGAAGTATGCTCCGGCTTTGGCCTACATCTGCGGGACCATGGGGACACTGCTCGGCGCAGATATCCTCCACTTTGGAGACATTCAAGGACTCGGAGCCCCTGTGGCTTCTATCGGAGGCGCGGGCACATTTGATGGGATCTTCGTCACAGGCATCCTTGCGGTGCTGCTGGCAAGCGTGATGACTGGAAACGGGGAAAATGCATCCTCTTAACAGCAAACAACCGGATTGGAACAACGGATAAGCACCTGATCATTGGAATGGATTCATGTGAGAATACAAACCGAATTTCTGAAGCAGTTCGCAAACCTTGCTTCTCCGTACTGGAAGTCCGAAGATAAATGGAAAGCCACCGCTCTGCTGGCGGTCATCGTGGCCATGAACCTGGGGATGGTTTATGTCCAGGTGTTGGTGAATATATGGATAAAAGATTTCTATAATGTCCTCCAGTCTCTCGACAAGACCAGGTTCATGGCCGAGTTGCTTCGCTTCTGTATCCTGGCCGCAGCCTATATTTCGCAATCCGTCTACATGCTCTACCTCAGCCAGATGCTTCAAATCCGATGGCGGCGATGGCTCACCGAAGAATACCTCAAAGACTGGCTTTCCCGTCAGGCCTACTACCGCATGCAGTTTGCCGAACCGCAGACCGACAACCCGGACCAGCGCATCAGCGAGGACATTAATTCTTTTATCGAGATAACGCTGAATCTTGGCACCACCCTGTTGAGTGCCGTTGCAACGCTGGTCTCTTTCCTGGCTATTCTATGGCAGCTCTCGGGAACGCTCAGTATTCCGATGGGTAGCCTGGGGACCCTGTATCTTCCCGGCTATATGGTCTGGGCCGCCCTCATTTACTCCATTCTGGGTACATGGCTCACCATGCGCATCGGGAATCCATTGATCCTGCTCAATTTCAACCAGCAGCGCTTTGAGGCCGATTTTCGCTTCAGTATGATGCGGATACGTGAAAACAGCGAGTCAGTCGCACTTTATCGAGGCGAGACACAGGAGAGGGTCCACCTTCGAGACCGCTTCCGTTTTGTTCTCGCTAATTTCTGGGGCATTATGAGGAGGCAGAAACGGTTGTCCTGGCTGACCAACACATATAACCAGGCTGCAGTCGTCTTTCCCGTGCTCATGGCGGCGCCCCGTTTCTTCGCCGGGCAAATGCACCTGGGAGGCCTCATGCAGACGGTCGGCGCCTTCGCAGCCGTTCAAGGCGCTCTTTCTTATCTGATCAACAGTTACACCACTATCGCGAAATGGCACGCGGTAATAGACCGCCTCGTCGGGTTTTCCCGTTCACTAGAAGAACTAAAGACTTCAAAACTGCTGGAAGGCGTCAACCGCATTCACATTCCGGACAACGCCATCAGAACCGAGTCCCTGAGCGTTTTCCTACCCAATGGCAAGGCGCTGGTCGACAACCTCGAGCTTGACATCGAACCGGGAACACGCCTTATTGTCACCGGGCCGTCGGGTTGCGGAAAGAGCACCCTCATGCGGGCACTGGCCGGCATATGGCCCTTCTGCAAGGGTACGATATTCTTGCCTGAACGATCTTCCATCATGTTCCTGCCCCAAAAACCCTACATCCCTCTCGGCACTCTTCGCGAGGGACTATGCTATCCCTACCCGGAAGGCTATCGGGAGGAGGACTTGAAGGAGGCCCTCTTTCTTTGCGGGCTCCAAGGTTTGGTCGACGCGGTGGACAAAACTGAAGACTGGTCCCATGCCCTTTCCCCGGGTGAACAACAACGTCTTGCCTTCTCCAGGCTTATGCTTCACAAGCCCGATTACATATTTCTCGACGAGGCCACGGCGTCGCTCGATGAAGATTCGGAAGCAGCTCTGTACGGACTTCTGCGCAGCAAGCTGCCGCACTCTGCCGTGACCAGTGTCGGACACAGGAGTACATTGCTCGCCTGGCACACTCTGAAACTGAACTGGGAAACGAAAGGAACCTGGGTGCAATCCACCCTGTAAAGAAAAAGAAATATCGTTTAATGAAAAACCTATGTAATCTTTACGGAGTCCTTTCATTTCAATGGCGTTCCTCATAATGATTGTTCTCGATTTTATTTATCAACTCATAGGCTATTGATGTCAACGAAAGTATTCGATGGGGTGGAAACGGTAATTCGGGAGCAGGCGGAATAATCTGCTCCCGTTGTAATCAGCTATTGTGCGTCTGTAGAACGGTTACAGGCCCTCTACGGCAGTGTTATCTGCACGGTGCCGCTTTGGCCGCTTTTGTGGTCAACGGCCAACACGGTCACCTTATGCTTCTGTTTTAGAACGCTCAGAATGGCAAACAGGGTATCCGGACTGCTTACCGGATTATTTTCGATTTGCAGTATGATATCGCCCTTTTCGAAACCGGCCTTTCCAAAGGGACCTTTAAGGTTGACTTCGGTAATTACCAATCCGGACTCGGAGTTTAACCCGTAGTTGTTTGCCTCTTGTGGTGTTAGGGGCCTGACCTCGATCCCGAACTCTTGTTTCAAGGAGGACGCTGCCACCTTTTCCTGCTCTTCAAGGCTGCCGACCTCTACCGTAACGTCCTGTTTGGCGCCGTTGCGTACGACAGTGAGTTTTACTCGAGACCCAACTGGTGCCAGTGACACACTGTTTCGCAAAGAAGACGGACCATCGACCGGCTTGCCCTGATAGGCAATGACTACATCGCCCTGTTTCATCCCGGCGTGATCGGCCGGACTCCCTTTGATTACGTTGGCAACCAAAGCCCCTTTATTGCTGCTCAAACCGAATGACTTGGCAAGCTCGGGAGTTATGTTTTGAAGACTCACTCCGAGCCAGCCCCGAATAACCTTGCCGTTTTTGACCAGTTCCTGCGCGATATGGGCAGCTATGTTGCTCGGAATTGCAAACCCCACCCCCTCGAATCCGCCGGATTCGGAAAGGATTGCTGCGTTGATGCCGATCACCTCGCCATCGAGATTCAAAAGCGGACCGCCGCTGTTGCCCGGATTGATGGCCGCATCGGTCTGCAGGTAATCCTGGTAGCTGCTGGGATCTGAAATCCCCGTGCGGTGCTTGGCGCTGATGATCCCCTGTGTAACGGTCTGATCGAGTCCTCGGGGATGGCCGATCGCAACTACCCATTGCCCCACCTCCATTTTGTTGGAGTCTCCCAGGGTAAGGTGCGGAAACGGACCCTTTTCCACGATCTGAATGAGCGCCAGGTCTGTTTTCGAGTCTGTTCCGATAGTTTTTACCGAATTCCCGGTAAACTCCCTCCCATCTGCAAGCAAAACCTTAATTTCTGTCGCTCCCCCAACGACATGGTAATTGGTGAGAATGTGTCCCGAATCGTCAATGAGCATCCCGGTCCCGAGCCCTGATATCTCGCGCTTGAATTTCTTGGGCATCTTCTCGGGATTTCCGAAAAAATACTTAAAGAATGGGTCGTTTTCAAACGGCAGCAAAGGGTTCGAAATCTCCTGCCGCTCCGTCACCTCGATATGCACGACCGCAGGAATCGCTTGCTTGGCGACAGCTTCGATAGCAGTAACCAGGTTGGTCTGCGGGCTTTGAGCCTGAAGGGTATGGACTTGCGTCGCCATGACAAATACGGCGCCGAATAAAATGATGAAAATTGAATAGAAAGCGTTTCCCAAGTCTCTTTTTAGCATCTTTTTCCTCCCGTTTTTTGTCTGCACAAGATTTGGCTCTGTTCCGAGGCGTGACCGCATGGCGAATTCTGAAGTAAACTTAGGCAACTATAAGTACTCATCCCAAAGATGCATTGCTTCCTTTTCGGCATTGCGATGTAAGCTACGCTTCGCGGATTTTTCGACAGACCCCTTGCCCAGTCTCAGGATTGCTGGATATCGTATCTCGTGTGATCTTTACTTTTCAGCATCATGCATTAAAAAGGAGAGCCGGAGCATGCAGTTCCAGATGAACATATAAGGTGCGGAGAAGAGGTTTTTTTGAAATGCAGATCGGATGGCACTCGATATTGAAGATACCTTGACCACACCGCACCGTTTGCTGGCTTGAACAACGAGATATTTACCATGGACATCGCTCTATTTTCTTTTCTGACTTTCCTTGGTTCCATGGCCGCAGGCTTCCTGGGGGCGCTAACCGGGCTTGGGGGCGGGGTTGTCATTGTCCCGCTGCTTGCCCTGGTTTTTGGCGTGGATATCCGTTATGCAATCGGAGCTTCGCTTGTTTCGGTCATAGCTACATCATGCGGCGCGGCTGCCGCCTATGTCAAAGAAGGCTTCTCCAACATCCGCCTCGGAATGTTTCTGGAGATGGCCACCACTTTCGGAGCACTCCTTGGCGCAGCGCTTGCCGGCATGATATCCACCCAAATAATAGCGGTGATATTCGGAATTGTTCTTTTGTATTCGGCCTTCTTGTCCGCCCGCGGCCACCATCCCACTGCTACTGAGGATGCCCCTGACTTTCTCGCCAATTCCCTGCACCTTGACGGCTCTTATCCGAGCCTGCGTGGTGTCGTCCCTTATCACGTGCATGCCATCCCGACCGGATTCAGTCTTATGTTTTTGGCCGGGACCCTTTCCGGACTTCTCGGAATCGGATCGGGCGCCGTTAAGGTATTAGCCATGGATCAGGCTATGCACGTTCCCTTCAAGGTTTCCACGACTACCAGCAACTTCATGATCGGTGTCACTGCCGCTGCAAGCGCCGGTGTTTACCTTAATCGAGGCTATATAGATCCGGGACTGGCCATGCCGGTTATGCTGGGAGTCGTTTTGGGGTCGTTTTTCGGATCGAAGCTCCTTGTCTCTTCCAGGACTATGCTGCTCCGGATAATTTTTGCTGCAATCATTCTGATCCTGGGTTTCGAAATGATTTATAACGGCATAACAGGAAAGCTTTAGCCATGAACAATAACAACTCCGTAATTTCAGATGCCTGGATTGATGAACTAATAGGCAACCTCCTTAGAGTAGGAGTGGTGCTTTCATCTTTGATTGTCTTGATTGGCGGCGGCCTATATCTGGCAAGACATGGAACTGAATTGCCCAATTACCAGATGTTCTGGGGCGAACCCTCTGATCTGCGAAGCGTTTTGGGAATCGTCAGGGACGCATGGTCATTTTCCGGCCGGGGTATAATCCAATTTGGCCTGCTTCTACTGGTAGCAACTCCCGTCATGAGGGTTGCGTTTACTGTTGTTTTCTTCATGATCCAGAGAGACCGTATTTATGTTGGCGTGACACTTATCGTTCTGTCAGTCCTCCTCTTTAGCCTGGCGGGCGGGGCCCGCTGAGGCGGTTTTGTGAAGCATCGGCCCCAAGTATTTCCATCCAGGTTTAACACATTGGGACTCAACGTCAGGGAGTGAAAATGTTTAATAAGAAAGAGGCCATAAAAACTCTTGAGACCATCGTCATTGCAATCCTGATCGCCCTTTTTATCCGGACTTTTATTGTGCAGGCATTCGATATTCCATCAGGATCGATGAAATCCACTTTACTCCCTGGAGATTATATTCTGGTTAACAAATTTATTTATGGAATACGAATACCTTTCGTGGGCGCCAGAATGTTTTCCTTTAAAGAACCGAAACGAGGAGATGTAATCGTATTTATTTTCCCCAAAGATCCATCGAAAGACTTCATTAAAAGAGTCATTGGAGTGCAGGGAGAAACTGTTCAAATTATTAATGGCAAAATATATATCAATAATATGCCGATTACTGATCCGTGGGGTTACTTCGATAAAAAAGAGCCGCCGGGTTTCATAGAGTCAGTGGAGAATTTCGGCCCTGTCGTAGTTCCCGACCGTTCCCTGTTCGTTATGGGCGACAACCGCAACAACAGCGAGGACAGCCGCTTCTGGGGGGTCTTGCCGCTCGATAACGTATTGGGAAAGGCTTTCATCATTTACTTTTCATGGAACAGCACGGCTGAAAATCTAACGGACAAGGTCAGATGGTCAAGGATCGGCGAACTGATCCATTAGCTGGAATTTGCACCACTGAGCGGAGAGATTTTGATTTACAGGGAACGTAGGAGAATTTCACTTATTAACAGGAAAACAACAGGTACTGATGAAGACTTCTTCCTTTGTTCCCTCAAAACGGATTGAAGAATTTAGGAACGTGGAGCAGGAAGAAGGAGCAAACACTTCCCTGCTCCCTGCTTCTAATCCTGTCAATCCTGTCTTCTCTCTCAACCGAACTTGTGGCGAACGCCGTAACCGCCTTTGGGAAAGCGCCACTCGATGTTGAAATGAGGGCAGCCGACCCGGCAGGAGCCGCATTCCAGGCAGCCTTCGTAGTTAACGCTTATGCGGTCTTTTTCCAGTTTGTAAACATTGGCCGGGCAAATATATAGACAGGGCTGGTTCTCGCACTTGTCGAAACACACCTGCCCATCGCGGAGGTGCAGGTGGGATTCATCGTCCACATTGAATCGATCCAGAAACAGTTTGTCTTCGACCTTGACGCTCATCGAACACTCCTCCATGCGTCCCAGGCAAGGCGCAATAACCGGAGCGGAGGGACCTGCCCGCGAATTGCCTTCCAGGCCTCGCGTTGCCTGGCTTTTTTAGGGACTTCGTCTACCGTGAGAATTTCCCGGGCAGCGGCGCATGTTGCACGGGGTAGAGAGGTGAACAGTTCTTTGTGGGTTTCGAGAAATGATGGAAACTTTCGATATTTTCTTAAATCCTTTAGTACATAAGCATCCTGCATCCGTTTAACATAGCCTTGCAGGCCGCTGGAACTGAAATCGTTTCTTTCTGTTGCCTCCAGTATGGTTTCAGCCGCAAGTCTGCCGGAAGTCATCGCCAGGTTGGAACCTTCCCGGTGCAGCGCATTGAACATCATGGCGGAATCCCCCGCAATCAGGAACCCGTCCCCGCACAGCCGGGGCACAGTATCATAGCCGCCTTCGGGAAGCCAGTGCGCCAGGTACTCCTTGGGTTTGCCGTCCTTTATGAGAGGCGCAATCATGGGGTGTGTTTTAAGGCTTTCCAGCATCTCGTAGGGACGGGCCTTTTGAATAGCGAAGTCGGCAAGATTGGCCCCTATGCCTATCGATACGGAACTTTTGTTCGTATAAAGAAATGCAACGCCGTTCATTCCCCACGTTACATTTCCCAGGATTTCGCAGGTAACGCCGTTTCCAGGCGATACGCCAAAACGCTCGTCGATGACTTCTTCGGGAAGTGCGATCTGCTCCTTGACCGCAAGCGCCACATCCTCGGGTCTTACCTCGGGGCGAAATCCTGCCTTGGCCGCCAGCGGCGAATTGACGCCATCGGCCAGAAGAACAACTTTGGCGCGCAGGTCCCCGTCGGCCCGGTCCGTCTTCACGCCGGTGACTCTGCCGGCAGCGTCTGTGAGCAAATCGGTCACAACGGTTGCACACACTATCACGGCCCCTTTGGCTCTGGCCTGATCGGCAAACCAACGATCGAATTTAGCCCTGCCGACCGTAAAGGCATTGTTGCGGTGTTCCTCGAAGAAGGCCGTGTCCCGATAACCGAAGCTGAGTCCCCCTTCCTCGCTGAGATACCAGAGTCGAGATTCTACTATGTTGCGTTCAATCGGACAATTTCTCTCAACGAAGTCGGGAATTATCTGCCGGAGGTGGTGTCCGTAGAGAACGCCGCCGAACATATTCTTGGAGCCGGGGTACTCGCCTCTTTCCAGGACGACCACCTTTACACCCCTGTCCGCCAGAACACAGGCCGCCGAAATGCCCGCAGGCCCGGCGCCGACGATTGCCGCATCGAACGTTTGATCCATAAAGTTTACAACCCGCTCTTCCCGTTGGATTTTTTCTTTTTTAGCTGAGCGATCAGCTCAGGAACGATCTCCTGGTAATTGCCCACAATCCCTGCATCAGCGACTCTGAAAATAGGTGCGTTGGGGTCGGAGTTGATGGCTACGATTTTCTCGGCCCCCTGGATGGCCACCAGGTGTTGAACCGCCCCCGAGACGCCGACGCCAATGTAGAGTTTGGGGGCGACGGTTTTACCGGTCTGACCCACCTGTCTTTCATAGGGCATAAGACCCGATTGCACCACTGGTCTTGAACAGGCGATGACTCCACCGACCAGTTGCGCCAATTCCTCGAGAAGAGGAAGCGAAGACGCGTCACATGCACCGCGTCCGGCCACTACAAGCGCGGGATAGCGGACGATATCCATACCCGCAAGATCGCCGGAAGGGATGAACGAAACGATTGCGGGCAACTCAACGGCCGGCGCCTCCAGCTCGTGACGGTTGACAACACCCTTTCTGCCCGCTTCTTTATCGGGCATCCTGAACACCTTTGGCCGCACCGAACTCATCTGCGGGCGGTGGCGCTGGCAAAAGATCGTAGCCATTATATTACCGCCAAAAGTGGGACGCGTCATCAGAAGCAGGCCTGTTTCCTTCTCGATGTAGAGTCCCGTGCAGTCGGCGGTCAAACCCGTTTCAAGCCGGGTTGCCACAACTCCTGCGAGGTCTCTGCCCAAAGGAGTTGCGCCTATGAGGAGTATTGCCGGGCGGAGTTTGTCGCAAAGATCGGAGAGGGCCTTGCCGTATGTTGCCGGCAGATAGTGTGATAGCAACGGATCGTCTATCACGTGCACCTCGTCGCAACCGTATTCGATTGCTTCATCGGCTGCCTGCCCGACATTGTTCCCAAGCAGAAAACCCAGAACCTTTGCGCCAAGTTGCCCCGCCAGTTCCCTGGCTTTGCCGGCCAACTCCCACGACACCGGGGCGCCCCGTCCGTCAACCGTCTCGATGTAGACCCCCACACCCTGGTAGCCCGGAAGCCCGGCGTCCGGCACTTTCCGTTCTTCTCCAGGAATCTTTGCGCGTTTTTTCTTCTGATATTTGACCGCGCTTACCGGGCAACTATCAAAACATTTGCCGCACCCCACGCACACTTCGGGGTCTATGAGCGCAACGCCCTCGGGACTCAGCTCGATTGCGCCGACCGGACATTCTCCTATGCATATCTGGCAGGCGATGCATTTATCCGAAATGATCTCGGCAACTTCAATTCCCCGTGTGTTCTTGGCCATTATCTCTCAGGTCTCCCATCCTTTTCGGAATTTCGCCTCAAAATCCTCGTCGGCAAACAACGCATCGAGCGCTCCGGATACGGCCTCGGAGACTCCTTGTGCCGCGTCCCACTTAGGTCCGGCCCTGTGGATCTGCGGTGAAGCGATGGCCTTTACCCAGGTCGGGGAACCCTTGAGGCCGACCAGTTCGAGAGAGGCCCCGATGGCTTTTGCGTCCCAAACCTTAATGGGTGCGCGCAGAGAATCGATGAGCATCGGCAATGAGGCCCTCCTCGGCACTGCAAGTTCCAATTCCACTGACAGCAGGGCCGGAAGGGGGCCGTTAATGACCTCGAACCCCCCTTCGACTTTACGCCTGACTTGCACCCGGTTTTTTTCAGGATCGATCCATTCCACTTCGACCACGTAAGTGAACTGGGTGAAACTCAGCCTGGTGGCGATGCCCGGTCCGGTTTGAGCCGTATCGCCGTCAATTGCCTGTTTGCCGCACAGGACCAGGCCGACTGGGTCTTCCTCTCCCAGGGTTATTACGGCCCTGGAAAGAGTGTAGCTGGTGGCCAGCGTGTCGGCGCCGGCGAAAGCGCGGTCCGAAAGCAGAACGACTTCGTCTGCGCCCAGTGAGAGTGCCTGTCGCAGCGCCGATTCCGCCTGAGGAGGGCCCATGGAGACAGCCGTAACGTGTCCCCCGTATCTTTCCTTGAGGCGCACGGCTTCTTCGAGGGCCGCCAAATCGTATGGATTGGCAATGGATTCTACACCCGATCGAACCAGCGTATTGGTTTCAGGATCGATTTTAACTTCGGCAGTGTCTGGCACCTGCTTGATACAGACAACGAAGTGCATTTATGGCTTCCCTTTCCTGAACTCTCATAAATTCGAACAAAAATGGGTTATCCCGCAAATGAGTGCCTGTGGTCAGGATTTCCTGCCTGAACAGAGGGGCTGCATAATATAGGTCAGTCCCGAGCCGAGCTTGCCCTGAGCCTGCTGAACGGGTGGGACGCCACCCTGGGATCAGGCTATGAAAAGAACTCCGGGCTCCGCGAGAGCCTGCCGGAGATTTTAAATCTCCGCTCCACCAGGCGATTCGGTTTTTAAGCATCAGCTTTCAAGTTGGCAAGATTCAGTCGGGATCGGCTCAGATTCATGCCGAGGTTTGCGCATCACGGGTTGCACCGCTTGGGCGGCAGGACGAGTGAAAGAATCGGGGAGCAAAAAAAGAGAATGCAACTCTTCTCAGTGCCCTTCGAAGCTGCTCCAAATGGGTCCGCCCGCCATGATCAAGCTTCGATTATGACGACGGCCCTGATCGTATTCATCCCGAGCCTCTTGCAGGCCCTGAAGCGTTTTTCTCCGTCAAGAATTCGGAATGAATCGTGTTTGAAGCAAATGTGGATCGGTTCCTGGTGTCCCCGGCTCTTTATTGCATGCTCAATCTCTTCGATGCATTCGGCCGAGCAGACGATTCTACGGTTTGGACTGATTTTTCTTACCTCAATTTCGCGAATGTCCTCTCCCATCGATTTCCCCTTGTGGATAGGTTAAACCAGTAGGGCTATGCGACAACTTTAAAGCAAATAACGGCAGGAATCAAGAAATTAAAGTAAACGGCATAAGTAAAGTCGTAGTGCCAGCGAAGCCTGCCCCGGAAGTGTCAAGTCCGGGGGCCGGCATCCAGTAGTTGCGGTCCGGATTCCGTATTGCGCTGGAAGGACGTCAACTTTTAAGGGTCGTTTCCTATAGATGCTGTATGCCCGATGTTTGTAAGTATTTCATTACGGAACTGGAACCGGGGAGAATATCCAGAGCTTAGTGGACTTTATGGGAAGAATGTGCGGGAATTTTTTGTTGAATTTTGTTGAATTTTTCTCTTGACATCGCTTTGAAATAAACTTAACTAGACTAGTTGAAGAGTGACCGATTATATTCGATCCTCGGTAGGTGAGGCTCCCGTGAGCACATAGGCCACTGCCCACAAGCATCCAAAGATGCGGCATTAAGGGTAGAACAGGCACTCCCGGATTAAGGGTTTACCTAAGGTGGCTGAGGCAAGAACGCCTCTTACGGCTCACGGTGCTAAAACTTGGACGAGTGGGGAATGTTGGATTAAGCGATAGACCACCGAAGAGAATGGTGGCTTGAGCCTCTTCCCCGCTTATGGCTGAGGGAAAGAGGTTTTTTTTTATTTCTCACGGCCTGTGCGGAAACCTTTGAATGGAATTGGAGTATATGGACGAAAACGACGGCCGCCCCCCGAGTCGCAGCGGCCCAAAAACAGTGTGGAAGTTGTGTCTGTGATGCGCGAATTTTAGTTTCCCCTCCCCGTCGCCTCACCTGACCGCTTCTTCCACAACAGGCAAAAGCGGAAGGTGAGAGGCGTTCTACCCCGAAAAGTCTCAGTAGGTGCGGGCCATGCCCGCGATGAACTTTTCGCTTCAGACCCTTTCTCCTCCCATGCAGTTTATTCGTAAATCATAGCCAATCCGTGGTGTGGTGCGGTGCGTTTTGCCGGCGGTTTACCACGCTGCGGAAAAGAAGACGGCGAAATCCGCCCGTAGAGGCAGGGCGCGATTTCGGATTATACGAAGGAAGGAGGAATCGTCATGATCTCAACAAATTATTTTCATGCAATCGATGGCCGGATGAGACTTGGCATCCCGGGGGTAAAAGGCTCCTGGGCAAAAGCGCAGGAGCTCAAGGACAGGATTATCAATTATTGGGGAATTAACGACGTAAGGCCAAATCCCACTACGGGAAATGTGCTGATCACCTATGATCCGCAGCGGATATCTCAATACGATATCCTCAAGAGTTTGTATGAGTTGGGGTATCTGCAGGACTGCAGATCTTTTGCTGCAGGTTTGCAGGCAATATCTGCAGGCGGCTCGGATTGGGGTAGTACGCTTGTGCGAGTTGCCCTCGAAACCCTGTTGACGGCTCTCGTGCTATGAGTCACGTTGGATGAGGGTCCACTAGAGAATGGCATCCACTATGTTCTCCGGGAAGTCATCCTTTTATGGACCCCGCTCATTGTAATCGAAGACATACTCAGTTTGGGGTGACTAGTAATGGTTAGCGTGGCCTAACCGGTTATCCGGGTTGTATAGGGCATATGCTCTACATATGCAGCCCTTGCCTCCTTCCGATTTGAGGACATTGCCATGTATGCAATCAGCAAGAGCATTCATATGACGAACCGCATGTGGAAGCAGTTTGTCATTTTTCTATCGGTCCTTGGTCCCGGCATTATCGTCATGGTTGCGGATAATGATGCCGGAGGCATCTCGACCTATGCGGTAACGGGTTCCAAGTACGGATTTTCCCTCCTCTGGATGTTCATTCTTTTGCTTCCGATGGCTTATTACGTCCAGGAGATGACCGTTCGGCTGGGGGCAGTCACGAAGCGCGGGCATGCCGAAGCGATATTCGAAGGCTTCGGTCCCTTCTGGGGCTGGTTTTCGCTTACCGATCTTGCCATTGTGAACTGGCTTACCCTGATCACCGAATACATCGGTATGACCGCAGCGATGAGCCTGTTCGGCATGCCTCCCTGGATTACATTCGTTGTCGTGACTTTTATCCTTTTTGCGGTCGTCATCACCGGCAGCTACTGGACGTTTGAGAAGTTGACCCTCTTCTTTTGTCTCTTCAACCTTGTATACATCCCGGCAGCGATCTGGGGCATGAAACTGTCCTACGCGCCCGGATGGGACGAGGTCTTGAAGGGCTTCTACCACCCGCATATTGTCGGGGGGATGACAGGAGATCTTCTTTTCATCCTTATGGCCAATATCGGTACGACAATCGCCCCCTGGATGATATTTTTTCAGCAAAGCGCGGTGGTAGACAAAAGGCTGGACATTCACGACATAAAATTCGGGCAGGCCGAAACTTTCATCGGCTCGCTTTCAACCTGCATCGTTGCCGTGTTTATCATCATTACCACCGCGGCTGTCTTCTACTATCATCAGCCGCAGGTAATCATCGAGGACGCCATGCAGACCGCCGAGGCACTCGTTCCACTTCTGCCCTCGGGCCAGGGAGAGCTGGCCAAAAGACTTTTTGCTATCGGCCTGTTCGATGCCGGCTTTCTGGGCGCGCTGTGCATCTCGCTCTCTTCTTCATGGGCGGTTGGCGAAGTGTTCGGGTGGGCTCACTCCCTGAACACAAAGGTAAAAGACGCTAAATGGTTCTATGGTATCTATATCGTGATGCTTGTCACCTCCGGGGCAGTAGTGCTGATTCCCGGGGCGCCCCTGGTGACCATCACGATGTTCGTGCAAGTCGTTGCCGTAACACTGCTGCCCGCCGCACTGGTCTTCCTGCTGCTGATACTCAATGACCCGGAATTCATGGGAAAGCATGTAAACACACCTACTCAAAACATCATGAACTGGTCGATAGTTATCCTCGTCTCTATCATGTCCACCCTTCTTGGTGTTCAAACGCTATTTCCCGATCTTTTCAAATAATCGATCGGACAAGGAGGCCGTTATGTTCACTTTTAGCCAACATGCGCCACACGGTACCGAACCTCCAAAGGTCGGGGGAAGCTATCGGGTCCTCCATTTTTCGGAACTTTTGAACAGACGGGTTTGCGCAGGAAAGATAAAGGACCGCATCGGGAAACTTACCGATCTCGTGTTCCATCTGGTCGAGCCTTTCCCGCATGTGGTCGGGTTGTACATCGAGCACGGCTGGGGTAAGCCCACGGAGTTCGTGCCCTGGGAGAAGGTCGCACGGATCGAAGACGATGCGATCTTCATACAGCCTGCGGAAGGCAGCGCCTACCCGCCTTTTGTCGATCAGCCGGAATGGATACTTGTCGATCAGCACCTCATGGGGCGCACTATACTCGATATGGACGGCAGAAAGTGCGAGGTGGTCAACGACGTGCTTCTGGTTGAAAGAATGGGCAGGTTGGTTATCGCCGACGTAGATACTTCCTTCAACGGCTTTCTGCGCCGAATTGGCCTGGGGGGATTCAGTTGGGTCAGGGACCACCTGATTCCATGGAAGTACGTTCAACCCCTTTCCGTCGAGGACGTGGTCGCAACGGATAAAGTCTCGCTCTCAATCACGCGAAGACAGGTAATTGAATTGCCAAGCGAAGACCTGGCTGACGTCCTTGAAGAGTTGCAGGGCGAGGAGCAGGAGGCGCTCTTCGGAGCGCTAGATTCCGAGAAGGCAGCCGAAACCCTGGCCGAGGCGGAACCAAGAGCACAAAGGCAACTCATCGAGGACCTGTCCGATGAGAGGGCACGGGAAATCTTCTCCGAAATGACCGTTCCTCAACTTGCGGACCTCTTTGCCGAGCTTCCCTTTGACGAGGTCCAGGAGCTTTTGGAATTGCTCAATGCACAGGTAGGGGAAAGGGTGCGCAATATTCTGTCCGAGCGGGAAGCCGAGGCCGATGACATTATGTCGCAGGATTATGTGGCAATGCCGAAGGAGGCGAGAGTGGCTGAGGTGCTCATGAGCCTCCGGCACTCCGGCCGGGAACCGAGGAGCATTTCGTATGTCTACGTAGTCAATGGCGACAGCAAGACCCTGATCGGTGTCGTGGATCTGCGGGAACTCGTCATTGCGCCGGATGAAGAAGTGCTCGACAACATAATGGTCTCGCCGGTTGTCACGGCCGAAAAAGATACCAGCCGCGGGAACCTGGTCGAGATGTTTACCAAGTATCATTACCGCATGATTCCCGTTGTCGATATCGAGGATCACATCTTGGGAGTGATCTGTTACAACGACATCATGAAGGGCATCGTGCTCCGCGCAAAGCCCTGAAAAGGAGACAAATATGCCGCGCGTTCAGATTACAAAAACGGTAAAAGTCGCTCTCTATTGCCTGAGGTTTTACCTGCTCTTCCTGTTGGCCCTGCTTTTAGTGCGATTCATTAAAGGGCTGTAGTAACGGAGACGATCATGAAAGATACTAACAGGCTATGTTCATTGATTTTCCTGCTGACATCGTTATATGCGCTCGTTGGGCCTGTCTGGGGTGAGGATTCCGCCGAACCAGAGCGTCCTGCCGCTGATTCCTGCAAGGACTGCTCTGAGGAAAAGCCACAAAACTTTCCCGATTGGTTTCCCAAGCTCCTGGGAGCTCAATACAACAATATATATCAGAACATGCCCTCCTTTCACAGCCCATACCAGGGCACGAACAGCCTGAGTTTTAAAAACGGCCTGGGCCAGCAAGTCACCCAGACGTTTGGAGCCTATTTCGGTTCACAATTGGCCCCGGGTCTACAGTTATATGCAGATGGCGAGCTTTTTCAGGGAAACGGGATCAGCAACGGAATTGGGCTTTCCGGGTTTGTCAATGGGGATGTCATAAGAGCGGGGTCGTCGAACCTGCCGAAAATCCCCTACCTGGCCCGGCTGTATCTGCGATACTATTACCCGCTCTCCGGCGAAACCGAGAAACTGGAACGGTGCATGGACCAACTCCCGGGGGAGCAGCCTGTCAGCAGGTGGGAGTTTAAAATTGGAAAGTTGGCTGTCTCGGACGATTTCGACCTGAATCGTTATGCAAACAATAACCGCACCCAGTTTTTCAACTACAATTTCCTCTACAATACGGCATGGGACTATGCTGGAGACACCAGGGGCTACAGCTACGGAATCCTGGCGGCACTGTATCAGCCGCGATGGAGACTGGCATTTGGCGTCTATATGATGCCTACTACCGCAAACGGCGCCGATTTCCACGCTGATGACACAAGAGCGCTGGGATATAACCTGGAACTTACCTGGAAGCCAAACGACGCGGGTACGGTGGTCCGTTTTCTCACCTACTTCAATGAGGCGCGGATGGGCAATTACGATGATGCGCTTGCTCTTGCCAGCCAAACTGGAACTCTGCCCAGCCTCCTCGAAGTTGAGAAGCCCGGAGGGGTCAAATACGGCCTGGGATTGAATTTTGAACAACCATTGGCCGACGGCGGAGAAACTGGCCTGTTCGGACGCCTGGGCTGGAACGACGGCCACGACGAGACCTATGTCTACACGGAATGCGACCGGCATGCGAGCCTCGGTGCACAGTTGAGCGGAATCCATTGGGGAAGAAATGAAGACCGGGTAGGTATTGCATATGCAGTGGACGGCCTGTCAACCCCGCATAAGGACTACCTTGCGGCCGGGGGGCTTGGCATTCTCCTGGGAGACGGCGCGCTTAACTATGGTCTGGAACAGACCATGGAAATATATTACGCCATTCAAGTTTGCAAATTCGTTCAAGTCAGTCCCGACTTTCAGTTCATACAAAACCCGGGCTATAACAGGGACAGGGGGCCTGTCGAGGTATACGGCCTGCGTTTACGGCTAAGTTTTTAGTGCAACAGGCTCCGAACGCATTTGCCTTGACAGCAAAGGGCTGTACATGGACAATGTCAGACCATTTCGAAGGGTGCTCAGACAAGGACGGCTGGAATTGAAAAAGTGCAGATTCATCTCAATTTGGGTCCTTCTCATTGCGGCGGCCTTATTCCCTTCTACTGTTGCGGCAAGCCTCGTAAGCGGTCCAGGCTGGAACATCGCGGGGGCCGGTGATTTCAATGGGGACGGATGCCGGGATATTCTGTGGAGAAATCAGACAACCGGGGATATGGCGGTCTGGTACATGCACGGGAATACCCTGGCTGTTGAACAGAAGTTTGAGTCATCGCCCGATTCCGCCTGGGATGTCGTCGGGGTGGGTGATTTCAATGGAGATGGAAGCCCCGACATTGTTCTGAGGAATAAGTCAACAGGTGACGTACGGCTCTGGTATATGAACGGACCGGCCGTCATAGGTCAGGACACACTCGTCGGGTTGGGCAGCCCGTGGAACATTGCGGGGGTGGGAGATTTCAACGGGGATGGAAGCCCGGACATTCTTTGGAGAAATCCGGAGACCGGAGAGACCATCGTCTGGTATATGAAAGGGACGTTCCGTCTAGGTGCGGAGACTCTGGAAACGCTCCCCCCTCCCTGGAATATCATTGAAATTGGCGATTTTGACGGAGACGGGTCTCCCAACATCCTTTGGAAAAATTCCGCAACTGGAGACGTTGTAATCTGGTACATGCACGGACTGGTCCATTTGGACCCGGGCGCCATTGCAGTCCGCGCGGCTCCCCTGGACATAGTTGGAGTCTGTAGTCTTGACGGCGATGTGAATCCCGGTATCGTCCGGAGGCATATCGCAACCCTATCCGACTTCCGCCCACTTCGCACAGTGGGCCTTCCCGGAAGTATCGTTATTCCCAGCCCTTGCATTCGCGCCCCGCCGATCCTCGCTTTGCTCCTGTTTTATTCTGTTGCATAAATCCTGTAAGACTTATCCTTTCGCACCCGGAGGTAGCGCGTCCGGGGGCTGATTCCAAATCGAGGCTTACCATGCGATTCAACAAGAAAACTATCCTGGCAGGAGCAGCCCTTGCGGCTGCGGCGCTCATCATCGCGGCCGGCGTATACTTCGCCGGGAATTCAGGCAATCGGCCCTCATCAGAGCAAAAAACAGGGGAACCAAACGCCGTGCAGGGCGATGCACCCACGCCCAAAAGCGTGGAATTGAGTGAAACACAGGTTAAGTCGGTCAAGGTCGAGCCTGTGGGAGAGCGGACCTTCGTTATCCAGCGGGAAGCGGTCGGAAGTATCGACTTCAACCAGGACATAACGGTTCAGGTCTTTTCGCCCTACCAGGGGAAAATAGTCGGCCTGTTTGCAAAGCTCGGCGATGAAGTCGTAAAAGGCCAAAAGCTCTATACGATAGACAGCCCCGACCTCGGCCAGGCCGAATCGGCCCTGATCGCTGCAGCAGGAGTGCTCGGGCTTACCACTAAAACCCTGGCGCGCGCCCAAAAACTCTATGAGACCCAGGGGATCTCACAAAAAGACCTGGAGCAGGCGATCTCCGATCAGCAAAGCGCCGAGGGTGCTTTGAAGGCTGCCCGCAATGCGGTCCGTTTGTTTGGAAAGACTGAAGCGGAGGTTGATCAAATCGTAGCAAAACGCAAAATCGACCCGGTTATGGTCGTGCCCAGCCCGATAACCGGCCGCATAACGGCCCGCAATGCAGCGCCCGGACTCCTTGTGCAGCCTGGATCGGCGCCCGCCCCTTACTCGGTTGCCGACATCTCGACCATGTGGATGCTCGCATACGTTGTCGAGAGCGATAGTCCGCTCTTCCACGTGGGACAGGAGGTCAAAGTCAAGGTAATGGCCTGGCCGGACAAGGTGTTCGAAGGAAAGGTCTCCACCATCGGGGCAGCCGTCGACCCAACTACTCACAGGCTTCTGGTGCGCTCGGAAATCCGTGATCCGAAGCACGAGCTGAGGCCGGGCATGTTCGCTACCTTTGTTATTCGCACTGGCGACTCGGTAAACGCAACCGCTGTCCCACTCAATGGCGTAGTTCGGGAGGGCGACGGCACGATGACTGTCTGGGTCACCACGGACCGCAAGACCTTCACCCAGCGCATCGTGAAGCTTGGTTTGCAGCAGGACGGATACCACCAGATCATCGAAGGCCTGCAGCCGGCAGAGTTGGTAGCCACCGAAGGGACGCTCTACCTGAGCAACGCCTTGGTGAACGCGTCAAAGTAAAGAATCAGTGGTCAGTGGACAGTCGTCGGTGGTCAGAAAAAGCCTTTTTTCTGCCACTGTAGTCTGACCACTGGCCACTGACTACTGGAGACTGCCTTTCTATGCTTAAGTCGCTGCTTGCTTTCGTACTGACGCGCCGGCCGATTATCCTCATGTCGCTGCTCGTCTTTATCGGCGCAGGCTTCTTTTCTTATTCGAAGCTCAACATCGAGGCCTACCCGAACCCGGCGCCCGTGATCCTTGAGATCACCGCCCAGGCAGCCGGCCAGTCCGCCGAAGAGATGGAGCGCTACTACACGATCCCCATGGAGGTCGGGCTTGCCGCTACACCCGGGGTCGATAATATCCGCTCCACCTCGTTTTATGGGCTTTCCTTCGTTCGCGTGACATTCAAATACGGGGTAGATTACTACTTCGCGTACACGCAGGCCGCCCTCAGCCTGCAGCAAAGAGTCAATCTTCCAAACGGTGTGAGCCCCACGATCCAGGGCTCGAGTCTTGTAGGCGAAATCTTCCGATACCAGGTGGTCGGGCCGCCCAACTTCGGTCTTTCCAATCTTCGCACGGTCCAGGACTGGATCCTGCAGCGCCGGTTGCTGTCGGTCCCGGGGGTTGTGCAGGTCAATACCTGGGGCGGTACGACCAAGGAATTCGAAGTTGAAGCCGATCTAAAAAAACTTGAGGCCTACGGCATTACCGTGCCCCAGTTGGTCAGCGCCATCGGCAACGCCAATATCAACGTGGGCGGGCGCACGATCAACATCGGCCAGCAGTCGGTGAACATCCGCGGCGTCGGCCTGGTCGACAGTGGAGGATCGACCGATTTGACTCAAGGCTGGAAGGTCGATGAAATTCAAAATATCGCCCTCACGCAATCAAACGGCATTCCGATCCTGGTAAAAGACGTTGCGAAGGTCTATGTGGGTTATGTGCCAAGGCTCGGCAAGTGCGGCCGCGATGGAGACGATGACGTGGTGGCGGCCATCGTGGTAATGAATCGGACCATGCACACAAGGGACGTTTTGGCCCGGGTCAAGGCTGAAGTCGCAAAGATCAACAGCGACGGCACGCTGCCGCCGGGAGTCAAGGCGGTTCCCTTTTATGACCGCGGCTGGCTGGTCTCGATAACCACCAGTACCGTCCTGCACAATCTCATCTTCGGCTTTCTGCTGGTTTTCTTTGTTCAGTGGATTTTTCTGGGAAACCTGCGTAGCGCCCTCATCGTCGGTATAAATATCCCTGTGGCTCTGTTCTTCGCCGTAATAATCATGGTGCTGCAGGGGGAGGACGCGAACCTTTTGTCTGTTGGCGCCGTGGACTTCGGCATCATCGTGGATTCTGCGGTGATACTGGTTGAGAACATATTCAGAAATTCTCAGGCTAAAACGGAGGAAAGAACGCATTTCCTGGAAGATCTTGCCGAGGGAGTGTTCGGGAGGGACCCTACTAAAGATGGTCGAGCATGGACAGATCGAATGCGGCTGATCTACATCAGCGTCCTTCAGGTGGATAAAGCCGTATATTTCTCCACTATGATTACGGTTGCGGCTTTCATTCCGCTCTTCACAATGCGGGGCGTCGAAGGCCAGATTTTCGGACCGATGGCAAGGACTTACGCGTATGCGCTGGCAGGAGCGCTCATTGCAACTTTTACGATCAGTCCCATGCTCGCCTCATTCCTGCTCCCCGAATATGTTGCGGAAACCGAGACAATTGTGGTAAGGGCGCTTCGCTCAGCCTATACCCCGGTCCTTCGCTGGGGGCTTTCCAACCGGAAAATCGCCGTCTCGATCTGTATCGCATTTCTCGCGGTCGTCGGTCTTATGGTCCCCCGGCTCGGCACCGAGTTTCTGCCGGCCCTCGAGGAAGGCAATCTCTGGATCAGGGCATCCATGCCCCCTACCATATCGCTCGAAGCCGCCATGCCGGCTGTAACCAGGATGAGACAGATCCTTCTGAATCACCCGGAAGTAATCACTGTGGTCTCCCAGCATGGCCGGCCGGACGACGGCAGTGACGCAGCCGGGTTCTACAATGCCGAATTTTTCGCACCGCTCAAGCCTTTCGAGCAATGGCCCCCGGGTCTCACCAAAGCAAAACTGGTCGAAGAACTGCAGTCTGAGTTCTCTAAGGAATTTGTCGGTGTTGACTTCAATTTCTCCCAGTACATACAGGACAATATCGAAGAGGGCCTCTCCGGCGTCAAGGGCGCCAACTCAGTCAAAATCGAGGGCCCCGACCTGGCGGTCCTCGAGCAGATCGCGGTCCAGGTTCAGCACGAAATGGCCCAGATCAAGGGGGTGGAGGACCTGGGGATCTTTCGGGTCCTTGGCCAGCCGAATTTTAACATCAGGGTGAATCGTGAAATGACGGCCCGCTACGGACTCAATGCAGGTGATGTTAACACGGTAATACAAACAACCCTGAACGGCAATGTGGCGACTACCATCCTGGAAAGCGATCGCCAGTTCAACCTTACCATTCGCGCGGCGCCCGAGTATCGCAGCGACATTGACGCGGTGCGCAATATCAAGGTAGGCTACCAGGCAGGCGGCGGAATTGCCTATATTCCACTGACCGAACTTGCCGACATATCTCTGGATACGGGGGCATCCTATATTTATCACGAACGCAATCAGCGCTACATACCGATCAAGTTCAGCGTTCGCGGCCGAGACCTCGGGAGCACCGTCGCCGAGGCGCAGACGCGTATAGCTCAAAATGTGAAGCTGCCGAGCGGATATCGGATCGAGTGGGCCGGCGAATTCGGAGAACTTCAGGAGGCAACCAGGCGCCTCGAGTTCATTGTGCCGATCACTCTCTTTCTAATCATGGTGATTCTTTACAGCCTGTTCAATTCGCTGCTGGACAGCCTTCTGGTGTTGGCGGGAATACCTTTTGCCATTGCTGGCGGCGTGCTGTCGCTCTTCATCAGCGGCCTCGATTTCAGCATCTCCGCCGCGATTGGTTTCGTATCCCTTTTCGGTGTCTCGGTCATGAACAACATCCTGATACTTACATATTACAACCAGATCCGGTTGACCCGCACCAGCTTTAGCCGCACCGAGGCCATGTTCCATGCGGCGGAACAGAGGATGCGGCCGATGCTCATGACGGCCTTGTCCGCCTGTATAGGGTTGCTTCCGGCTGCTCTTTCCACCGGCATCGGCAGCCAGGTGCAGCGCCCATTGGCGGCCGTGATCGTGGGAGGCATGCTGATCGGTCCTATTATGTTGCTGGTGGTCGTACCGCCGCTCCGGATGCTTTTCATGAGGAAGCCGAAGCGCGCGCCGATAGAACAATAGGGTAAAAGGCAGTCTCCAGTGGCCAGACAACAGTGGCCGGAAAAAGAGACACTCTCTGGCCACTGACCATTGATTCTAAGAGGTAGCCCATGCTGAAGTCGGTTCTAGCGTTCGTGCTGACCCGCCGCACGATTGTCCTGATGTGCCTGCTCGTTCTTATTGGCGGTGGGTTCTTTGCTTATTCGAAGCTCAACATCGAGGCCTACCCGAATCCGGCGCCCGTGATCCTCGAGATCACCGCCCAGGCCCCCGGTCAGACAGCCGAGGAGATGGAACGCTACTACACGATCCCGATGGAGGTTGGGCTTGCCGCCACACCCGGAGTCGATAATATCCGCTCTACCTCGTTTTATGCGCTTTCCTTTGTCCGAGTTACATTCAAATACGGAGTCGATTACTACTTCGCGTATACACAGGCGGCGCTCAGCATGCAGCAAAGGGTCAGTCTTCCCAACAATGTGAGCCCTACCATCCAGGGATCGAGTCTTGTTGGCGAAATCTTTCGATACCAGGTAGTGGGACCTCCAAATTTCGGTCTCACCAATCTTCGCACGGTCCAGGACTGGATCCTGCAACGCCGCTTGCTAACTGTTCCAGGCGTGGTCCAGGTGAACGCGTGGGGGGGTATGACTAAGGAATTCGAGGTCGAGGCCGATCTCAACAAACTTGAGGCCTACAGCATTACCGTGCCCCAGTTGGTCGGCGCCATCGGCAACGCCAATATCAACGTAGGTGGGCGCACGATCAATATTGGCCAACAGTCCGTGAACATCCGCGGCGTCGGCCTTATCGACACTGGCGGTTCCACCGATTTGACTCAAGGCTGGAAGGTTGATGACATTCAGAATATCTGCCTCACTCAATCGCACGGCACTCCGGTCCTGGTAAAAGACGTTTCGAAGGTCTTTGTAGGCTATGTACCGAGGCTTGGCATGTGCGGCCGCGATAGAGACGATGACGTGGTGACGGCCATTGTGGTAATGAATCGGACAGAACAGACAAAAAACGTATTGGCACGGGTTAAGGCGGAAGTCGAAAAGATCAACAGCGACGGGACGCTGCCTCCTGGAGTCAAAATAGTTCCCTTCTATGACCGTGGCTGGCTGGTCTCGATAACCACCCACACGGTCCTGCACAATCTTGCCTTCGGCTGCCTCCTCATTTTCTTTATCCAGTGGATTTTTCTGGGCGATCTGCGCAGTGCCGTAATCGTCTGCGCAAACATTCCCTTCGCTCTGTTCTTCAGCGTTATAATCATGGTGCTGCAGGGGGAGGGCGCGAACCTGCTGTCTGCCGGCGCAATCGACTTCGGCATTATCGTGGACTCTGCAGTCATACTGGTCGAGAACATATTCCGGAATGCTCAGGCTAAAACTGAAGAAAAAAAGCGGCTTCTCGAAGATCTTGCCGAGGGACGATTCGGGAGCGATCCAACCAGCCTGAGCAGGGCTTGGACCGACCGCCTGCGTATGGTCTACATCAGCACTGTGCAAGTGGATAAAGCGGTATATTTCTCCACCATGATTACGGTTGCGGCGTTCATTCCGCTTTTCACCATGCAGGGCGTCGAAGGACAGATTTTTGGCCCAATGGCAAGAACTTACGCATATGCACTTGCTGGGGCGTTGATTGCAACTTTTACGATCACTCCCGCGCTCGCTTCCCTGCTGTTCCCGGAACGCATTGAGGAAACCGAGACGATTGTGGTCAGAGCGCTTCGTTCGGCCTACACACCGGTCCTTCGCTGGGCGCTTGCAAACCGGAGAACGGTTGTAGCCCTGGGAATCGCATTTCTGGCGGCAGTCGGATTTCTGGTTCCCAGGCTTGGCACTGAATTCCTGCCGGCCCTGGAGGAACACAATCTCGATATCCATGCAGTGATGCCGCCCACAATATCGCTTGAAGCGGCAATGCCGACGGTGACAAAGATGCGTGAGATCATCCTGAGCCACCCGGAAGTCAACACCGTGATCTCTCAGCATGGCAGGCCGGACAACGGCAGCGACGCCGGCGGGTTCAGCGATGCCGAGATATTCGTCTTTCTTAAGCCGCTGGACCAATGGCCCTCCGGCATGACCAAAGAAGAATTGATCCGGGAATTGCAAACGGAATTCTCCAGGGAGTTCATCGGCATTACCTTCGACTTCTCGCAGTACATACAGACCAACGTCGAAGAGGGCATGTCGGGTGTCAAGGGCGCCAATTCCGTCAAGATTATCGGTCCGGACCTTGCGACCCTCGAGCAGATCGCACTCCAGGTTCAGCACGAAATGGCCCAGATCAAGGGGGTGGAAGACCTCGGGATCTTCCGTGTCCTTGGGCAGCCGAATTTGAATATCAGGGTGGACCGGGAAAGAGCGGCCCGCTACGGACTCAATGCCGGCGATGTTAACACTGTAATACAAACAACCCTTGACGGCAATCTGGCGACGACCGTCCTTGAGGGCGACCGCCAATTCAATCTTACCGTTCGCCTGGCGCCCGAGTATCGCAACAGCATCGAAGCGGTGCGAAATATCAAGGTGGGCTACCAGACAGGAACCGGGGTTGCCTATATTCCACTGAGCGAACTCGCCGACATATATCTTGATACGGGTGCCTCCTATATTTATCACGAACGCAATCAGCGCTTTATCCCCATCAAGTTCAGCGTTCGCGGCCGCGACCTTGGGAGCACCGTCGCAGAGGCGCAGCAACGCATCGCGCAAAACGTCAAGGTGACGAACGGATATCGTCTCGAGTGGGCTGGCGAGTTTGGAGAACTCCAGGAAGCAGCCGAACGCCTTGAGGCAATCGTACCGGTCACTCTGTTTCTGATCGTAGTGATGCTTTACAGTTTGTTCAATTCCATGCGGGACAGCCTTCTGGTGCTGGCGGGGATACCTTTTGCCATCGCAGGCGGCGTGCTGTCGCTCTTTGTAAGCGGCCTCGACTTCAGCATCTCCGCCGCTATCGGCTTCGTATCGCTGTTCGGGGTCTCGGTCATGAACAACATCCTTCTACTTACCTATTACAACCAGATCCGGTTGACCCGCACCGGCATGGACAGATATGAAGCGATGTTCCATGCGGCGAGGGAGCGTATGCGGCCGATGCTCATGACGGCGCTGTGTCCTTGCCTCGCCTTGCTTCCGGCTGCGCTTTCCACCGGCATCGGCAGCCAGGTGCAGCGTCCCCTTGCGACCGTGATTGTGGGAGGGATGCTGATCGGCCCTGTCATCTTGCTATTGGTCATACCGCCACTCCGGATGCTTTTCGGGACCAGGGTGAAAGACGCCGTGACGGAACAATAGGTCCCGTTTGTCTTATAGGTCCTGTTTTCTCTTTAGCCCCCTTTTTGGGGGCAGGGGGTTGAAAATGTCCGCAAAATGCTTTTGCTGCATCGCAGCATTTTCACTTTTGGCCCTGGTCTCAGGCTGCGCCGTCGGCCCGGACTTTCATCGTCCCGAAGCGCCGGCGGCTGCCGGCTACACTGTGCAACCGCTCGCTGCCACGGCCTCGGCGCCCAATGTAGCAGGCGGCGAAGAACAGCGGTTCGTCAAGGATATGGACATTCCGCAACAGTGGTGGACACTGTTTGAGTCGGCGCCCCTGAACGCACTGATCGAAAAGTCGATCAAAGCCAACCCGACACTTGATGCGGCGAAGGCGGCGCTGCGCCAGGCCCGGGAGAACGTCGCCGCCCAGAAGGGTTTTTATTTTCCCACCGTCCAGACCAATGGTGCGGCAAGCCCCCGAAAGGACGCCACGGAAACGATCGCGCCAACGCTGAGCTCGGGCGCTGCGTACTACACGCTCTACACAGCTCAGTTAACCGTGAGCTATGCCCCTGACGTGTTCGGCCTCAACCGGCGGCAGGTGGAATCGCTGGCGGCCCAGGCCGAGTTCCAGTGCTTCCAGCTCGAGGCGGCTTACCTCACGCTGAGTTCCAACGTTGTGGCCGCTGCCGTCCAGGAAGCCTCGCTGCGCGCTCAGATAGCGGCAACACACAGTATCATCGAAATTGCAGCCAAACTGCTCGATATACAGCGCCGGCACCTGGCGCTCGGCTACATAACCGGACTCGATGTGGCTGCGCAGGAAGCGGCGCTGGCCCAGGTTCAGGCAACCTTGCCGCCGCTCGAAAAGCAACTGGCTCAAACGCGCGACTTGCTGGCGGCCCTTGCCGGCCGATTTCCAAACGAGCAGATGGAGGAAAAGTTCGACCTGGATGCTCTGCACCTTCCTCGGGAACTGCCGCTCAGCCTGCCCTCTAAGCTTGTCGAGCAACGCCCTGACATGCGCGCCGCCGAGGCCCAGTGGCATTCCGCGTGTGCCCAGGTCGGGGTGGCAACCGCCAACATGCTGCCGCAGTTAAGCATCACCGGCGCTCTGGGCGGCAGTTCCACACAACTTAGTAACCTGTTTGTTCCCGGCAACACTTTTTGGAATATCACCGCAGGTGCTACACATACTATTTTTGACGGTTTCACCCTTTTGCACAGAAAACGTGCTGCCGAAGCCGGCCTGGAACTAGCCGCGGCGCAATATCGCAGTACCGTATTAAACGCCTTCCAGAACGTGGCGGATACGCTGCACGCGCTCGAGTCCGATGCAGATGCTCTGGCGGCGGCAGTAGCGGCGGAACGCGCCGCCAGGCGAACCCTCGACCTTACACGCAGACAGTTGGAACTCGGGGCTGTTAACTACCTGGCAGTGCTGTCAGCCGAACAAACCTGGCAGCAGGCTCTGATAAACCTTGTGCAGGCCCGGGCAAACCGTTTTGCCGACAGCGCAGCTCTATTAATGGCGCTCGGCGGCGGCTGGTGGAACCGTACAGGCGAGGCCACCGCTCAGGTGACCGCTCGAACCACGCCCTGAAAGCCGGTAAACGTTCACCGCTGAGACGCACGGACAAAAAATTCTCACCACAGAGACACAGAGATGTTAATCCTGTCTTAAAAAGCTTTTCTCTGTGTACTCTGTGCCTCTGTGGTGAATTCCTTTTTTTCAGCCCTGCGGCTTTCAGCCAGCCGTCGTGTCGGCTGGATTCAGAAGCTTTTGGACGCATTCTTTAAGGTCTTTTATCTTCACCGGTTTGGCGAAAAAACCGTCCACCTTGCTCTTCATGGCTTCAACCGCCGAATCCAGGCTCGCAAAGGCTGTTATCATTACCACCTTGACCTCGGGGTAGGCAGTCTTGATCGTCCGCAGCACATCCATCCCGTCGATGCCTTTCATCTTGAGGTCAGTGATCACTACGTCGAATTTTTCCTCTCTGAGCCGTGCAAATGCGGGTTCAGCATTCAGAAAGGTTTCCACTTTATAGCCGTCCGGCTCCATGGCAGCTTTGATCATCTGTCCAACAATCCTCTCGTCGTCAATCACTATTACCCTGAAACCAGACATTGTTCGCTCCTCTCGGTCTGTCTGTAAACGGGGAGTTCTATTGTAAAGCAGGTCCCTGCCCCCGGCTCGCTTCTCACCCTCATGTCTCCATGATGATTTTTAATGATTCCGTAGCTGACAAATAAACCCAATCCGGTCCCGCTCGCCCCTTTGGTGGTAAAGAAAGGGTCGAAGATGTGGGGCAGCATCTCGGGGGCTATTCCTTTCCCGGCATCCTCCACCTCCACTTCCACTCGGCTGGTCTCGGGGTTAAAACGGGTTGAAAGACGCAACCAGTCTCCCGGCGATGAAGCGTGAAGCGCATTGCTGAGCAGGTTGATCAGTACACCCTGGATCTGGTGTTCGTCTATATAGACTGAAGGTATATCATCCCTTAGATCAAGCTCCGCCTCGATGTTGCATATACAAATCATGTTATGGACAAGCCGCATGCTTTTATGCACTACATTGTTAATGAAGCTTTCCTTGAGGTCGGGTTTCTTGGGTCTGGCAAAATCGAGCAGATCTTTTACTATGCGCTGAATGCGCTCGGTTTCCTCTTCGACTGTTTTCATGTATTCGATATGCTCGTCCCGGCCCATGCTGTCATAGAGGTCGATAAAGTTTTGCGCCAACATCGAGATATTATTGAGCGGATTTCCGACCTCGTGGGCCACTCCTGCTATAAGTATCCCGATTGAAGCAAGTTTCCTTGCCTCCAGGACCTGCTCTTCCCGGTTCCGCAGTTCTTGACCCATTGAGACGAGCGCGGAAATAGCAAGGCCGCATTCATCCTTCGATGTGTTCGGTTCGATTTTGCTGAAATCGCCTTCGGATATGAAATGTGTGGCCTTCTCTATGTGTTTGAGAGAACTGAGGACCCTGAAAGACATAAGGCTTGTGATGCCGACGGCGGAAAGCAGGATGAACGCCAGAGATAAAATGAGTCTTTGCTTTGAGCTTGAGATGATTTGGTTCACCTCTTCTCTCTCGGTGACCGTGAGATAATGGGAAAATTCTCCTAGCTTTTGGCCGGCCTCCCGAACGGTGGTCCGCACGGCCATATCGCCGACTTCGGCCTCCTTCAGGGTCTGCCGGTAATGGGCAAGGCTTGACTCCAACTGGTCTGCTTTGCCTTCGCCGATTGCTCGAACGATATTGGGCCTGGAATCTTCGATGACGAAAAAGACGGTGCTTATTTTCTCCTCGATTTCCGGCAGGGCCGATCTGTCTCCAAAGAGGAAATAATTCTTTTCTGCGAGCCTCATCTCGAGAAAAGATGAATTGAGGTCGTCGGCAATTTCCATGAACCTCAATTTTGTCAGCACCTGCTCCTGGGCGCGGTAGGCAAAGAAGCCGGTCAGGGCTATCAGCAAAATGTTTACGAAATTGGCGACCATTATTTTGTGGACTATCTTCATAATCTTCCCTTGCGCGCTACGGGCGATCGGACCGCCGGAAAGGGTTAGCGTTCGCAGAGACACACTGACAAAAATTCTCACCACAGAAACGCAGAGGGCACAGAGAAAAGCTTTTTAAGACAGGATTAACAGGATTAACAGAAATGCCTGTTTCTAAGTCCTGAGAATAAGGTGAAATACTTCTACGTTCCTGCTGATATTGTTTGATTCTGGTTTTCTTTGTGCTCTCTGTGTCTCTGTGGTGAATCCTTTTTTTTAAGCGCTCTGTGGTGAACGGGTACTAGAAGGACACCGCGCATTTCGAGGCCTCGTAGTTTTCTTTTCTCACCGGCCAGGACCAAAATATGCCGTCGAGGGCCATCAGCAGGCCGGCCAGAATTATAAATGCATCCACTATGTTTAGCATGCTCAGACCGAAATAGGTAATCAGGCCAACCCCGACACTTGCAAAGGAGACCCCGGTGCGAATAAAAGAAAGACCGGTCCTGGCGCGCGAATAAATGGCGCGGTAACATGCCGCTATGGTGCGCTGCGCGGCGAAGAGGTTCCTCTCGTGGGCTAGCTCCGAGCGCGGCTTGTTGTCGCGTGAGGGCTCAATAATTACCACGGTGCAATGCGCCATATCCGAAAGCCGGGCCAGCATCGTCTTTCCGTCTTTGCCGCCGGGGTTTCCCCTTTCGGCAAACTGGTAGTTTTCCAAAAAGTACAGGCTTGCCGCCGTTACTTCTACGAGCGTCTGATGCCTTGGGGGGCGGAAAATGGACTTTTTGACCCTGTGATAACTTAGCAGTCCGAGAAAAATAAGCAGCAGGCCAACGGCGATCATCGTCCAGTAGACTGGCACCAAATGGACTGCTTTGCCGCTGCGCAGGAGCGCTCTTCCGATTACCATCATCGTAAGGCCTCCCCGCAAGAGGCTCAAATGGGTCCTTACCATGGCGAAATCCGTCCGATAGCTCGCCAGCTTCGTTCTCCATCGGGCCATTGTATTGCGCCAAAGGGAGAGGGCCGTTCTTTCGTTTCCGACAAGATGAGCGGGATCGGAGTTCAGAAAATCCTCTATGAAATAGGAAATATCTTCAGCAAGGGCCACGTGGAACCGAAATTTCACGGCTTTAAGGCGGTCCGTGACCTCCTCGATCATCAGGGGGTCGCAGGGATTGCGGGCCGCTATCACCACAGTGTCATCGTCCAATGCGACGGGAAACCACAGGTTTGAACAGGGCCTCTCCGGGTCCAGCCCGGTAAGAAGCTCAGGGGGCACCGGCAGTCTTTCGTCGTATTCCACCCACTCGCAGCCGTAGTGCCGGGCAAGGGCTTCGAGCAGTTTGCGGCGTGAAATGCCAAGATCGTAGCGGAGAATCTCCTCTACTTCCACGTCCCTTGCCTGCGCCGCTTCCCCCGAAGCGCGCAGTTGACTTGCGGTAATGGTTCCCCAATCCACCAGGGCCTGAAAACTCTCCATGGATTCAGCTACACTCATTATCATCATAGCTGAATATCCCCTTTTTCCAGAACATGGTCGGCTTGCCGAAATCAGGCATAAGGATCTCCAGGTCTTCAAAGCAATAAGGCAGTTGTCTTTTCTTCCGCTCGGCGGCTAAGTGCCAGTGGAGGCCGTCGGCAATCAAAAGCAGGCCGGCAAGCATCAACAGGAAATCAAAAAGCGTCCACACAATATTGCCCCAGCCAAAATAGACCAGCAGACCCAAACCGACGGAAAAGATGCTTGTTCCCGTCCTGATGAATGACAGGCCCGTCCTCGACCTTGCCATCGTGGTTCGAAGCCTTGACTTCACGTTGCGCCTTTCAGCCAGGAGAGTGCGTTCCAGTGCAAGGCCGGTTGTCCCCCAGATGCCAGGGGCATGCGTCCCCTTGACCATCAGTTTGGGCGGCATGTCATCGAGCCGGCTGAAAGCGCGGAACATGAAATCCCATATGGAAGTGCCCTCTTCGATCTGGCCTATGGTCTTGGAGCTTTCAAGCCCTGCGCGCCGTCCGGGGAAGTACCATCGGGCGCCTTCCAGAAACATGACCAGGCCCGTTAAAATCAGGCCGGCATAAAAAGTCGTCCACAGACCGGGAGGAAATTGCCTGATAAGCACGATGCCCAACCCGGCAAAGGAGATTCCGGTCCGGGTGAAGGCCAGTCCGGTGCGGGCCCTTGCCATCCTTACCCTGTAGGCCGCAAGGAAAGTCCTCTCTTCAGCCAGGTCGGTCCTGTCGCTTGCGAAAAATCGGCGCCTCATAACAGGAGAGAGCCTGTCCCACCGGGTTCGAAGCTGTTCTGCACCCTTGATCGGTTGAGACCTCGTCAGCACCTCGCCTTCTTCGCTCGATTTTAGCTCGGCAACGGTGGTCCCGAAGGTGGATTGTGTAGGCAGGTAGCCGATTTCACCCGGTTCCTGCTTCCGTGTGGGCAGATACCACCTCAGGCCGTCCGTAGCCATGATGATGCCCACCAACAGTAGAGGCGCCTGGATGATGCTTAGATAGCCGAATCCGAAGATTCTTAGCATAGTAAGACTGATGGCGATGAACGAAATCCCCGTTCGCATGAGCGCCAGGCCCGTTCGTCCCTTTGCCATGGAAGTCAGAGCGGTCCTTCCGGCGGACGGCGGGAAACCCGGATTGACATCCTGAACGTGCTCGATCATACGGGTGAGGTCGGACGGAAGGGCCACTATGAAGCGGACCGAAAGGACACCCAGAGTACTCTTGATCTTTTCGAGCAGTTCGAGGTCGAAAGGACAGAATGCTGCGACCCGGGCCTCCTTCATCCCTACCGAAAACGGGTACCAAAAATCGCGCTTAAGCTCCTCTAGATCGAGGCTCTCTAATATTTCGCGCGGTGCCGGCAGGTTCTCCTTAAATTCTACGAACGGAAGACAATAGTGCTCACTCAGGCAGAGCAGGATTTCATGCTTCGGGATGCCCAGACTTAGTATCGACTCTTCGATGCGCCTTGCCGCGCCCTCAGACTCCCTGACGATCTTTTCCAGGTCCGGCGCGCTGATTGTCCCCCGGGCAACCAGGCCGCCAAATGCGGCGAATTGGTCGTTGACCGTTTCAAGGCCGTGCTGAACCTGCAGGGTTTTTTGCAGCATCCGCTTTCCATCCAAACAAAAGGCCGGAAACTTTTCTTGCCCCGGCTGGTTATATACTATGCCCCGCCTATCTTGATCGTGTCCATCCGGATGAGATACTTGCAGTTTGCGATTCGAAAAGGAGGAACAATCAGGTCCCGAACAGTGAGTGCCGACGCTATTGTAACAATACCGGTTTTTTTTTCAATAAAATCCATTCCCCACTGAATTTGACCATTTCACCAAATGGTCTAAATAATGGTTTCAGTGAAAAATAGCCTGTCCTTTTTTTGCTTCTCATGAAGTTGGAAGGATTCGGGGAGGGAACATCGCCTGTCCCTGGAAAGGCACGGGAACAAAACCCTCATCCCTTCCCCCCTTCTCCCGGGTCCCGGTGTCCGTATCAGGGCCGGGGCGTCAAGGGCGAGACATTTTTGGCTTTGAGTTTCTCGTTGATATACATTGAAGAAAAACCGAAAAACAATCAATGCATGGGCTAAGTCCGAGGCGTCCCGGCCGCTTTGGCAGCGCCCGCCTCGCTGGTGGACGGGCCGGTTGTCGAGATTTTGTCGTGAGGCACCACCGCCGCTGGTTCCTTTCGCCTCTCCGGGCCCGTATACCTCTTTAGCCTTTCGCCGGCAAACGGGATGCTGCGGTCGAATCGCAGTTGGGTGATCTGTTCGGACACCAGCCCGATGAAAAAGATAAGCACGGCGAATACGATCAGCATTTGAGAGGTCGGACCGTAGCGGCCGTCCAACATAACGATTTTATACAGACCATAGCCGACTCCAACCAAAAAGGTAAAGATGCTGGCCGGCAGAAAAATCTTCATTGGCGAAAACAGGGTCGTTATTTTGAAAATGATCAGAAAGAAGCGCGATCCGTCCCTCAGGAGCTTGATTTTGCTCTTGCTGCCCGCTGCGCGCTTTGGGCTTGTTATCGGAAAGTAAGCCAGGCTGTAGCCTGAGCGCACTGTGGCCAGGGTTATCGTCGTCGGGTAGGAAAAGGTGTTGGGCAAAAGTGTGACGAACTCCTTTGCGGCGCCGTCCCTTATAGCCCGAAAGCCGGAGGTGAGGTCCTCAATGGGACGGCCGCACACGTATGAGGCAAACCGGTTGTATATCCTGTTTGCCAGGTTTCGATGAAAACTCGTTTCCGAATTCGAAGTGCGCGCGCCAACGACCATGTGATATTTTTCGAGCATTTCCAGCAGGGCGGGAATCTCTTCGGGCGGGTGCTGGCCATCGGCGTCGAGCATTACAAGACGGATGCCCCGCGCATACCGGATACCGGTTTTTATCGCCGCCCCGTTCCCTATGTTATAAGGATGACAAAGGACTGTGGCGCCGGCCTCATGGGCCCTCTGAGCGGTTGCGTCGGTAGATCCGTCATCTACCACGATGATTTCATAGCTGCGGCCGGTTTCGTCGAGGGCTTTGCGGACCCTGCCGATTATCGATTCGATCCCCTGCGCTTCGTTTTTGGCGGGGATTATAACGCTTATTTGCAGCTTTTCGGCAGAACCGTTCCTGTATTGCACCAGAGACTCCTTCATTGCGCCAGCCCAGCGCGGCTGGCTGCAGGGCTGGGCCGTTGAGTGACATTATGATTGCCATTCTTCGTGCTTCGTGGTGGAAGCTCACCAAGTATTAGCACGATTCGTGCCGCGCGTTCTGATAATCTCATCCGCCAAGATGCCGTTGAAAATAGTGGTCTAAGGATTTACAATAAATAACTCAAGGCCCCAGCTTCCCGCGCAGCTTTGCGTCGAAGGGTCCGGAATCTGGCCCGGTGCAGGCTCTGGATGCGGACCTGCCGCTCGCGGTGAGTGGGCGGGTCGTCGGGAAAATTTGGCTGGCGGCCCTCGCAAAGCGTCGAATTACTACTAAAGGAAGGTTAAGTGTCGCTTCTTCAGATCTGTATATATCCTGACCCTGTATTGCGCCAAAAGGCCGAACGAGTCAAAAATATCGACAACGGCCTTGAGCGTCTCATAGACGATATGATCGAGACGATGTATCACGCGCCGGGAATCGGTCTTGCCGCAAACCAGGTGGGCCGCCCGCTCAGTTTGCTGGTAATAGACATTCAGCGCGATGAATCTGAATACGGGCTGATCGTGCTCATAAATCCCGAGATGGTAAGCGCTCGAGGCGAGACAACCTTCGAGGAAGGCTGCCTCAGCGTGCCGGAATATTTTGCTGGTGTAACGAGGGCCGAAGAGGTCGTGGTGTGCGGGCTTGACCGCAGGGGCGAAAAGATCGAAATAGCCGCCGGGGGCCTGCTTGCCATTGCGCTCCAGCATGAAATGGATCACCTGGAAGGCAAACTGTTTATCGACCGGATAAGCCCGATAGCCAGGGACATTTTTAAAAGAAGGTGGAAAAAAACATTTAAGGATGAAAGGTAAGAACCGCCGCTGTGCCTGGACTAGTCTTTCTTGGGACTCCGAATTTTGCCGTGCCGTGTCTTCAAAAATTGCTGGAATGCAACGCTGGGGTCCGCCTTGTAATCACCCAGCCCGACCGCCCGAGCGGCAGGGGCCGCAAGATCTGTGAATCGCCTGTCAAAACCTTGGCGAATGAGGCTGGGATTCCGATATACCAGCCCGAACGCATCCGTGGCGGCGAAGTTATCGAAAAGATCCGGGCATACGGTGCGGAGTGCGCTGTGGTGGTGGCTTTCGGACAGCTTGTTCCCCAATCTTTCCTTGACATTTTCCTTCTCGGAACCTTGAACGTCCACGGGTCTCTTTTGCCTCGCTACAGGGGGGCCGCCCCCATCCAACGCGCCATACTGGCGGGCGAGACCCTGACGGGCATCTCGATTATGCTCCTCGACGCCGGGATGGACACCGGACCGGTGCTTGCGCAAAAAGAAGTCTCGATAGGTCCCGAGGATACTTTCGGCACGGTTTACAAAACTCTTGCCGAACATGGGGCCAAGCTTTTGATCGACACCCTCCGCGACTGGACGGCCGGACGGCTTGCACCCCTTGTTCAGGATGACGCTTTGGCTACCTGCGCCCCTCCGATCCATAAAGAGGAGCTTCGGATTGATTGGAATTCTCCGGCAAAAGATATTATAAACAAGGTCAGGGCGTTTGATCCGGCACCGGGTGCGTGGTTTGCGCTGGGAGGCAAAAGGGTCAAGTGCTTCCGGGCTGCCTCATTTCCCTGGGCGGCAACCGGGGCTTCTGGCGAGGTGGTCGGCATGGCGGACTGCGGCCTCATAGTTGCCGGGGGCTGCGGTCAATCCCTGTGCATCGGGGACCTTCAACTGGAGGGCCTGCGGCGCATGCGGGCGTGTGAATTCACTTGCGGCAGGCCTATACCGAGAGGCTCGTTTCTGGAATGACTCACGTCGAAAAATCGACAGAACTGCCCCAAAAAGAAACCTTCCCCGGTTCGACCCTGCCTGCAGCCGGCTCCGAAAAGCGGATCGTAATATCTCTTGTCGCGCTTTTCGGGACCATCGCCACCGCCGTCCTGATCCTTCTCTACATAGTGCCCTATTACGGTTTTAGCAGGATTTCCGTCCACCTTCCACTTATAATGGCAACTCTCACGGCATTGGTTGGCGCCGTATTGCTCGGAAGCCTCGGTCTCCTGGCCGCCGTGTTCGCCCTGGGCCGGGATGTTCCTTTTTCCCGAAAGCTGCGCAGTGTTGCGGTCAAGCTGCTCCTGCCCATACTGGTCGGCCTCGGCAAGCTGGCGGGCCTTAGCCGCGAACAGGTCCAGCATGCGTTCGTAGCCGTAAACAACGAGCTTGTCCTGGCCCAATGCCGCAACGGAACTCCCCCGCGCTCCGTCCTGCTCCTGATGCCGCACTGCCTGCAGGATAAAGACTGCGAGGTGAAGGTCACCCATCGCGCGCAAAATTGTAAACGCTGCGGCAAATGCAGCATAAAAGACCTTCTGGGGCTTGCCGAAAAATACGGCGTACACATGGCAGTCGCCACCGGAGGAACCATTGCGCGAAGGATAGTCATCGAGACTCGTCCCGACCTGATTATAGCCGTTGCATGCGAGCGCGACCTGACAAGCGGCATCCAGGATACCACCCCGCTGCCCGTTTACGGCATTTTCAACCAGCGCCCCTTCGGACCATGCCTGAATACCCGGGTGGCCCTGGATCGGGTCGAATCCGTGCTTCGCGAAGTCCTTCCGGGAGCAGGGCAAGACTGATTTTAAACAGGCTTAACAGGATTTACAGGATTGAAGACCGGTTAATAGATCCTTTCCATTCACTACTCACTGCTCACCATTCACTGTTTATGCTCACATCACGAACCCTGGCTTACCAGATTTTGCTGCACCTGGAGCAGAAGGCTTCCCATCCCGACCGGTTGATCCGGACCGCCCTCGAGCGCCACTCGAAACTCGATGAGCGTGACCGCGCTCTTCTGACCGAGCTTGTATACGGTGTTGTGCGCTGGCAGGGCCGGCTCGACTGGCACATCGATGAGCTCAGCACAACGAGGCCCGACAAGATCGCTCCGGCTGTACGTGTCCTCCTGCGGCTTGCCCTCTATCAGATCCTTTTTCTCGACCGCATACCGGACCATGCAGCCGTAAACGATACGGTTGACATCGCCAAAAGCAGCCAGCCCCCTTATGTTATCAAGTTTATTAACGCAGTTTTGCGCGAGGCGGCCAGAAGAAGCGAAACTCCGCCCGAAGCCGAGAGCCTCGGGCAAATCGGCAGCGGCGGCTCGCCGTGGAACTGGCCAGACCCGGAAAAAGATCCTGCGGTGCATATGGCGGTCATGACTTCACACCCGGTTTGGCTCGTACGCAAGCTTATAGACGAGATCGGCATCGAAGAAGCCGGGCTTTTTTGCGAGTCGAACAACCGGATCGCCCCGGCGGTTTTCCGGGTCAATACGCTCAAAGCCTCGCGCGACGAGGCAATTGAATCTCTTAAGGCCGAAGGAATCGAGGCGGCGCCTTCACCCTGGCTAGAACATGCCCTGAGGGCGAAAGCGCCAAGGCGGGATATGACCGGAACGGCCGCGTTTCGGGAAGGCATGCTTCAGGCGCAGGACGAGGCCTCGCAAATGGTTTCCTTTCTGCTCGCTCCTATGCCTGGAGAGCGTGTACTCGATCTGTGCAGCGGTCTGGGCGTAAAGTCGGCCCACATCGCCCTCATCATGAAAAATGAAGGTGAAGTGCTCTGTGTTGACCAATCGGCATGGAAACTCGAAGAGGCGCGCAAAAACGCCCGCAGGCAGGGAATAACGATAATCCGCAATCTTGCCGAAGATGTCCTGATGCTTCGGCCGCAATCGATCGGTCTTTTTGACCGGGTTTTGCTTGACGCCCCATGCACCGGCCTTGGAACGATGCGGAGAAAGCCGGACATAAAGTGGCGCAGGCACATAAAAGATCCCTACCGGCTGTCTCGGCTCCAAAAAGAGCTGATCTCTCATGCCGCACAGTTTGTAAAAGCCGGCGGAGTGCTGGTCTATGCAACCTGCACGGTTTTCGGGGAAGAAAACGAATCAGTGGCCCTACACCTTAGCGAATCACACCCGGAACTTGAAATAGAATCGGCACCCGAAAACCTGCCTTGCACCTGCCGGGAAATGGTGTCGGGGCCTTACTATCGTTCGTGGCCTCATAAACATGACGTGGACGGTTTCTTTTCGGCAAGGTGGCGGAAGAGTTAAAGGCGATTGACCGCAGCAACTCATGTCCCTCTGGGACACCCTGAACCATGAAAAGACCCGTTTGGTGGGCAAAAGGCCTAATCAAACTCAATCTCTACGCTTCGCGAGATGGCGCGCAGCCCACCATAACCTTTTCGAAGCAGAGACGCAGAGGTAAAAATGGGAAACAGACTGCAGCCCGAAAATTCTGCCGAATCGGTAATTTTATATTTCTTCTTGCGCTCTCTGCGTCTCTGCGGTGGATTTTTTGTCCCTCCGTCCGAGTTCCGCAAAATCTTTGATTGATCAAAACTTTCCTTGACATTGAGCTTTTTGCTGTATTAAGTACAAAACCTACATTGACAGGAGTGTATGTTGGCGGCCCTCTTCAAGAATTCATCCATGGTGTGGTTGTGGCAGGCTTTGAAGTGAGCCTGTCCACATAAGCCCCGTTTTACATAAATTAAGGGCCGTGGCGCCAGGTTCGATTTGTATACTTGGCCCCACGGCCCTTTTTGTCTTTGGCCGCTTGGTTTCCAACCATCAACAGGCAAGGAGGAAAACGAGAAATGGAACAGACAAAGGTCATTCTTGCAGACAATGAAATTCCGAGGCAATGGTACAATATCCTGTCCGACATGCCCACGCCTATGTGTCCCCCCCTGCATCCCGGTACGGGCAAACCGGTAGGTCCCGAGGACCTGGCCCCTGTTTTTCCCATGAATCTGATCGAGCAGGAAGTCGCAACCGATCGCTGGATAGACATCCCCGAACCGGTGCTGGAGAAATACCTTCTATGGCGTCCAACGCCGCTTTGCCGCGCTCGCAACTTCGAAAAGCTCCTCGGGGCTCCCGTAAAGATTTACTACAAGTACGAAGGGGCAAGTCCGCCAGGCTCTCACAAGCCAAATACGGCGATCGCCCAGGCCTACTACAACAAGGCTTTCGGCATAAAGCGGCTGTCGACGGAAACGGGAGCAGGCCAATGGGGCAGCGCTCTGAGCATGGCCTGTGCGATGTTCGGCCTGGAGTGCAGGGTTTTCATGGTGAGGATCAGCTACGAGCAAAAACCTTACCGGCGCCTTATGATGGCCACCTGGGGGACCGAGTGCATCCCGAGTCCCAGCGACAGAACACAGGCGGGACGAAAAATCCTGTCCGAAAATCCCGACTCTCCCGGGAGCCTGGGAATCGCCATAAGCGAAGCCATCGAGGACGCGGTTGGCAACAAGGATTCCCGTTACTCTCTTGGCAGTGTTCTCAATCACGTGCTGCTCCATCAGACAGTTATCGGCCTCGAGGCCCAGAAGCAGCTTGCTCAAATAGGCGTATACCCCGACGTGGTAATGGGATGCGCAGGCGGGGGCAGCAATTTTGCCGGAATTTCCCTTCCGTTCGTACGCGACAAAATCCACGGCAAAAAGACATCCATTGTTGCTGCCGAGCCCGCGTCCTGCCCGACTCTGACCCGTGGTCCGTTCGCATACGACTTCGGGGATACGGCCATGACCACGCCTCTTCTGGCCATGCACACGCTTGGTCACGACTTTTTGCCCGAGCCGATCCACGCCGGAGGACTGAGGTACCACGGGATGGCCCCCATAGTTTCACATCTTGTAAAAGAGGGCATCGTCGAGCCAAGGGCCTATGACCAGATCGAGACTTTCACGGCAGGAGTAAAATGGGCGAGGTCCGAAGGGGTAATCCCTGCGCCGGAGACCAATCACGTTATTGCCGCCGTGGTTCAGGAAGCAGAGCGCGCGAAGCAGGAAGGAAAAGAAAAGACAATCCTGTTCAACTTCAGCGGTCACGGAATAATAGATTTGTCCGCCTATGATGCCTTCCTTTCGGGAAAGCTCGTCCAGCACAAGCTGACCGACGAGGAAATCGCGCGCGCGCTTAAATCAATCGAAGGCTTTCCAAAACCATGATGAGCAGCGAGCTTTCGAAAACGGGCGAAGGGATTTGGATGAGGTGTCCCAGGCTGGGCGGGGAGGCGCCTCTAACATATTGCATGCAGGAAGCCGGGGACCTTCCATGTCATCGGATTATTTTTTGCTGGCAACCCTTCTTTCCGGTTGAAGCATACCTCAGGAAAACGCTTTCGCCGCAAAAGTGGGAGAAGTTTGCAGACAGAAAACCCAAAGAGAAGATCGCTTCTTTGCTCGAGCTGATCGAAGAGTCGAAGAGCAAAGTGGATGCGTAGTTAGAAGCTGGAAGGGTAAAGGGTGAGATTTTCACCCTTTTACCCTCCACTCTTCCACCCTTCACACCTCTATTCGGGGCACGCGGCTCCATTATCGACCCATTCTTTCATATTTTTCACGAATTCTTCGTGGGACATGGGCACAGGGGTACGGCCTTCCCCCGGGTTCCATCCCCATAGCACAATCGGAGCGGTTTCAACGTGCTCCAGCACTTCATCCGGACTCCTTTGTCCGTTCTGAGCCGGGTCTTTGAGATGCAGGCATATCTCGCGGGGCGTACTGCCTTCGAACACCATCGGCATATCTTTTGGCGGAATCTGCCATCCTGGGCCGCCCGGCGGCATGTGGGCCCCCTGCAGATTCCTGTCCTGGTGGCACGTACTGCACCACAACCCGTTTTTTCCAATACCTTCGGGCCCGCGCACCACATGCATGATGTGAGGATGACTGTCATCTCCCTGGAGAGGACGGTCCCCGCGGGGGTGGCAATTGACGCACCTCGGGTGCCTCAGCACCTCAGAGGCCTTGAGAAACGCCTGCGCCGAAACCTCGGAGTTATCCTTTGAATCAACGGCAAATGAAATGCCAACGGCGATACTTAAAATCAAAATGGCCAGGACCGCTGCTTTTGCAATCATAGTTCCTCCCGCTCCCTTCGTGCGTCCTTCATATACTTCGTGTCCGAATCGCCTCTTGGAGCTTTTTCTGATCAGAACCTCATCCTGCGCGTTTAGGAATATCTCGACGCTATTCCTGATCTGTCCATGACCAGAAACGTGCGGCCCGCCGCCTAAACGGTTGCCGAGATGGGCAGGCGCCTGATCCTTTGACCCGTGGCGGAAAAAATCGCATTGGCGACTGCAGGCGCAATTGGAGGGGTCCCCGGCTCGCCGATGCCGCTGGGGTCCTCCTTGCTCTGTACGATATGGACCTCTACGACCGGCATGCCGTCCATTCTAAGGACCTTGTAGTCATTAAAATTGGACTGCTCCACGCGGCCGTCCTTGAGGGTAATGGCGCCATACAGGGCCGCCGAAAGGCCGTAGACTATCCCGCTTTCAACCTGAGCTTCGATTATGGAAGGGTTTATAGTCCTCCCACAGTCGACGGCGCTCACGACCTTGTGAACGCGAACCCTACCGGAGGGACCGGCCGAAACCTCCGCCACCTCGCAAACAAAACTGCTGAAAGATGCGTGCATGGCTATGCCTCGAGCCCGGCCGGCGGGGAGCGCCGTCCCCCATCCGGCTTTTTGTGCGGCAAGGTCGAGCACGCCGCGATGGCGCGGATGGTTGGCAAGCATGGCCCGGCGGAATTGATACGGGTCCTTGCCCGCCGCATGTGCCAATTCATCTATGAAGCTCTCAACTACAAAAGCAGTATGGGAATGACCGACGGAGCGCCACCACTGAACGGGGACCCCGATCCTGGGACTATGAAGGCTCACGAGGACATTGGGAATCGCGTAGGGAATGTCCACGGCCCCTTCCACGGAGGTGGCGTCTATGCCGCCCTTTGTCATCATTTGCTCGAAAGGCGAACCGGCCATGATGGACTGCCCTACCAAGGTGTGATGCCAGACGGTTGGATTTCCGTCCGAGTCAAGACCGGCGGTCAACCTGCTGTGCCACATGGGCCGATAGTAGCCGCCCTTCATATCGTCATCGCGGGTCCAAATCACTTTAACAGGCTTTTTTACCACCTTGGCAACCTCGACACCCAGCACGACGAAATCCGAATGCGGGTTCGCTCTGCGGCCAAATCCTCCGCCCAGCAAAGTGGTGTGGCTTCTGACCTTTTCGGGATCGAGTCCCGCAACCCTGGCGGCGTTGCCTCGATCTACGGTCTGAAACTGCGTTCCCGTCCAGATTTCACAACTCTCCGAGCGCAGATCGACCAAACAGTTCAAGGGTTCCATCGTTGCGTGAGCAAGGAATGGGACCTCATAGTCAGCGTTCACCTGTTTTGAAACCGATGCCAGGGCCTTTTCCGGATCTCCGTCCTTCCTGGCAATCATGCCGGGGGATTGTGCCGTGGCGGCGAATTGCTCACGCAGGGCTTGTGTCGAAAGCGAAGCCCACTCCCCTTCGTCCCAGACAACCTCGAGCGCATCCCGTCCTCTCTTGGCCGCCCAGAAGTTGTCCGCGACGACCGCTATTCTGGATTCGACCTGCACGACTTCTCGAACACCGGGTACTTCTTTTGCCTTTGAGGCGTCGAAGCTTTTAACTTTTCCTCCGAAAACGGGGGAACGGGCGACAAGGGCGGTCAACATCCCGGGTATTGTCACGTCAAAGCCAAAAAGCCCCTTGCCGTTGACCTTTGCAGGTGTATCCAGTCGGAGCAAGGGTTTACCGGCAATTTTGAATTTGGACGGATCTTTCAGAACAACCTTCTCAGGTACCGGCATGAGCGCTGCCTTTTCCGCGAGTTGTCCGTACGTGAGCGCCTTTCCGCTCGAGTGGATCACCTTGCCGTTCTCGGCACGGCAACTCGATGCTTTCACCTTCCACAGTTTTGCAGCCGCGCCGATGAGCATCATTCGAGCTGCGGCCCCGACCTTTCGCATCCGGTCCCACTCGGTCTTCACGCTCATGCTGCCCCCGGTCATCTGTAGACCGGCAACTGGATTGTTATAGACCGCGTCCACCGGCGCAGCTTCCACTCGCACCTTGCTCCAGTCACACTCGAGTTCCTCGGCGATGAGCATGGGTAATGAAGTGGTGACACCCTGCCCCATTTCAGACTTGTTAACTATCGTCGTTATCGTCTCGTCGGCGCCGATCCGCAGGAAAGCAGCCGGATAGTAGGTCATATCGTTTGCCTCCGCCAGGGCGGGAAATATTCGCTGCGGCAGATAATAGGCAAGGACCAGTCCTCCACACACAATGCTGCCGGCTCTAAGAAAGTTACGGCGGCTCAGGTTGACGATCTCGCTCATTTCTTTCCTCCCGCGGCCATAATGTCCGCTGCGCGGTGAACAGCCCTGCGGATACGCTGATAGGTCCCGCATCGGCAGATGTTAGACGAAATTGCCTGGTCGATGTCCTCGTCGGTTGGCCTTGGATTGGCCGAAAGGAGCGCTGAAGCGGACATTATCTGTCCCGGCTGGCAGTAACCGCACTGGGGGACGTCCTCAGCGATCCACGCCTGCTGGACTGGATGGCTGCTATCAGGGGAGAGCCCTTCGATGGTTACTATCTCTTTGCCCATTACCGACGATACCGGGGTGACGCAGGATCGAACGGCTTGTCCATTGACATGTACCGTACAGCAACCGCACAGGGCCTGGCCGCAACCATATTTGGTGCCCGTCAGCCCGAGATTATCCCGGAGCACCCATAGAAGCGGCATGTCCACCGGTACGTCCACCTCATATACTTTCCCGTTTACCTTGAAAGAAATCATTACCATCTCCCGGAATAGTGAATGGTGAATAGTAAAAACAAATCCGCTTGGTTCTGTCGCCGTGCGGCGAAGCCATAATGGATGGTGTTGCCGGGATGGACATAACTGTCCTGGATCGTCTGGCGTAGACTTTAATGCCGTTTCCAAAGGGTGCAATAAGGGACACGCCATTTTTGCAGCAAGGCCTGCCCCGGACTCGTTCCGGCGTGACGGCGCCTCGCACGGACAACGAAATCTCCGTGTCACCCATATTGAACAAAAAGTGTCCGATGATTCCGGAGAAAGTAAAAAAATAATCCGCAGATAGCGCGGATTAAACGCAAATGGTTTTATCTGCGAAAATCTGCAGATAGAAAGGTTTTCACAATTTATAGAGATTCACGAGGCGTATGCTTAACTTTGCATTCAGGAGGGAATCAAAAAATGAATTCTTTGAGAACTGCGATCGCTTCGGCAACGTTGCTTATTGCGTTTATGATGCTTTTCCCCACCGTATTTGTCCACACAGGTTTCGCTCAAGTTTCATCGGTGGCATCGGATAATTGCGGATGGCCTTGCAAAGACTTAAAACAGGATTGGAATTACCTGGTTCACCCGGATCGTGTGAATCAATGCAAACCCCGCAGGCTTGATATCGATAAAAGGCTGATGGAACAAAGCATAAAGGCCTTTACGCGGGACGACCCGCTGATTCCAAGGTATTGCGGGTCTCCGTTCAGTTCCCCGGTGTTATCTGATGCTGGAGCCGGGAAATAACCCGCACCCTGAGTCTTCATAAGATAGAGCATGTGGTCCAGGTTCACGGAATCAGGGTTTCATAATTCAAACCCTGCAAGTCCAGGAGGCTGCAAAATGAAAAAGCACTTAATGAAAAAGGAACTACTGTCTATTTTAAGTTTATCCGTGGCCTTGTTTGCTGCGGCGCTTCTGTATGCATCGGACACAGGCCCCGGTCTTACAGCAGACGAAGCCCTGAAAAGCCTGCTCGATGGGAACCAGCGCTACAGGGCAAACCAGATGACAATTCGCGACACGAGCACCCCCAGTATAAGGGAGGCCCTGGCAACCGGGCAAAAGCCTTTTGCAATAATCCTTTCCTGCTCGGATTCGAGGGTCCCTCCCGAAATTATCTTCGATAAGGGGTTGGGTGAAATCTTCGTAGTGCGGGTAGCCGGCAATATTCCGGACCCCATTGTCCTCGGAAGTATCGAATATGCCGCAGAACACTTCAACTGCCCCCTGATAATGGTCCTTGGTCACAAACGATGCGGCGCCGTGATGGCTGCTGTCGAATCGCAGGGCCATCCGCACGGAAATATTGGCGCCATTATCAAAACAATTACTCCGGCGGTTATACAGGCCAGGAAAGATGCCAGGGGCGCTGCTGAATCCGACCTTGTGGAATCCGCCATCGACAACAATATTAAATTGGTTGCCAAATCGCTGATTACCCAGTCACACGGTATCCGGTCGCTTGTCGATGCAGGAAGATTAAAGATAGTTAAAGCAAAATACGATCTCGATGATGGGACGGTAAGGCTCCTCGAGAAATAGCGGCTCCGGTCCCGTATGCGCTCGTATAAGGGGCTGCGCACAACCGGTATTCCACCAGGACGATTCTACAACAACCCCGTGAGGCGTTTCATGCCCTGCCGCCTAAAACCGCTGAAGATCGGGTATCAGCCTCTCTCGCCGGTATGAACGATATTCCAGGAGGGCCGAGCAGGAAAAGAATCGATAAAAAACAAGGTACTGGTCATAGTTTGGACGTACTGTCTTTTACCCTCGAAAATACTCTAAATGCCCCCTTTTTAGTCGTGGCTGAAGGCCTTAATCTTTTAAGCAGGGGCATAATCTTGATTTGCGCCTTGGCATCGAGGTGGCCCATGAATCAAAATCTCCAGGCAGTTAATTTGAAAGAGCCAGTCCCCGCCGGGTCCTCGAAGGTAAAAACCCTCAGGTGCGCCGAGCAACTTATGCCGGACCTGGAAAATCTGCGAGAGATCCACGAACTCTATAGAACAATGTATGAGCAGAGCCTTCTGTTTCTTGCCATGAGAACACGCCCGGGCTGCGAGGCAAAACTTGCTGAGACTCGAGAGCGAATAATTCGGCTCTTTCGCAGAATTCAATCAGAGGGCATGTCTTCGTCTTGAGGCGGGTAAAGGATTACAGGTAAAAACCACCCTCCGTTTTTCCCCCGGAACCCCCCTGCTTACACGTATGTGTAGTAAACGGCGTAAGTAAGTCGTCATGCCGGCGACGCCTGCCCCGGAAGTGTCTAGTCCGCGGGCCGGCATCCAGCAATGGCTGTCTGGATTCCGGCTTGCGCTCATTGCCGTCAACTTCGGTGGGTGTGTCAGGGCGCTCTCTTCGTGCTCTCCCCTCGTACTGCTATCAGTTAAATTATTGTTCTTTGTGCAAGGTTTTATCTGCACATTGCCGTTGTCTCTCCATGACCTGTCTATCACCAGGTGGATCTTTTTTGGTTGCGGCTATACGTCGCGGATATAGATTATATCGGGAGGAAATAGACATGGACCTGCAACTGAAGAACAAGACGGCGCTCGTAACCGGCTCAACTGTCGGGATCGGCCTTGCCACCGCATCGCTATTAGCCCGGGAGGGGGCTGCCGTCGTGATAAATGGCCGTTCTCAACGTCGGATAGACGAAGCAGTTGAACAAATACGGCGGGAGCATGAAGGCGCCCGGGTCAAAGGGGTTGCTGCGGACCTTGGCGCCAAAGAAGGTTTTGAGCTGCTGGCCAGCGTCGTTCCGGCGATTGATATTCTGGTAAACAATCTTGGCATTTATGAGAAGAAGCCCTTCACCGAAATCAGCGACGAAGACTGGCTGCGGATCTACGAAGTAAACGTCCTTAGCGGGGTGAGGCTGAGCCGGTTCTATCTGCCGAAAATGCTGGAGAAGAACTCGGGCCGGATTGTATTCATCTCAAGCGAATCGGCACTGCAGATCCCAATGGATATGATCCACTACGGCGTGACAAAAACAGCCCTGATTGCCCTGGCCCGAGGTCTTGCCGAGATGACTGCCGGTACCGGCGTGACCGTCAACTCCGTGCTCCCGGGACCGACACTCTCCGAGGGAGTCGAGCGGATTGTGCAGGACCTGGCGAAGTCCCTGGCAACGGATGTGGAGGCCGCGAAGAAGGAATTCTTCCGCTCGATTCGTCCAACTTCGCTTTTGAAGCGATTTTCGACTCCGCAGGAAGTGGCAGCCATGGTTGTGTATGTATGCAGTCCCCTTGCCTCCTCGACAAACGGCGCAGCGTTGCGCGTAGATGGCGGCGTGGTCCGTTCCATCGTGTGAATAGTATCGACTGAGGTGGGAGGATCGGCAGCTTGGCGGGCAAGTTACGCTGAATAGGCCATGACAAGCGTCTGTCAGCCCAAGACCCGTAAAATGAACGGCTCGGCACTTTGCATCTGGAACGCCTCGATCTCGACGCTATCCCTTGTCTGTCCACGACCAGAGGCGGAGGGGGTGTGGGGGGCAAAGCTCCATAAGCGCTCAAATAAGCGCGTAAGTACCTGAATTTATTAGAGCAATATTTATCATTTTTGTCGCCCCGGCACAAACCGGGGTCCAGTGCCCTTACCTATTGATATTACAATAAAAATCAAAGGCTCTGGATTCCGGCCTTCGCCGGAATGAGTGCGCCTGGGAGCAGGCGCGATCTGAGAGGTGCAAGTCCTCTCTCGGGAGGCGCCCACTCCCGATAGCCAAAGGTAACTGCGTCGCCGCGAGGT
>JBEKPW010000014.1:0-86915 GCA_049520315.1 Syntrophobacteraceae bacterium
ATGAACAATCAAGATAAAAATGCAAGTATGTTGGCACTACAAAAATGGATTTTTTGAGAAAAAAGAACCCTAAAGTGAGTCTTCATCAGTATCGAGTTTTTTCCACTGTTAAAGAAAAGTCTAGCAGCAGGTCCGAACGTGGCCGGGCCAAAATAACATCTCGCTATTTTGAGGTTAATTTTCGAGAAATAGGCGTTTTTCGTTCTCAGAAGGCCGTTTTTTGCCTTGAAATCATTGCCGTAAGAAGCTTGGCCATCGCGAAGATCGGATTCGTCGCAGGTTGACGAAGAGTATCGAGCGCCGTGCAAAATGCGTGACGATCGGGCCTCCCGTGGTGGCAGATCGGGCCCGAGTTGTCGTAAATAGACTAGAGACCTACGAATTATGGCAGGATGCGAATTTCTTGAAATATATGGCCGATAAGATGAATCTAATAATCACGAGACCCCGCTTGCCTGGAAGCTATTCAGAGGGCCTTGTCCTTTGCTGCTGCTGCTGCGCTCTCATCCTCCTGATCATGTCGGCCCTTATCTCATCTCTGGTGATGAAGCCATCGCCGTTTGTGTCCAACATCTTGAATTGTTTTTCCTGAAAGGCCATCCATTCGCCTTTGCTGATCCTCCCGTCATGATTGGTATCCATGTCCTGGAACATCATATCGATCATGTGTTCCATTCGAGGGTCCCTGTCCGCCGGCGGTCCTCCACGCTCCGAGGGCGCCTGCTGTGGCTGCGCAAAAAGGAAACCGCCGTAAACCATAAGTATGATACCAACCACAATAAGAATTACTTTCCATCGAGTCATCTGACTTTCCCTTCATCACGCATGCTAAATGAGGCGTAAAATTCGACCGAATTTGCCACAACTGTGTAAAACTAGCCACGTTTCCGCGTGTTCCCCGCAAAAAGACCATTCGGGCTGTCGCAAGGTTGCCTGAAATCTCCCATGTCGCACGCACTCCGCCTTTGGACTGCTGCCGGAGATGGAAGCAGACGTTCAAACCTGAAAACGGGAAAAACTGATTATTGCACCGGCCCTTTGATCAATAACCATAGGGATCGTACCCGTTATAATAATACGGCGCGTAAGGATAATATCCTCGATTATAATAAGGGTAGTACCCCCCGTAGTAATACGGGTAGCCCCAGGCGCCCCAGTAGTACGGCAACCCCCACGCGCCCCACCACCAGTATGGGTACCAGCCATGTCCCCAGCCCCACCCGCGTCCCCAGCCATACCCACGATACCAGCCGTGGCCGTAATACCCGCGACCCCCGTAGTACCCGTGGCCTCCTCTGTATGAATAAGAGGGAGACGCAAGCATCAGGACAACAACTACCACCAGGACCACCGAAAAGACCTTAAATAAGCGCTTCATGTTTTTCCTCCTTGAAACCGGCCCTTTTTCGGCATTCGAGCATAAACGCCTCATGCTTCAGGATAAGCACGGCAACGGTACCCGCAAGGCAAGCCCGCCAACGTTGCCCCTATCGTTTTAACGTCTATTCAATACCGCCTGAGTCGAGCGCCTGGCCCTGGGAGGTTTAAACCTACGTGGCGGCGGCTCCGGTTCAGGCGCTAAACTTCCCTTTCTACAGCTTTAAGACGTATGGCTTGGCGCTTTTGTCTACAAAAAATCAGCAAAATATTTACTGGAGAGCGTCTTGAAACTCAATCTCCATAAACACGCCTTCACAGCACGAAACGGAAACCGGCATTTTGGAACCGGTTGCGTCCACAGAGCTATAATGCGGCCTTACCAGTGTCTTGTCCAATAATTCCTTGCTGATTAGCCGGAATTTGCCTATCCGAAAGTTTGATTTTTCTTCTGGCGAGACGCGCTTGTCGAAGACAAAAGGGGGCACGAATTGGATTGGGGCAAGGTAACATCTATCGTTTTAAAACCGGGTCGGGCTTAGCGTTCTCCTATATGGCCATATATCCAGTTCTTAAGAATTTTCTGCTGGAAAAAGCACTAATTTCGGAAATAAGATACTAATCCATAGCCATTTCTCTTAATCCTGTAACTCCTGTCTGATCTTTTCCCTCGGTCCTCCTTCCCCCGTCTTAGCGGTTGTCAAGCAGGTGCTTTATTACCGAAAGGCAATGTTCCATTGCCGCGTGGAGGTTCCACTTGACCTTGTCCCGGACTCCGGCCATGTTGCTGATTCCGCGAAACTCCAGGAATGGAACGTCAAATAGAAGGCAGGTCTGGGCAATCGCGCTTCCCTCCATGTTTTCCGCCTGGGCATGGAAGCTTCGAAAGCGTGCATCGGCCGTGTCCATATCGCCGCTCACCATGCCAACCGTAAGACTTGGCCCATATTGGACCCTGAAGCGACGCTTTTTCTCGTGGTAATAGCCCGGGGCGGGGCTATCACACTTTTCGCCGGGGAGATCGTCTGGCCGGATACCCCCGGACGGGTCCGTACTGAACATGCCCGCCGGAAGGATGGCGCGGATTTGTGCGCGGGCCAGGAACTCATCGAGCGGGAAAGAGTCGTAGAAGAGTTGAGCGCCCTTGAGCACCAGAGGGATTGCGAGGCTGCTGGTTGGCATTGGCCCTTCTTTTCGCAAAACTCCTTCATCTGCGCAAATACAGTTTTCGCTGATCAGGACGTCTCCGATTTCAAGCCCTGAACCTTTATAGGCCCCTGCGCAGCCGACGTTCCAGACCTCGCAGGCCTTGAAGCTGGTAAGCACCGCCGCTGCAGTTGCAGCCGCGTTCACTTTCCCGACCCCCGTTGTTCCCAAAAGCAATTTAAGGTCACGGTAAATATACGTTGAGAACGGGTTCCCGGCTATTTTAGAACTGATCGCGGGTCGAAAGGAGCTGCAGAGCGGAGCGATTTCTTCGGGAGTTGCGCCGAGAATTGTGACATCGACATTTTCCATTTCTTTGCCGGCCCAAAAGAGGATCAAATCGAATTAAACGAGAGCTGTCGGCCCCACAGACAATGGCCGAAACGATTGGCGAGACTGCGACCAGCCTGTGGAAATGCCCGGGACAACTCTTGAGAGAAGGTTTTATCACTCTTCGAAATCAATTTCAGTATTCAAATTACACGTGGTGAACCATCAGGATTTTTCATCGGTGCTTCCAGAGTTTTACAGCCCGCCGTTCGTATTTTTGCATACGCCTCCGCCCTTGATTCCAGCGTAAACCGTTTGCGTGGTCATGGGGTCAATCGTTGCGGCATTATCCTGGCTCTGGTTTTGGTTACCCGTATGCGCCTTTTCGCCGCGAGGGTTGCCAGAGCCCCCCAAAGTTGGTAGGATTCTCAATCCGTGCAGCTGCGGAGAAACACCGGGGATCCGAACCTGAAAATGGAAAAATAATGAAAGTTGTTATCGCAAGGACAGCAGGCTTTTGCAAAGGGGTCCGCGACGCAATCGAAATCACCATGAGCGCCATCCAGCATCGCCAGAAAGGCGAGGACATCTGCACCTTCGGACCGCTCATCCACAACAGGCAGGTCCTGACGATGCTGGGGAAAAAGGGCGTCGTGGACGAAAACCGCATTGAGAACTGCGCGGGCAAAAAGGTGGTGATCCGCGCCCACGGAATTCCTCCTTACAGCCGCCAGCAGCTTCATCAGCAGGGGGCAACTCTTCTGGATGCGACATGCAAGCGCGTAGCCAGAGTCCATGCGGCTATAAAGAGACATGCAAGGCGCGGATACTACACGATAATAGTTGGCGACGCGGATCACGCCGAAGTCATCGGGCTTCTTGGTTACACCGAGAATCGCGGCGCCGTAATAAACCGGCCCGAACAAATCGACGAATTGCCATCTCACTGGGACAGGGTGCTTCTGGTGGCGCAAACTACCCAGAACGAAGAGGTCTTTCGGGAAGTCGAGGAAACTTTTCTAAAAAAATACCCGAATGGAATAGTAAAAAACACGATTTGTGATTCGACACAGGAGCGGCAGGCCGAAGTAAAGCAGTTGTGTTCCAAAGTCCAGGCAATCGTCATAGTGGGGGGGCTTCATAGCGGAAACACCTTAAGACTTGCCGAGGTGGCCAGGGCTTGCGCCATACCGACTTTCCACGTGGAAACGGAATCGGATCTGGACCCCCGGGTAATGGCTCGTTACTCCTGCGTCGGGGTTTCGGCAGGGGCGTCAACTCCAAACTGGATCATACGAAACGTCGTTGAGTTCCTCGAGGCCGTAACACCTGAAGCGGGGACAAAGTTCCGGTGGAAACACATTCTTGAGAGGCTCGCTTACGGCAATTTCTACATCGCTTTGGCGACGGCGCTCCTGGCCCAGATTTCAGAAGCCCTGACCGACTTTGCCGGGTCGGCGGCTTTCAGCCTGATGGCTGCGGGGTACGCCTTTGCGATGCATTCTCTCAATGTTTACCTGGACCAGGACTCCATCGAATTAAACGATCCCGGCAGGGCTGCTTTCTATCGAAAATGGCGGCCTGTCTTTATGTTCTCGAGCGCCTTATCCCTTGCGGCGGCGCTGATTCTGGCCTACGGCATAGGTTTTCGTAATTTCCTTCTTATGCTTTTATTGATATTGATGGGGCTTCTATACGGGGTCAAGGTCTTCATGCCGGCAGGGTGGGAAAAATTTCCTGTCAAGCTCAAGGATATTCCAACTTCGAAGACTTTTTTCGTGCCCTTGGCCTGGGCTTCTGTCTGCGTCCTGCCTTATATTGCCGGCGGCTATAATTCAAGCAGGGTCGTGTTCGCCTGTTGGATCATCTTTCTCCTCTCTCTCGTCCGAACAACCCTGCGCGACTTCCTCGCGATTCAGGGAGACAGGCTTGTCGGCAAGGAGACCCTCGTCGTGCTCGCTGGAGAAAAGAGGACCGTCCTTTTCACAGTTACGGTCCTTCTGGCGCTTGTCATTACGGCCGTTTGCGGTCCCCTTGCCGGGATATCCACCAGTTTTTCCTATTTCCTTATCGCTCCCGCTCTCATTTACGGTTTTTTTCTTAAAATAGGGTCCAAAAGAAAGCTCCGGGAGGACCCGCTCTACGATGTTCTTATAGAGATCGTGCTGATCGTGACCGGCTTGAGCGCAATAGCCTGGAACCTGACGCACTGAAATAGTGATTAGTGAATAGTGAATGGTGAATGGTGAATGACAAATGCCACAGGAGCAATAATGAAAGCAGAGCCGTTCAACCCGTTTACAATTGCGCAGCAGCAAATAGACCATGCGGCGGAAAAACTCGAGCTTGACCGGGCGACCAATGAGCTGCTCCGGTGGCCGATGAAGGAGATCAAGGCAACCCTGCCCGTTAAAATGGATGATGGTTCAACCAGGATCTTCCATGCGTTCAGAATCCAATACAACACCGCGCGAGGTCCGGCAAAAGGTGGCGTCAGGTGGCACCCTCTGGAGACAATGGACACGGTCAGGGCTCTTGCCGCCTGGATGACGTGGAAGACTTCCGTTGTGGATCTGCCGCTCGGTGGAGGCAAAGGAGGCGTCGTCTGCAACCCCAAGGAACTTTCCGAAACAGAGAAAGAGCGTCTGGCCCGGGCCTATGTGCGTGCGATGGCCAGGTCCCTGGGAGTAACGAAGGACGTTCCGGCCCCGGACGTATATACCACGCCGCAGATTATGGCCTGGATGATGGACGAGTATGAAACGATCGTCGGGGAAAATCACCCGGGAGTCATAACCGGCAAACCTCTGGCTCTGGGCGGGTCCAAAGGCCGGGGGGACGCCACAGCGAGAGGCGGTATCTATGTCACGCGTGAAGCCGCTGCAGTCAACAACATCAGCCTTGAAGGCGCCACAATGGCCGTCCAGGGGTTCGGTAACGCAGGCCAGCATGGCGCTCTTCTTGGCGAGGAGATCCTGAACCTCAAGCTGGTTGCGGCTTCCGATTCCAAGAGCGGCGTCTACAACCCGAACGGTATCAGCGCGGCGGCCCTGATCGATTACAAGATAAGAAACGGTGTAGTACAAGGCTTTCCGGGGACTGACGAAATAACAAACGAGGAGCTTCTCGCCCTTCCGGTGACGGTGCTTTTCCCGGCAGCGCTCGAAAACGTGATTCGCGACGATAATGCTGCAAATCTCAAGTGCAGGATCTGCTGCGAACTGGCAAACGGACCAACTACACCCGAAGCCGACCTCATTCTCGACGATAAGGGTATAGTTGTATTGCCGGACTTCCTTGCCAACGCAGGAGGAGTGACAGTATCTTATTTCGAGCAGGTTCAGAATGCATACAACTTTTACTGGGAACTGCAGGAGGTCCACTGGAGGCTTGATAAGAGAATGACCCAGGCCTTTGCAAGCGTATATGAGATGAGCCGGCGCAACAAAATACATCTCAGGGAAGCCGCCTATCTGGTTGCAATTGCTCGAGTGGCCGAAGCCTGCAAACTGCGAGGCTGGGTGTAGGAAGTTTCCCACTGATCATAGACAGATCAGGAAGAGCCGCGAAGGCTGAAAAAACTAAAACCGCTGGCCTCTTTTTCCGAACGGCAACGCTCCGCTTTGGAGCTGGAATTGTGGCGCAACTCTCTTGCTCTTCGCGATGGAATCCGTCCCCTTTTCGCGGCTTTGTATGAAAAAATGAGCTACAGTCCTCCCAGGAGTCCTGATGGGCCAAAACGTCAAAGCATACTTCACCTCGACGGACATATGCGCAGCGGACCTGATTCGCTCATACCGGCTCTATGACAAAATGATCAGGTTTCCCCATCTTCTGGATGAAATTCGCAAGCTTTTTCTCTCCGTGCTGTGCAAGCGCGGGATCGTATGCGCGGAGTCAATCCGCCAGGATGCGGTCAGGCAACTGGAGGCGCTTGGCGAGCCGGCAACCGAGCGGACAATCGGAGAGGTGACAGGCATACTTACCGATATATATTTTGCACGGCATTTTACATTGGAGGATATAGAGAACTATATCAACCTTGCCAGAAAACGTGACTCCTTTCAGAGTCTCAACAAGCTCATGAACACCGAAGGGGTCACATCCAGCCAGATTCGTGAAGCGGTACGAGAATTGTGCGCAATCCCCAAGGGCAGCCTTTATATAAGCCCCGGCGAGTCAATGGGCGTGCGCGTCGCCCTGGTTAGCCGGTTCATTTCCGATCAGCTTCCCTTCCTGGGAGTAGCCAAGAATCATATCACGATCCGGGATATGGACGAGTTGATGGGACAAATTATCTGGAACCCCAGACGCGGCGGACGAATCGGCGGTAAAGCGGCAGGAATGTTCCTCGCCTATAAGATTATTTTGCCGCTGCTTCGACAAAGAGACCCGGAATTTGAAAAATACGTAAGGATCCCCGAGTCGCATTATTTCAATTCTGGTTTTCTGACTGATTTTCTCGACTCGAACAACCTTTTCTCACTTCACTCTCAAAAATATAAAAACCGGGAAACAATCGAGGAAGAATACGGCCAGATATCGGAAACAATCCAGAAGGCCACTTTTCCGTCCGATGTGACGGAGCAGTTCAGGGCTTTTCTGGAAAAGATCGGCGAACATCCGCTCATAATCCGCTCGTCCAGCCTGCTGGAGGACAACGTCGGATTTACTTTTTCGGGCAAATACGACTCGGTTTTCATTGCAAATCAAGGCAAGATCGAGATCCGGCTCAACGAATTCACACACGCATTGAAGCAGGTGCTTACAAGCGTCTTCAGCCCACAGGCCATTCTTTACCGTCTGGACCACAACCTGCTCGATTTCGATGAACGGATGAGCGTTCTCGTGCAAAAGGTAGTCGGAAGGCAGTTCAATGATTTTTTCTTCCCGACTGCGGCAGGAGTAGCTTTTTCACAGAATGTATACGCCTGGACCCCGAGGATAGTAAGGGCCGATGGGTTGGTGAGGATGGTCTTCGGTCTCGGCACGCGCGCCGTTGAACGCATCGGGCCTGACTACCCCAGAATGGTCCCCCTCAGCCATCCCCTCCTTCGCCCCGAAGTGAGCGCCGAAGAAATCAAGAAATACTCCCAGAAGCTGGTTGACGTTCTCGACTTGAAATCAAGGTCTGTCCTGACGATTCCGGCCACAGACCTCTTCCGGGCAATCAATCATCCCGACCTTTATTACGCTGTCTCGGTTGATGATGAGGGGCATCTTGCGGCGCCTCTTTTCAAGAAAGAGCAAATCGACACGGCCCGCTCCAGTATAACTTTCGACAACCTTCTTTCCAAAACGCCCCTGGCAGGACTTATGAAAAAAATCCTTCATCAGTTGGAGGAAGCATACGGCCGGCCTGTAGAAGTTGAATTCGCATGGGACGACGGCAGACTCTATCTTCTTCAGTGCCGCGCGCTCTCCTTGAGCAGGCTTGTGGAAAAAGTGGCCGTCCCCAAGGACATCGACCCCCAAAAAGTTCTTTTTACCTGCAGCAGCATCCTGTTCAGCAGTGCGGTCAAGAACATTGAATACATTGTGTACATCGATCCCGGGGCCTATGCCGGGCTCGCGACATTCGACGAGCGGCTCGCTGTAGGGCGGATGGTGAGAAGGATCAATCGCCTGCTCGAAAACAAGGTCTACGCCCTTTTCGGGCCGGGAAGATGGGGAACAAACGACGTGAAGATGGGCGTCAAAGTAGGCTATGAAGATATCAACCGAACGAAGGTCCTGGGCGAAATAGCCATGAGAGAGGTTGGGGCCGTACCGGAACCATCTTTCGGCACCCATTTTTTCAACGATCTGGTAGAGGCAAACATCGTCCCCCTGGCTATTGACCCTGACAGCCCCGGGACAGTGTTCAGGGAGGCGTTTTTCCGCCAGTGCCCCGACGCCCTCGTCTCGCTCGACCCGGGGCTGAAAAGCGATGGAATCGCCCGGGTCATAGACGTACCCTCCTGCACTCAGGGGCAATATCTTCAGGTCTACCTGGACAGCGATGCACAAAAGGGGGTGGGCTTTTTAGGCTACCCTGAACAGGCGCCCTGATAAAAAAACTTTATTGTTTGGGTGTGGTTAATGGGCTATACATTCCGAAAAGGAAATCTGAATTTCGGGGTTGGGTTGCCAACATTCGGGGTGAATTATTCGGATTGGTTCTTGAACGCTGGCCGAAACGCACTCGGAACCGTCGCAGAAAAGCGAAATGGACGACCTTCTCAGAGCGACGTGTCCGGATTGGGCAAAGCAGTACGGTAAAGGTACGGGACTAACCCGTTGCCCCTGAGCGACAAGAGACCCAAATGTATCTGAACGAAGAACGCCGGCACGCGAGCCGGGTTAAGTCTGGCTGAATGAATAGAAAACTTGCCTTAATCTTCCTCGTTTGTTTTTCTTTCTCCATTCTGGGGTGTGCATTTCATCACCACGAAGATGGAGACCACCACGATAATTGCGCCATCTGCTTTTGTGTTTTCCACCATTCAAACCTGGCTTTTCAGGATTGCCCTCAAATTTCACCACTTATTTCCGGCATTTTCCCCGGCGTTTTAGAAAATGCGGTAAACTTTTCCTCTTTTCGTTGTTCTCCATATTTAAATCGAGCTCCTCCAGCGTAATACCCGGACCCTAGAGCTTCCTGCAAAACATTATAGGAACGCCTCGCGCAGCGTCGAGATCTCAACCATTCGTGGGAGCGGCGCGTACATTTTCTATTCTCTACGCCTCGCGGGGTGAGCGGCAACGCCGCAGAGGGCGACCATGAGGAGGAGCTACCATGCGGACTATTATTGCACTCGTTTTTGTATTTGTATTTTCATCCTGCGCGTTTGCTCAAACCGTGGAAGAGAGGCTGCAAGAACTTGAGAAAACTATGAAAAAACAGGAGCAGACCATCCAGGAACTGAAAACCCTCCAGAAAACCGTCAAACAACAGGAACAAACTATCAGCGAGCAGCGTAGGCTCATTGAAATATTGTCGGCAAAAGTCCAAAAGCCCCAGCCCCCTGCTGCGCCTCCGGCTGCAACGGCGGTCGAGACGGCTTCGGCCGAGCAGGTGCAACAGGAGGTGGAGGAGTTAAAGGAACAGGTGGGTTCGGTTGCCCAAGCACAGAAAAAGCAGATCCTGAGCGTGTTCAATCCTGCCATCGGACTCGTCGGGGAGACGGTCTTCTCATATAGTGGCAAGGGTTCGAAGGCTACGGGCAGCGACCGGCCCGGTGGATGGGACGTGAACCAGCGTTCTGTGGAACTTAACCTGGCCGCGACAATCGATCCGTTCGCAAAGGGCTATGCAGTGATCAATGCCTCTGCCGACCCGATTACCGGCGAAGCCACAGCATCGGTCGAAGAGGCCGCGCTTCAAACGACTTCACTGCCGTGTAATCTGGAGTTGAAGGCGGGACGGTTCTTCGGCGAATTCGGCCGGTTGGCCTACATACACGATCATGAGCTGCCCTTCGTTAACCGTCCGCTGGTGCTCGACCAGTACATCGGCGGGGAATCGAGGACAGATGGAGCACAGCTAAATTGGCTTTTGCCGACCGAACATTACTACAGCCTGACTGTGGGCGTAGGCGATGGTTTTGGCAGCGTGCCAAACGACGTCGGCGATTTCAACAATGGAAATTTCCGTAATTTCGGCGGGTTGAGCTTTTTTGGCCGCGGGTCCACCTCTTTTGACCTGACACCCGATTTATCCCTCGAACCCGGCATTTCAGGCCTGGCAAATCCAAATACCCTGGATCGCGGCGGCGTGCTTGCCCTACCCAATAACACTCCTGTCACGCTTCCTGAATTTCCCGGCAGCACGCTCGCCCTGCGCGAGCGCAGCCTGGAGGGAGTGGACCTCACTCTGAGCTGGAAACCGCTGAGAAACAATCAGTTCAATAGTATCATCTGGGGCACGGAACTGCTCCACAGCGGCAACCGCTATGACGTAATGCCAACACCGGGCGGCGCCTTGTTCAGCCCCTTCAGCCGAGACGTTGATTCCTATGGCATGTACTCGTATATCGTTTACAAGTGGAGCCGGGAGTGGTCGGCAGGGTTCCTGTTCGACGGGTTGGAGGACGCGGCGAACAACGCAAACCGTACTTTCGCATACTCACCGTTTATCACGTGGACCATAAGCCACTGGAATCAACTGCGCCTTCAATACACGCACACCGACCATAACACCGAATCCGGCCTCCGTCCCGATGATGCCGTTTATCTGCAGTGGGACTGGATTATCGGCTCACATTCTCATGGGTGGCAGCAACGCTAGTCCCGAGGGAAAGGAATTTAACATGAAACTCAAACTGATATATTTATTATCGATAGTCACAATCGCAGGAGTGTTGTTATGTGGGGAACCGATACCGGCTCATGCGGCCAAAATCAAGGTCGTCACGACTTTGACCGACCTGGCCGACTTAACGCGGGAGGTAGGCGGGGACCTGGTTGAGGTTCACAGCCTTGCCACGGGTATTGAAGATACGCACGGGGTTCCGATGAAACCGAGCTTCGTGCCCATCATGAACAAGGCGGACCTGCTTGTCCTGGTAGGGTTTGACTGTGAGCATGCCTTCCTGCCCGCCCTGCTGGAAGCCAGCAAGAACCCTCGCATCCTGTTAGGAAAGCCAGGCTACATTGACGCCTCAATTGGCATAGTGCCCAAAGATGTACCCAAATCGACCGATCACTACCAGGGCGACGTTCATCCATACGGCAACCCGCACTACATGCTCGACCCGGTGCTGGCAAAGACGGCTATCGGGAACATCTACAAGGCGCTGGTGGAGTTTGCTCCGCAGCATCAAGCGGAATTCACGCGTAATCGCGATGCGTATCTTGCCCGGCTCGACGCCAAGATTGCAGAATGGAAGAAGGATCTCTTGCCGATAAAGGGCGTAAAGTTCGTGTCCTATCACGAGCATTGGCCATATTTCGCGGAGCGTTTCGGTCTGGTTTACTTCGGCACCATTGAACTGAAGCCGGGCATCGATCCAACGCCTCGTCACATCGAGGAATTGATTGCCTCCATGAAGGCCGAGCATGTTCAGATCGTCCTACGTGAGCCGCAATTCCCGGAAAAGGTCCCCAGTCGCATCGCCGAACAGACCGGGGCAACTCTGGTAACGCTGCCCATCATGCCGGGGGGCATACCGAACACGGAAACCTACATCAAGATGATGGATGCGATCGTTCAGACGATGGTCGCTACGGTGCAAGCGAGGAAATAAACACGTAAAAGAAGATGCCCGGCCCGTGCTTTGTCCGGGCGGGGGCTATTGGACTGACATATGAATGATGACCTCATAACCCTCGATAACCTGAGCATAGGTTATAACGGCCAGCCGGTGCTCTCCGGGATTTCGCTCTCGATTGCCCGCGACCGTTTCACTGCCATTCTCGGTGCGAACGGTTCGGGCAAATCGACCTTGCTCAAGACCCTGCTTGGGCTGATTCCTCCGGTTGCAGGCACGATCGACACATCCGCCTCGACTGGTGTTCCGCTCGTGTTCGGTTACGTTCCTCAGGCCGTTCAGTTCGATCCGATTTATCTGCTGACAGGGTTCGACGTTGCTCTGATGGGCACATATGGACGTGTGCGACCCGGGTGTTTTGTCCCGTCTGTCGAACGCGCCTTCACGCGCGAATGTCTGCGGGCGGCAGGCGCTGAGGAACTGGCCCACAAGCGCTTTGCCGAACTCTCCGGGGGTCAGAAACAGCGAGTGCTTATCGCCCGCGCCCTGGCTACGCGCCCGGACGTCCTGGTGCTTGACGAACCCACCGCCGGCGTGGACGCCGAGGCGACACATTCTGTACTGGAGTTTATTTCCAGGACTCGCAAGGAAAGGCAAATCACGGTCCTGCTCGTCACTCACGATTTTGCGGCGATTCGTCATCATGCTCAGCAGGTTCTATGGCTTCACCAGGGGAAGGTGCTCCAGGGCGCACCGGATGAACTGCTCACTTCCGAGCGGATGGTCGAGATTTTTGAAATAGGGATCGGCTGACATGGAAACGCTACGACTGATTCTCTCACCAGACTTTCTCCTGCGCAACTCGGTTTATACCAGCGTGCTCGTCGGTTTTTCCTGCCCGCTTGTCGGTGTGTTTCTCGTGATGCGCCGGCTGGTATTCATGGGCGTGGCACTGCCTCAGATTTCCTCGACCGGCGTTGCTATCGCTCTATCTGTCCCATTGTGGCTCGGAGTCAAGCTAAGCGGCCATCCGTCGGAGAGCGCGCACATGCTGGCATTTATCGGCTCGATGACATTTTCGCTGGCTGCGATTCTGGCGCTCGCGTTTATGGAAAGACGCGGGCGCGGCCAGCCCGAAGGCCGGCTCGGCACTGCGTATGTAGTGGCCGCATCGTTGAGCATCCTGATGCTGTCAAAGAACCCTTACGGCGAGCTTGGCTGGCTCGACATGCTCAAAGGGGAGGTCATCACCATCTCCGATTTCGATCTGGTTCTGACGGCAGCAGCCCTTGCGCTTGTCCTCGCAACGCTGGGACTGTTTCACAAGGAGTTGCTCCTGGTCTCCTTCGACCGGCCAATGGCAATTACACTTGGCAAGAACGTGGTTTTCTGGGACGTTCTGCTTTATTTGCTGATCGGCCTGACCGTCTCGATGGCGGTGCTCAGCGTCGGTCCGCTAATCGCGTTCGGATTTTTGCTAATCCCCGCGCTGACGGCACACCTGTTCGCGCGTAATATGCGCCAGTTCACGATTCTGGCCTCGCTGTGCGGCGGAGCCATGGCGTTTATAGGTTTCTGGGTGGCATATCAAGTCGATTTGCCCGTCGGCCCTACGGATGTGGTCCTTCTCGGGGTGCTCCACGCAGCAGCCTGGGTTATCGCCAAACTTCTTCCCGGAGGCTCGAAATGAAAAGTAGTGCAAATATGCGAAAAAGGCTAACGTTCTCAATCATATTAGTAGCCTTAATTCTGCCGCTTCTCTCATATATCGAAAAACCCTCTGTCGCCTTCGCGGGAAGATTTGTGGATAACGGAGACGGTACGATTACTGACACTGACCGACAGTTAATGTGGCAGAAGGGCGATAATGGAAATGAGGTGACATTCGAGCATGCGCAGGGGTACTGCAGGAATCTGCGGTTGGGCGGCCATGCTGATTGGCGTCTGCCCAAACCCGACGAACTGGACACCGCAGTGGCCGTCGAATTGATGATGCCCGTACATTCCCGTGCGGCTTATGCCCGTCTTGATCTCTATTGGTCATCGGATCCAACGGTCTTGCTCCCCTTCAACTATCACCCCTCCCGTGGCTCAGAGGTTTCAAGGGTCTATCCTGCACAGAAGGACGATAGAGCGTACGTTAGAGCTGTACGCTCAACGGCTCTCGGTCTGCACGCCCCGCCAAACGGTAGCTGACGTGACTTTTGACGATTATACCGACGGACTCCATGCGCCGTCGCAGCCCCATAACGCTATTTTCATTCGCTGTGTTTCCACTTGACGTGAAGTGTCAATTCAGCTAGATTGGCCCTAATCTGTGGCTGGACATACACACTATGAAAGTGTGATCCACTCCGGGCCACGGGGGACTTGCTTCACAACAGCGTAAAGTTTAGCTGATTTACAGATCGGTGATCGACTAATTGGCCACGAACGCCTAAAGCCCGTCCGAAGATGGGCAGGATGTTCGTGGCTTTTTTTTCGATCGGGCCCGGGGTGGGTAGAACGTAATGAGTTTCATCCGGAGGAAGAGAAAAAGCGTATACGGGACAGGCGTCGCTTTTTTGGCGTTGATCTCGAGTTTTTGTTGGGCTTTGCCGGGTTTGGCGTGGGCCGTTACTGACTCTTCGCCGGCGACGCAGGCCTCGTCCTCGGACACGAGCGAGTCTCAAAAGGCGACAGCGCAATTGCCGGAGATAGTGGTGGAGGAACGAAGCGACAGCATGATCGGCATCGCCGATACTTCGACCCAGGGTACGATCGGGGCGCAGCAACTGGAAGACCGCCCCATCAGCCGTCCCGGGGAAGTGCTCGAAGCCATGCCCGGGGTAATCGTTACGCAGCACAGCGGTGATGGCAAGGCAAACCAGTATTTTCTCCGCGGTTTCAATCTCGACCATGGTACGGACCTGGCCAGTTTTTTCAACGGCATTCCAATCAACCTGCCGTCGAACGCTCATGGGGAAGGATACACGGACCTAAATTTCCTCATTCCCGAACTGATCCAGAAGATAGACTACGGAAAAGGGCCATACTACGCAAACGTGGGAGACTACGGCTCCGCCGGTTGGGAAAATATTCAATACGTTCAGACCCTTCCTGCAGGCATTGCGAGGGTGGAATTCGGCAGTTGGAATTATGAGCGTGGCCTGTTGGCCGATTCGACCAAGGTCGGCCAGGGCAATCTCCTCGGCGCCTTTGAAGTGGTGCACACCGACGGGCCATGGGACGTGCCCGAAAATTACGTCAAATTCAACGGAGTGCTGACCTACAGCCAGGGAGACGCAAGCCAGGGCTGGAGCGCAACGGCGATGGGTTATCACGGCACATGGAATGCGACTAACCAGATCCCGGAGCGTGCAGTCGCCGAGGGACTCATCGACCGTTTCGGAAACCTGAGCCCGACCGATGGAGGCCTGACGGACCGCTACACCCTGTCAGCCGAATATCACCAGGCCGACGAGAACTCGGTTACAAAGATCATGGGATATTCATATTACTACAACATGGGCCTATGGAATGACTTCACCTTCTTCCTGGACGATCCCACCCATGGGGACCAGTTCGAGCAAAAGGACAGCCGGTGGGTGCAGGGGGTGAGAGCGAGCCGGACGTACTTTGGCCAATGGTGCAACATGCCGGTGGAAAACACCTTCGGACTCGACATTCGAAACGACGTGATCCACGACGGCCTGTTTCACACCGAAGACCGTGTGGTGCTGTCCACAACTCGCACGGATAATGTCGTGGAAACGGACGTGGCGCCCTACTTTGAGAACAAGATAAGATGGCTTCCATGGTTTCGCACTATTGTGGGCTTTCGCGAAGATTTCATTAATTTCGACAGCAACAACACGTTCACCTCTCACACCAATGGCCCCAATCCCGCCGACAGCGGCGACCGGTTCGGGTTCGCTCCTGAGCCCAAGCTGAGTTTGATCTTCGGCCCATGGGCACAGACGGAGTTCTACCTCAACGGCGGCATGGGCTTCCACACCGACGACGCGCGGGGCGCAAATACTACCCAAGATCCGCAAACGGGCCATCCAGTGGAACGGGCCTTGCCGATAGCGCAAACCGAAGGTGCGGAGATTGGCGTGCGCACCCTTGCCGTGCCGCACCTGCAAAGCACATTGACGTTCTGGGTACTGAAGCTGCAATCCGAACTGGTGTTCGACGGGGATATCGGTACGAACGTGCCCAGTCCTTACCAAAGCCTCCGCCAGGGCGTGGAATGGGCAAACTACTATACGCCGGCCAAATGGCTGACGATCGACGCAGATTTTGCCGCCTCGGGGGCTCATTTCACAGGAAATCCGGTGGGGGGTAATTACGTCCCCGAAGCGGCCAATGTAGTGATTGCCTCGGGCGTCACGGTGCATGATTTGAAAGGTTGGCATTCCAGCCTGCGGTGGCGATATTTCGGACCTCGCTATCTGACCCGGGACGGTAGTGAGCGTTCCCCCGGCACCAGCCTGCTCTATTACAACCTTGGCTACCAGATCAACAAAAGGTGGACGATTGAAGGAGACATCTTCAATCTTCTCAACGCGAAAGCCGACGACATAGACTACTTCTACCCCTATCGGCTGACGCCAACAGGTCCGGTTCTAAGCGGCGACGTATTCCACCCGGCCGAGCCGCGTACTTTCCGCGTCGCGTTGACTATGCGGTTTTGAGAGACTTCAGACAATGCAGGCTTTAAACCCTTTCCCCGGGAAGAATTGGGAAGGCGCCGACAGGAGACCGCAATTAACTCGATAGCCGAAGCCGTTACCTACTGTGAGATAGATCTTTCCAGATCGGATCCGGAAGACATTGCTTCTGCGCCGTGGAGCAACGGAGACCCACTAGCTTTCGGCAGGAAGACATGGTCGAGTCTGGCATTGGCGCTTTTGTTGCACTCAGCTCTTGCCTGCCTGCTTTGGTACTCCCCAAAACCTCAAGTCCCGAACCATAGATGGATGGAAGTGCGGCTAGTTTCCTTGAAGGGGGGCGCAAATACAGCCGGACCTAACTTGGAAGGACCCTTCGAACCTGCGGCTAAAGAGAGCTCCGATGGTTCCGAAACGGGCGCGGTGGTGCAGGCGAGCCAGGAACTGCCAAGCACACTTATACCTCCGGAACATAAGGACTTGCCGGCGCCTCGGAAGAAAAATATCGAGGCCGTTGTCCATCCAAAGAAGAATATAAAACCCGGCATTGCTTCGGACAGGCATGAAGAGATCAAGACCACGGCTCAACGCGACCCCGCACAGTCCGACTCCCCCGGCAATCCGGATTCACCATCACAAGGATTCGGGAAGATCGCCGGAACCGGCACTGCGGCTTCTTCCGGCGACGGACCGCCCGGAGGAGCCGGGAATGACTCCGGCGGCAGAGGTTCCCTGGAAAGAACTTTTGGGTCTCCGGATGGTCCGAGTTTCCTCCGCAAAGTCGTTCCCTGTTACCCGGCATTGGCAAAACGGCTCGAAAAAGAGGGGACTGTTCTTTTGCGTGTTACCATCGACGAACAAGGCCGTCCACTTGAAATTGAGGTACTGAAGAAGGCCGGGTTTGGGTTCGATGAGGAAGCGGTTAAGGCCATTAAGGATTCGAGTTTCGTTCCCGCCAAAAGAGATGGTAAACCCCTTGCCTGCAGGGCCCTTCTTCCGATTCGATTCGTCCTTAAGCAATCGTGATGTTGGAAGTAATTGCCTGCGAATACTTAAGACGATGCTTCGGAGCTATTAAGGGCTTGTCCGTAAATAAGCCTCTTAGGGATTGCGCCGGCTTTTGAGACTGATATGGTCGCGAAGATTGAGCAATACCGCAGGCGTAGCTGGGCTACGTCGAGGATTTTGCGATTGATGAGCGGCCAAATCAGGCCAAAAGCCGGATGCGAGCGCAAAGGTTTTATTTACGGACAAGCCCTGGCTCGGTAACCTGAAAGAACGCCTGGGATATTGAACTATGGGTAATTAAACGAACTGGCGATAACCCTTCTGAAGGCGCAGTTCTCCCTCGATCCCGATTTGAACTGAAGATGAAAACCTATGCTCCTGTCCAGAACCTCCAATCTTCTTTCTTAGTGGGAATGCTCGTGAGGCTCACTCCCATGACGGGGATGGTCGTGTTCGTGCGGGCTATGTTCTCCCGTATGCTCATGATCATGTTCGTGCCGCGCCCCGGAGTGCACATGTTCGTGAGAATGTTGATGTTCGTGCTCATGGGAATGACTATGCGAGTGTTCATGCGCGTGCTTTTGGCCATCGTGCGCGTGTTCGTGGCTATGTGAATGGCCGTGCTCGTGCAAATGTTTGTGTTCATGTTCGTGTTCGCCTTCCATAGTTGGCCTCCTGTCTACTTTTGGGCGCAGCAGAATCAAAACGGTCAGGTTTGATTCTGCCTTGCATTACAAGAATAATACGAATCACGGCAAAACAAATCAATGATCCCTTTCAAGAATTTCCCCAGCACTTCGGCCATTGTGGTGGATGGTTGAAAGTTCAATACTCTCCTCTGCATTGAGAAATGAGGCTTCGAATTTCTCAGCGTTTCCGAATCATATGTTCATTTAGGCATGAGATATGCCGTTGACAGCATCGGAAGGAATTTGTATAAAGGAAGCTACATAGTTTTTTAGCATCAGGTACAGAAAAGTTTAATAGGGAATCCCGTTAAAATCGGGAGCGGTCCCGCCGCTGTAAACGGGGACGAAATCCGGTGAAACCACTGTCTTTTCGAGATGGGAAGGACCGCCGTGAGCCAGAAGACCTGCCTGATGCCGTTTGGTGAACCCGTACGAGGAAATATCGGGTAAGCCGGCATAAGGATCAAGTGAACCAGGGTGCAATCCTTAGGGCGTTTTGCTCTAGGGATTTTTTTTTGGCCAAAATTCCGCTTCGGCGAAGCACTCTCCAGTGCTCGACTTTGTAACAAACCTTTCCACTGTCTGGAGGCGGTTCAGCTTCCGGGCACACGGCTCACAAATGGAGGTTTTCGATGAAGAAGGGCATGATCCGGTATGTCACACAAGGAAAAGAAGATGTCCCTCTGCAGGGGGCGGCGGAACTGCTCGAGACATCCCGGTCTTTGGGAGTCACAGCCGTCCGCGTGGCGCTCACGGAGGAGGATGCCGTTCATGGATGGTGGAGCCTGCTCACCAGAGGAATGCAGCAGATTCTGTTCATGACGGTAGCTTACAATGCCGTCCTTGACAGGTTCGAATCGCAGGGAGCCCCGGTGCGGCTATGCGGATGATGAACAGATTTCGACAGTATCGAACGTTACTAATTTACGGGAGGCAGGTTTGAAAACCAATCACCGCTCCATAACGGTAATTCTTATATTCACGTCATTGCTCATGCTGCAGGCCATTCCGGCGTATGCGATGCACATCACCGAGGGAATTTTGCCGGCGCAGTGGGCACTACTGTGGTTTGCGGTGTCTGCGCCGTTCCTTTTTCTGGGGCTCCGTGAATTGAACACTCGGGGGCAGCAGGATTTGCACCTCAAGCCCATGGTCGGATTGATAGGGGCTGCTGTGTTCATAATATCATGTATGCCGATTCCCGTCCCTACTGCGGGTACCTGTTCTCATCCCTGCGGGACGGGTATTGCCGCCATTTTCATCGGCCCCCTTCTCACGGTTGTCGTGAGCAGCGTCGCGTTGCTGCTGCAGGCCCTTTTCCTAGCACACGGCGGACTTTCAACTCTCGGCGCGAATCTTGTCTCAATGGGAATCGCCGGCGCTTTTGCAGGCTACGGCATATTTATTCTGGTCAAACGGCTGACCGGCAAATGGTGGATTGCTGCTTTCCTTTGCGGCCTTCTATCGGATTGGGCAACATATAGCGTCACTTCTCTTCAACTCGCTACCGCTCTACATGGTACTGCTCCCTTCGGTAAATTTTTTCTTACGGTGCTTCTGGCATTCGTACCTACCCAGGTCCCGCTTGGGATTCTCGAGGGATTTCTGTGTGTAGGCGCCTACAGGTTCGTACTGACCCGCAGGCCGGAATTGCTGAAAATCTTTGCGGCTTAGACGGAGGATTTATGAAAAAAATCTGGCTTGCAAGTGCCCTCATCATTTTACTGGCTCTGGGCTTGTATATCGGCCTGCGGACCTCCGATTCAAAATGGGCCGGGGTTGATGAATCGGTAGTAGAGAAGTTCGCGATAGAGGCAAACCGCCCTCCACATGAACCCCTGATCAACATCGAACATGGGGACTTGCCGCTTTTGCTGTTCCTATTGGCGGGCGCAGTAGGTGGGTTTGCAGCAGGTTATTCTTTTCGGGGTTTATTTCCCCCAAAGGATAAAGACGAACGTCTTGCAACCGGCATTTAAGCTTTTTTCGGGCATCGATTGAGGGAAGGAAGTGCAAGTCTTCCGCCGCCCCGCGACTGTGATCGGGACGAAAGCCGCAGAATTGCCACTGGCATGCCAAGGCGTGATGGGAAGGCGCGGTGAGTAGGATGAACGTGAGCCAGGAGACCTGATCGATGCGAATTGACTTTGCTCATATTCCCGAGGGGGAAAGTTGTGGGTCTTATGATAAAGAATACTGCTTTCGCGTTGGTTTTATTTTGTCTTGCGTTTCCCTTCACTTGCACAGCGGAAGAATCACGCCTGGAACCCGTTGAAACTGTTCAGCTCCAACCGGATGTGCAGGCAGAAATCAAAGCTGAACCCTATGAAAACTCCGGTCCGGTCCCCGGGGGGGACTCTGCTATACCCGGGTGGCCCGTCGCTGATTCCTGCCAGGGCTGCTCCGAACAAAAAAGTGAAGAGTGGCCCGATTGGTTCCCTCAGCTTCTGGGAGCACAATACGACAACATATATCAGAACATGCCCCCCTTTCACAGCCCATACCAGGGCAAGAACAGCCTGAGTTTTAAAAACGGCCTGGGCCAGCAAGTCACCCAGGCGTATGGAGCTTATATCGGTTCACAATTGGCCCCGGGGCTGCAGGTGTATGCAGATGGCGAGTGTTTTCTGGGAAACGGAATAAGCAACGGAGAAGGACTCGGCGGGTATGTCAACGGGGACGTAATCAGAGCGGGTTCGTCGAACCTACCGAAAGTCCCTTACCTGGCCCGGCTGTATCTCCGATACTATTATCCCCTCTCCGGCGAAACAGAGAAAGTGGAAAGGTGCATGGACCAACTCCCGGGAGAACAGCCTGTCAGCAGGTTGGAGTTTAAATTCGGAAAGTTGGCTGCCACGGATGATTTCGATCTAAATCGCTACGCCAACAACAATCGCGCCCAGTTTTTCAACTACGATTTCCTCTACAATACGGCATGGGACTATGCCGCAGACACCAGGGGCTACTCCTACGGGATTGTGGCGGCCCTGTATCAGCCGCGATGGAGACTGGCCTTCGGGGTTTTTATGGAGCCAGATACCCAGAACGGTGCGGACTTTGATATTCTTGACACTAGAGAACTTGGATACAACCTCGAACTCACTTTGAAGCCCAACGACGCCGGCACTGTAGTCCGTTTGCTCTCCTACTGCAATGAGGGACGGATGGGGAGCTATGACGCTGCGCTGGCGTTAGGACGCGCTACCTCATCCACGCCCGATATTCTGCTCGTTGAGCAGCCAGGCGGCACGAAATACGGCCTTGGGTTGAATTTCGAACAGCCGCTGGCTGACGATGGGGAAACAGGCATTTTCGGGCGCGTCGGCTGGAACGACGGGAGTCACGAGAACTGGGCCTATGTGGAATCCGACCGCCATGCGAGTCTCGGCGCACAGTTGAGCGGAATACATTGGAATAGGCCTGACGACCGCATGGGCGTCGCCTATGGAGTCAATGGTTTGTCAGACCCGCACAAGGACTACCTTGAGGCCGGCGGGATAGGCATGCTGTTGGGAGACGGCAGACTGAATTACGGCTTCGAGCAGGTCCTGGAACTCTACTACCGCATCCAGGTATCCCGCTTCGTGCAAATAAGTCCGGACTTTCAGTTCATACAAAACCCCGGCTATAACAGGGACAGGGGTCCTGTCGAGGTTTACGGCCTGCGGTTGCGAGTGATTTTCTGATTCGTATTGCGCTTAATTGATTGATGAAGGGAAGTCTTGAACATGTTGGACGCCGTGCGATTCCGCTTCTGCATCCGCTCGCCGGATGAAAAACCACCCCTTGGCCGTCTCAAAAGCTGTTTCCAGCTCAACGGTTTTCTATGCTTCGAATAGAGCAGGAATGTTGCAGGCTCCATGCAAGATACGTTCAATGCGGATGCTCTCGGCATCCACCGTGTAGAAAATCAAGTAGTGCTTAAAAGGCACCATGCGGATACCTTCGCCAAACTCATGGCGTAAGGACGCGGCGAGTGGCGTAGCCGCGATTTTGGCACACTGTTCCCTGATTTCTTGGATAAAAGAAACTGCGCGGGACGGATTGTCACGGGCTATGTAGTCGCCGATGTCTTCAAGATCGAGTTCGGCGAGCGGGGACAACACGCATTGCATGGGCCGTATCATGGTTCGCTTGTGAGCTTGCGATATTTTTCTTCAAGCCGATCAAAAACCCTATCAGACGGAATACCGGGGCCACTTCTTCCACCATCCTGAAGCTGCTGACGGAGGTTTTTGATTTGCGCTTCCCGCAGTTCTTCGTGCTCCTCCAACAAGCGCAATGCATCACGGACAACCTCGCTTGCGCTGCTGTAGCGTCCGCTTTCGATTTGCTGTCTTATAAAGTTCTCAAAATGAGAGCCTATGGCGTAGCTCGACGGCATGGCTAAACCTCCTGTCACCAGTATTTATCAGTTTTTGATAACGCAGATGGCAAGGTTTCAAGCCAATTCAGAGGATATTCTTTTTCCTGGCGCCTCTGAGCGTTTAAGGTCGCATAATACTGGGGGATACTGCATATAACAAAACAATGTCCATGCGCCCATTGGCCGCGTTCATCCAAGGAATACTACGAGCACACCCACTGCCATAAGCCAGTAGCCCACTCTGTATAGGTTAACCCCACCCTCATTCATGAACTTCGGGCCAAAGCTGATCATTTTCTTCCGGGCGATTACCCGGAGTTTACTGATGGCGAAAAGGACGAAGCCAGCTAAGGAGATGAATAGACCCTTCGGCTGAATCACCTTGCCGGCAGCAAGATTACGGAGGGCAAGGAAGAAAATTATAGCCAGCATCACGCATACAAGAGATCTCCCGAATATGCTGATGCGATTTTCTTTCATCAAAGGAATATGTGACAGACATACCTCCTGACGTTTTACTGCGCCGATGCCAACCCTATGAATGCGCAATAATCGCTCGATTCAGGTTTTATTCAGCTAATGCGAAGATAGCACCAAAGCTGTGCCGAGTAAATGTCTCATCAATCCCCAAATCCTAATTCCCCTATTTTCTGCATATAGGACAGCCTTGCAGGCGGAGGGGTTTTTCCAGTCCGCTTGCATCCAGAAGCTCCTGATTGTTGAGAATATCTTTCGCTGCTCCATCAGCCACAACCTCGCCGTCTTTCAAGACTATCGCCCTTGAACACAGGTCAAGAACCATATCCATATCATGGGTGGCTATGATTTTCGTGTGATCGAACTCGGAAAGCAGGCGTATCAGTTGCCGCCTGGCTTTCGGATCAAGATTGGATGTGGGTTCATCCATAACCAGGATGCTTGGGGACATCGAAAGAACTGTGGCGATTGAAACGGCTCTTTTTTCGCCCCCCGAGAGTTTGTAAGGGGGCCTGTCCTTGAGATGGGCTGCCCCGACAAGCGCCAGGGCGCCCAGCGTCCTTTGTTTAACTTCATCGGGCGGCAGGCCAAGGTTCGTTGGACCGAATGCCACATCGTCATAGACCCTGGGCAGAAAAAGCTGGTCGTCCGGGTCTTGAAAAACCATTCCCACCGTTTGACGCACGTATTTAAGCGTTTTCTTGGTCAGAGGCATATCGCCGATTCGAACCGAGCCTGTCTGAGGGGTGAGATACCCGTTTAGATGCAGAAGAAGAGTTGATTTTCCAGCACCGTTTGCTCCGACCATCGCAACTGATTCGCCGTGAGTTATGCGAAAACTCACACCGTTTAGCGCCGGTGTCCCATCGGGATAAGAGAATCTAAGCTCTTTTACCTCCACTATATGATGGCTCATATCAGCCTTCCCAGTTCTTCGCCAAGCCACGCGGGAAAGTTGTAAAAACGAAGCAGTGTAAAAAGGCCGCTCCACCCTGCCAAAAAGAGCAAGTCGGACAAACGCATTTTCGATGGCATAACGTACCGTATTTCGCCGTCAAATCCCCTGCACAGCATTGCGAGATGTATCCTTTGCGCCCTGTCCATGGTCCGCAAAAGCAACTGCCCGATCATGCTGCTGTAAACGCCCATCCCCAGTCCTTTATTCCCGAATGACCGCAGGGCCCTCGCCCGCGCCATGCGGGCGGCTTCTTCGCCCAACACGAAAATATATCTGTACACAAAAAGCAGTTGAATCGTGAAAGCTCCGGGGACACCCATTTTTGACAGGGCCGAACAAATTGAATCGAATCCCGTGCAGGCAATCAATGCCAGCCCTGCACTCACTGTCAGCACGTACTTTGCCAAAATGGATGCAAACGACACGAAACCTCCGGAGACGCTAAAGAATCCCAGATCAAGGGCAGGACTGCGGTCCAGTATAGGATTGAACAATGCCACGGAAAGAACGAACGGGGACGCAATCAGTAATTTTTTCAACATATAGGAAAACGGAATGTTCCCGATTGTCATAATGGCCACGGGATAGATGACCAGGGGCGCAAGTCCGGCCGGATTGTATTTATTGAACGATATGACGACAGCTATGAAATAGATGGTGGTCAATACCTTTACGCGAGGATCGACCCTGTGGATCGGGGTATCTTTGCTCGAAAGAGCATCGAGGTGGCCTATATCGAAAAATGAAGACTCTATACTTCCCATTTCATCACTTATTCTAACGTCGGATATCAGAAATCGGGAATCGGAGAAAAAACGATCCTGCCCCCTCCCTTATTTGAAAACCGTCATCCGGCATCCGGCGTTCGTCCTCCGGCCGGTTTTCTTCTTTGGAAGATCCTTATCCCAAAGCCAATAAGGCCGGCAAGAACAAGCGACATTCCCCCTCCCAGAAGGCCTGAAACGGAGGTCCCTGCATTTACCGAGGGCCAGGCATCCTCTTTTTCCTGTGGCCTTTCGCTCTTCGCCGACTCCTCGGCCTTGTCCTTCCTGAAATTATAATCGGGAAAGACGGCTATTTTTTTCTGCACCCCGGACAACAGGGCATGTATCCGGCTCTCGGAGCTTTGCAATGGCTTGTTCCCGGAGATTCGGCCGATCGACCATTCAAGGCCTTCAGGGTTTGCGGAAGCAAACCATGAGAGTATACCACCCGTTAAGGCCGCAATAATGACCAGTGTAATCAATACGGGTTTGATCGGCATTCCCTTGCTGCCGGCAGGTTGAGTTGCCGCTTCAAGCAATTCGGGGCGGGTCTTGAGGATGAAGCCGGCAAGAGAAGCGGTAACAAAGCCCTCGACAAGGCCGACCACCAGGTGTATGGGCAGCATCAACAAAACGAATGTCCTGAAAGGCAACTCGGAGATGCCTGAAAAAACCGTCTCCATTACAACTGCGAAAGCCCCCAGTTGAAGGGCGATAATTGACGCTGCCACGGCGGCCGCAACTACTCGTTTCTGTCCCCGGCTGTTTGCGGCAATTTTTTTGTAGACGAAGGGGAAAGCAACGAAACAAGGTAAAAATCCCATGTTGAAGATATTGCAGCCGAGGGCAAGCAGACCCCCGTCCGCAAAGAACAGGGCCTGAATTGTAAGGATTGAGGCCATGGTGAGAAAGGCTGCATACGGTCCGAGCAAGATAGCCAGAACCATTGCGCCTTCGAGATGACCGCTTGAACCTGTTCCGGGAATGGTGAAATTGATCATCTGGGCGGCAAAAACCAAAGCGCCCAAAACTCCCATAAGAGGGATCTTCCGCTCATCCATTTCTTTCTTGAGTTGCCGGGCGCTATAGGCTGTAAGCCCTGCCGCCGCAGCCCACATTGTGCCGCCGACAGCCGGTGAGATCAGAGCGTCGGCCATGTGCATAATCATTCTCCTCGTATGACAGACTTGTTAACAACACAAAAGGATCATTTGGTGAATGCTATCGCGGCCATCCCTTAGCGATGCACTTCGCGATTTAGTTCCAGTTCATGTGATAAAAAAAGACCAAACAGCTCTCCACGAGCATTTGGCCTTCTTGTGCCAAAATATGAGTGATGCTTTACGGAAATTCCCCGGGCTTCATGCCTGATTTACCAGCAAAATAGCAGGCAGATCCCGGACAGTCAAATGATTTTAGGGGTGTCCGGTCCTTTCTCTCCAGTTGCTCAGGTATCGGAAGGCGCGCCTTGCGGCCTCCCCTGCATTTTGCGAATAGGTATAGAGCTCCACCGTGACGTAACCGGCAAAACCTGTAGTCTCAATAGTATCGAGCACGCCCGGTATATCTATGGCCCCCTCGCCCAGCATAAGATGGTGATGCCTTCGCGAAGAGTCGATATCCTCGAGGTGGAAATGGGACGCGCAATCCTTTAGCTGCAACACAAGGGCGGACAGGTCCTCACCAGCGCAGAAAAAGTGGCCGATGTCGAAGTTCAGGCCGAAAACCGCCGGGTCGAGCCTTTTGTAAGTCTCCAGAAATTCAGAGCTGTTTTCGATAAGAAGCCCGGGTTCCGGCTCGATCAGTATCTTTATTCCCTTTCGGCGCGCCACGCCCTCCACCGCTCTCAGGCCGTCAAGAAAATGCGAGAGCCCTTCTTCGCGGGAAATCCCATCCAGGGGTCCGCCGGGTTCTGTCGAGAGGTGCGGCGCACCGAGCTTTTCAGCCAGGTCGATGCACCTGAGGGTGTACTCAATTCTTCTTGCCCTCTGGGCCGGGTCTATTTCTATCCAGGAAGGGTGGTAAGTGTCTCCGTCGGCGTTGTGCATAAATGCATTCAGGTTTGAGACTTGGATGCGCTTCCGGTCGAGGAGCCTCCTGGTTTGCCTTATTTCCTCATCGGTAAAATAGAGCGGGTAGGCATGAGGGACGTCGGCCATAATTTCAATTCCCTCGTAACCGATGTCTGCAAGAAGGGAAATGGTTTCCGAAAGAGTGCAATGGAGAAACGCGTTGGAGCTGAAAGCAAATTTCATTTCATAATCCGGTTCGAAAATGCGTTTTTAAGATAGTCAAAAGCTTTTCTTGCCGCCTGTTCGGGGTTTTCCGGAAAGGTATAAAGTTCGACTGTCACGAACCCTTCATACTCTATGCCGGCCAGCGCCCGAAAAATATCTTCGAAGTCGATGTCCCCCTCTCCGGGAATAAGATGGTAATGCTTTCGGCCGCGGATATCCTCGAGGTGAATATGAAAAATCCTTGAAGCAAGACTTTTCGCCACATCAGATGGCGCCTCCCCGGCAAGGTGGCTATGGCCAAAGTCGAGGTTTGCCCCGAAGTTTTCCGCGCCGACTTCCCGGATCAAAAGCTCCAACTCTTCCGCCCGTTCGACAATAAGTCCTGGCTCATACTCCATGCCCACCCGAACATGCTTGCCGGCGGCATATTCGACAATCTCAAAGATGGATTGCTTTAGCAAAGCCAAAGATGTCTCCGGTTTCACACCGGGAACCATCCTCCCCGAAGTCACGCTGACATTGCGGCATGAGAGAAAGCGGGCCATGTCGATGCACTTTTTTGTAAACTCGACCCGCCACTTCCGGGCGTCCGCATCAGGGTTGGCAAGCGAGGGTTCGAAAAGAGGTTCCCAAAACTTCGCCCCGTAATAGCCGATAGCGGTATTGGCGTTTATATTGGCTGCCGGGATCTGGTTTTTTTCCAGCGAAGCGGCAACTTCGTCAAGCTCGGAGGCCTTTGTCGAGAATGGATAGAGGTGCGGGATATCGGCAAGGATTTCCACGCCCGAATACCCGGTTTTGGCAATGATTTCGATTGCCTCGGGAACGGAGAACCTGACGAATGCATTGGTGCTGAATGAAAGATTCATGTTATGCTTTTTGAAAGCGTTTCTACATCCTTACCCTCAACCTCCAGGCACAACTCAATAGCCTCTCTTATGCGTCTGACAAGATCATCGAGAGATTTGGCCTGGGTATGACAGCCCCGTATGGCAGGAACCGAAGCAACGTAATTGCTTTCCCGATCACGTTCCATGATTATACTGAATTGTAACAACACTGCCCCGGCCCCCCTACTCCCTGCCCCCTCGGTAGTCTGTCTTGCCCAGGGGCAAAATACTGCACGATGGAGGCAAAGTGCCGCTCTCCACAACGACATCTATGGCGATTCCGCCCCTCGCATTCCACAGGCCGCTCACGCGTATGAACTTCGGCGACATGGCCTGCTTCAGGCGATCATGGATGTAGACGGTGCAATCTTCGTGAAACGTACCATAGTTGCGGAAGCTACCCAAAAATATCTTCAGTGATTTGCTTTCCACCAAAAGATCGGAAGGAACATAATCCACCACTATTACCGCAAAGTCTGGCTGGCCCGTTATGGGACACAGTGTAGTAAACTCGGGGGCGCTCAGGCGAACTACATAGTCGGTACCCGGATGTGCGTTTTGAAATGTCTCCAGGATCGCCTTTTGCGGGGTCTTGGCTACTTTCGCTCTTTTTCCAAGCTGGGTAAGTTTGGTGGTATCGGGGGCCATTTTCAGTCCATTTCAGCGGCGAGGCGCCGTGGCCAGGTTGCGCGCTTGCAAAATCGCCGCGCGCTTTCAGCGAGGCGCCGCGACCAATATCTCGACGCTATCCATGACCTGTCCACGACCAGAGGCGGACGGGCGAGTTATGGTGCATATAGCGTCGGATCGGCAATTCCCGCTTCGGCAAAGCCTTTTCTGCGCAGGATACAACTGTCGCATCTCCCGCATGCCCTGTCAATTGGATCGGGGTCGTAGCAGGAGTGGGTCATTGAGAAGTCGACCCCGAGCTCTGCCCCTTTTTTTATGATCTGCGCCTTAGTCATTTTAATAAGAGGCGTATGGATGCGAATGTGCATTCTACCCTCGACGCATTCCTTCAGGGCAAGGTTTGCCATTTTTTCGAAGGATTCAATGTATTCCGGCCTGCAATCCGGATATCCCGAATAATCCAGGGCATTAACTCCTATAAAAATATCGGCGGCCTTTAGCGTTTCCGCCCATGCAAGGGCCAGTGAAAGGAAAACTGTGTTCCGGGCGGGCACGTAGGTAACCGGGATACGGCTCTGCATCTCCTCGATCGGAACATCCTTGGGCACCTCAATTCCGGATGTCAGCGCGGAACCGCCTATCGTATCCAGGGGAAGGTCCAAAATGAGATGATCCCTTGCGTCGAGCGCCTTTGCGACCCGTTTGGCCGCTTGAAGTTCTGCCTTGTGGCGCTGCCCGTAATTGAAGCTGAGCGCGAAGGCCTCATAGCCCTCGCGTTGTGCGAACGCTAGGCAGGTTGTCGAATCGACCCCCCCGGAAACCAGCACAACCGTTTTTTTCTTTGCATCAACCATTGGAAATCTTTTGTTCGGGCAACGCCATGCCGGGCTTCTAATCGAATAGAAACATATAAAAAGCTACCACGTCGATCAAGGCGAAAATCCTGTTCTGAACAGAGGAAATGATTTCCTCATCTCCCGTAACGAGCAGGATATTTTTGTCTTTTCTTGCAGTGATCCTTTCCATTATAACAGCGTCGGCCGAGCTTTTGGTCTTATCCGTGTAGATAATTTCGACATTGGCCTGAACGTCCCTCGAATCCTCGACTCCGTCAAATACCAGATAGACTTTGGCAAAATACCTGCTCTTGGCCGCAACAGCCTCAATGAACTGTTCCCGAAATTGCGTGAAGTCCATGCGGGAAAAATGCCCGCCAGCTCCGTGCACCCGTAGCAGCACGTTGTATCCGTCAATGAACACGTCATAACGCCTGCTCTGGCCGGCACTGATGAAGTCCTCGAGGTGCCGGAATCGGTCCTCGGGCACCCGCTCTTCCCTTCCCGGTTCAAACTGCGAATAGAGCCGCTCCAGGATTTGCCGTTTCTTGTGCCGCACGGCTTCCTCCACCTGAGCCGGGTCGCTGACAAGACCGATTTCCGAAAGAGTGCCGGCCATTTTAAGCAGTTTACTGATTTTAGGCAAATTAACAGCGATTGGATCGATAAGGTTGATTCGGGCGACGATTTCACTTCCGCCCTCATGGTGAGGTCCGATAACTTTCCGGATTCCGGGCAGCCTCAGCAGACGGTTTTTCTCGGTCACAAGGGCACCTTTCACCTTCTCCACTTCCTTGTGAACGACAAGGGAACTGGCGTAGACGGCCTCTATGTGGTCCAGCGAGAGATCGATTTCAAGCAATTTTGTCCTGATATCGGAGACCAGGCCGTATTCCTCATCGGCCCGTTTCTGCAATTCAAGCGCACGCCTGGTCCTCTGGAGAAGAGATTCGAGCCTCTCTGCTTCCTTTCCCGCCCCTTCTTTGTCGAGGTACTGATAGCGTTCGAACCACTCCCTTCTTCTCTGGTTAAGCGATTCACTCAGCTTGTTTTCGAACTCCGTCTCACATTCCCGTATCTTTTTCCTCAGACCTTCGTTTTCCTTCCTGAGGCTGTTTAGCTGCTCGCCGGCACGAATCAGCTCCAACTGGGTCTTTTGCAGCTTCTTCTCGACTTTCCTGAAAGGTTCCTTCGATTCCGGGTCGCGCCCGGTCCTTTGCCCGGTTTGATCCTCTTCCATATCGAAGAGAAAGCCGGCCCCCTGCGTGCTCTCAAGAAACCCCTTCGAGAGGCCGGGATTTTTTTCGATGAATTCCCCCCAGACGGTCAAAGTAGGAACTAGAAGGTCAAAAAGACTCGCAGTTGCTGGCTCCGACCAGAAGTCGTCTTCCATGATCGCGTCCGCAGCCCATTGCCGACCTGAAAGACCGAGCGAGTAAAGGCCGAGGCAAAGACGCGCCGGACCCACCAGGTCCTTTATTTTCAACAGGTTCTTAGCGATAAAATCACAGTCGAACATAGCGAGGTAGGAGACTATGGCCGATTGTTCTTCCTTCCATTCGTGCAGCATTTCTTCCAGAAAGATTTTGTCCTTTTGAAGCTTGCGGCGGATGCGGCCCATAATCCGGGGCTGGTGGAGCATCCTGGAGAACTTTCCCGGCTGGAGGGAAAAACCTTCCAAAACCTCTTTTTTTAAAATAGGATTCGAGGCCAGAATGCGGATCCAGGTCGTTGCGGGGATATCCCTGATCATCCGGTCGTAGAACCGGACCGGAATTTTTGAAAAAATCTCATCGTCTTGAGGACCGGGCTCCATTTTTGACCTTCTTGCCGGAGGTATGCGCAAATGAGCGAAATATCCATCGTCCTTGTAACCGCCGGAAGCGCAGAGGAAGCTGCGACGATCGGACGAACCCTGGTCGAGGAACGTCTGGCGGCCTGCGCCAACATAGTACCTCAAATACGGTCGATTTACCGGTGGAAAGGGCAAATTTACGACGAACAGGAATTTCTTATAATCATCAAAACCAGGGCCGAACAGTTCGAGGCACTCCAAGAACGGGTAAAAAAACTGCACAGCTACGAAGTTCCTGAAATAATATCCTTTCCGGTCAAACGCGGCCTGAGGGAATACCTTGAATGGGTGGAGAAGGAAACGGGAGGGGGGAGCGAGTAGGTGGAAGCCGAAAGCAAAGGCCGTGCATTGCCTCGCTCCTCGCTCCTCGCTCCCCGCTTCCTGCTCCTGGCCTCTTGCTACTCTATTATGCCCACCGCTCTCACTGGACAGGCCCTGGGAAGCGGGAGCGGTAAACCAAAAACTCCTCTTTTGAAATCTCGCCGATCAGGACCAACCTGCAGTGTCTTTCATTGAGTAAAGTAAGGGACATGGTATGTCCCCTTTGTTCGTAGCCTGTTCTCCTTTTGACTTGATCTGCAATAACTTGACAGTTATTGCGTCTTAATTGTCGAGACCGGCGTTCATAGAGGATAAATGCAATGGATCACGGCAAAGAGAGGCTGGCCGAAATATTTCAGACGGAAAAAATCCGCTTTCTGCGGTTCGTCAGGTGTAAGTTCGACGATATTTCCAATATGGACGCCGAGGACATTGTCTCTGAAGTGACGCTCAGCCTCTTTCGACGGGCTGATATAGTTGGAGAGATCGAAAACCTCACAGCTTATATTTATCGTTCACTGCAAAATCGGATTTTGGATCATCGGCGTAATCGTGTCTCCGCTGTTTCCCTTGATGAGGAGGCCCTGGAGTCTGGAGCACCCGAACTTCATGCCCGGGGTCCGGCACCCGATAGCGCTCTTGATCAGGGCGAGATGCGGGAGCGGTTGCTGAATGCGATCGGGCGGCTCTCTCCCAAGGAACGGGCCATTTTCCTGGCCACCGAGATGGACGGCCGGAGTTTTCAAGAACTGGCGGAAGAATGGGACGAACCGCTCGGGACGTTGCTGTCCCGGAAAAGTCGTGCGAAAGCGCGCTTGAGGGAAATGCTCAGCGAGTACAAAAAATAATATAGGAGCTGACTATGATGAACCATTACCCCACGGACGCGCAGTCGAAACACGGACGCGCTTATCTGATCTTTATCCATGTGGCTTTCGGCTTGCTCATCGCCGTTTCGTTGTCGTTTCTGCTCGGTTTTTTCGTTAAGTTGCTCTGGAACGGCATCCTGCCCGATCTTTTGGGCGTTCCGCCCCTGACTTATCTGCAAGGTGTCGGGTTGTTGCTTTTGTCCAGGATTTTGGTGGGCGGTTTTAGACATGGAACAAGAGGGCATTATCGCCGCCCTCATGGCGACCCGTGGCGCGAATATGACGAGTGGTGGAAAGAGAAGGGCCAAAAATCCTTCCGCGAGTTTTCGAACGATCAGCAGTCATAGAAGCTAATGCAGCCTTTGGCCCGCAACCAGTTGAGCAAGAGGCCGTGGCGAGCCCTGAGCATCTTGGCCACCTTCTTCATCGGTGCGGGTCGCGAGCGCTTGAGCGACCAACAGGAGCCTCTTGTCATGCTGCCCGGGCGTCCCCGCCTGGCGGTTAAGCGCGAATTCTGCGGACGAGTCGAAAAATAATAATTTTCTCTGCAATAAGATCTCTCCGCCTTCGTCATAGACTGCATAAAGCAATCACCGCACCCAGTGATGTGTGAAGAACCCGATCTCATTGAAGAGGAGAATGTTATGGTCGATAAGTCTATCTTGGATGCCTTCCACATCATGTGGAAGAAATTCCCCGAGCCGGTTTTGCTCATTCAAAAAGACCGGACCGTTCTTGCCGTTAATCTCTTGGCGCAGAAAGTGGGGGTACAGCCGGGGATTAAATGTTTTTTATTAAATCCCGAAGGAGCGCCCGGCGGGAAGTGCCGTCAATGCCAAGCAGACGAAGCGCTCGGCCAGGGTGCGGCGATACGCACCGAAGCGACACGTAATGGCAAAACGCTCACCACCTACTGGATTCCCCTGGACGAAGCAAGCGACATCTATGTTCACTTTACCCTGGGATTCGCGGATATGATGGGGATCTCAGCCGCTTGAGCAGCACGCAACCTCCGGTTCGGCGCTAGGCAATCTGTCAGTGTCGGTGCGAAAAATTGTACGCGCCACTTTACCGAAACAATTTCTGAAGGGGGGCAGGGGGAATTTTTGTTAAGTCTTTCCCTGTGCACTGCTGACTATTCACGGCATTCATGGGTCATGAGAGACTGCTTCTCGCTTCTCACTTCTTCCTTCTCGCTCCCCGCTCCCCGTTTCTCCCTCCCCGCTCCCCTTCTTGAGCCGAATTCGTACAGATTCGGCATGCGCCATAAGCCCTTCGAGTTCGGCCAGGCGGATGATCGACGGGGCGTCCCGGTCGAAAGCGGCCCGCGAATAGGCAATCACGTTGGTCTTTTTCAAAAAATCATCCACCCCCAGCGCTGAAGCAAAACGGGCAGCGCCCGCCGTAGGGAGCACGTGATTTGGACCGGCAAAGTAATCTCCGACAGGCTCCGGAGTATGGTCCCCAATGAAGACCGCCCCTGCATTTTCAATCCTGCCAAGCCAGGAAAGCGGGTCTTTGAGGTGCAGTTCGAGATGTTCGGGCGCAATACGATTTGCAAGTGCGAAAGCGGCATCCACGCTCTGCACTACGAAAACAGCCCCGTAGCGATCGAGTGAGGCCGCAGCAGTCTCGCCTCTGGGCAGCGAAGTCAACTGCCTGGATACGCTAAGCGAAATATTCCCGGCAAGGCTTTCTTCAGTGGTTATGCAGATTGCGCATGCCATGCTGTCATGCTCGGCCTGGCTGATGAGGTCCGCCGCAATATAGTCCGCGCTTGCACTCGAGTCCGCCAGGACCAGGATTTCACTCGGACCGGCAATCATGTCTATGCCCACCTCACCCGACAGCAGCTTTTTGGCGAGCGCCACGTAAATATTTCCGGGACCAACGATTACATCAACGGGCGGGATCGATTTCGTCCCGTAAGCAAGAGCTGCAACGCCCCAGGCGCTCCCCGCCCTGTAAATCCGGCTCACCCCGACCTCCCGTGCAGCGGCCAGAAGATATGGGTTTATGCTGCCGTCCTTTCGGGGGGGAGTAACCATCGCGATGTCCCGCACCCCGGCGATGCGCGCTGGTATTGTGTTCATTAGAACCGAGGAGATAAGAGGAGTTTCGCCGCCCTGCCCTCCCGGGATGTATATCCCCGCAGCCCTGACCGGCCTCACTATCTGCCCGAGGAATGTCCCGTCCGGTTTGGTCATGAAATGAGAGTACCGCATCTGCTGTCTGTGGAAATCCTCGATATTTCGGATCGCCGTCCGGATGATGGACACAAAATCCGAATCCACCTCGCCGCACGCGGCATCTATTTCCTCATCGGATACGCGCAACCGCCCCTCTTCCAACCCGGGAGCGTCAAACCGGCGTGTATAGCGCAGCACTGCGGCATCGCCTTCGGCCTTGACCGCCCCGATTATCTCCAGAACTCTTGCTTCCAGTGCGGGATCGGCCCCCGGTCTGCGCCTTGCGATTGCTGAAATCTTGAGTTCCGCCTCATTGGACGGATATGTAATTATGTCAATCACCTTTATTGTCCTCGTCACACAGACTTAATGGCAACACTGATTTGGCGCTCATGGGGCGCCTTCAAAAGCTATGACAAAAGCGTCCGGAAATCCATTCGACCTGAATCGCTCCAGTTCCGCTTTCGCAACAACAAGGTCCTGGTAGGAACCGACCTGCACTCTGTACCATAAACCGTCTCTTTCAGGCAGATTCGTAACCCTGCTTTCCCTGTTTTCTCCGGTCATTTTCCCCTTCAGCCTGTAAGCGTTAGCCTGATCGCGAAAGGCCCCGATCTGGATGGTGAATCTGCCGTAGCGGAACGAAGGAACCGGGTCGACCTTCCAATATGTGGCATCACCCACGACTTGCGCGGTTGCACTCTGAACGGCCTCGACCCTCACCTTTGCCAGCCCCTTCGTATGGCAACCCAGGTCCTGGGCGCCCTTAGCGGAGAGATCGATGATCCTTCCCGACACAAACGGCCCGCGGTCGTTAATTCTCAAAATGGTCGATCTGCCGTTCTCAAGGTTGGTCACCTTCACGTAGGTTCCCAGGGGAAGCGTCTTGTGGGCCGCCGTATCCGCCCACATATTGTAAGGTTCTCCGCATGAGGTGGGCTTGCCATCAAACCGGGGTCCGTACCAGCTAGCTAGGCCATCCTCCACATAGCCCTGCGCGCTGGGAAGAGGATAGTACCAAATGCCGTTTATCTGATAGGGTTTTTGCGATTTCAGTCCGGGAGGAACCTGTGCAGGAGGGGCGTAATACTTCGTGCAGGCGGCCAACAAAATGGACAAGCTGACAAGAATCCACACTTTTGGGATCTTTCGGGCGGCTAGCAGCCACTGCCGGGATTGCCGCTGCCCCGCGCCAGATCCCGCGGCGGCGGAGGCAACATACTTGAGCCTGTGACACCAGCCATCCCGCTTGTTTTTTGGCAGCCTCAATACGTCACCGAATGTATAAAGTGAACCGCTATGTGTTGCTCAGCTCGCCGTTTTTCTCCATTTTGGCGAGGTCCTCAAAGCGGATATCTATGCCGAGGATTCCCGCAATCTCCTCGGTTGCGTCTCTGATCGGGGCGGAAACCGTTATGCAGAGCGCTCCCGTGTAACGCGAAGAGTAAAAGTCGGTTACATGCACCTTTCCGTCCTTCATAGGCTCTATAAACCAGGGCCGATCGGAAAGGTCCTCTCCTACCCTTGCGCATTCGTACTTCGATTTATCCACTATGTGCGTGATGTTGCGGGTGATCTTGCGTCCCTGCCTGTCAGTCACATAGATGTACTGGATAAATGGGTTGAGTTCAAGAAGAGTCTGGAGCAAAGGCTCCTGGCGCTCCGGGTCGAGGCTTCTTATCATTTCACTTTCGACGACCTCTTCCACAAGGTGAGCGGCAAGAACGCGGGCGCGGTGCTTGAGCAGGTCGAATTCAGAGATGAAATACTCGGGCAGGTATCGTCTCGACCACCGCTCCAGTTCGTCATTGGATATAGAGGTATTGCGCCCCTTTTCGTACTCGCTCATTACACGCTTGAAGATCTTGAGAATCCCTGGATGCCTCTTGTCCAGGCGACGCTCCCCATCCAACCGCAGGCGGTGATTCACCCAATAGGCTACACCCGCGACACCGGTCTTGTCCGTCATGGTGATGCTGACCGGTCTTTTCAACAATTTCCGCGTATCGAAAATATTGTAGATTTCCTCGTTTTTCACCAGCCCGTCGGCATGGATGCCCGCCCGGGTTGCATTGAACTCCTCGCCTGCAAATGGGTAGTTCGCGGGTACTGTATAGCCCAGTTCCGACTGAAAATATTCTACAATGTCGGTAATCGCGGTCGTATCCGTTCCGTTCGCATCGCCTTTGAGCCCGATGTATTCGAAGATGAGGCCCTCAATAGGGGCATTGCCGGTGCGCTCGCCGAACCCGAGCACGGTCCCGTTAGCTCCGCTGCACCCATAGAGCCATGCAGTTGCTGCGTTTATCAATACCTTGTGGAAGTCGTTGTGGCCGTGCCACTCGAGGAGGTGCCCGGGCACCCCCGCGTCATCTATGAACGCCCTTACAAGCTTGGGAACGCTCCTGGGCAGGGCCGCTCCAGGGTAAGTCACGCCGAAGCCGAGCGTATCGCACAGACGAATCTTGATATCTATGCCGCTCTGTTCTCTGAGGCGCATCAGCTCAATGGCAAACGGGATACAGAAGCCGCCAATATCCGCGCGCGTGACATCCTCGAAATGACACCTAGGAATGATGCCTTTTTCCAATGCGGCCCGGACGATTTTCAGGTATTTTTCGAGGGCCCCCTTGCGGTCCATCTTGAGCTTCAGAAAGATGTGGTAGTCGGAGACCGAACTTAGAATACCCGTCTCTTTCAAACCCATCCGGACCACCAGGTCCAGGTCCTCCTCAACGGCCCGAATCCATCCGGTTATCTGCGGATACTCGTACCCCTTGGCAAGACAGGCCTCCAGCGCCTGCCGGTCCTTATCCGTGTACAGGAAGAACTCGGACTGGCGGATGACCCCGTTTGGGCCGGAGAGACGGTGAAGCATCTCGAATATCGCCTCGATCTGCCTGACCGTATAGGGGGGCCGCGCCTGCTGGCCGTCCCGGAAGGTGGTGTCCGTTATGAATATATCGTCGGCCGGGTCGATGGGCAGGAGCTTGTGGTCGAAATCGATGCGAGGCGCCTCATCGTATGGATAAATATCCCGCATCAGGTTGGGTTCGTCCAAATCCTGGACATTGGGCTGCCGAAGGTCCAGACGTTCGTGGTCCAGCACCCGTTTTTTGGGGTTCCAGCGTGCCATGGATTTACTTCCTTAAGTCCTTTTCAACTTTTACGCACAATTCCAGAAGCTGATTGACATCTGCTTCGGAGGGCGCATTGGTCATGAGACAGGTAGCTTTCTGTGTCTTCGGGAATGCGATCACGTCTCGTATCGAACTCGCCCCGCATAGAAGCATTGCCAGCCGGTCAAGCCCAAAAGCAACTCCGCCGTGAGGAGGAGCCCCGAACTGAAGCGCTTCCAGCAAAAACCCGAATTTTTCCTGCGCCTCCTCACCCGAAATCCCGAGGACATCAAAAACACGCCTCTGGACCTCCTGCTGGTGAATACGAATACTGCCGCCGCCGATCTCGATCCCGTTCAGCACAAGGTCGTATGCCCGGCTCCTCACCTTCTCGGGCTCTGTTTCGAGCAGGCCCATATCGGACTCCACAGGCGAGGTAAACGGATGATGGACGGATGTGTACCTTTTCGCTTCGTGGTCCCATTCGACAAGCGGAAAATCCGTAATCCAGACAAAATTGAATTCGCCCGGATCGATCAGTCCCAACTGCTGGCCGAGTCGAACCCGAAGATTTCCGAGGGAATCATTTACGATTTTGCGCTGATCGGCAACAAAAAGTATGACGTCTCCGGTTTCCATGCCGAGGCGCTGCTCCAACTCCCGTTGCACCCCCTGCTGCAGGAACTTGGCTATCGGGGACTGCCAGCCCTCAGGCTGAATCTTGATCCAGGCCATCCCCTGCGCTCCAAATATTTTAACAAATTCGATCAGATCATCCAGTTCTTTTCTTGATAGATCCTTGCCGCCGGGCACGCGGAGCGCCTTCACAATCCCGCCCCGCTCAATCGCCTGGCGGAAAACCCGGAACTCGGATTCGGCAACGATGCCGGTTACTTCGGTCAGCGGAAGGCCAAATCGCATGTCCGGCCGGTCGGTCCCGTAGCGGTCCATGGCTTCGTTGTAGGTCATGCGGGGAAAGGGGGCATTAAAAGAAACCCTTTTCAGCTCTCGGAATATCCGCTCCATCCAGCCCTCGATCATATCGAAAATGTCTTCTTCGCGTATAAAAGACATCTCCAGGTCGAGCTGAGTGAACTCAGGCTGCCTGTCCGCCCGCAGGTCTTCGTCACGGAAGCACTTGACGATCTGATAGTATCTCTCGAAACCGGCAATCATGAGAATCTGCTTGAATAGTTGGGGCGACTGAGGCAGAGCGAAAAATTTTCCGGTGTTGACCCGGCTCGGCACCAGGTAGTCTCGAGCCCCTTCAGGCGTACTGCGCGTAAGTACCGGGGTCTCAACCTCGATAAAGCCCAACTCGTTGAAGTAGTCACGCGTCAACCGGGCGACATTGTGCCTTAGGAGCAGGTTATGAAAGAGCTTCGGGCGGCGCAAATCGAGATATCTGTATTTGAGACGTATGTTCTCGCTTGCTTCCACGTCGTCTTCAACCTGGAACGGAGGCGTTTTAGAGCTGTTGAGTATCCGCAACTCCGTTGCTGCGACTTCGATTTCCCCGGTAGGCAGCTTTGGATTGGCCATTCCCTCAGGCCGAAAGCGCGTCTTTCCTTTAACAGCTATGACATACTCGCTCCGAAGAACTCCGGCGCGCTCGTGCGCTTCCTCGCCGATCTGCGGGTCAAAGACGACCTGGGTGATTCCCTCCCGGTCCCTCAAATCAACGAATATTAGCCCGCCATGGTCACGCCGCCTTTGCACCCATCCCATCAATACGGCTTCCCGGCCGACGTCCTCAGCCCTCAGGCTGTTGCAGTCCGCCGTCTTTCGCCATCCGCCAAGCTGGTCGAGAACAACCGGCCTTTCCTGAGCGTCTGTAATTTCATTCCCAGTCGGGGGTTCAAACAAATTCACCTGGGTTTCCTCCTGCAAAATATTTCAAACGGGTCTTATAGGACTAATAAGACTTATTTTACGGCAGCTACCGTTAAATTGTTTCCGAATCAATCCTGAGCATCGATTCAACCAGATCGTCCAGTGGCAATGACGTCTGAGTTTTGGTTTTCATGTCGCGCAACTGGATTTGGCGCCGAATCAGCTCGTCTTCGCCAAGGATGAGAACATACCTTGCCCCTGATTTATCGGCCCGGCGCATTTGGCTTTTGAGGCTGCGCCCCTCGTAATCCATTTCGGCCTCCAGACCACGCCCGCGAAGCCGCTGAACAAGTTCAAAAGCACTCGCACGTGGCTCCTCGCCCAAACTCGCGATAAAAAAAAGTGGAGTGCGAACTTTTTGCCGCTGCTCCTGCTGAAGCAGCATAATAAGCCGTTCCATCCCGATAGCAAACCCGATCGCCGGAACGTCGGGTCCGCCCAGATCGCGCACCAGGCCATTGTAGCGGCCCCCTCCTCCGATTGCGTTCTGGGCGCCTAGACGGTCTGTAATCAGCTCGAAAGTTGTCCGCATGTAATAGTCCAGGCCGCGAACAATTCGGGGATTTACCGCATAGCGCGTCCCAAGCTTCTCCAAATAATCCTTCACCGCATCGAAGTGCGCGCGGCAGTCTTCACAAATGTAATCGATCAGCATAGGAGCGCTTTCGAGCAGTGCCCGACACTTTTCGACCTTGCAGTCGAAGACACGCAACGGGTTGGTTTCCCTGCGGCGAAGGCAGTCTGCGCAGAACTGGTCCCCTTTTGCCGTGAGAAAATCCTTCAGGATTTCTCTGTAAGTCAGCCGGCACTCAGGGCACCCAAGCGTGTTGATGTTCAAGATGGCCCCGGAAATGCCGATCCGGTCCATTAAAAGGCTCAGCATGTGCATCATTTCGGCATCGATCATCGGGCTGTCTGTGCCGAAAACCTCGGCGTCGATCTGATGAAACTGCCGATAGCGGCCCTTCTGAGGACGTTCATGCCGGAACATCGGACCTATTTCATAGAGCTTCCGGAGGGCCGAATCGCTATGGAGCGAATGCTGGACATAGGACCTCACGATTGAAGCCGTGGCCTCCGGACGCAGGGCGAGCCATTCGCCGTTGCGATCCTCGAAGGCATACATCTCTTTTTCGACTATATCAGTGCTCTCTCCGATACTGCGCGCGAAAAGCTCCAGTTTCTCCGCCACTGGGGTCCTTATTTCGCGGTAGCCGAAGTTTTCGAGCACCTCCCGCGCCGTGTTTTCAACGCCCTGCCACCAGCCCGCTTCGTCGGGCAGTATATCGTTCATGCCTCTAACGGCTTGAATACTTTCCATCTTTTCCCCGATAACCATCAAAATTTCAGGACAATCGAGTATTTTTAGAGATGGCGCAAACAAAAGTCAAGAAAAACCCTGAGACGGAGGGCGGAAGACGCGAGGACTGAGGACGGAAGGGACCGGGAGGAAGTGAGCGACCTTGAGATGGGCGAGGCACAGCCATTTGACTGCGATGAACACGAGTCTCCATCCGGAAACACCGATGAACGCAGGAGAATTTCACCTTATCAGAATTCAACGCTCCGCGAGAGCCGGCCCAGGACCCGATCCGGGGTTTCTCTTCGGAAAGCAGGGATAATCTGTTCACTCGACGCTATCCCTGATCTGTTCATGACCGGAGGAGTGGCGGTCCCACCGACGCCCCAGCCGCCCGTTGAGAATCTCTTTTAATGGTTCAGGGTGCTTCGCGGATCTTGATATTATAGTTTGAGGTTAGTAAGATTTATGCTGCGTTCCACACATTGATCCAGTATTATGGCGCTGTTGGCATCCTCCTGGTTATTATTTCTCCTCTTCTCAATCGTTATCGATCCTGGTTCAAAAAATTCCGGCCCCGGAGGATGGGACATCTGCCCCGATGCGTTGATTTAAAGCATTGCCCCGAAGGGTCGCCTCTAAAATAGAATGGCACGTTGGGTAAACGCTTCCCCGTGGCAACTGACGCTTAACACTTAATTAATGGAGAAAATCGGTATGTCTGTAGATCACAAGAAGGTCTATTTCGATGTCCTCACCCCTGTCAATTTCCTGGGCCGCAGCGCATCAATCTTTACGGATAAAGTTGCTGTTGTCTATGAAGACAAGCGCTATACGTATCAGGAATTCTACAACAGGGTTAACCGCTTGGCCTCCGCCCTCAGAAAGGTGGGAATAGGCAAAGGCGACAAGGTTGCTTTTATGTGTCCAAACATCCCTGCCATGCTGGAAGCTCACTACGCAGTCCCCATGATTGGCGCAGCACTAGTAAGTATCAATATACGACTGTCTTCCAGGGAGGTGATCTATATAATCAATCACTCCGATTCAAAAGCCATCTTTGTTGATAATGAATTTGCACATATAATCAAACCTGTTATGGGCGATCTCACTAATATCAAAACAGTGGTCAACATCTGCGATATTAGCGATGAAATGCCGCTGAACGGAATGGAATACGAACAATTCTTGCAGACGGGATCCGATGCGCCAATAGAACCAGTGGTGGACGATGAATATCAGCTTGCAACCATTAACTACACCAGCGGCACTACCGGACTGCCAAAAGGCGTAATGTACCATCATCGCGGAGCGTACCTGAATGCGATGGGAGAAGCCGTCGAATTCAGTCTTAACTCCCAATCGAACTATCTATGGACACTGCCGATGTTCCACTGCAACGGTTGGTGTTTTACCTGGGCCGTTACGGCAGTCGGGGGTACTCACGTCTGCCTGCGAAAGGTTGTTGTGGACGAAATTTACCGTGTTGTCGAAAAGGAGAGTATTTCCCACCTTTGTGCCGCGCCTACGATCCTGATAACCATGGCCAACTTCCCGGGCGCAAAAGAGGTCAAGTTCAAGCGGCAGCTTAACGTAATAACCGCGGGAGCACCGCCGGCGCCCACCGTTATCAAGAATATGGAGAGCCTTGGGGTTGATGTCACCCAGGTGTACGGTTTAACCGAAACCTATGGGCCTCATAGTATTTGCGAATGGCAGGCCAAGTGGGACGGCCTCTCTGTTGATGAAAAGGCAAGCATAAAAGCTCGTCAGGGAGTCCCATATGTTCATGCTCACCATATGGATGTAGTGGATGTTGGGGAACCGCTTACCATGAAATCCGTCCCTCGAGATGCAAAGACCATCGGGGAAATCGTCATGCGGGGCAACAACGTCATGCTCGGGTACTACAAAGATTCCGGGGCAACTGACGAAGCTTTCGCAGGGGGGTGGTTTCACAGCGGTGATCTGGCAGTAGTGCATCCGGATAACTACGTGCAAATCATGGATCGTAAAAAAGACATCATTATCAGTGGTGGCGAAAACATCTCGACTGTCGAGGTGGAAAGCGTCATCTTTCAACATCCTGACGTTCTGGAAGTAGCCGTTATCGCAATACCCGACGATAAATGGGGGGAAGTGCCCAAGGCCTTTGTGATGCCCAAGACGGGAACCAACCCAACGGAAAAGGAGATCATCGATCATTGCAAACAGAACCTTGCTCGTTTCAAGGCCCCCAAGTCAGTGCAATTCGGAGAACTGCCCAAGACGGCTACCGGCAAGATCATGAAGTTCAAATTGCGTGAAATAGAGTGGGCAGGCAAAGAGCGCAGGGTCAATTGAAGGCAACAAGAAGGAGAAGAATACTACTCCACGTTTTCTTCGAGCACACAGCAGGGTGGATATTTATTCAGCGTTTCAGGGCTTGGGGCAAGTTCGCATTCTTTGAACAAACGCAGATGGCACATGCGGCATCGTTCCGGATCGAGCTGCGGGACTATTTTTTCGAGGGCCTCTCTTTTGGAGGCAAAAATATACTCCTGGCCGAACCTTCTGAGGCACTTTCCCCGCTCCAGGGTTTTGAGGACCGAATCCTTTAACGAGCACAGGTAGAGCTGTCTACCCTCCAGATGCATCGAGCGGCTTTCCTCGAAAAGCATCGCGCATCCGGACACGTCCACGAAGTTGATGCCGCTTCCTACGATCAAGATGTGACACTGCTCGGGGTTTCGCTTCACTATGTTTTGCAGCATCTCGGATATGTGATTTGCGGCGCCGAAAAATATGGAACCGTCAAGCCGGATGATCTTGAGTTGAGGGCATTCACAGATCTGCGGTTCACAGGCATCGACGAATGTGCTGAGATCGCCCGTATACCTGGGAATCACGGTCGTAAATTGAGGATGAGAGGTACGATTGAGGTAGAGAAGCAGGGACAGCATGACTCCCAAAAAAATGGCGAATTCGAGGTCCAACAGCAGCGTCGACAAAAAAGTGACAATCACTACCGCAGATTCCGATCTGCTGGCCGCCCAGATCGCCCTGATCTGGCGCAGATTGATGAGGTTGTAACATACCAGCAGCAAGACGCCGCCCATTGAGGCGACCGGAAGATAAGCAGTCAAGGGAGCTATGACAAACAGCATCACAAGAAGACTCAATGCAGCGAAAACGGCTGCCATCGGCGTCTTCGCCCCCGCATCATAGTTTACTCCGGTGCGCGTGAAGGACCCCGAGGCGGCGAAGCTCGAGAAGAAACTTCCCACGACGTTTGAGAGCCCTTGCCCGATGAACTCCTGATTGTTGTCTATCCTCTGATGGGAGAGCGTGGCTATGGAGCGTGCACTGGAAATTGCCTGAGCCAGTCCGAGCATCGCCACCGCCATGGCGCCGGGGACGAGCTTGCGTAAAGCGCCGATTGAGAGGTCGGGCAGCGAAAACGGAGGCAGGCTCGCCGGCAAGGCCCCCACAAAATGCAGGTGATGGGGTCTCCCCTCTATCAGCACGGCAAGGATGCCTCCGAGCGTCATCGCTATCGCCAGCCCGGGCCAGCGAGGCCGCAAACGCCTCAGCAACGCGGCTGCCACGAGGGTGACCAGGGCCACCAGAATCGCGTAGGGGTTGGTCTGAGGCAGCAACCTGACCAGGTCTGTCCCTATGTCCAGGACAGAGCTTCCCTGCACGGCAGGAACTCCCATAACATTGCCTAGCTGGCTGATTCCAATGAGCAAGGCGGCCCCGGAGGTAAATCCCACCAATACCGAAAGCGACACGAAGTTAACCAGTGCCCCCAACCGGGCGAGACCCAGCAACAGTTGGAAAGCGCCCGCAATCAAAGTCATGGTGAGAGCCAACTTAATGTACTGGCTGGTGAATGGGACGGCCAGAGTGCTGACCCTCGAGAATATGACAATTGATATGGCGGTGACAGGACCGGAGATGAGGTGAAACGACGACCCGAAAAGCGCGGCAATAACCGCCGGCACGATGGCGGCATATAGGCCGTACTCCGCCGGCATTCCTGCAATCAAGGCGAAGGCGATCCCCTGGGGAAGGACCACAATCGCATTTGTGACCCCAGCCATCAAATCCGCCTGCAGTGTACGCCGATTGACGGATGGCCACCATTGAAGGAACGGAAATATCCGTTCCAGCGATGGACGCTTCATAAGCCGATACCCCGAATTCGCTTCTTGAATCTTCTTCCCGCTTCCTGCTCAGTTCGAACTGCTCATGACCAGGGCTTCCAGGTTTTCCTTCCTGTTGAACTCGTCGGCGAACGTTATAGCTGCTTCGCGGGAGGGAAAAGAACCAATGAGGATGCGGGTCCATTTGGCGGCCCCGAAGTCGAGCGACTCAACGCGGGGCGAATACCCCCTGGTCCTCAATTTGTCGATCAGAACCTGAGCGTCTGGTTCTCTCATTGAGGCCACCAGCAACGTATATTGCCCGGGAGCAACTACAGCCGTCCGTGGCTTTTCAGGCTGGGGGGCGGATGGTTTTTCGGCCGACTGCCTGGGCGCGACTGCGCGTTTTGCGGGTTCTTTCGCCGGTTCAGGAACAGGGACAGCAGGGGCGGGTTCGATTGCCTTCGGGGCTGCATCTATGGGCGTTCCGCCTTTATGGGTCAAATCGTCATAGTAGTTCAGCGATTCGAGCATCTTCATGGGGTCTTCCCAGGTTGCGGCAGCCTTCGGGAAAGGCTGGCCGGTCTGTTTCTCCAGTCCCAGGAATCGCAGGAATCGACCCTTCATGGAAAAATCATCCGGCCTTACCATGGGAACTCCCCTGCCCACAAAAATTCCCAGAGTGAACATGAAACAAAGGGACAGAACAAAGCTCAGTGCATAGAAAACCAGTTTATTTCGGCTCAGGTCGAAGCGGTATCCCCTACCGTCCGAAAAAGAGCGGGGGTGTTCTTCCAGATCATTGTTTACGACGACAAGCTTCGGGCGAGCCATTAGTCCTTCCCCATGTCGGTGGTCTCCATTCGGAAACACGGCTTAAGCTGAGGCTCAGGATGTAACCCTCCTCAGAGTAAAACCGGTTTGTGTGCATCCATACTCCCAACGGCCTTCACATCTTCTGAGGCGCCGTGACCCCGAGAAGCATGAGTGCGTTTCCGATAACTTCTTTTATCGCCAAAGCGAGGCAAAGCCGCGCCTTGGTCAGTCCGGCATCCTCGCTCAGGATGCGGTTGTCATGGTAGTAGCTGTGAAAAAGCGACACAAGCTGATTCAGATAATACGGGATATAGTGCGGCTCGAGTGATCGCACGCATTCGCAAACGACCTCCGGGTATTCCCCGAGCAGCTTGATTATCTCAAATTCCTGCCGGACCTGCAAGAGGTGGAGCGTCTCATCGCTTATCGAGCGCCAATCAAATTCAACTCCACGGTCCCGCGCCACTTCGAAGACGCTGCAAAGGCGCGCGTGAGCATATTGCACGTAAAAGACGGGATTATCATTGCTCTGCGCTTTTGCGACCTCGAGGTCGAAATCCAGCGGGCTGTCTGTGCGGCGAGTGAGGAAAATAAAGCGCGTCGCGTCTTTTCCGACCTCATCGATGACTTCACGCAGCGTGACGAACTCGCCCCCCCGGGTGCTCATTGCCACCGGCACGCCCCCACGCAACAGGTTTACCAGTTGAACAAGAACGATCCGCAGGTCATCTGCCCTCCGCCCGATAGCCTGCACCCCTGCCTGCATCCTGTCCACATACCCGTGGTGATCCGCACCCCATATATCTATTACCGATTCGAAACCGCGTTCGAATTTGTCCAGGTGGTATGCCAGATCGGCGGCAAAATAGGTGCTCGCGCCGTTTGCCCGCACCACAACGCGGTCTTTTTCGTCACCGAATGCGGTGCTCCTGAACCAGACGGCCCCTTCTTCCTCATAGATAAAACCGCGCTCCCTGAGGTATTCGATCGTCTTTCTGATGGAATCCCCGTCGTGGAGTTCCCGCTCGCTGAACCAGTTGTCGAAATGCACCCCAAAGATGTCAAGATCTTCTTTAATTCCGTCAAGGATGCGCCTGGACGCGTAATCGGTAAAAACCGGGCATGCATCCTCCAAAGGGGTTTTGCGATAGCGGTCCCCATGGTCCCGCATGAAGTCCCGCGCAAGCTCCCGCATATATTCACCCCGATAGTGGTTATCGGGGAACTCGATAGTTTCGCCAAGCTCCTGCCGGTAGCGGAAATAGAGGCTTCGGCCCAGAGTGTCCATCTGATTTCCGGCGTCGTTTATATAGTACTCGCGCTGGACCTGAAAACCGCGGGCCTGGAGAATGTTTGCCAGCACGTCGCCTGTGGCGGCCCCCCGGCCGTGACCAATATGAAGCGGCCCGGTAGGGTTAGCGCTTACAAACTCCACCTGGACCTTCGGACCTCCTTCAAGTTCAAGCCAACCGTACTGTTTGGGATTGTCCAGGATCTCGCGGATAATTCCATACCACGCCGACGGTTTGATGAAAAAATTGATGAAGCCCGGCCCGGCTATTTCGACTTTTTCGAGTATGCAGTCAGAATCATTAAGGTTAGCGACGATTTCAGAGGCGATCTGCCTGGGATTTCGCTTCAACTGCCGAGTCAGACCAAGAGCGATATTGGAGGCGTAATCCCCGTGCTCTGAGCTCCTGGGTATTTCGAGTTCAACGTTGATTTCCGCCCTCATTTCCCGATTCCCGATAACAGACGGCAATGTCTCGCCTATCATGGATTTGAGGCGGCTGCGGACGATGCCCATGGCCTTCGAAATCCTTCCCGGACTTGATTTGAATTAGGCATATATATCACCACAGACAAGGGTTGCAAGATTATCTTTGACCCTAACACAGACAGGCAATCCCTTCTAAGTGTAGAATTGGTGATCCGGCCAGGCTCTGGAAGAAGTACACTCAAGCCGGTTATCGCGATTTCGCGAGCCGGGGCAGGCACTGGAGGGAAAACTGTTGATTGAAGGTAGTTTAACGTTTTGTGGGGCGGACTTTCCAGCCTGCCCCACATCTGCTTAAGTTTGTTCTTGAATCAACAGCATTGGGCGCTGAAGGCAATGCTGTTGATTCAAGGTGGTCTAAGGTTTTGTGGGGCGGGCTTTTCAACCGGGGAGCCTGGTTTCAAGCGCCATGGCGATTTTTTTCTTCAGTTCGGTCAAATCAAAGCTCTTTACAACGTAGAAGTCGGCCGAGATCGACTTCATGTCTTCTTTGAAGGTATCGTATGCTGTTGAGAGTATAACAGGCAGGTCATAAAAACGGTTGCGGATGTCCTGGAGGATGTCCAGACCGTTGTAGTCAACCATTTTTATGTCCAGAACGACCAAATCCGGTTTTTCCTCTTCAATTTTTTCAAGAAGCTTATAACCGCTCTCCGCCGTGATGACCTCGTATCCGGCTTCCTTCAGTTCTTCTGAATACAGGAGCCTGATGTGTTCCTCATCATCGACAACAAGGATCTTCGGCATAGCTCAGCCCCCTTCTCCTTTCGCCCATACCTTTAAAATATATGGTTTGTTTTCCTCGAACATCATGCACTCGTTTTCAATGTATTCTTCAGCTTGTTGTAGTGACATCCGCTCTGTTTTCTTAACGTAGGAAAGGACTTTACCCAGATAAAGCGGGAGCAGCCCATCGAGTAAGTTTTTTCTTTCGGCCGGAGACATCCGGCTATAGGCGGCGGCCGAATCGAAAAGGATGCTGAGCCAGGTCTGGGTCGGGAACGAAAAATGCTGGAGTCCGATTGACCTTATTTCCTGGAGCTTGGGCGCCACAATTGGACCGTAAACCTGTTCCCACAGTCCATAATATTTGTCGAAGCCCTCCACAAACATCTCGTGCAGGCGTTTTGTGTTGATGTCGACTGGGAGCGGGGTTTCAATTTCTTGATGGTCTGTGCCAAACAGCGCCGTGGGTTTGCTCCATTTTACCTGCTCCCAAAAATCCTCATAGACCTGCATCAGGTCGAACATCGTGCCGACCACTTCGTGGAAAAGCATTTCAAGGTGCATGAAACGGTCCATGAGCCTATGCACCTTGGGAACTCCCATGAACGCTTGAACGATTGGAACCCTGGAGGCAAGCGCGATGTTGGCCATCCATATGTCCACCCCGAAACTCTCGACCGATTCGTTCCACAAAGGCGGATTGAGATAAGTGTCAAGCAGTTTTGGGCTTATGCCATATTCCCCTACGTTTGCCTGCCGCACGCGCCGGCCGTAGAGACAGCGAACCAGCGGATAAATTATCGAACAGGTAAGGGTGGCTTCATATTTGTGGCGTACGTAAAGCGGACAAACGAATCCAGCTCCCTTGAGTATTGGCGCCCCCAGGTTGCGAACCCAAACAGGCGAAATGTTCTTTATGTCGGCTTCTACGATTATCAGGGCTTTGGGGTCGAGCTGACGGGCTTTTTCGAAAAAATTGCGAATATTTCTTCCTTTGCCGCCGACTCCGGGTTCAGTAGAAACGTAAAGCCTCGGCGTCTTTCCAGGCGCGGCGAAGAAAGCCTCCCGCGTGCCGTCTGAGGAGTGATTATCGCAATTGATGATGGCACACTGCATGTCCGGGAAGTATTCGCTCAGACCTTTGTCCACCTCAGCGGTAGTCCTGGCTATACTTTCCACCTCATTGGCAGTGGGTATGCCCACGAGTACGTCCGCCCTGACAATTTCCCCCGGATTTTCCTCGTAAAATGCCATAGCTTTGCTCCAGCTCTATTTTCGTGGGGATGCGCCGCTTCCCTTCAAGTATTTAAAAACATCAGCATCGGTGCTGAGCACGAAGGAGCTGTTGTTGCTCAAATTACGATACAATTCCAAAGTCTTATACAGAGAAAAGAATTCAGGGTCTTTGCTGAAAGCTTCCGCGTATATCCTGGTTGCTTCCGCGTCGGCTTTGCCTCGTATTTCCTGCGATTTCTTGTAGGCCTCCGAGGTCAGCTTGGCCAATTCCCGGTCCATCTGGCCCAGAATCGCAGCCCGCTCGCCCTCGCCCTCGGATCGATACTGGGCGGCAATACGCTTGCGTTCGGAAATCATCCGGTTGAAAACACTCTGTTGTACGGACTCAATATAATTGATGCGTTTTATGCGAATGTCGAGCAGTTCCATCCCGAATTCAGGAATAAGCCGGGATGCGTCAGCTACCATTTCGCGGGTGATTTTTTCGCGGCCTTTCGCGAGGCGATCGGTCTCTTCAGGGGCCTCGAACCCGGATGTGAGCATCTGAGATTCGGGAATGCCCGCGTCATTGAGCTTCTGCTTTGCCTGCTCCCAGCCTTCGCTTCGCACCAGTTCCACAAGATCGTTGTCGGAAACATGATCGCGCACGACGGAGTCTATTATTCCATCAAGGAGGCTGTTGGCTTTCGGTAACGTTCCAACCCGCGTCAGGAAAAGCAGCGAGTCCTTAATCCGCCAGCGCGCAGTGGTATCCACCCAGATGTACTTTTTGTCCTTGGTCGGAAACTGGTCGGGACGCCCGTCCCATTTCATTATTCGTTTTTCGAAAAAATTCGCCGTCTGGATGAACGGGACCTTGAAATGGAGTCCCGCCTCGGTGATCGGCTGTCCAACCGGGCGGCCAAGCTGAGTGATGACCACTTGCTGGGTTTCGCTCACCACGAAACAGGAAGCTCCGATGAGTACCGCCAGAACTACTAGCACCGCTACGGCTATTTTGGCCCTGCGTGGAACCATTATGGTTTCCTTTCTATATCGCAAACATCGAGCACTTATTGCCCTTTAGGCTGCGCTGGAAAGCTCTGAGCTTTTTCACTCTGACCCCTGAAGCTGTTCAGATCCAGCAGCGGCAGGGTGTTTTTCTGCGCCTCGTCAACCACGTACAGATGATCGATTCGCCCCATCATGGCTTCGAATGAGTCGAGGTACATTCTGCGGCGGGTAACGTCTGGAGCTTTCTGATACTCGGCGAGAATATCCAGGAAACGCTTAGCTTCGCCTTCGCTTTTGTTCACCCGCTCCAGTCCATATCCTTCGGCCTGACTCACCGTTTGCCGGGCTTGGCCGACGGCCTTGGGAATCTTATCGTTATAGGCCTGCTGCGCATCGTTTATCATGCGCTCCTTTTCCTGCCCGGCTTCGTTTACTTCATTGAATGCCGGTATAACAGGGTTCGGAACATTTGCGTTCTGAAGCTTTACCGCAACAACCTGGAGGCCTGTCTCGTAGAGGTCCATTATTTGCTGGATTTCAGTCCTGCACTGATCGGCTATCGAAGCGCGACCGACGGTAATTACCTCGTCCGAATAGCGGTTTCCGACGATCCTGCGCATCACGGACTCAGAGATATCATCCAGGGTCGCCTCTACTCCGCTGACCTTAAAAAGATAATGAACGGGATCTTTTATCATGTACTGAACCGTCCACTGGACGTTTACAACGTTGAGATCGCCGCTGAGCATGATGGACTCCGCCTCATACCCCTTTTCCGTGAATTGGGAGCGTACGCCAGGTTCCAGCGTACGGTAGCCATATTCGCGCTGGAGCACCCGTCCGGTTACCACCTTGCTCACCGAATCGACGCCGAAGGGGATTTTAAAATGAAGCCCAGCCCCGGCCGTACCTATATACTGGCCAAACCTTTGAAGGACCGCCGTCTCCTCGGGTTCGACCGTATAATACGAATTAAGCCCGACGATTATCAGGATCACGAGCGCAACTATCATAAGAATCAGGCGGGGTGAAAATGAAGGCGAAGACCTGAACCGCTCCGCGAACCACCTCAGGACCTGTTCAATATCCTGCGGCGGACCGCCTCTTTCGGGCGCCCGTCTTCCGGGCGGTGTTTCCCAAGCCATATTAGTTCTCCCTGCGAAAGCCCTCAGCTTCCGCTAAAAAGATTTACTCTACAAGTCCTTTTTGTGCAGGACTTCGAAAATGTAGGCGAAGGCAACCAGAAGGCTGGCAATAAACAAGATCAACCAAAGGCCCGAAGCCGGAAAAAAGACCCGTGACAGCAGGACACCGAAAAGTAATCCGAGGATGATCCTTATGCTCAGGACCAATGGGCGCATATTTCCTTTCACCGCATCAGCGTCGGGTTTTCCTGCATGGCAGTTTTAAGGATGAACTTAAGAAATCTAATGGGATTGCCAAGTAAAGTCAAGAATTTCACAATGGGCGTGCGCATTGTAACCCTTAAAGGTCTGTGAGACACGCTTCGAAGAATCGCCGGTTTAAGAATCAATCATTTTTAATGCTGGTGAAGTGTGCTATTAGAGAGTCTCAATTCGGGGCGTTTTCATTTTCGTTTTTGTGATCCCTTCAGGAGGGGAGAGGGTGGGTTTTTTGCCTTTGGAAGGCCGCTACAGGAGAGCTGAGGGGCAGGTGCCAAATTACCGGCAGTCTTTGGACTACCTTTACGGGCTTCAGAAGTACGGGATCAAGTTCGGTCTGAACTGCACGGAAAATCTTCTTGCGCGGGTCGGCAATCCGCACCGGAAACTTCGTTTCATTCATATCGCCGGGACTAACGGCAAGGGGTCCACAGCGGCTATTCTTTCCCGTATTCTATGCAACCACGGTGTCAAGGCCGGCCTTTATACTTCACCACACCTCGTGCGCTTCACAGAACGATTTCGCCTCGATGACCAGGAAGTCTCGGCAGACAGAATACTCCGGGTCTTTGAAAAGATCCGGGCGACCCTGGATGAGAGACAGCCGCCCACTTTTTTTGAAATGGTGACCGCGATGGCTTTCCTTTACTTCGCCGAGGAGCAAGCCGATTTTGTCATTGCGGAAACTGGCCTGGGAGGCCGCCTGGATGCGACAAACGTCATCAGCCCCGAGGTCAGCGTCATTACCAATGTAGGTTTCGATCACCAGGAGTTCCTCGGATCTACCCTCTCATCGATTGCCCGCGAAAAGGCGGGAATCATCAAGCAAGGCGTCCCTGTGGTAACATGTGCGCTCCAGCCCGTAGCCCAGGGGATATTAAAAACCACATGCTTGAATAAAGCCGCACCCTTGTACCGGTTCAAGTCCGATTTCAGCGTGAGGCGAAAATCCAACGGGTCCTTTCAGTACCGGGGCATCAAAAGGCAATTGCCATCCCTGAGCCTCAATCTGAGAGGAGCGCACCAGGTGGACAACGCCGCGCTGGCCCTGGCCACCCTCGAGATCCTCGAACAAAAACGACTCATTTCACTCTTGCCGGGGCTCATCGAGCGTGCAATGCTGGAGGTGAGATGGCCGGCCCGGCTGGAGGTCCTCGAAACCAGTCCGACAATTGTGCTGGACGGGGCGCATAACCCGCAGGGCGCCGAAGCCCTTCGAGATGCTCTCAAAGAAAGTTTCACCTACAAAAAGCTTCACCTCGTTATGGGCATTATGGCTGACAAAGATATTTTGGGGATACTCAGGCGTTTGCTCCCTATGGCTGAGACCGCTATCTTTACCCGGCCCCGGTACGCTAGGGCCGCAAATCCCGACGATATTCGCAAAATGGCCAGACCCTATATACAGAAATACTACGTAATCTCCGACTCGGCTTCCGCAATTCAGGAAGCAAGAAATCTGGCTGGTCCGGATGATCTTATCTGTATTACGGGCTCACTCTATTTTGCCGGAGAGGTAAAACAAATTTTCGGGGAGCTTGCTCTGTGAGAGAAATCTGTATAAGACGCATGTTCTCAAGAGTTGCTCTGCCTTTGTGCTGTCTCGCTTTCATTGCCTTCCTGGCAAGCCATGCCCGAGCGGCCGGCCCGGAGTCGATTCCAGGCACAATGAAGCTTGCCGAAAACAGCCAGGCTTCATGGACAATCCAGGCCGACAAGCTGATGTATGACCAGGAAAAACAGCTTTACGAAGCCGAGGGAAATGTAAAGATAAGTTCCAAGGACAGGATGATTGAAGCCGACTACGCAACCTTTAACAAACAGACCCGGCAGGTCGATCTCAACGGCAAAGTTACCGTTCAATATGGGAGAAACTGGATCAAAGGCGAACACATAATCTGGAACCTGGACTCCGAAAAGGGGTGGGTGGACTCTGGGATTATGTATTTCGCCCAGAATAATTTTTTCATTCAGGGAAAATCGATAAACAAACTCAGCCCTACCGAATTTGAACTCAAGGAGGGGTTCGTAACCAGTTGCAACCCGGCCGACCCTGATTGGAAAGTACAGTTCAAGGAAATGCAGGTGACCGTTGGCGGGGATGCCTGGGCGCACAGCTCTTCCTTTTGGGCTCGCGACTTGCCGGTCGCTTATTGGCCAATTCTTGGCATGCCGGTTGAAACGGATCGCCAGTCGGGGTTTCTGCTTCCTTTGGGGGGACAATCCACCCTCATGGGGTGGAACATTGAGGTCCCTTATTACTGGGCCATTCGGGGTGATATGGACGCTACCTTTTATGCCCACTACATGGAAAATCGCGGGCTTATGGGAGGGGTCGAATACCGCATAGACAACCCGGAATTTGGCAAGGGCATCTGGGCGTTCAATTTTCTGGACGACCACGCGAACCATTCCTTTTTGCTCGACGAAGGATACCCCTTCCAAACGGATGACCGGTATTGGGTGCGCGGCAGGCAGGACATTACTTTGCCTTGGAACATAGAGGCCAAAATAGATGTGGATTATGTGAGCGACCGGAATTTTCTCCAGGAATTCTCAAATGGATCGACTTCCTTTACCCATGACTTCTCGGAGTTCAGCCGGTATTACGGCCGCGGCATTCTGTATGACCAGACATCTCTGGTACGCGAGTCCACGGCTTATTTTGAAAAAAAGGGCGAGTCGGAACTCCTCAGCATGGACTTTCGATACTGGGAGAACCTCGAACCTTCCGCATCGGGAGAAACGATTCAGAAGCTGCCGTCCCTGTCTTTTACCATGATCCCCAATTGGATTGACGGCACGCCCTTCTATTACACAGTTCAGAGTTCGGTCGTAGACTACTGGAGGGAGCAGGGCGTTACAGATCAGCGGCTGGACGTCTATCCTCGAGTATACTACCCCCTGCACTGGGGTAACTACCTGGACATCGAACCCTCAGTGGGTTTACGCGGCGACGCCTATTCGATCCAATGGCAGCAAAGCAATTCTGACGAGTTCACCCAGCGCGCCGTTCCAGATGTAATGGTGGAGATGAGTTCACGGCTAAATAGGGAATTCAACGTGGATTTCTACAACTTTACGGCCGTTCAGAATGCAATCCGGCCGGAGATTTCATACGAATACGCGACTCAGTCCATTAACGGCCAGGTCCCCCAACTCGACCAGTTTGACCTGGATCAGGCCAGAAACGGCGTTCGCTACGGCTTCTCGACCTTCCTTACCGGAAAGCAGGTGATTCCCAATGCTGCCGGAGACCCCACTACAACGTACCTAGAAATAGCCCGATTTCGCGTTTTTCAGTTCTTCAATGTGCAACCGCCTCCGGTTGAGGACCCATCATTTGACACCAACAATGTCATGAGGCAGGGATTTTCCCCCGTGGGGTTCAGGATGGATCTTATGCCGAGACGATACCTCACTGTCTCCTACGATTTGGATTTGGACCTGGCATCGGCTGGACAGGGGAAGGCTCAGGGTCTTTTCTTAAATTATGACAACGGCTCAGGAGATCTTGTCAGGCTGGGTTACCAGGACCTTCCCACCCTGGCGGTAAACGAAATATCGCTTACAACGATTTTTAAAGTATATAAGGAAATCTATTTAAACTCCTTCCATGATTACTCCCTGGACACTGGATTGATGTTCGCGCAGGGATACGGGATCAGGTACATCCGCGGCTGCTGGGGAGTGGGCGCCGGATACGAACGGGAGGGCGGCGACAACCGGTTTGTCTTCACACTCGATCTGCTGGGATTTGGCAGTGTGGGCGGAGGGGGTTTTTTCGGCAAACCGATGTTTGGCGAGCCTCTCCCCGGATATCAGCATCCCGAGACCTGGATGTTTTCGAGGTAGAAACGAGCGAGTTCCAGCCTGGTGCTGCATGTTTCCTGTTATTCCCTCTTGAACTTAACTCTATACGTTTTCATTTGACAAGGGGTACACATATTTGTATTATTTACGGCTTAAGTCAATTCTCTCAGATTTCGGAGTGCCCGACAATGAAAACGCAAAGCGCAAAGTTCGAACCGCAAAAGCGCAAATGGATAGTAGTTGACGCCGAAAACCAGGTTCTGGGCCGCATGGCAAGTCAGATCGCGGTCCGTATCCGAGGCAAGCACCTGCCCAATTTCACCCCGCACGTGGACTTGGGTGAATTCGTAGTCGTCATCAATGCCGACAAGGTCAGGCTGACCGGTGACAAATGGAACCAGAAAACGTATTACCGATACAGCGGCTATATGGGTGGAGTCAAAGCGATAACCGCCCGCAAGCTCAACCAGGAAAACCCCGAACGGATGATCCGCTTGGCGGTCTGGGGGATGTTGCCCAAAAACCGGCTCGGCCGCAAACTGATAAAGAAGCTCAGAGTTTACACCGGCCCGTCCCATCCTCACGAGGCGCAAATGCCCGAGGCTTTTAAACTTTTGGAGAAATACAGCTAGGAGACGCTTTTAAATGCCCGAACAACGCTTTTATGCCACAGGTAAAAGAAAGACCTCAATCGCGCGGGTTTGGCTTCAACCCGGAACGGGTCAGATCGTTATAAACAAAAAGCCGGCCGATAAGTATCTGGACAGGGAAACGAGTAAAATGGTAATTGCTCAGCCGCTGACGCTTACCGGGACGCTCGGCAAACTCGACATTGCCATCAATGTGCTTGGGGGAGGGATTTCCGGTCAGGCCGGGGCCATTCGGCACGGTATTTCCAAAGCGCTCCTTGAACTCAATCCCGAATACAGGGAGGTTCTCAAACGGGCCGGGTTCCTCACCCGCGACTCGCGCGTCAAGGAACGCAAAAAATATGGCCGCAAGAGCGCCAGAGCACGCTTCCAGTATTCGAAGCGCTAATCCTGTTGATGGCGGGGTAAACCCAGCCCCTGTGACGTAAATCTTTCCGCTTTTTTCCAGGGTCGATTTCTTCATCCGGGCAACCGAAACCGATTTTTCGGATTGAATATGGGGCGCTGCACCAGGGTGCATGCGCCCTTCATTTTTATCAAGGGGAACTATTATGGTGAGGGTCGCCATTGCCGGTGCATCCGGCTACACCGGATTTGAGCTGCTGCGAATACTCTGCGGCCATCCATCGGTCCGTGTCTCCATGATCACCTCCAGGCAGCAGAAGGGACAGCGAATTGACGATTTCTACCCGGCCCTCAAGCGACATTGCGATCTGATCTTCGAAGACATAGACCCGGAAAAGCTTACCGCATCATCCGATCTGGTCTTTACGGCACTGCCGCACCAAGCCTCCATGGACATAATTCCGAGCCTGCTGGATCGCGGGGTTAGAGTTGTGGACCTGAGCGCGGATTACCGGCTGCGGGATCCTGAGGTCTACGGGAAGTGGTATTCGGAGCACAGAACCCCGGAGCTTCTGCAGGAGGCTGTTTACGGCCTTCCCGAGCTATATCGGGAAAAAATCCGGACCGCTCGCCTTGTCGCCAACCCGGGCTGTTACCCGACGAGCGTTATTCTAGCTTCAGCACCGCCTCTTTGGCGCGGGCTAATTGACCCCGAAACGATAATCGCGGACTCCAAATCGGGGGTCACGGGGGCCGGGAGGACCATGAACCTTGGCGTGCATTTCTGCGAGGTGAACGAGGGCTTTAGAGCATACAAAGTGGCAGAGCACCGCCACACGCCCGAAATCGAGCAGGAACTGAGCGTTCTGGCCGGAAGACCGGTGACGGTCAATTTCACCCCGCATCTTGTCCCGATGAGCCGCGGCATTCTGAGCACAGTTTACTCCAATTTGAAGGAGGGAGTGGGGGCCGCTGACGTAGAGGAGGCCTTCCGGAGCTCTTACAGGGATGAGCTTTTCGTCCGCCTCAGTAATCCGGAGCACCTACCCGTCTCGCTTCAGGTCAGGGGCAGTAACTACTGCGACCTCGGCTGGCGAGTAGATGAGCGAACTCGGCGGCTGATCGTCATCTCCGTTATTGATAATCTCACAAGGGGCGCATCCGGACAGGCCATTTGCAATATGAACATTATGTGCGGCTTGCCGGAGGACACCGGGCTCAAAGCGGCGCCCTGGCAGCCATAAAAACCGGAACTGGGGCAAGCAAGGGCCGGCAGACACCTGTCTCAACCGCTTTTGGCTTTTGGGCCACTGTTATTCAACGACCGAACAATGAATGAGCATGATCCCAAAATTGAGCGCAACATAAAACTCGTGCTGGAATACGACGGCTCCGGTTATCATGGATGGCAACGCCAGGCGGGTTCACTCTCCATCCAGGAAGTTGTCGAGTCGCGCCTGGGCGTCATGCTTGGAAACAGGGTGGGGATTCGCGCATCCGGCCGAACTGACGCCGGGGTGCATGCAAAGGGGCAGGTTGTTAATTTCCATGCGCGGACACGCCTCACGCCTGATGAGATCCTGAGGGGGCTAAACAGCCTTCTTCCGGACGACATCGTCGTTCTGAGGACAGAGGAGGTGGACCAGTCTTTCCATGCACGCTTCTCAGCCGTGAGCAAGGTTTACGAATATCACATACTGAACCGCCCGGTCCCATCTGCGCTTCTACGCAATTACGCATGGCACGTCCGCCGGCCTCTTGCCGTGGAGCCGATGAATGAGTGCTTGAAAAGGATTTGCGGGCAGCATAACTTTTCTGCCTTCATGGCCGCGGGGTCGCAGGCATCCTCGACCGAGCGAAACATCCTTAGAACTGAACTCGTGTGGTCGAGGTCCGACCTGCTCAAGTTCACCTACGAGGCCAACGGCTTCCTGCGCCGCATGGTCAGGAACCTGACGGGCACAATAGTTGAGGTCGGGAAGGGAAAGAGGACGGCCATGGACTTCGATCGCATTGTCAGGAGCGGTGAGCGCAGACAAGCCGGGATGACCGCTCCGGGGCATGGTCTGTATTTGATTTCAGTCAATTACCAGCAGAACGGTAGATAATCTCAGAGGTAATAAAATGAAATTATCACAAAGAATCGGCAGGATTAGACCCTCAGCCACCCTGTCAATCAATGCCAAAGCCAGGGCACTCAAACAAAGCGGCGTCAACATAATCAATTTCGGCATCGGGGAGCCGGATTTCGATACTCCCAAGAACATCCGCAACGCCGCGATGGAGAGCATCTGCAACGGCCATACCCGATATACGGCTGTTGGCGGGATAGACGAACTGAAGGACGCTGTCTGCAGTACCATCAAAGCCGACTACGGCCTCTCTTACGGGCGGAAAAACGTTCTGGTTTCCTGCGGCGGAAAGCATGCGCTCTATAACCTGTTCATGACCCTGCTGGATACGGGAGATGAAGTCATCCTTCCATCGCCCTACTGGGTAAGTTACCCGGACATGATCGATCTCGCAAATGCCAAACAGGTCATTGTGCCCTGCACGGAGAAAAACGGTTTCATGCTCCAGGCCTCAGACCTCGAAAGGGCCATCACCCCGAACACGAGGCTCCTGATCCTGAACAGCCCGTCGAATCCAACCGGGAAATACTATGGACCTGATGAACTCAAATCTTTGGCCAAAGTGCTTTTGCGCCATGAAAACGTGCTGATCGCAAGCGATGATATCTATTACCGTATTCTTTTCGGCGGCCGGAAATGGGTTAGCCTTGGGATGATCGAGGAAAAGCTGCGCGACCGCATTTTTATTATAAACGGCGTCAGCAAAAGCTATTGCATGACCGGGTGGCGAATTGGATACCTCATAGGCGACCCGACGGTTATACAGGCCGCAACGGATTTCCAGAGCCAGGTTACCAGCAATCCGAGCTCCATATCACAGTGGGCAAGCGTCGAGGCGCTCACGGGTGACCAGGAATCGGCTGTGGAAATGGCGCAAACCTTCGAAAAACGGTGCAAACTTGTGATGGAGCGCATTTCCGACCTGCCGGAAGTAACTTGTACGGAGCCCGACGGCTCATTTTATGTCTTCCCCGATTTCAGCGGCCATTTTGGGAAAAAGTTCGCAGGACGGACGATAAACGGATCGCTCGATCTTACCGACTTTCTTATGGAAGAGGCCCACGTGGCGGTGGTCCCGGGTAACGCCTTTGGCGAAGACAATTGCATCCGGCTCTCTTATGCGCTGTCGATGGAGGAAATCGAACAGGGATTCGACGCCATTAAAAAGGCTTTGAAAAAACTGGGGCGGTGATGAAACCGCAACTGCATCCAGGGCTGACGAGCGCAGGGTCCAGACCCCGCTGCGCTCCCGGGGCCATTGCCGGCGATGATTTTTTCGAAGCACATAGGTTGATAGAGAGCAGGGAGCATGGAACAGTCACTCCGCTCGCACGGGGAGCAGGAAGCGGGAAGCAGAGAGCAAGAAACGGTTCCCGCTTCTCGTTCCACGCTTGCAGAGTATTTTTTTCTCATTCTGATTTGCCTTGCTTTCTTCGTTCCAGGGCTTTTTGCACTTCCGCCCGTCGACCGGGACGAATCGAGGTTTGCCCAAGCGACGAGCCAAATGATCGAGACCGGCGATTTCGTCCAGATTCGCTTCCAGGACGAACCCCGCAATAAGAAGCCCATCGGCATCTACTGGCTCCAGGCTGCGAGCGCGGCGCTCTTCGAAACGCCCCAATCTCGAAAGATCTGGCCGTATCGTATCCCCTCGCTCCTTGGAGCGATATTTTCCGTCCTGCTCACTTTTGCCCTTGGAAAGCGGCTGTTCGGTGACAGAACAGGCTTCCTGGGGGCCGTACTTGTCGCCAGCTCGCTTCTACTGGTTATGGAGGCGCATCTCGCGACGACTGACGCCGTGCTGCTCGCAACGGTCATGGCTGCTCAGGGAGCTTTGAGCAGGTTTTATATTCGGGACAGTGAAAACCAATCTCAGAAAATCGGAGCCTTTCTAACCTTCTGGACAGCACAGGCCATCGGGATTCTTGTGAAGGGGCCGGTTACCCCGATGATCAGTCTGTTTACCATTTGCTGCCTGACAGCGGCGGACAGGGACGCAAAATGGCTGAAGAGTATGAAGCCGCTTCTTGGTCTGGCGATAACGGCCATACTTGTAAGTCCTTGGATGATTGCCATTGCCCTGGCTACAAAGGGTACTTTCTTTCAGCAGGCGCTGGTGGGGGATATGCTTTCCAAAGTGGCCTCGGGCCAGGAATCGCACGGATTTCCGCCGGGCTTCTACCTCCTTCTCATGCCGCTCACCCTCTGGCCTGCATCAGCGATGGCGGGAGTGTCTATTTTTCGGGCATGGAATTCGCGCTCCGCTCCGGCGGTACGGTTTTGCCTTGCATGGATAATACCTGGATGGATTGTCTTTGAACTGATTCCAACGAAACTCCCGCATTATGTCTTGCCCCTCTACCCCGCATTATGCCTACTGATCGCCCATACCATAATTTCCAGCGAAGAGGGCGACTCCCGCGAACCAGCCTCCTGGCTCGTGAAAACCATGTATGCTTCATGCCAACTGGTAATTATGCTGCTTGGCCTCGGAGCCCTCGCCCTCCCCTGGTTTCTGGAACATCGATTTGAACCGGTCGGCCTTGTCCCGGCAACTGCAGCGGTAGCGGCGACGGTGCTTTCCACCTGGAAGTTTTGCAAGCGCCGCTATGTCCACGCGGCTGCTGTTACAATCGCTGCGACTGCGCTCGTCGTGGCGCCTTCACTTCAATGGATACTACCCAATGTTAATTGGCTGTGGCTTAGCAGGAACGTTGCAAATGCAGCCAAGCAGAGTGGGGGCGAGAATGTCATGCTCTGTTCTTCGGGTTACCATGAACCCAGCCTTGTTTTCCAGCTTGGAACCCGGACCCTTCTCACCTCTCCGGGCGGGGCCGCCGCTTGTCTGCGGAGGATCACCGGGTCCATGGCTTTGATAGATCGCAGCCAAGATGACGACTTCAAGAGGGAAACAAAAAATCTCGGTTTGCACGTAAAACCGGCTGGCGCATTTTACGGGTTTAACTATTCAAAAGGACGGATTATGCTCTTGCGGTTGTACGTCGTTGATGAATAGGAAAATAGGTGAATTGGGGTAAACAAACAGTTTGTGATTGAGTGAGTGGATGGAAAAAGCAATCGCCGTTATAGTGATTTTGTTGATCTGCGCGCTGGGATGGTCCTGCTTTGCACAGCAGACCAGGCCTCTTCCGGTGTATCCTCAAGGCAAACAGTCCGCAGGGCCGCGCTCTTCTGACAGGGAAAGGGCCAATAAACTCTATGAACTGGCAAGGAAAGAAAACCGGGCGCTTCAATGGAACAGTTGCCTTGCTGCGAAGGCCATGATGCGCGCCAGGCGAATGGTGACCGAGCGCTATTTTGACCATGAGGACCCGAAAACGGGTAGAAACCCGGTCTGGAATTCGGTCAACCTATGTGTTCCCGCCAATAGAAAAAGGTCTTCGGTGGCGGCTGGCGAGAACCTGGCAAAAGGGCTTGATACTGCGGCCAATATTCACGAGGCCCTCATGAAAAGCCCCACTCATCGGAAAAACATCATGGACCGGCGCTTCAACAATATCGGAGTCGGGTGTTATGATTCCATTTGCGTGGAGCTCTTCGCCGGCTTTTAGACCGGCAAATCGCTCTTTTCTATCGAATCCAGCCGTTTCTTAGCACTTTGCATTGACACCACGGTCTTCTCCGATACTATGCGTTTTTAGTAACCTTTGAATGAAAAGCGCGTTAAGGGGGCAGGATGATAATCGGTCTCGACGTGGGGGGGACCCACACAGACGCCGTGCTGATCGGAGAGGGCTGTATTTTGCGTCAGGCTAAGGTCGCAACGGACCATTCCAATCTCTTCAGTTGTGTGTTGACCGGGTTGGACAAAGTAACCAGAGATGTGCCGCCCGGGGCCATACGCCGCGCAGTCCTGAGCACAACTCTTACCACCAATGCCATTGCTGAAGGAAAGCTCCCAAAGACCGGCGTGGTCGTATCGGCTGGCCCCGGCATAGACCCGGCTAATTTCCGAATCGGCGGCCACTATCACTGCGTATCGGGATCGATCGACCATCGGGGACGAGAGATCCAGCCTTTGCAAGAACGGGAAATCGACGAGATAGCCGGAAGGTTTCTTGCTGAAGGTGTCCGCCAGGTTGCCGTAATATCAAAGTTCTCGGTGCGAAATCCCAAGCATGAACTCAAGATGGCGGAGATCCTGCGTGGTTCGTGCGACCAGGTAATTATGGGTCACCGTGTTTCCGCAAACCTGAATTTCCCCCGGCGGATCGCCACGGCATGGATCAACGCGGCTGTTCACCCTCTTCACCGGCTGTTTTTCGAGGCAGTAAGGGACTCGCTGAAAAAGAAAGGTTTCGAAATCCCCATCTTTGTGCTCAAGGCCGACGGGGGAACGACGAGTTTCGAAGCCTCCATCGACATGCCGGGACAGACGATCCTCTCCGGCCCGGCGGCAAGCGTTATGGGCGCCCTCCCCTTTGCTTCCGGCGCCGGAGACACTCTGGTCTTGGATATTGGTGGCACGACATCCGACATGGCCGTGCTCGTCGGCCGGGCGCCGCTGCTAGAGCCGCTTGGAGGCGAAATCGGAGGGTATAGGACACTCGTGCGCTCTCTAAAAACCAAGTCGATCGCACTCGGCGGCGACAGCGCAGTACGGGTTTTGGACGGCGAGCTTCTGATCGGCCCTGAACGCCACGGCCCGGCGATGGCCTACGGAGGTCCTTCACCAACGCCGACCGACGCTCTTTTTGTCCTTGGAAGAGCCCTGAACGGGGATGCCGATGCATCCCGGCGCGGTTTGCACCCTATTGCCCTTCAACTCGGGATTACGCTTGAAGACACCGCAGGCCTGGTTTTGGATTTATCTTGCAAAAAGATAGTTTTCGCCGCCCGCAAGATGATCGAAGATATCAACCACAAGCCGGTCTATACCGTAAAAGAGCTGCTTTCCGGCTATGAGGTAAGACCCGTTGAAATCCTGACGCTCGGAGGCCCTGCACCTTTTTTTGCTCCCCGCATTGAAAAGTTAACCGGAATTCAGACCAGCGCAGTACCGCAGTGGCAGGTGGCCAACGCCCTTGGAGCGGCCATGGCCAAAAATACAAACGAAGTAACTCTTTTCGCAGATACTGAAAGAGGTATTGCCTTGGCCCCCGAAGAATCATTCAGTCGTCAGATCGGCAAGGATTTCAACCGGGAAACCGCTATCTCGCTTGCGTTGGAGCTGCTTCGGGGAAAGTGCGTCAAAGCCGGCGCGTCGGAACCCGAACTCGATCTCGAGGTAGTCGAGGACATTCAATTTAATATGGTCAGGGGTTTTTCTACCGCAGGGCTGAACATCCGCGTGAAGGTCCAGACCAGGCCGGGGCTGATCCCGGAGCATAAGGAACTGGCGCAGTCAATGTTCAAATACTGCTTTCTCCCATGGGCTATTCAAGGCTAAGAAAATGCTCTCATCAACTACCAGAACCGGCCTCGTATTCTTCCCCGCTTTCGATTGGGCGATTCACTCCACGCATCCCGAGCGTGAGGAGCGCCTCCTTTACACACAAGACCAGGTATTCGAGGAGGGTATTCTCGACATTGAGGGGATCGTGGAATTCAAGCCTGATATCGCTTGCATAGAAGACATTCAACGAGTCCACTTCTGCGTTCCGGATGAGCTGAGCGTAATCACGGAATCGCATCTGATAAGCGCAGGCGGAGCGAAGAAAATCGGTATAGAGGTGCTCGAAAAAAATATTGCGCGCGGTTTCGCTCTGGTTCGCCCGCCCGGCCATCATGCGATGAGGGTGGTCCACGGGGCTCGAGGCTTCTGTAACATCAATATCGAAGCCATTATGATCGAGTACCTGCGCCAGACCTACGGCGTTGATCGCGTGGCGATAGTGGATACCGACTGCCACCATGGTGACGGCACTCAGGACATTTACTGGCACGACCCCGATACGCTCTTCATATCGGTGCATCAGGACGGACGCACCCTTTACCCGGGCTCCGGATTTCCATCAGAATTTGGCGGTCCAAATGCCGCAGGAACAACGATCAATTTGCCACTGCCCCCCCGCACCTCCGAAGAAGGGTTTCTCTATGTGCTCGAAAACGCAATCCTGCCCATGCTGGAAGAATTCCAACCTGATCTGATCGTAAATTCCGCCGGCCAGGACAACCACTTCTCCGACCCGATCACTAACATGCATTTCTCCGCACATGGCTACGCTGAGCTTACGAGCCGGCTCAAACCTCACATTGCCGTTCTCGAGGGCGGATATTCGATAGAGAGCGCCCTGCCATACGTGAACGCCGGAATCATCCTGGCACTGGCCGGTCTCGACTACAGCGGGGTTCGTGAACCGGGTTACGACCCGGACAGACTGCGGCAGGGACCGGAGATCACTCGGCACATCCAAAAAGTCGTAGAGGAATCGCTCGAAGTCTGGAAGCTGGGCACTGGCATTCGGGAAGACAACCCCAACAAAGGCAAGCTGTTCGAGCGCGACCGCCGGATATTCTACGATACGGACCACATAGTCGAAATCCAGAGGGAAGCGATCCGAGCCTGCCCGGATTGCAGCGGCCTTCTCACCATAGACTCACGAACCGACAGCGGCCGAAGAATCTTTGCCGTTCATATCCCACGCAAGGCTTGTGAAGAATGCAGGCAATCAGGTTATAAAGCATATGACTCGACCGATATAAGGAGATATAATCAGATTTTCCTCCAGGATAGGACATCTGACCAATATTTTTCGAGAAAATAGTCAAATTCAGCATGAGACCTTTCTTCATAAAGAATTTCACTTTGGAACAACTCGAGGAGTGGGTTCACACTCTCGGTGAGAAACCCTTCCGCGCTCGCCAGATGTTCAGACATCTTTATGCGCGAAATATCTCATCATGGAGCCAATGCAGTGACCTGAGCCGCGCCTTTCGCGCACAGCTTGAATTCAGCTCGACTTTGGACGCTCTTGCCATTTCCCGGATTGATGAGGCGCCTGACGGAACCCGCAAGTACCTGTTTCGCCTCCATGACGGCAATTTCATCGAATCAGTGATTATCCCCGACTCGCCGAGGTGTACGCTGTGTGTATCCAGCCAGGTCGGGTGTGCATTCGGGTGCAAGTTTTGCCTGACCGGAAGCATTGGTTTAAAACGTAATCTCGAGACCGCTGAGATAGTTGACCAGGTATGCCAGGGGCTTCGAGACCCGGAGCTCGGGCCGCGAATAAACAGCCTGGTATTTATGGGAATGGGAGAGCCGCTGGCAAACTATGATGAAGTCGTGCGGGCCATCCGCATTATAACGGACCCGAATGGACTGATGTTCTCACACCGGCGGGTGACCCTTTCGACCGTCGGGCTTATCCCCCAGATGCGGCGCCTGGGGATGGAAACGCCGGTAAACTTGGCGATTAGCATTCATGCGGCAGATGATAAGCTCAGAGATGAACTCATGCCGGTAAACAGGACATACCCGCTTTCCGAGCTTATGCGAGCGTGCTGCGAGTATCCGCTTCCGCCTAGAAAGCGGATCACTTTCGAATACATTCTGCTCGACGGTGTAAATGACAGTCCACGGCAGGCAAGGGAGCTTGTCAGACTCCTTGAGGGCGTTCGGGCAAAGGTAAACCTTATTGCTTTTAATGCGCATCCGGGGTCTATCTTTCGGACTCCACCCCTTGAAAGAATCCTGGTGTTTCAGGATGTCTTGCGAAAAGCGAATCTAGCTGCGATAATCCGTAAAAGCCGTGGAAATGAAATAAGCGCGGCTTGCGGCCAACTTGCTGGACAGTGGTCGGTGGCCAGTGCTCAGTCGTCAGAGAAAAGCCCTTTTCTGGCCACTGACGACTGACGACTGGTGGAGATTGACGTTGGGACCTGATTTTAGTAAACAAAACGGCTTGATCCCCGTGATCGTCCAGAGCTTTGAGAGCGGGATCGTGCTCATGTTGGCATATATGAACGAACTCGCATGGAACAAGACTATCGAAACAGGAAAAGCTCACTATTGGAGCAGGTCCAGGCAGAAGCTCTGGTTGAAAGGCGAAGAATCGGGAAACATCCAGCTCGTTCGCGAAATCTTGATCGACTGCGACTCAGATACCGTTCTGCTCAAGGTTGATCAGATAGGGGGGGCAGCTTGCCATACCGGTTTTGAAAGTTGCTTTCACCGATTTTTCATGGACGGCCGTTTTGAGGTGCGGGGAATTCGAGTCTTTGACCCACGGGAGGTTTACAAGAAGTGAAACAGCTCATGCTAGGCATTCCAAAGGGAAGTCTCCAGGAATCCACCCTCAGGCTTTTTCAGCAATCCGGCTGGAGAATATCGCTTTCCGACAGAAACTATTTCCCGGAAATCAATGATCCGTTCATCCGTTGCTCGATCTGCCGCGCCCAGGAAATGTCGCGCTACGTTGAGAACGGTACTTTCGACGTGGGGCTTACCGGTCGGGATTGGATCATGGAAAATGACTCGAAAATCCATGTCGTAGCTGACCTGGTCTACTCGAAAGTGAGCCAGCGGCCCGCAAGGTGGGTCCTGGCAGTGCCGATGGACTCCGCCATCCTGAACGAAAAGGACCTGGAGGGCAAGAAAATCGCCACCGAACTGGTAAACTTTACCCGGCGCTACTTCAAGTCAAAGGGCATCAGGGTAGAGGTGGAGTTTTCCTGGGGCGCCACGGAGGCAAAAGTTATTTCCGGCCTCTGCGACGCTATTGTTGAAGTCACCGAAACAGGCTCGACAATGAGGGCAAACGGCCTCAGGATCGTTGACGAATTGATGCAGTCCAATACGCAGCTCATCGCTAATCCCGATGCATGGCAGGATCCCTGGAAACGCGACAAGATTGAGCACATCTCTCTGCTGCTCCAGGGTGCGTTGCGCGCCGAAGGTCTGGTGGCGCTCAAAATGAATGTGCCAAAGGGAAAAATCGAGGGCATCATGGAGATTCTGCCAAGCTTGAATGCCCCGACAATCGCCAATCTCTACCAGTCTGAGTGGCTTTCAGTCGAGACCGTTGTCTCAAAGAGCCAGGTCCGCGAACTCATTCCTGATTTGATCAAAAGGGGCGCCGAAGGGATTATTGAGTTTACCCTGAACAAGGTTATCTAAAGATGAGACGACTTGCTCTTTTGTGTGTTGCTTTTTTTGTGGTGACTTCAGGCTGTGCCACCACCCCCGAACAACCTGCGCCTTCGGTCCTACAGCTTCAGGAAATGGGCGAGAAATGCCTGGCGGCCGCAGAGACGGCAAGCGCACTGAAATATCTCACTGAAGCAGCGGAGAAAAAGCCTAACGACGCAACCATAGAGTATGACCTCGCACTTGCGTACGACCAGCGCGAACTGGAGGACAAAGCGCTTTCGCATCTCCAGAATGCACTGAAGATTAAACCCGCTTACCCCGAAGCACTGAACACGGAAGGGTATATCTACGCCAAACGCGGGCAGGTCGAACTCGCCCGGGGAGCATTCCAGAAGGCACTGGACGATCCCTTTTACAAGACCCCCCAGTTTGCCGCCTACAACCTTGGGAGGCTTTACGAAAAAAATGGCGATATCGAAAGGGCTCTGCTCTACTATCAGCAGGCCGTAAAGTTCGATGAGCATTATGGCCTGGCCTGGCTTCGGAGTGGTCAGGTTCTGGAACAGTTGCGCAGAAGCGATGAGGCTCGGCATGCATACGGAAATGCGGTGCGCGCATCTCCCGATTTGGTCGAAGCCAATCTGCGCTTCGGCATTTTGAGCTACCTGTCCGGAGACTTCGAAGCGGCCTTTCGCTCGCTTAGCCGGGTTGGGGACATTGCCCCCAATACCGATATGGCCGATGAAGCCCGAAAATACCTCGCAAAGGTCAACGCCGCAGCCCAGACCAGGACCCGTTCCCATGCATCATCCCACAACCCTCCCGGCGAAATCGAAATCATCCCGGACGAAGGCCTCCGACGCGAACAAATAAATGAGGAACTCCCGTCGAGGGCAGGACAAAAACCTGCCCCAACCGCACGATCGGCGCCTTCCCCGGTGCAGGATGACATGGTGAAATCAGAGCCTGCCCCGGTGCAGCAGGAGATTCCAGGAGAGACTCAGACGCCTGTGGTCGAAAAAGCCGCGGTCCCCAATGAAGGAGGCGCTCCGGTTCAGGGGGGTATCTCTGAAAGTCGTGAATCGCAATCCTATAGATACATGGTCCAGGTTGGCTCATTTGAGGACAGGGAGAAGGCCGAAGAGGTAAAAACCCGCCTCGAGCGAAAAGGCTACAGAGTCGTCATCAAAACTCTCAAACACCGGACGCTCGGAAAGGTTTTCGTTGTCCAGCTTCAACCGGTCAACAGCGCTTCCAGCGCCACCACATTGATGACCCAATTAAGTGGCGAAGTCGAGGGCGAGCCGGTAATTATTAGAGTGCCGTCGCGATAGCCGGCAGCGGGAAGCAAAAGGCGAGAAGAGGGACTATGTCCTTGCCCCTGGTCCCCGTTCTCTGCTTCTTGCTACAGGAGACAGACTTGACCTGCAGAAGATTGGAGCAAATGACCTCATTCATTGTCATGGATGTTTTGGAACGCGCCCAGGAAATGGAGCGAGCCGGAGAATCCGTGATTCACCTTGAGGTTGGCGAGCCTGATTTCAATACTCCTGAGGCCGTAAAGAACTCGGCGATAGAAGCCCTTTCCAGGGGCGATACCCACTATACGCATAGCCTCGGAACCCCCGGACTGCGCGAGGCTATCTGCAACTATTATGAGCAGACTTACGGAGTTCGGAGCATCGACCCCAATCGGGTAATAGTTACATCCGGGACATCCCCTGCCTTCCTGGTAGGAATGAGCGCCTTTCTGGAATGCGGGGAAGAGGTAATTCTGTCCAATCCCCATTACCCCTGCCATCCGAATTTCGTGCGTTTCCTCGAAGCGGTCCCCAGGATGATCCCGGTGTATGAGGAAGACGGTTTTCAGTACAGGCCGGAAGCTATAAAAGCTGCGATTACTCCGCGAACTAAGGCGATCCTTATAAATTCGCCTGCAAACCCGACCGGAAACTTGCTTGAGCCAGACCGAATGGCCGAAATCGCTGATGTGGGCAAGCTGATACTCAGCGATGAAATTTATCACGGTCTCGTATATGAGGGCCGTGCGCGCTCAGTGCTCGAATTTACCGAAAACTGCATCGTCTTCAACGGCTTTTCCAAGCTTTTCGCCATGACGGGATGGCGGCTCGGATATCTGATAGCGCCAGAGTACATGATCCGCCCGATACAGAAAATAGTGCAGAATTTCTTTATCTCTGCAAATTCCGTCGCACAAGCCGCAGGTTACACCGCGCTCACGGACCCCAGTGTCGCAGAAGATGTCGCGAAAATGCGCGAAACATACAATAGTCGCAGGCAATATATGATTGCCCGGCTGCGGGAGATCGGCTTCGGGATAACGGTTGAGCCAACTGGGGCCTTCTACGTTTTTGCCAATGCGCACCGGTTTACTCATGATTCTTATTCCTTCGCCTTCGAAGTCCTCGAAAACGCAAAGGTCGGCATAACGCCTGGAGTGGATTTCGGATCGAATGCCGAAGGCTACATCCGCTTCAGCTATGCCAATTCCCTTGAAAACATAAGGGAGGGACTTGACCGAATCGAGCGCTACCTCAAGTGAATGGAAGCTGCAAGCGAGAAGAGGGAATGAAGAAACAAGAAACAGGGAGCGGAAAGCGGGCGGTAATAAGCGGGAATTCCTTCCCCCTGCCCCCTGCCCCGTGCTTCCCGGATGCTTTGGTCATAGTGTCGGCCGAATTCATCACATCCGCCGTGCGACCTGAGCAATACCCACAGGATGAACTGCCCGAGGTGGCGTTCGCCGGTCGGTCAAACGTAGGCAAATCTGCGCTTATAAACTGCCTGATCCAGCGAAAAAAACTGGTCCGTACAAGCCGCACCCCGGGTCGCACTCAACTCATAAACTTTTTCAAAATGAATGATTGCTTCCGGTTCGTTGACCTGCCCGGATATGGATATGCAAAGGTTTCCCAAAGCCTGCGCGCAAGCTGGGGGCCGATGATCGAGACCTACCTCGATTCACGCCAAAACCTCCGGGGGGTTGTCCAGATAATGGACTTGCGACATCCGCCGAGCCCCGATGATATAAGCCTTTGGTCCTGGCTAAAAGAAAAAAAAATCCCGGCAATCCCCATCCTGACCAAGGCCGATAAACTATCCCGGACAAAATGGAACCCCCTCGCCCAAACCTCTGGGCGGATTCTCGGGATATCACCCGTTGATTTCATCATCTTTTCAGCACAAACCCAGCAGGGTAGGAACGAATTGCTCTGCAGAGTGAAGGAACTCATCCTGCAGCCGCAGTAACTCATGTCGCCGTGGGACTGATGGATTGCACTTGGTCTATTCTGCGAGGATTCAGTCGAGGTAGGAATTGAAGTCGCCGCTAACCCTCGGATACTCTCCCTGTCCGAATGATACCTTTATCTTTTGCGCCATGGCGGAGAAACGGATTGAGTTTCCCTTTGCCCTGGATGTCCTGCTCGCCGACGTCGAGATGCTTAACCGGCTGGCAGCGAATGGCGCTCTCGATATTTCAAAGATTTCCGTAAATGCAGTGCTGAGCATCCTGGATAAGTACTGGTTGCTCAGGTCCGGAGGGGCCATGGGGAGAGGATGCGGACCACTCGTCGTGGCACGGCGTGCCGCCGGATTCGAGGACCTTCGCAACGCAACGATTGCAACCCCTGGTAACCTCACTACCGCCAGCCTTTTGCTCCGGCTGGAAGGAACTCACCGGGGGCAGCGGGTCCCCATGCGGTTCGACCGGATAATGCCTGCTGTGGCGGCTGGGGAAGTGGACGCTGGGGTCATTATTCACGAAGGCAGATGGACCTATCAGGCATACGGTCTTCACATGGCGCTCGACCTTGGCCGATGGTGGGAGAGCCAAACCGGGCTCCCGCTCCCCTTGGGGGCGATTGCCATCCGGCGCGACCTCGGCGGCGAAGTAGCCGGTGTGGTAGAAGAAAAAATAAGGGAAAGCCTCCTCTATGCCATGAAGCACCCGGATAGTCCATGGTCCTACATAAGGCGTCACGCACGGGAGATGGCGCCCGAGGTGATACGCCTGCATATCGATGCGTTTGTAAATGAATTTACCTTGAGTGCCGGGCTTGAAGGCGAAAGAGCGCTAAAAAGCCTTCTTGAAGCTGCCTGCGCCCTGGAAAACAGGCCTTTCCCGCAGCAGAGTCTATTCTGGGATTGATATACGATTGCAGAAAAAGGATCAAAAGAGTCTGAAGAGTATGTTGCGGCCTTGATGGGGTGGAAAATACACGAAACAGCTTTCAGGGAACCGGAATTGGACGAAAATTATGACCGCAGTCAACGAACTGAATTATTTTCTTTTCCCGCATATGACACTTTCTACGCATGATTTCAGGAACCTGTGGATTTTTCTTCCTCGTCTGAGCGCGGTGGAAATCACCCGGCGGGCTTCGATTCCCGAATGGGCGCAGGAAAGGTTTTCCGGATGGCCTGCTCTGCACAGCGGGGAGCTTTCGACCCGAATCGGCTCCTGCATCCAGGGATACAGAACTTTCGCGCAGGTTCATGGCGGCCCGGGGGGAATACTCGGTTTTCTCAGCCGGGCGCTTGACGAAACCGAAGAACCCCGATACCGCATCCAGCAGGAACTCCGTGGGAATTGCCCGTCCAACATGGATCCCGCACAAAAGGAGATCGTCCAGGCGGCGCTTTTTCTGGAATTTGCCCGGGAACTTGATGAAAAGGAACTGGAGATCGGAGCCAGCTACGCCCACCTGAATGCCATCGAACAGGAATTCCGCGATATACTGGGTATCGAAGATGAGGGATCGGACCGGGCCGAAACCAATCTCATCCCGGCGCTCGCCCAGGACACAAACGGTCTGCTCTATATGCTCCCGAAGCGAATCGAGAGCTGGTTTCGAATGCTTTCGTCCCAGCCGCTTGAGAGTATGCCGATCTTTGTGAGCTGCTTTCCTGAGGTAATCGATGAGGCCCTCGAGATGATCCGGACCGGGTGCGAGCGAGATGGAAAGGAATATTCGGCCGCCACTTACTTGCTGGGATCGATTCCCAGGTTGGACGGTCTGGGGAGCAAACAGTTCCGGACCCTCATCGAGGCGCCCGGAATGCCGGATCTTCTATCCTCCTGCCACCATGGCCTTGAAGATTTCATAAGAAGCACTGCCGGGGGCGAAAACCCGGATGAACTGCAAGGCAGCAGCCGGTTGCTGCAAGGCGCTTTCGAAAGATTTTGCCGAAAATGCGAGGTGCCGGAAGGAGATCGAATTAGTCTGAAGATTACTTGGGTGAGAAATGTCTCTCTTGGCGATGTTGCCGGCTTTCTTGGAGCATCACCCGGCTTTGAAGCTGGAGCCGGGGCGCCGGTGTTTCTAAGTATCGCAGCAGGGTGATGGACGCCGTTTTCGATACTTTCCGGGCCGGTCCTCCTGCACCGCTTTTGCTGACGCCAGCAATGCCTTGCCCTGTCCGGAGCGGGAAACCCGGGTCTGCCTGATTTGCTCTTTTCTCTTCAGGTCTCCATATTTTCCGAACCGTCCGCTCCTGGCCATCCCAACTCCGAAAAATCTATCCAAGCAAGTTAAACGGTAGCTAAGCACCTTGAGTTGAATTATACACCTTTTGAAATCTCGCTACTACTTTCGTTTGGATTTCGGGACCGGTTCACGGTTTCAAAAGGAGCATCGATCTTGGACGTTGGACCTCTGGGATATATTTTTACCTGGACTTTCCTCTGGGATCTGCTCAACATCATAACAATCAATCTGATCCTCTCCGGAGATAACGCAATTCTGATCGCCATGGCGATCAGATGGCTCCCGCCGGGCCTTAGGAAAAAAGGTTTCATTTTCGGCGCAGGAGCGGCAGTAGCTCTGCGAATCGTTCTTACCTTGATTATCGCAGAGATTCTCGCGATTCCATGTATCAAGCTGGCCGGCGGCATCGTGCTGCTCTGGGTGGCAGTCAAGCTTTTCGTGCAGGGGTCTCCAGGCGGCGAAGAAAAAGAGGCGGCAACTCTTTTCCATGCGATAAGGATCATGCTGATCGCCGATCTGACCATGTCGCTCGACAACGTGATCGCCGTTGCCGGCGTGTCTAACGGGGATGTCCTGCTGCTGGTTTTCGGGCTGGGTACGTCCATTCCTTTCGTGATCTTTACCAGCGGTCTGCTTTCAATGCTCATGGACCGCTACCCTTTTATAATCTACATCGGGGCCGCAATACTTGGAAGGTTGGGTGCAGAGATGATGGTGACCGACCCGGTTCTGACCCGTTATATCAATCTGCCCGCTTTTGCACGCTATGGATTCGAGGCGCTTTGCGCGGTCGGAGTGATTCTCGTCGGCAGGATCTCTCTGAAGCGCCTGATCGGGGCTGATACCAATGCAGAAAGCATAAGGCAATCCAGAGGACAAATCGAGGAATGACATGGCAGTTCTAACCATTTCCAGAGATCTGGGCAGCGGAGGCCGTGAAATCGGACTGATGCTTTCGAGCAGTATGGGATACAGGTTCGTAGACCGTGAGAGCATCCTTGCCCGGTTGAAGGCAGCAGGCCACAAATGGGAGAAATGGACGGAAGGCCTGGATGAACATACACCAAGGGTCTGGGAAAAATATGACTGGTCTTACCGCGCCTTTGTGGCTATGACCCAGAGCACGATCATGAACGAAGCCGCCTCCAACAATGTGATCATCATGGGGCGAGGGGGCAATTATTTGCTCAAAGGGGTTCCATTTGCGCTGCGAGTCCGCATTGTAGAGCTCTTTGAAGAAAGGGTCGCAAGGGTTTCCGAGCGGGAGGGAACCGACGAGGAATCGGCCCGCTGGCTTATCGAAAGAACAGATCGCGAAAGGGCCGGCTTTCTGCTCACCGCTTATGGCCGGGACGGCAAAGACCCGGCCGATTATGATTTTGTCTTCGATTCCACAGCCACACCCATTGACCGGATCGCCGCCGACATCGCGGGACTTCTTTCAGAAAAAGACCGCCTCATAGATGAAAAATCCATGAGTGCGCTCAAAATGAAGGCTCTGGCCGCGGATATTAAAGCACGCCTTTCCACCACGCTGCCGTTTTTCATGCCGACTCTCGAGGTCGAGTTCGATGGCGAGGCCATTCGCGTGCGCGCGGTCGTGCGGCTGCCCAGAGAGCGAACGTTGGTGATGAATGAAGCCGGGAAAATTGCGGGTGAAGCGCCTTTAAAGTTCGAGTTGAGATACAGGCAGTAGTAAAGGCACATTGCCCTAATGTGGTTGTTTTGAGGCCCTTGCTTTTTTTCGAACCATGAGCAGCCAGAGCCCCACAGGCAGAATATATTGCCCCGAGATGCTGAGGCCTGCCGCCAGCCTCTCCGCTGCCTCATTGTGAAAGGCTGTCATCTCCTACATTTTTACGGTCGCTGCCACCAACACCGACGGGACCGGCCCGGCTTCGGCGGCTTCAAGCAGCGTCACACCGTCCTCGACGAGCGCTGGTACCCCGGTGCCGGCTCTCGGTCTGTGGGGCTTTTTGACTCTGGCAATTGTGCTGGGAGGCTATTTGGCTCATATGCGCCGTTTATGAAGTACCGGGAAAAGTATGTGAAGCAGTCTGTGTATCAGAGTGCCTCTGGGTTCACCTGCTGACCCGGTCACCGGCCCACTGATTCCCAATTCACGCAGTTGGGCGGACGTTCTCCCCGAAGCCCGGCCAGAAGGTTTTCTGCGGCCATCAGGGCCATTTTTGTGCGGGTTTCGATGGTGGCGCTCCCCATATGGGGAAGCAAAACCGCATTCTTCAGGCCTGCAAGACCGGGGCTTAATTCCGGCTCGTTTTCATAAACGTCCAGTCCTGCGCTGCGAATGCGTCCGTGCCGCAGGGCATCAACAAGCGCTTTTTCGTCAACCACCGGGCCCCGGGCCGTATTGATAAGGCAGGCGGATGGTTTCATAATTTCCAGTTCTCGGCTTCCTATCAGGCGTCGGGTCGAAGAACCCATTGGAACGTGCAGGGAAACGAAATCGGCTTCCCGAAGGAGTTCATCAAACGGCATGTAGGAGACACCCAGGTGCTTTTCCTGCAAAGGATCGAGGCGGGTCCTGCTGTGATAGACGATCCTCATGTCGAATCCGCGCGCCCTCCTTGCCACTGCCTGCCCGATCCGGCCGAAGCCCACGATTCCAAGTGTCTTGCCGCTCACCTTCGAGCCCAGGAAGTGCAAGGGCGCCCAGTACTTGAATTCTCCCTCCCGGGTCATCCTGTCCCCTTCCACAATCCTTCGGGCACTAGCCAAAATCAGGGCAAATGTGAGGTCGGCGGTTTCGTCCGTCAGGACACCTGGAGTGTTTGTCACAGGAATTCTTCTCGCGGTTGCAGCCTCAATATCGATATGATCGTAGCCCACGCCGTTATTGGCAATCACCTTAAGGCCTGGCGCACGCGCCAGGACCTCTTTGTCGATGCGGTCGGTAATCGTGCATAAAAGCCCTTCCTTGTTTTCAACTCCTTTGAGCATCCTGGCGCGATTGACCGGATGGTCTTCATCGTGTATTTCCACTGCATGCTCCGGGGTAATTCGGGCCAAAACTTCCTCCGGTACCCGAGCGGAGATAAAGACTTTCATTTTATTGTCCTCCCCCTGGATGTTGAACGGCACGCCAAACTCTTCGATTGATCCGGCTCACAACACTCGAGTATAGCTCATAACCCGCTCTCCATGGTAGAGTGTCGCCTGCCCGCCGCTCAGAACGGGCACACGCGGCAAATGGAGGGGCATACGCAATGGAACTGCTTGATATCTTTGTGCAAAACGTCTTGCCCATTTTCATAGTGGCCGGCATCGGGTTTTTGATGGTTCGCTATTTGGGGGCCGATGTCCAGACACTGTCCCGGCTTACCCTCTATGTGCTCACGCCATGCCTTGTTTTCGATGTGCTTGTCACTTCCAATGTAAGTGCCGATGAGTTCGGAAGGCTGACGTTGTTTGCGCTGGGCACGATACTCGGTATCGGACTGATCGCATGGCTGGTGACGCGTGCGCTGCGGCTCGACCGCGTGATGACCAGCGCTTTCATAGTCGTCGTCATGTTCTCCAACGGAGGCAACTACGGCCTGCCGCTTACATTATTTGTTTTTGGGGAGGAAACGCTGGCGCGCGCCGCAATCTATTTCGTCGTGAGCATCGTCCTTACTTACACTATAGGCATTTTCCTGGCGTCCAGCGGCCGCAGCAGCCTCCGTGGAGCTTTATTGAGCGTACTCAGAGTTCCAAGTATTTACGCCTCGGCCGCTGCCATCGTCCTGATTTTTACTGGCGTCGTGACTCCATCTTTTCTGATGCGCCCGATCAAACTGCTTGGCGACGCGGCCATTCCCGTTATGATCTTGGTGCTGGGGATGCAGTTGGAACGGGCAGCAAAGCCCGCCGGTTTGCGATTGGTCGGCTTGGCCGTGGGGCTTCGACTGGTCGTATCGGCGCTGCTGGGTTTTTTATTCGTGCAGTTGCTGGGGCTCAGCGGGGCCGCCCGGCAGGCGGGTATCCTCCAGTCAGCAATGCCGGTGGCGGTTATCACCACGATCCTGGCCGTAGAATTTGAGGTCGAACCGACGTTTGTCACAAGCGTAGTCTTCCTTTCCACCATCCTCAGCCCGCTCACGCTCACTCCCCTGATCGCTCTGCTCAAATGAAGACGAATTTCGGAGTTGAGCAGGCGCTGAGCGTCAAAACCGTCCGATCATTGTGACGCAATAGCTTAAGGAAGGCTCACGCGAAGACTGATCATAGACGGGTCAGGGATAGGCGCGAAGAATAAAAATTCATGAAAGGATTATGGCAGGACATCCGTCTTTCAAGTGGCTTAGACTGTCTTTTAGAAGTATAGTCTGCGCTTTCGCGTTTTGGCGCCTTTGCGTGATCATCAACCTGCCGGCAATGTCCAATGATCGGTATATTGAAAATCGCCTTGAAACTGCTTGTAAATGACCGCGGTAAATTTGCCGCGCTGATCGTGGGAATAACTTTTGCCATTTTCCTGATCGTGCAGCTCACATCCATATTCTCCGGCATCCTGGCCAAGGCGTCATCAACTATCATCAATATCGGCGCCAGGATCTGGGTCATGGACCCCTCGCTAAAAAACCCGCTTAACACCATTCCGATGCCGGACTATGTGCTGGACTTGGTCAAAAGCATAAATGGCGTAAAATACGCAGTGGATATCTATTCCGGCGTAGGACTTGTCAAACTGAGCAACGGGAACTGGCAGCCGGCGACCGTTCTGGGACTCGACGATGCCACCCTGGTAGGCAGACCCGATCTGATTGAAGGCAACATCAATGATATTTACGGAGCTGACGCCTTTATTGTCGTGAAGGACACGGATTATTCCAAACTCGAAAACCCCACCATTGGGACAACCTTCGAGATAAATGACCACCGGGCAGTCATAGTGGGCATTGCAGATGTGCCTGTAAGCGGTCTTTTCGGCATCCCCACGCTTTACACCACTTACAGCCGGGCCGTGAAGTATTTACCAAACGCCAGGTTCACCATTGGCTACATCCTTGTGGAACCCAAGAGTGAGGCAGACATACCTGAGATACTGAATGCAGTTGCAAAGATCGGGTATCTGGGGTTGACCGAGCAAAAATTCGAGGACAAAATCACCAACTTTTATATTTACCAGACCGGTGTTGGGACCAACATACTTGTGATGACTTTCATAGGCTTTCTAGTCGGCCTGTCTATTTCCGGCCAGACTTTCTATACTTTCGTTCTTGAAAACCTCGAAAAGTTCGGAGCGCTCAAAGCGATCGGGGCCAGTAATTCCGAGCTGGTTTACATGATCCTCTTCCAGGCGTCATTCACATCAATTACAGGCTACGGCCTTGGCGTGGGTATAAGTGCGCTTCTCATTGCCGTCGGGAAAAAATTCGTCCCGGACTATACAGCCACTATAGGTTATTGGAACCTCGGGCTGGCGTTCGTCATGGTGGTTGCAATTGCTGCCTTCTCGAGCCTTCTGGCGGTCAGAAAAGTCATGAAGGTGCAACCCTTCGATATCTTCAGAGGTTAACATGGCCGAGGTGGCAGTGAAAGCAACCGAACTGGAAAAATCGTTCGGAGAGGGCGAGGCCAAGACCTGGGCCATCCGGGGCATTAGTTTCGAAGCTTATTTCGGCGAGATGCTCTACTTCGTCGGTCCGTCGGGCAGCGGCAAAACGACCCTTTTGAGCATGATTTCGGGCATACTCAAACCCGATTCCGGCGGCGTCGTAGTGGAGGGTAAGGATATCTGGCGTCTTAGCACAAACGAAATCGCTGATTTCAGACTCAATAAGGTCGGCTTCGTTTTTCAGGACTACCACCTTTTCCCGAAGCTAAGCACCATGGAAAATGTAGCGATCCCTCTGATTTTCAAAAAGCTGGACTGGGAATGGTCGATGAAGACCGCCGTGAAATTTCTGGACGTCGTAGGGCTGGCGGACAAGGCCTCGCTTCTCCCCAACAAGTTGAGTGGAGGCGAACAGCAACGCGTGGCGATAGCCCGGGCCATTGTCGGTAGTCCGGATATCCTGATTTTCGATGAGCCGACCGCTTCGCTGGATGGGACCACCGGCAGGAAGATCATCGAGTTCGTGAAAAATAACTTCCTCAATGACACCAGGTCCATTTTGATCGTCACGCACGACAGCAGAATATACGAATTTGCCGATCGCATTATCGCTTTGGAGGACGGGAGGATCGTGAAAATCATGAGCGGAGGCGAGATTGAGGACTAAGCTACTTATCGTGCTGGCTGTCGCCGGCATTGTGGCGGGCATTGTCAACGCTCATTTCTCTGCGTCTTCGAAACCGCCTCTGCCGCCTGCGTTTCCCCCTGCCGAGAACCCGTACGCAAAAGGTATTTACGCCGAGGGCATCATTGAAAGCTTTCAGCCCAACGGGGAAAATATCAACATATTTCCCGAAGTACCGGGGACTGTCACGAATATCCTGGTTGATGAGGGCGCACCAGTGTCCAAGGGGACGCCGCTTCTTGTGATCGACAATTCAATCCAGAAGGCCACTGTAGCGCAGCAAAAGGTTGCTTCCGAAGCTGCGCTGGCTTTGCTCAGGGAACTCAAGGCGCAGCCGAGAAAAGAAGTCCTGGCAGTCTCAAAGGCACAGGTAGTGGCTGCGGCCGCAAGCCTCAAGACCGCGAGGGACGACCTGGCCATAGTGCAAAAGGCCTTCGAGCTCGACCCTCAATCGGTAAGCAAGCAACAGTTGACCGACGCGATCAATGCGGAAAAGGTTGCAGAAGGCAATTTGGGAATCGCACAGAAAAATTATGAACTGACCAAGGCAGGCGCCTGGATCTATGACATCGAAAACCAGCAGCATCTGTACGAATCGCTGGTTAAAACTTATGAGTCCGGCAAGGCGCTGTTGGCCAAATACATTATCCGGGCGCCGGTTGACGGGACCATTCTCTCGATCAACGCCGCCAAAGGCAGCTTTGTATCCACAACAGGCATCTACGAGACCTATTCTCAGGTCTATGCCCCTGTTATCGTTATGGGTGGGGCCGAGCCCACTTATCAGGTCCGATGTTTTGTCGATGAAATTCTTGTCCCGAGGCTTCCTACGCTCTCGCAGATGAACACCCGGATGTATCTGAGGGGAACCGACATCAGCATACCACTGGAATTCGTGCGGGTGGCGCCTTATGTCATTCCCAAAGTTGAATTGTCGAATCAAAGGACCGAACGGGTGGACGTAAGGGACCTGGCAGTCTTGTTTCGGTTCGAGCCGCCAAAGGGTCTGCATGTCTACCCGGGGATACTTGTGGATGTCTACCTGCAGGTGCAAAACGGTGAGCAGCCGAATAGCAAGCCTTCGGAATGAAGAATACGATGAATATAAGTAGATCGCTGATCCACGGGCTCACAAATTCATTATGCCTGATCGCCCTGGCCCTCTTCATGACGGGATGCGCGGTCGGACCTGACTTTGTACGCCCCAAGCCACCTGCAGCGACACAGTACACCCACGAACAGACGCCGGAGCAAACGACGACGGCAGACGGTCAGGCGCAGCGATTCCAGATTGGGGCAAAAATCGCCGAAGACTGGTGGCGCCTGTTTAAGTCCCCTGAACTCGATGCGGTGGTCAGGAAGGCGATCGATGAAAATCCGAGCCTTCAGTCGGCGCTCTCGAGTTTGCGGCAAAGTCAGGATAACCTGCGGGCAGGCTATGGCGTGTTTTTCCCCCAGATCAACGCCGGCTTCGGCGCTACACGGGAGAAGTTTTCAGAGGCGGAGCTTGGCGGCCCGGCGCTGAGTACCGTTTTCAACCTCTTCACACTCAACGGTACGGTTACTTACGTTTTGGACATATTCGGCGGGGAGCGCCGCGCGGTGGAAAGCCTCGCCGCACAGGTGGACTATGAGAAGCAGACTGCCCGGGCCGCGTATCTTACTATTGTGGGCAATGTGGTAAATGCCTACATCGCCGGGGCTGCCTACCGGGCCGAGATCGAAGCAACCGAAGAGCTTATACGCTTCGAGGAAGAACAGGTGCGAATCACTGAAAACCAGGCGAAAGCTGGAACGGTACCGTATTCTAATGTTCTGGCGATCCGGGCGCAACTCGCAGCTACCGAGGCGACCCTGCCGCCGCTCAGAAAAAGCCTCACCCAGGCGCAGCATCTGCTGACGGCCCTGGTTGGAAAAATTCCGGACCAGTGGGCGCCGCCAACCCTCGATCTGGCCGGAATCACCCTTCCCGTGGAAGTCCCGGTGACTTTGCCTTCCGAACTGGTGCGCCGCCGCCCGGACATTCTGGCCACCGAGGCGCAACTGCACAGCGCCAGCGCCAACATCGGGGTGGCGACCGCTGCCATGTTCCCCAGCACCACCTTGAGCGGAAACTACGGGTCGGCTAGTGCGTCCATCACTAAACTCAGCTCTGTCTGGTCGCTGGGCGCCGATCTCGCCACGCCTATATTTCACGGCGGGACCCTTTGGTTTCAAAGGCGCGCCGCCATCCAGGCTTATAAGGCATCACTTTCAGCTTACCAACAGGCCGTGGTGACCGGCTTCCAGCAGGTTGCCGATTCCCTTCGAGGATTGGAGTTCGATGCCAAGACCCTGCAGGCTCAATCCGAAGCGCTCGCAGTCGCCGCGAGGACGCTAAAACTTGTGGAGACAAACTACAGAGCGGGGCTGGTCAATTATCTCCAGGTCCTTTCCGCAGACAGCCAGTATCAGCAGGCAAGGCTGGGCTTTGTTCAGGCGCAGGCGCTCCGCCTGCAGGACACCTCGGCCCTGTTTGTCGCCCTGGGCGGTGGCTCGTGGGAGCAAGGCGGGTGAATGGGACATTGACAGGCTTCATTTCACCCCATTCTTTCCATTCACCCATTCACCCACTCACCCACTCACCCATTCACCCATTCACCCACTCACCCATTCCCCCGCTCCTTACTCACCCGCTCTTTTGCGCTTAAGCTCGGCCAGGAGGGTGTCGACCTGCTCATCCCTTGCCATCTTGTTCAGCTTCTCTTCCGGATCGTCTTCCGCCATTTTGGCCCTGGCACGGCTTAGCGCCGTGGCAAACTCGACTTTTTGCTCGAGATGATGGAGGGTTTCGCTCTGCATGAGGTCTTCTGCGGCCAGCCTTGCCCCGCTTGCCTTGTCGAGCGCCTGCGAGCGCCGGCTCCGGGCGGCCAGCAGCTCGCCTTTCGAGCGTGCTTCCTCCAGCTTCTGTTCCAGGCGGAAGAGCAGGGACTTAAGGCCTTCCACCTCACCTTTTTGTTCGATCACCTGTTTTTCGGTTTCCCCGGCGAGCAACTGGAAGCTCACGTAGCGCTCCAGGGCGGTCCGCGCCAGCGCCTCCTCCTGTCTGTCGAGGGAAAGCTCGGCTTTGTGCATCCACTCAGCCATTTTGTCCTGGTGCTCTTTACACTTCTGTTCGAGCATGTGCTGGTCGGCTATGGAAACGGCCACCTGGCCTTTCAACTCGCGCAGCTCCGCTTCGGCGTCCAGGATTATCTGCTTGACCATTTTTTCGGGGTCTTCGGCTTTATCGATCAAATCGTTCAGATTCGAGCGAATCAACATCGAGACTCTTTCGAGCAGCGTCATTGAGCCCTCCTTTCGGTATCTTGACAATCAGACGGGCGACCGGATGAAAACCGGCCGGACGGTTTCAACTTTCCTCTAAGGCCGGCGGGCTCTTGGATTTGGGAGCTTTGTCTCCGATGAGACGGATCTTCGAGAGCAGCTCCGTGACGGACATTCCTGACAGCGCTTCAAAAAGCGCCGGCGCCTGGGCGGCCATTTTGGTGATGTCTCCGGTGAGCTTGTTGATTCCGGCCGAATCCCCGTCTCCCGTCGACACTATGGTGATCCTGTCCACGTTGGCTAGCGGGGTGGCAAGAGCACGGACGATTTCGGGCAAACCGGTCAGCAGCTTGTCGAGCACGGCGGCCTGATTGTATTCCTGGAACGCTTCCGCCTTGACGTTCATTGCCTTTGCTTCCGCTTCCCCCTTTTTCAGAATGATTTCGGCTTCGGCAGTACCCTCCAACCGGACACCTTCCGCCCTGCCGTTGGCTTCGGCGATCAAACGCTGCTTCTCGGCGTTGGCCAGGGTTTCGATCCGCTGCCGCTCTACTTCGGCCTGCTTCAGGACGGTTGCGATCAGCTCTTTTTCAACGCGGATGATTTCGGCTTCCTCGACCTTGATCTGGTGCTCCCTTTCAACCTGCTGGACCTTCACCTGCTCGGCTATGACCTGTTGCTGCATCACGTTGGCCTGAATATCGTAGGCCTTGTCGGCCTGAGCCTGCTGGCGCTTTACCGATTCCTGGTAAGTGGCCCTCTTGACTTCCAGATCGCGCTGGGCCTCGGCTTGTTTGCCCTGTGACAGCGTTTCGGCGAGCACCCGCTCCTGGTCTGCCTGCGCTCTGGCGACGGCCGCCTCACGCTGCGCCAGCGCCTGTCTTATGGCCGTATCCCGCGCCGCTTCAGCCGTCGCCACGTCCGCGTCGCGTTTTATTCGCACAATATCGGGCCGGCCCATGTTCGTTATGTATTCGTTCTTGTCGCGGACTTCCTTGATCGTAAAGGAAATGACCTCCAGGCCCATTTTGCTGAGATCGTTGGCGCAGGTATTTCTCATGCGGTCGCCCACCATTTCGGGCTCTTTTACGATCTCTTCGACCGCGAGCTGACCGATGATGCCGCGCAGGTGCCCTTCCATGACGAGACGAATCAGGCTTTCGCGCTCGTCCTCGGTTTTGGTCAAAAACTGCTCGGCCGCAGTCCTGATGGATTCGGGATCGGATCTCACCTTGATCTGCGCAACAGCCTCGACCGTAACTGCAACCCCCTGCCGCGTGTAAAGGTCCTGCTGCGGGGCCACGTCAAAGGACATCAGCTCGAGCGACAGATCGCGGCACTCCTCGAGCAGCGGGAAAACCACGGTGCCTCCGCCCTGCACCACCCGCGTCCCGCGAAATCCGTACACCACGAGCGCCTGATGTGGACCGGCCTTGCGGTAGAGCCTGACCAGAAGGCTCATGATCAGCACGGTGGTGGCCACGATAAGCCCTGCCACCACCAAAACGTACACGGGAATTCCAAACATAGCCCCTCCTTGCGCAATTGGCTGCCGGCAAGATGAGTCAGCCACCGCCGGCTGATTTACCGGCTCTCGATCTCGGCCCAGCGGCGAACGAAAGCGATACCCTTCTCGAAGCGAATGACCACCACCTCTTCGCCCCGGTCGATCTCCTCTCCTTCTTCACTCCGGGCCCCGGAGACCTTGCGCGCCCCCCCATGAGAGTAAACGATCTCCCCGATTCGTCCTTTGCGAATCGGGCTGTTTACGGTGGCAAGCATGCCGGTCATCCGGTAGTCGGACTCCTTCATGGCGAGATCGCGCCCCATGAGCACCTTCGCCAGGAACCAAAAGGCGATCGAGCCCCCGATCAAGCCCGAAAAGCATGCAATCCCCAGGACGATAATAAAACCCAAGCCGTACAGACTGGTCACCAGGTAGCCGGCCCCGCCGAACCACGCTAGAAAAACCATAATGGTCGGAAGGTTGAATCGAGACGACCGCGAGTCTGAACCGCCGTGGTGCGAAAAATCGTGGCCGCCGCCGCAGTGGACGAAATGGTGGAGCCCTCCGGGCAGGTTGAGATGAAAAGCGCCGCAGAGAAGCGAGAGCACGCTTAGAGCGCAACCGACGATGAAACAAATCAGGTAAAAATCCGCAAAAGTCATAAAGACTCCGCAAGGTCTGCCGCAAAACGAAGAGATAACCGGTCAAACGACGAGTTAACTTCACAATATCCGATAATTGCAGGGAATGCAGCATGAATTTCACAGCAGCTCGTGCATGATCCAACATTCATGATCACCTAAGCGTTCACCGCAGTAATGCATATCCCCTCGGGACACCTTGGACCATGAAAAAGAACCGTGGGGTAGGCTAAGCAGAGCGCAGTCCACCAAGGCTTTTTGCAGCAGAGGACTGGTCATAGACAGGTCATGGAGAGGGCGCAGAGAAAACAACAACTCAGCAGGGTGAAAAAAGGGTTCCCGGGTGGGATAAACGCTTGAAATTGAATATGATTTCGTCATTCCGGCGGAGCCTGCCCCGGAAGTGTCAAGTCCGGGGGCCGGAATCCAGGGCTTTCCGAACCATTTGATTTTTAAAACAAAACACTGGACCCAGGCTTTCGCTATGAATATTTCTTCCCAAGCCCCTCCAGGCCGGCCTTCTGGAGATCCTCCGGCGTCATGGCGACCCGGAATTCTACGTCGGCTTTGAAAGTGAGAAACCAAGGCTCGGCAAATGCCGGGATCTGGGAAGGATCATCCATATTTATGACCAGTATTGCTCCGCGCCGCCCGTTTTGTTCAGTGAAATAAACAGCCTCCGGCTTGATATCCTCCAGGATGCGGCGCATCTTTTCGCCCACGGTGCCGTCCCTGACAGCCTTGTTGAACTCATCATGAGGAAATTTGACATTTAAGAGCATTCGCATAACCGTCCCTCCATAATTAGTGTGTCGTTATTAAATCCTGCCTTGAAAGTAAGCATGGAACAGCCCGGTTGCCCATTTGAAGGTTTCTCTCATGGAATATGCCGGTAACCTTATGGGACTGGAAAAATGCCAACATGGGCCCGGCAATGGAAAATGTCGCTTTCGGGCTGGCAATAGAGTTGAAAATCAGAAAACGGGAAAAGAAAAAGGGATTCGACGAAGTAGTAGTTGTACAGTGAAGAGAAGCGCGCTTTTGCGGCACCTTCGCAAAAATGGATGCTACCTGAAAAGGGAGGGCAGCGCCCATTCCCTATGGCGCGTCTGAGCATAAGTCCGGACATCCAATGTAAGCCCCTTGGCGGGAAGCTTTCAAGACTGAGGGGCGGTCCGCTGGGCAGCGCTGCCGAATAGTCTATGAGCTATTTCTCGAAAACCACGAAGTATGGGTTGTCACATCAGGGCATACTTAGAGTGCAAATTTCACCGTCTAAATTGACCATCTAAGGCCCAAAATAGCCTCTTTTTTTAATCTTTTCGCTCTTAATTCATGCACTGGCTCAAAATCCGATTGAACATATGATTTACAGATAGAAAGGGACTGGACGGCACGCCGCATAACGCCCTATAGGAGAGCTATACGTAACAAAGCCTATTTTTCTTAGTGATTGTAGAGTGTTATGGTGACTTAGCGCATCTATCTCCCTTTTGATATATTGACTTGTTTTTGTCAACTAAAAAACAATCT
>JBEKPW010000015.1:0-69365 GCA_049520315.1 Syntrophobacteraceae bacterium
AAATGAGTTGGCTCCGCACGGGCCCCACTCGGGAGCTTTGCGGTAAAGAGCCATCTCAGAAAAAGGAATTGTTCCGGAATGGGGGAAACTTTACTCTTGACCGCTGCCTTTCAATGGGCAACTCCTTAGCTCTCAGCCTTTGAAACGTTTTCTCTTGCATCCCGGAAGGGCAAAACCTGATCGGCTGGAGAAAATCCGGGCTTGCCCCCAGGCGCTTTCTAATCTTCCGGGCTTTTCTGGCAAGCCTCTCCACCTGACTCAGGCTTCGACTCTCGTAGGTCAAATCGCCACAATGTCGGCATCGAAAATATGGCCCGACCAAGTATAGCATTGCGACTCTCTTGCCGCAGATCGGACACAAGAACCAAGGGCGATTTCCACCATAGTTGCATTCGGTTCGCGAAATATTGATCCAATAGTCAAGTTTTCTCGATTCAGAGTTCAGGCGAAAAACGTACGAGAGTAAGATTCTGGCATTTTGCACCCTGACCTGAATTGATGCTGTCCTTTCGCATCCGGCATACCATGACCATATAAATTGGTTGCCGGGTTTTAGCAGATTCTTCCTGTGAAGTTGCCGAATATCCAATGCCAGACGATCATCGACTTTCTCCTTGGCATCAAATCGCCATCCACCTGAACTTCGTCCGCCCATTGAAGAACTCCTTTTGTCGAAATCATTAGTAAAGTTGTCGCGAAAAGTCTAATCTTTTAGTAAGTTGCTAGAATCTAAAGAATTTATTACACACTAAATTGAACGAAATACAACTCTGTCAAACTTTTCGGTTCGAAATTCGACAAATTTAGACTTTGTCGAACACCCGCGTAAAAAATTGTCGCCATTTGTCTCTACGTAGTAGCGACTCGTCGCCTTTTATCTTGCTCGAAATCATATCTGATCATTGGCAAAGGGACTTGATCACCACCTTTAATAGAGCATCACAGATGTCATCTGTTATCATCGGTTACACTGCACATTGTGAGATTCTGATCCGCCTGAAAGGTTGTGGACGAACAAGCGCTGAGAAATCCCCTTCTACTTGCCGAAGCCAAATCGACGGCAACTATTCCTGGATAATCACCTGCAAGTAAAAAGGGCTACACGCACTGTAACAGACATTCTTCATTTCGAAGCCCATTGTCATTTAGAGTAATTACCAAGCTTTAACATTATTATAGCACAGATCGAGTGTTTGCGGAATCGAAATATTAAACATCAGCCTAAAGAAACCTCTGCTACATGCCGGCAATTTAGTTTACAAACAATATGTTCCTAATATCATGCGCAACGCAAAACTGGAACTTCCTCTTCTGCTACTTTTCGACGGACATCCCCCTTACTGGGCAACCCGAATTCAAGCCCTGCTCTCGATGCTATGTCAGAGAGTTCTTGATAAAATGCTTGCGCCGACACGATACTTCCGGTAGCCCCCGTCCAGGCATTTTTCCAAAGAGGAAGCCTGACTTGGAAGGGTTTATCCCCCGTCTTATCCCGAAGAGACAGAAGAAGATTTTGATATGAATTTCTTTTGGGAAGTATTATTGGAGGTTCCGAAGTCGTGCCCACCTTTATATATAGAGAATATAAGAGTGGGTACGACTTCTTTGCTTTCTCTTTAGAAAGGGGAGGGCATTTAAAAATGCCATCAAAGAATTCTCTGACAGACTTTATCCTGGCTTCATCCCCCTTGACGCCGATACCGAAGAGGGCGGCAACCGTTTTGTCGAAAAACCCAGTCACCTCAAAGATCTCCAGAGCGATTTCTGTTGCGCGCGCCGTGGAATCCCCGCTCCGGGTTAGATCAATGACCTTGTCAGGCTTTCCGAAAATAGTTGGCCAGTGGTGACCTTCAATAATGAGAGTCTTGCCTGGGTATCTCACGAATCGGGCGCGGTGGGCCTTCTGGTAGATTTCGGCTGTGTTTTGAGCCTCGATCCATCTGATTTGTTGACCTGGATCATCTGGAAAGAGATATGCGGCATTTTCGTTATACGCATCCGGGTTGTGGATTGAGAGGCCGAAGCAATATACGCCATCTACATGCTCGAATTTGTTTTCACCGCGTCCGGAAAAGTAGTGCGTTGAGAGCCAGGTGACTTCGGGAATCGCCTCCTGAATCCACTTCAGAGACCGCTCCTCATCGGCTTTATGTGTGCAGAGGAGCCAGGTTTTCGAGTCAGGCGGGATATATTTCTTTATGAGCTTGCAATGCTTTTTAAATTGCACTTCCGTAAGCATTGCTTTTTTGGTCTTCCCCACAGCTCCTCTTGCGATGCGGTTGCATCCAACACGATGAAACTGATCTCTCTTGGAAGACAATGCTTTTCTAGAGTAGAATACCTAGTTTCCTCAGATTTTGAAGCCTGAATCCAGGCACATCGTCCATCGTCAAGGGCAGCCTGAATCCAAAGAAGAGACCTTCTATTTATCCCGTCCCTGAATAAGTCCCATTGCCGTTCAGACAACATCTTGTCAACTTCCTTCCCCAAAATCGAGCGGGCATCTTCCTTGGTGAGTCCGCATAGGTCCCAGAGGGTTCGTTTGTCCTTCCACCAAGTACCTGCGGGACATGACGTGTAAATGTTGCCTACGGTTCGCTTGGGGCTCTTTAATACTTCTCGGTAGAGGTCTTCACCAGTCTCTAAGATTCTCAGCAGTTGTGAATGAGCATCCTTCGAGAGATAGAATTTGAGGAATAGGAAATCGTTTCGCTTCAGGTCCTTTTCCTTTCGAACCATTGCGTTCAGTGCCTGTTCGTCAATGAAGACGGTGCCTATTTCGCCTATACGGTCGCTTTCAACAAGATATCGAAGCTGGCCTGTCGGACAAAGAATGAGCCCCCGTTTTTCAGAAACGATTTTTTCAAACTGTTCATAATATCGACATTTCAACCAGGACCCTGATTTATCTGGGTGGTCTGGGCACCTGAAGCACTCAACCTGAGATGGGTAATAACCCTTTTTTATCGCTGCTTGGATGTCCATATACCTTCCACACGTCGCTGAGTTTCTACCTTTAAAATGAACAATGGGAATTCCCAGACCCATGGCGGAGGCTTTTTCATCCCACTCGTCTATCAGTTCATGCTCCGGCATAGCATAAGCAACGATTTCGTCCCTAGCCAAAGAGACCGCCTTCTGCATTGCCAAATGAGTTTTGCCGACGCCGGGGGTGACTGCGATTGCCAGATCACCTTCTAGACAGAACTGGTCTTCGATCATCTTCTCGGCGGCAGCAAGGTCAACTTTTGTTTCTGAAAGTTCTTCGGACGGCTCCGCAGAGACCCCAGAAAAAAACTCGCCAGGGATCCACTTCGAGGGCGGCAGGCCGCCATCAGCACTATTTGCTTCGCAGGTGTCACGGAAACAGCGCAGGATGCCGGCTTCAAGTACCCAGGGATTTCCACCTTTTTCCCCACACGACGGGCAGGCTGAAAGCTTCCAGAAGTGAAATGGTCGTTCTATTTCATGGTAACCAATCCCCAAGCTTTCAACATACGCCAAAGTCTGTTCGATGGCTGGTTTTTTGACCTTTAAGAAGGGTGAACCGGAGCGGATGTTGCCTCTGAGCTGACGCTCATATTGGTGCTTCCGAAGAAGGTCATAGAAATCTGCGATCTCATCCGGAAGTTCATCGGCTTCCTCGTGGATGGCGCCTGGCAGTATTTGGTCTGTCCATTTGACATATTCTGCGGGGTCTGGCTTTCCTTGGGTAAGCTCTAGGTACATTTTCTCGGTCAGAGAAAAGATCATCTCCGGGGCAATGAGAGCACTATGGCGGTCAACTTTGTCTTTTTCTCCCCCGCACTGAAGAATATTGCCCCGGTAGCAGAAAAGCCGGATCGGTGTCCCGCCATCCTTGGTAACGGCATACGGACCTTTATCTACACCAAAACCCTCTCGATGCAGGCAGTCCAGATGCTCCAGCCATCCGTCGTTGAGGGAGAACGGGATCAGAAAGTCGAAAATGGTCCTAAAACCAGAGCCGCTGAGAAGCCAGTGTGTGTGCTTGGCAAGATCCCGCTTTTCCAAGAATTCGTGCGTCTTCCGCGCACGGTCAATGGCAGATGCAATACTCTTTCCGTCGCCATCGATGTCGTAGATCGGCCAGATATAGGTTCTTGGAAGGGTTTCACTGTCGTGGAAAATAAAATGGTCGACAGTGAAAGTGCACAAGACAAGCTCTGTTTGAGGGTACACGCCTAGGTATACTCCAGTATGGCCATCGGCAAAACCTGCACTGTTCTCTATGGTAATTTTGTTTATCGAAAAGAAATTAACTCGCGGATACGGCTTTGGTTGCTTAAGGATTTTGCGAGAGGAAAACATGAGTCGCCTCAAGCAGTCCGGACGAAATGTAAATCTCTCTGAAATCATGAATTCTCCTTCCCAATATTCGCATAAGAGTGATAGGGACCCTTAGATTCCCAGGAACACCCTGGTTAAATCCAGATTGCAAAGGTCCCTAAGACTGTTTTATGTGAAATTGCAGGAGCACACTCTGGTAGAAAAAGGGGGGTGAGAAATGCTGGAATCTCCCAGAAGATGGGAATGATTTGAATCTCTCGATAGGGGAAACTGCAAGTCTTGCCGAAATCTATCGGAGAAGCTATGCTGCGAGTCCTGAACACGATCTGGGGGTAAGAACCATGTCAGTATCGCTTTACGAAAAGCCAATCGTCAGGCAAATTGTCTTCAACCATGCCTTGGAGGAGGTCATGAACGTAGATCCTCCTGACTGGTCCTATACGCCTATATTGGCCTATTTGGATAAATCTGCTGAGGCTCGCAGTAAGACCGCCGAGGAACTTGCTCCATTTCTGGAGCTCTTAATTTTTGTTGAGCCACCCAATTTCTCCTATTCAGTGGAATTCCTCTCCGATGCTGAACTGGATGAAAAGCAATGGCGTAAAATCCGTAAATGTGTGAACGACCATTTACGAGAGTTTGAAGCTAACGTCAGCCCAGAGCTGGTTGGACGCCTCTTCTGCCCACATAAGGATGATAAGCTTGAGAAGAGGGTGGACGACCTATGGATCAGGTTGAATGCGGCGAGGCAGCTAAAAGAACGCTATTCTGAAGTCATAGCCGAACTGAAAAAGATGATGAAGGCAAAGAGTCTAATACCATCGATGGTTGCTAAGAGATTCAGTGTCGATATCAAGGAAATTAAGAAGGATTTCTACGCTGCCGCGGGTGGTCGCGTCCAACCGGCAAAAATCGCCAAAAACATCTTGCTCGCGAGCGAACTGGCTCCGGTAGCTGGAGTCTATACTCCTGAGGAACTGGAGCACGACGTTCTGTACCAAAAGCTAGACAGTTTACTGCCGAATCTCAAGAAAATATTCGAGAGCAGGAGAGCATTGGTCTTTGATCGTAATTCAGACCCAATGAAAACGCCTTTCTTTTAAAACCTCAACTAAGATGCCCCAGTAACTTAATTTACAAGCAAGTAACCCGCTTTATCCCTGTAGCCTCACTGCACATTGGACCTGCTCGGTCCAATTCATCCATATTCTGGTAGAAATCTGAAAAATATTTCAGCCATTTTCTCCCAGAGTGTGCCTTTGCGATCTGCTGTTTAATGCGAGTAGGCAAGCATCTTCGAGATGCAGTCCAAAGCCGGCCTTGAAGGTCGGAACAGAATATGGCGGTCAAAACAGTGCGAGCGCAAATGGCCCAAATCCAGGTTGACACAACAGGCACAAGATCGATAATGACCCTTGAGGAGGTTGCCGACTACCTTCGCAAAAGCCCGAGCTGGGTTTACAAGAATTGGAAGGTTCTCGGCGGTGTGAAGCTCAGGGGTTCTCTGTTTTTTCCGTCCAGGGAGGACCTCCATGAGCATCTATTTGGTAAAAGGGAAGGGCTTCCGGCACGACTTCACGCTGAAAGGCGAGAGGTACACCGAAGCGTGGTTCCAAACGAAAAAGGCCGCTCAGGCAGCCGAGGCAAAAAGAAGGGAGGAAATCAAAAATCCAAAACCGCAGACCCAGGATCAGACCCACACAACCTTTTTGGATCTAGTCAATATGAGGCTTGATTTTATCAAGGAATATAAGACCCTGAAGTATTACGACGATAATCGCTATGCGCTCGGGAGACTCGTGCGAGCATGGGAAGGTCTCAATGCATCGGAAATCACCACGCAGAAGATCCAGGATTTCATTCTGATCCGAGCGAAAAGGTCACACTATGCAGCGAACTACGACTTGACTCTTATCAAAGCTCTTTTTAATCACGGGGTCCGCATGAAGCTTCTAGCCTTGAATCCGGCGAGCGGCGTTGATTTTCTCCCCGTAGAAAACAGGGCAAAATATGTTCCCCCGCTCCAGGATATCGATAAGGTTATAGCTGTAGCCGATTCCGAAACGCAAGATTACCTCTGGTGCATCAGGGAGACCTTGGCTCGGGTCAGCGAGATAAACAGGCTGAAATGGGATGATGTGGATCTGGAAGGTCACCTCGTGACTCTTTACACCCGGAAAAAGAAAGGCGGTAGCCTTACCCCTCGAAAGATCCCTATGACCGGAAAGCTTTTCGAAATACTATCAAGAAGGTATCTCCAGCATGACCCGACAAAGCCCTGGGTCTTCTGGCACAGATACTGGAGTAGGAAAGCCGGTGAATGGAAAGAGGGGCCATTTCTGGATCGTAAGACTTTGATGAAAGGGCTGTGCCTAGAGGCTGGAGTTAAGTACTTCCGGTATCATGCCCTGCGGCATTCAGGTGCATCGCTGATGGACCACAATAATGCCCCATTAGATGGAATACAGAACGTCCTGGGCCATGAAACCAGGACGACGACTCTGATCTACCTCCACAAACTAGACGGGTCAGAGAGGAAAGTTATGCAGATTTACGAGCAAGCCAGACAAAAGTCTCACACGGATTCACACATAAAAAGCAAAGGGATTCTGAGCCACACACCAGAATCCCTTGCAAGTCACTCGATTAATTAGAAGTTTCAGGATGGGCCGCCAGGGTCTCGAACCCCGAACCTCCTGATTAAGAGTCAGCTGCTCTACCGTTGAGCTAGCGGCCCGGAAACAATATTTATTGGTACGCCCGGCAGGATTCGAACCTGCGGCCTGCGGATTCGAAGTCCGACGCTCTATCCACCTGAGCTACGGGCGCTTCCAGGAAACATTCATGATAGCAAAGCAGCCTGCCCTAGTCAATCTGGAAACGACTCAAACTTATCCTCAGCCTGCCGAAGGGCGGGAAAGGACTCTTTCAGGATAAAAGATCCGGACGGGAACGAGTGCAAGGTCAACAAAGTTATGACATGTTGCAATGGATCGTCGCCGGAATGACGGGTTGCATGTCCGCACCCATCCGAACTTAGTTGACAATGTACCAGCCATGCGCCCAAGCGGGAACCTGATCAGCTTTGGGGGCTCGGAGTCTTCTCCTTAAACGCTGCCTGCTTCCCTTTCACTGCTGCCTGTTTCTGTCTTAACGGCAGCGCAACTATGAAGGTCGATCCTTTCCCCGGCGAGCTTTTGGCGGTAATGTTACCCGAGTGGCGCTCGACTATTTTCCGGCAGATGGCAAGCCCCATACCTGTTCCGGAGAATTCTGAGCGGCCGTGCAGGCGCTGGAATGGGGAAAAGATGCGGTCAAGGTATTTCTCCTCAAATCCTATTCCGTTATCCTCGACATAAATGCGGCAAAAAGAACGGTCCCTGTCGCTGTAAATCCTGATGAGAATCTCTTGCGAGCTTGCGTATTTTACGGCGTTGCTTATCAGGTTCTGGAAAAGCCGGGTCATTTGGCTCGAATCGGCTTCGATAACCGGCATCTCCGATATTTCAATTTTGCCGCCGTCTTTTCTAATCTTATATTCGAAAACCTCGGCGGCTTCCGTGACGACCTCCTTCATGTCGACCGGCTGGAAAGGCTCGGGCTGGGTAGCAATGCGCGAATAGTTCAGAAGGTCTTTGAGGAGCTGCTGCATCCGTTTTGCGGCTTGCTGCATTCTCGCCAGGTAATCTTTGCCCTTTTCATCGACCCTGTCCCGGTTAGACCGCACCACCATGTCACAAAAGCTCTGGATTTTTCGAAGCGGCTCCTGGAGGTCGTGTGACGCTACGAAAGCGAACTCCTGCAGTTCCTGGTTGATCAGTTCAAGCCTTGCCACGGCCTCGGCCAGATCGGCAGTGCGTTGATGTACGCGAGCCTCGAGCTCATCACGTGATTTGCGCAGTTCTTCTTCCATCTTTTTGCGCCCGGTGATGTCACGGGCTACGTGTACCGTGCCGACCATATCGCCGTGTTCGTCGCGCAACGGGGTCGTGCTTATCAGAAAGTGGCCGCCGAGACGTTCCTCGTGCACTTCAGCAATGTGCTCCCGCCCGTCCAGCAGCGACCGCTGATGTGGGCAAATCTCGAGCGCTGTGGGCGAATTATGGACGCATTCATGGCAACGCAGGCCGACACACAGTTCGGGCTCCAATCCGATCCGCCGGGCCATCTCCCGGTTGGCGCGGACAATCCGGTGCTGAGTGTCGAGGATAGCGATCAGGTCGGGAACACTGTCGAATGTGCGTTCCCACTCCTGCTTGGCCCGCAGTAATTCGTCCTCCATTCGTTTGCGCTCGGTTATATCCGTCGCGTATATATTTACATAGCCGTTGTCGAGAACGGGCACGACAGTACATGAAAAGACCTTATCGTCGATCCGGGCGTCCAGTGTGTTTGACGCACCTTTGGCGAAAGCTTCAGCAACCACCTGGCGCCAGAACGGAGGCACATTGCCGCCTTCCCGCCAATCCTGCGGGCAGGCCATTGAGCGTCGAGCAGCCTCATTCGAATAGAGAAGCCTGCCGTCTGCAGCTACCCGCAACACGGGATTGGGGTCTTCACCAGGAAACCTTGCGAGGGTTTCGATTTGCTCCCGGAATAAAAGCAGTTCCTCGTTCTGTGCCCGCAGTTCCTCTTCCGATGCGGTGAGTTCCTCATTTTGGAATTGCAGTTTGTCACGGGCCGCCTCCAATTCTTTTTCTATTTCCAACTGCCTCAACTGCTTCAAGCCCTGGTTCGCTATCATCTCGGCAAACGAGGTAAGGAATGCAAGGAGGCGGGGCAGAACGTTTTGATCTACTATCGGCACCTCCGAAAGGGCATGGAAGTAATCCGATTTATCAAACCCGAACTCATCGGCCTGGCGGCTGAAGAAATCCAGGTCGGGTTTTTCGGTCAGAAACTGGCCTATGAATGCATTGGCAATGTGTTCGCCTCCGATGACAATCGGGGAAGCTGCATCGGTGAGGCCATTAAGGCATCTGTACAGTGAAAAGCCCTTTCCCTGCATCAGTTCATTGGCAAGTATCGTATCGCTCTCGATGCATCTTTTGCAGGTTGCGGGGTTTAGTCTGTGGAAATCAGTGCAGATTCTCAGCATATGCGTGGCAATAACGGTTTTTCCCTCCAAATCGGCGATAGCGGCGGGGATTCCCACTGCACCGAGAAAACTTACGAGAATCTCCTGAGTTTTTGCGACGTCGATCAGTTCGACCAGTTTATGTTGCATTGCACCCACCAAATGTGTCTTTGTAGCTGATGTTATGAATTGCCTAATAATAAACACTGTATCATCTCAGGGCAATTCGATTTCAGCGATGCCGGGAGGCGCACAGTGCCGGATCAGAGACTGAACGCAATATGCTCTGAAATGAAAGGCAAAATCGGTTAAAATAGATTGTTGTCAAAATTCGAAAGGGGGAAGCGCTTTTAATCATGGCTTTTGTGGATCGGGAAGTTCGCAGGCTGCTCGGAAAGGGGATTCACCATTACGGGCTCATAGAAAACAAGGACAGAATTGCGGTTGGGGTATCGGGGGGCAAGGACAGCATGCTCCTTTTGTGGCTGCTTCGCGAAAGACTTCGACGCGTTCCGATCAGCTATGAACTTATCGCCGTCCACGTAGATCCGGGATTCGATTCCGAATCGGCGGACCGGCTCGAAGCATTTTTCAAACAAGAGGGGTTCCGGTACGAAATCATCCGCACCGATCACGGTCCAAGGGCGCACGGGCCGGAAAATCGTGAAAACCCCTGTTTCCTTTGTGCCCGGCTAAGGCGGTCCGTGCTTTTCAGGAAGGCGTTTGAACTGGGCTGCCCCAAGATCGCCCTGGGCCATAACCAGGACGATATGATCGAGACATTCTTCCTAAACATCTGCTACGGGGCTCAGGTTGCGGGCATGATGCCGAAACAGGAGTTTTTCGGCGGTGAAATAACGCTGATACGACCTCTTGCGCTGGTTCCCGCCCAGAGTATACTCAAGGTGTGCAAGAACCTCGAGTTGCCCATCGTGCAAACGAAGTGCCCTTCGGCCTCAAAAAACCAAAGGACGGAAATCCGCGATATGCTGGAGGGGCTTTTCAGGAAAAATTCCAAGGTTCGTGGAAATATTTACCATGCAATGAGCAACATCAACCTCGAGTACCTGCCGAAGGGACTTCCGGTCAGGGGTAAAAGGCAAAGGACTGAGTAAGAGGACTGAGGACTGAGTAAGGGGACTGAGGACTGAGGACTGAGTAAGAGGACTGAGGACTGAGGACTGAGTAAGAAAGCTCCTGACAGGGCTTTTTCCATTCACGATTCAATATTCACGGTGTTTTTCCACTCAGTCCGAATTTATCCCGACCTTGGAGGGAGTCCTCAGCACTCAGCCCTGGCTTGATAGGAGGCCAATGAACCAGCAGATAAGAAGCGAGGGGAAAACGTTTTTCATAATCGACGGAAGCTCGTATATCTACAGGGCTTTCTATGCGATCCGGCGGCTGACCAATTCCAGGGGAATGGCGACCCAGGCCGTATACGGGTTTGTCACGATGCTCCTGAAGGTGATTCGCGAGCGCAAGCCGGAATATATCTGCGTCGTTTTCGACGCGCCCGGGCGCAATTTCAGGCACGAATTGTCCGAGGCTTACAAGGCCACTCGTCAGGTTACTCCGGAAGAGCTGATACCTCAAATCCCGTACATCAAGAAAGCGGTTCAATACTTCGGGGTGCCTCAAATGGAGCTAGAAGGCTATGAAGCCGACGACCTTATAGCCACGCTCACGCATTGGGCTTCGGCACGCGGCCTGGAGATCGTGGTGGTTTCGGGGGACAAAGACCTTCATCAGCTTATCCGGGATCCGGTGGTGAGGCAGTGGGACCCTCAAAACGACCGGGTTTTTACGGAATTAGTCGTTTTTGAGCGGTTCGGAGTAACCCCCGGGCAGATGGTGGACTACCTGGCGCTGGTAGGCGATACAACGGATAATATCGCCGGTGTGAAGGGGATAGGGGGGAAAACTGCAAGCCAACTGCTGAAGAAATGGGGTTCACTTGACGGGATTTACGCGCATCTCAGTGAGATATCCCCCGACTCTCTGCGGCAGAAGCTCTCGGAGGGCAATCAGAGTGCCTATCTCTCGCGAGAGTTGGTCTCGCTTCGGTTGGATGTCTTGATAGACAAGGAGCTGGAGGAGTTTGCGCCTGCGCCGCCCATCCGGCAGGAAATGTTCAGACTGTGTGAGGAACTCGAGTTCAAAACGCTTCTCGATATGCTCAGGCGGGAATGGGCGGAGCCGGAAGAAGTGAAGGCTCCCGGTCTTAAGCAGCGTACAAGGGTCGACCGGCTAATCCGGACTCGCGAAGAGTTGGACGAACTTGTCAGAATAGCGCAGACAAAAACGCTCATTTCAATAGAGATCGAGACCACCTCGCAAGACGCCATGAACGCCGGTCTCGTTTCCATTGCGCTCTGCTGGGACGACAACACCGCTTTCTACATTCCCGTCGGCCACCATCGCGAATGCGGCGTCCAGCTCACAGCGGCCGAAGCGCTGCTCGGGCTTTATCCAATCCTGAGCGACAAGACGGTAGGCAAGGCCGGGCACAATCTCAAGTTTCAGTGGATGGTGCTCAAGAGGTATGGAATCAATCTCGAGGCAATGATTTTCGATACCATGATAGCAAGCTACCTGCTTGATCCCGGAGGACAGACGCATGCGCTCGATCGTATTTGCGCCGAGCACCTGGGCGAGGCAATATGCTCATATGAAGACCTCACCGGCAGAGGCAGGGGCCAGGTAAATTTTGTCGAGATCAACTTCGAAAAGGCCCTCGATTACGCGTGCTGCGACGTCGAGACATGTTGGCGCCTGGTGCCGCTTTTGCGGCACAAACTCGAGGAAAACAAGCTGATAGAGCTTTATGAATCAATCGAGCTCCCGCTTACCGAAGTGCTGGCGCGCATGGAGTACACTGGAATCCTGGTCGATTGGAAAAAGCTGGAGGAGCTTTCGATCGAGTTCCAGAAAGCCCTGGACCAGAAAGCAGCGCTCATCTACCAGATGGCAGGCGAGGAATTCAACATTCAGTCGCCAAAACAACTCGGAACCATCCTTTTCGATAAAATCGGACTCCGGGTGCTTAAAAAGACCAAGAGCGGTCCCTCGACCGATACGAGTGTTCTGGAGGAGCTTACGCTGGAGCATCCGGTCGCAGAGCAGGTACTGGGCTACCGCATCCTCTCAAAGCTCAAGGGCACCTATGCCGACGCCCTTCCAAAGCTGGTTTGCCCGGATACCGGCCGCATTCACACCTCTTTCAACCAGGCCGTGACGGCCACGGGACGTCTGAGCAGCTCGAACCCCAATCTGCAGAACATTCCGATCAGGAGCGACGAGGGCAGACGGATTCGCCAGGCTTTCATATCGGCGCCCGGAAATATGCTCATGTCAGCGGACTATTCGCAGATCGAACTTCGCGTGCTTGCCCATTACAGCGGAGACGAAAGCCTGAAGGATTCCTTTAGAAAAGATGAGGATGTGCACCGAAGGACCGCCGCTGAAATATTTGGCGTCCTGGTTACGGAGGTAAGCGCCGAGATGCGCAGGCAGGCCAAAATGATAAACTTCGGCATCGCCTACGGCATGAGTCCTTTCGGCCTGTCGCAAAGGCTTCGAATCAGCACCAAGACTGCAAAGGCGGCTATCGACCGGTACTTTGAACGCTACAGCGGGGTGCGGCGCTTCATCGATGAGGCGGTCCGCAGAGCGCGCGACCTTGGGTACGCTGAAACTCTGCTTGGGCGCAGGAGGGCCATGCCTGAGCTTCAGAGCCGCAACTTCTCCATACGGCAGTTGGGGGAGCGGCTCGCTATCAACACTCCCATTCAGGGCACCGCTGCCGACCTCATAAAGAAGGCGATGGTAGATATCAGTCTGCGGCTCAAACAGGAAAAGCTCGGAGCTCAAATGCTCCTACAGGTTCATGACGAACTGCTCTTCGAGGTCCCCAGTGAAAAAAGGCGGCCGGCTGAGGACCTCATCCGGCAGGAGATGGAAGATGTACACATCCTCGACGTGCCGTTGAAGGTCGAGATCGGTTGGGGGGGCAACTGGACCGAAGCTCACGCGTGAGCGAATTGAGGGGTTGAGGGATTGGGGGATTAAAGGGTTGGAACCCCGATCAGGGCACAAAAAGATGGTGGGCACGGAAAAACCGTGCCCACCCTACTAAAAACTAAGAACTCTCTTAGCTGGTTTTGGTCTTTTCCAGTTCGCTTTTGAGTCTTTCGACTTCCTGCTTGTATTTTTCGGCTTCATCTTTAAGTTTGGCATCACTTGAAGATTCCTGGTTTTCACTGCTTTTGGCGAAAGGGAGCTTATCCTTTACCTCATCGTAGCCAAGATATGCGGCCATCAATCCACCGAGCAGCAGGATGAGGGGAATTGCGCCCAGGATTATTTTGAAAACAGCATCATACCAGATAAGGATGCCCAGCAAGCCTAGGAACGCCGCGACGACACCACCAACAAAAACCTTCATGTCCTTCCTCCTTCAAATGGTTCGCGATCAGGTATAAAAATGGTTCAGCAGTTTTCGAAAACCAAGTCTCCGCCGATGTTGTCGTTTCGAGGGGAAACCGAAAAACTGAAGATAGCAACCTCACTTGAATAATGCAAGTGGAAATTGCCGCTTTCAGCGCCAATTGCACCGTGCGCAAGCCGCTTAAGAGAGCTTCCTCTTAATTGTGCAATTTTCCCGTTTAAAAATTGGATTTACCGGTTTTTGCCGGCCGGACACCAGGGGGCCGCTTTTCTGTTGACTCTTTATACCTCTCATAAGTATAAGTAAAGATTCTAAAATACTTACTGCGCCCGTATTACGATCGTGCGAGTTTTTTTTCAAGAGGCTCGCTGATCAATGCTGTGCATGCTCAGCCAAAACTCACGAATGCAACCGGTCCGGACCGAATCGGTTCGCAAGTGAGAAGGATATAGTAGAGAGAATGTTCGATTCGTATTTGAATGGTGTGGAAAAACCCGGCCGCTATATCGGGCTCGAACTGAATGCTTACCGCAAAAGCTTTGAGGACGCTTCAATCCGATTCGCCCTTGCGTTTCCGGACGTCTACGAGATCGGCTTGAGCCATCTTGGGCTGCAGTTGCTTTACCATCAGTTGAACCAAGCTGAAGGAGTAATGGCGGACAGGGTCTACTCGCCATGGCCCGATTACGAAGAAAAACTCAGGAGCGCGGCTGAGCCGCTAAGAGCGATCGAGAGCGAGCATGCCCTTTTCGAGTTCGACTTCGTGGGGATAAGCCTTCAGTACGAACTCAGCTATTCGAACATACTCACTATTCTCGATCTGGGCCAAATACCGCTTTATGCCCGCGAAAGAAACAGCGCGCATCCTTTCATAATCGGGGGTGGCCCATGTGCATTCAACCCCGAGCCGCTTGCCGATTTTTTCGATTTTTTCGTCCTGGGCGAGGCGGAAGAAGTCCTGCCAGAGATCATTTATGCGTACAGCGACTGGAAACGCAGCGGCGCCAGGTCGAGAGAAGGTTTTCTCTCAGCGATCAGAAAGATTGCCGGAATTTATGTCCCTTCCTTTTTCGATGTTTCCTACGATGAAAGCGGCATTGTATCGGCAGTCGTTCCCCGTTTTGCCGACTACACTGAAGTAAGGAAAAGGCTGGTCTCCAACCTTGACCAAACCTGCCCGATTCCTGAGAAACCGCTGGTGCCCTTAATTGATATCGTTCACAACCGCCTTGGGCTCGAAATTGCCAGGGGCTGCACACGCGGATGCCGTTTTTGCCAGGCGAGCTTCATCTATCGGCCCGTAAGGGAACGCCATCCCCAGTACGTGCTCGATTCGGCAAGAAAAGCGCTGATTTCGAGCGGCTTCGAAGACGTCGCACTGCTCTCTTTGAGCACCGGGGATTATTGCCAGATTCAGTATCTGCTCAAAGAGCTGGTAAGAGAACTCGAGCCCCGCAAAATCGCTGTTTCGTTTCCGTCGATGCGTGTTGGCACGCTCACCCCCGAACTGATGGAGCATATCAAAAAGGTGCGCAAAACCGGCTTCACCATGGCGCCCGAAGCCGGGAGCGAGCGTCTTCGGCGAGTCATAAACAAGGAAATATGCGACCAGGACCTGCTCAGTGCGGCCGAGACAGCATTCGATTTGGGCTGGCGGGTTATAAAACTCTACTTCATGATGGGCCTTCCCGGCGAAACCGAGGCCGACCGTGACGCCCTTGTGGACTTGTGCCTCAGGGTCTGGGAAAAAGGAAAGAGGAGCAGATCTTCTGTAAATATCTCCATATCCACTTTCGTCCCCAAACCGCTGACCCCTTTCCAGTGGTCCCCTCAAATGCCCAAGACGCAGATGGAAGACTGCCTGCAAATGTTTAAGGAGCGGCTGAGAAAGCCCGGTCTGAGGCTGAAGTGGAACATGCCCGGCAACAGCGTTTTTGAAGCGGTATTCGCCCGTGGAAGCCGGCGGTTGGGGGCTGCGCTCAAGCGTGCCTGGGAGTTGGGGGCAAGGTTTGACGGCTGGAGCGATCATTTCAATGAGGCCGTCTGGTATCGCGCTCTCGAGGAAACCGGGCTTAGTGCAACCTTCTATGCCGAGCGCCGCCGGGACCGAGATGAAATCCTTCCATGGGATCATCTTTCGGCTGGTGTTTCGCGCGAGTATCTGTGGAATGAATATGAAAAAGCGATGGGGGCAGAGTTTACCCATGACTGCCGCCGGGGGGGGTGCACGCTGTGCGGTGTCTGCGATCACGATAAAATTCTTCCTCGTATATATCAAGAACCGGTCATGGAGTTTAAATCGGCAAACCCGCCGGACGGCGATGCCGGGTCTTGCGCAGACAGAGAATTTATCTACAGGGTGATTTATTCAAGGCTTGGAAAATCGCGTTTTTTCGGGCAGCTCGAGACGGCTGCCGCCTTTGAGAGAGCTATCAGGCGGGCGGGCCTGCCGGCGGCTTTCAGCAAAGGCCACCATCCGCATCCGAAGATTTCCTTCGGCGAGGCCCTGCCGCTCGGAATGGAGACCATAGTAGCCGAGGCTTACGTCACGCTGAACGAAGATATGGAACCTGCGTTGATTCGCGAGCTCCTGGACCGGCAATGCAATGGTGTGATCAAAATCAGCATAGTCAGCCGGGTCGATAAGAAACCGGTCCCCGGCCCTCCGTGCAGGGGCGTTTACCATGTCTCGGGACTAAATCCCTTTGTTGTGCGTCATCTTCTCGATGCATGGCCGAAGAGCGGCGGCAATGTGCTGACGAAGAAGACTAAGAAGGGCCAGGTAACATCTTGCCTTGGACATATACTTCTGGACATGCGAAAAGCCGGAGAAAGCTCCCTGGAAATGGATATTTACGAAACACCGGGTTTGTGTTTCAGGGCCAAAGCTATTCTTGAAAATCTCGCAGGCGCTCAAGCACCGAGTCTGGAAAACTGCTTGATCTGCAAAATTGCCTCATACCGCATGGAAGTCCTGCAGGGGAATGATAATGTCGGCAGAACTAATCGTTAACAGCAATCCATTTGAAACCCGTGTGGCGTTGGTCGAAAACGGACAAGTCGCAGAACTCTATGTTGAAAGGAGCTCAGACCGGGGGATTGCCGGAAACATTTACAAAGGGCGGGTGGTAAGGGTATTGCCTGGCATGCAGGCAGCCTTTGTGGACATCGGTCTCGAAAAGGCGGCTTTTTTGTATGTCAGCGATATTTATAGGCCAATGGGCGAGATAGAACAGCTTTTTATCTCATCGTGCGAAAACGAAGCCGAGGACGCCAAACCAAACGAGGTTATTGAAAATGCCGGGTGCGAGTATGGTGAATCTGACTTTCGCAATACCTATGACGGCATTCCAATCGAGGATCGGCTTCAGGAGGGGCAGGATATTCTCGTGCAAGTGGCCAAGGAACCCATCGGAAGCAAGGGGGCCAGGATAACGACCCATATAACACTGCCCGGCAGGAATCTCGTTTTCATGCCCACCATGGACCGCGTGGGCGTTTCCCGCAGAATTGAGGACGAAACCGAGCGGAAGCGTCTGCGCGAGATAATGTGCGAAATAAAACCGCCTTACCGAGGTTTTATCGTTCGCACCGCTGCGGGGGGCGCCGAAAGAGAAAAGCTCCAGTCGGAGTCCGATTTCGTGGCTAAACTTTGGCAAACGATTCAGCGCAGGTCCGAAAACGCTTCTGCGCCTTCCTTGGTCTATCAGGAGCTGGATATAACCCTTCGCGCGGTTCGCGACCTTTTCACCAAGGAAGTCGACCGGCTCGTCATCGACTCTGAGGCCGAGTATCGAAAAATTCAGAATTTTACCGAGACTTTCATGCCCTCGCTTCAAAATGAGGTGGAACTGCACGAAGGCGATGAACCGATTTTCGACGCCTACGGAATTGAAATGGAGATCCAGAGGGCGTTGAGCAAGAAAATCTGGTTAAAATCGGGCGGATACATCGTCATAGAATCTACCGAGGCGCTTACGGCAATAGACGTAAACACGGGCAGGTATGTCGGCAAACGCAACCTTGAAGAGACAATCCTCAAGACGAACCTGGAAGCCGTAAAAGAGATCGCTTTCCAGTTGAGGCTTCGAAACCTTGGCGGGATCATTGTCATAGACTTTATCGATATGGAGAAAGAAGCCAACCGGGAGAAGATCTGGAATGCACTGCGGGACGCCACATATAAAGACAAAAGCAAGTCCAACATCCTGCGAATGTCCGATCTCGGTCTGATCGAGATGACGAGAAAGCGTACCAAGGAAAGCATAGGACATGTGCTATGCGAGCCATGCTTTTACTGCGATGGTGAGGGATACCTGAAATCCAAGCAGACCATTTGTTATGAAATTCTGAGGGAGTTGGAGCGCCAGAGCAAGGATTTTTACGGCAGGAAAGTCCTCGTTATGGCTCATCCTGAGGTTGCCGCCATGTTTTACGACGAAGAACGGGCGGCTCTGGAACGGGTCGAGGAGAGCATACACGCGCTCGTCTCAGTCAAATCGGACCTAAACCTCCACCTTGAAAATTACGACATTGCGCTACTGGACAGTGAATGATCCGATGAATTGGAATATCTCGAATAATCTTTACAGGGAAGCCTGCAGATTGATACCCGGAGGCGTGAACAGCCCGGTTCGCTCCGGCAGGGCGGTTGGCTTCGAACCTCTGTTTATAAGAAAGGCCAACGGGTGCCGCATCACCGACGAAGACGGCAACGTCTATATCGACTACGTGGGATCATGGGGACCGCTTATCCTTGGTCATTCGCATCCTGAGGTTGTGGCTGCGCTGCGAGAGGCTGTCGGCAGGGGCACCTCCTACGGGATTCCAACTCGCCTCGAGGTTGAGATGGCCAGGAAAGTAGTGGAGATGGTCCCGGCCATAGAGATGGTCAGGATGGTAAATTCGGGGACCGAGGCGGCGATGAGCGCCATAAGGCTTGCGCGGGGATATAGCGGGCGAAAAAAGATCTTAAAATTCAACGGCTGCTATCACGGTCATGCAGACTCGCTTCTCGTAAAGTCCGGCTCCGGCCTTATGACTTTCGGTATTCCCGGAACTCCCGGGGTCCCCGAGGAAATCGTCCAGCACACGATCTCGCTGCCTTACAATGACCTGGAGGCGGTGCGCCAAGCCATGGAGAGCGTGGGGGAAGAGGTTGCCGCGATTATTGTGGAACCTGTGGCGGCGAACATGGGGGTTGTGCTGCCCGGAGCCGGATATCTGGAGGGGCTGAGGCGGATTTGCACTGAATACGGATCGCTGCTTATTTTTGATGAAGTGATCACCGGTTTCAGGCTAGCCCCCGGCGGCGCACAGCAGCTTTTCGGGATAATGCCCGATTTGACCTGCCTTGGGAAAATTATTGGCGGCGGGCTTCCGGTTGGCGCATATGGAGGGAAAAAAGAGATTATGGAGCACGTAGCCCCTTTAGGCGAGGTTTACCAGGCCGGAACTCTTTCCGGGAACCCGCTGGCCATGAGCGCGGGGCTGTCGATGCTCAACGTGCTCAGCCGAGGCGGGATTTACGAGCAAATTGAGAGAAACAACTCTTACCTGTGCGCGGGGCTGGAGGAAGCGGCCGGCTCGGCAGGTGTTCCGATGACGCTCAATAGAATTGGCTCGCTAGGGTGCGGCTTCTTTACCAAAGGACCGGTTGTCGATCTGGAAAGCGCAGCGAAATCCGATACCGAATCTTATGCTCTTTTTTTCCGTGAAATGCTCAAAAGGGGCGTTTACCTTGCTCCCTCGCAGTTCGAAGCTTTCTTTGTCAGCGCGGCTCATCAAAAGGAAGACCTGGACCGTACGATCCAGGCTGCATGCGATTCCTTGAAGGTTGTGGGGCGTAACTGCCCATTGGGTGGATAGAAAAAGGTTTGACTGCAAGGAGCTTGTGTGGTAGTACGCCGCCTGAGCATTAGCACAAAATATGATGAAAAAAGAAGATAAGAAAACGCTCATGCAGGCCATAATGGCCAGCACCATCGGATATCAGGTGGCCTTTGCGCCCTTTATCGGGATTGCGTTTGGAGTTTTCCTGGATTCGAAGCTGGGAACCTTTCCATATCTGACTATCGTGTTCCTGATCGTCGGAATAGCCGCCGGCGGCCTTAATTATTATCGGTTCGCAAAGCAGCAGCAGGAAGAGGACAAGGGTCGAAAGAAATAGTGAGGGAAGTTATCGAGAGCGAAGCGCTCCTGCGGCGAATTGAGCTGGCTTCTGCGATTTTTCTGTTGGTTTTTACGTCTGCCGCCCTGATTTGGTTTTCCTGGAAATGCGCGACGGGCGTTTTTCTGGGCGGCTGTATCGTCATTGTAAGTTTCCAGGTCCTCAAATGGCAGCTCAGGCGCGCCCTGCAAAAACCCGGGAGGCTTCCCAGCAAAGCGGGCGTTTTTGTTAGCTACTACCTTCGATTTTTGGCGACACTCGTTTTAGTCTTCTTTGTGCTGTATCTGGGATTGGCCACACCTCTTTCGTTTCTGGTCGGCCTATCCATTATGGTTTTAAGCATCGTTTCGGTTGGGGCGTTTGAATTTTTTATGATGAAAAAGGGAGAGAGTTAATCTTATGGAACATCCTATCCTTTTCATAAACCTTCTTCTGGAGAAGCTGGGTATCCACGTGCCGCAACTACCTCCCGGCTTTTTTACGGGAAGCTTTACAGACAATTTGCTGCAGCCTCACGTAACCTACACTTGGGTACTCATGTTGGTGTTGGTTTGTCTGAGCGCCCTTGCCGCTCGCAGCCTCAAAATGGTTCCCGAGGGCGGACAGAATTTTTTCGAAATGGTGATAACGGGCATTGAAGAATTCATGATCGGCGTCACCGGTGAAGAAGGCCGCTTCATGTTTCCACTCATCGCGAGCCTCGGGTTTTTTATCCTTTGCAGCAACTACATGGGAGTGATTCCCGGATTTGCTTCGCCTACGGCCAGTCTCAATACCACTGGTGCGTGTGCTCTGATTGTCTTCACAATGACCCACGTGCTGGGAGTCAAATTCCACGGGATCAAGTACATCAAGCACTTTATGGGTCCCGTATGGTGGCTCTCCCCGCTTATCTTGCCAATCGAAATAGTCGGACACCTCTCAAGGGTCTTGAGTCTGTCGATCCGTCTTTTCGGAAACATATTTGGTGAAGAGCTGGTCCTTGGCATCCTCTTTTTCCTGGCAGGGCTATACCTTGCGCCCGTGCCGATGATGCTTCTGGGGCTTTTTACCGGCTTTATCCAGGCTTTCATTTTCTGCCTGCTCTCGATGATGTACTTTGCCGGCTCAATAGAGCACGCCCACTAAATAGGCGTAAACTTGGTAAGGAAGGCCATGTTCGCATATCGTTTAAATTATTCAACCTAAGAGAAGGAGGGTTTGTTTCATGAAGAAAGTCGGGCTTTTCACTACGATCTTGGTCCTCGGTCTATCCTGTGCAGCTTTTGCGGCTGACGGCGATGCAAAGTCCTCAGCGGTTCAGTTTTTTCTCTATTCCGCCATCGCAGCCGGTTTGGCAATAGCCATTGCAGCTCACGGATGCGGCATCGGCCAAGGTATGGCAGTTCGAGGCGCTGTTGAGGGTATCGCACGCAATCCCGAGGCCTCCGGTAAGGTCACCGTTACCATGCTGATCGGTCTGGCCATGATCGAGTCTCTGTCGATTTATGCTCTTGTTGTCGCACTGATCCTGATCTACGCCAACCCGGTCTCCTCAGCGATCGGCGCTTTTGTGGGTCTGCCCAAGTAAGTCTTGAGTTTCGGATTTTCGCAGAGGGCAAGTGAGAGCAGCAGCAGTTGCCCTCTGCATTTTCCCCTGTGGCAGGCCTTTTTTGTGGTTAGAGATGTGAAGAAAATCACATATTTAATGGCTGGCGCCCTAATTTTTGTCTCCGAGGTTATCAAATGAAATTTGCCAAAATCCCTATGGCGACAATCGTCAGGCTCTCGATCTACATGCGCTTGCTTAAGGATCTGTTGGATAGTGACGTGGACGTCATATCCTCGGAGCGCCTGGCAAAGCAGTGTGGTGTGAATCCAGCCCAAATCCGCAAGGATCTGGCCTACTTTGGGGAATTTGGAGTCAGAGGGGTAGGATACAGGGTGAACGACCTCGTCCATCAGATCAAGGGTATTCTCGGGTTAAACCGCCCCTGGAACCTCGCGATGGTTGGACTTGGCAATCTTGGATCAGCACTGGTGCGTCACGGGAATTTCATAAAGCACGGCTACGTATTCACGGCGGCTTTCGATGTCGATTCCCAGAAGGTGGGGAAAAGGCTCCCCAATGGGCTGGTGGTAAATCATGTGAGCGAACTTGAAGATGTCGTAAAAGATCGCGAAATCCATGTGGGAATTATTGCTACTCCCCCCAACGATGCCCAAAGTGTCGCCAATCAGCTCGTGCTGGCCGGCATAAACGGAATTCTCAACTTCGCTCCCGTGCAGATCCAAGTCCCGGATTGCTGTCATGTTGAAAACGTGGATTTTACGATAAAGCTCGATTCAATCGCATATCATCTTTCTTTCGGAGATTGACAATACCCGGCCGGGTCGAATGGGGCGGGATGAACCCGCCCCTGTTTCCAAAAGGCAGGGATGGGTCTATGCCTTCCCTCGCCCCAAAAGCAATTGTCTGTTGCCTCAATGGCCGGCGGGGAAGAAAGTGTAGCTAATCCAGATGAGAATGCCGAGGAGTACGATGCCGAGACCGATACTCCATCCTATGAGTTTCTTTTCCACCGGGAGAAGAGGCTCAAATTGCATCGTTTTCAGTTCATCGGCCAATTTGGATTTTTCATTCGCCATATGCACTCCTTTCGTTATGCTCGCCGTGCATAACAGGAATTGAAGACTGTTCAACTGCCATATGGATTCCCCTCATTATCCTGCCAGTGGTGGTTTAACACCATGGAAAAATATCCATGAGATGAGCAGTCCGATCCAGATGATGAACCCGAAAAGCGAGATCACATACACTGCGGCCAGCTTGCCGATGCCCTCTTCCCATAGCTTCCTGAAATTCGACACAAGACCGATAGTGAAGAAGGTCAAGGTGAAGAAGATTCCCCGGAAGACGTTTCCTTGACTGGTGGCAGACTTTGCCTGTGCCATTATGTTCTTGGCTCCGTCAAGCTGGTGGTTCAGGCTCCCGAGCTGCGCCTTGTCCCTGGCGATCTTGTCTTTGAGGCTCGCGCCGGCAGCCTCGTCCCGGGTCGAGGCAAGCTGCGCCTCCTGGGCTGTCACTTGTTTGGTCAGCGAGGCAACCTGGTCTCCGATGGCGGTTAAACTCTTGGACGCGGGGACACAGATCCAGAGGATTATGGCAAAAGTCACAACATAGCCGATGACAAACTTGGGGAACCTCTCCCAGATCTGGCCCGGACGGACCTTCTCGCCGGGTTTGCATTCGATCACCGAGCACCAGATGATGGCCAGAATAAATGCCCATATACCTATAAAGACATCGATAAAAACTTTGACCGTCGCTGCGGCGCCCATGATCCAGCCTTCTTTATAGTTTACCCCTTCAACTGCGAGGGCCTTAGCTCGAACGAGCGCGTCCGCGACTGCTCCGGAAGCCACAGCCGCCCCGTCGGTCTTGACCGCCAGTCCCATCCATGCACCGGCCACCATGGGCTCGCGATAGAGGAAGTGCTCCGCGAAGAAGGGAAGGACGAGCAACTCGACAACGGCGAAGATCACAACGAGAGATGAGACCATGATGGGGACCACCGGTCTGGCTCTGATCGCAGCGCCTGTGGCAATTGCAGCCGAGACACCGCAGATCGATATTCCCGAAGCGAGAGGCGCTGCCCACTCTCTGCTGAATTTGAAGTATTTCCTGGCGATGAAATAGACGAGCGCCCAGTAAATGAGATAAGCCTCAACTATGGCGCAGAGGCCGCGGAACATTACAGCTGATGCCAGTCCCAGTTTTTCAGCGGCGGTTATGCCGAGAAAACTACCCAGGATCACGATGGCGGTTTTAATGTACCACTCTGGGCGGACAGCCTCTTTGATCGCTGCCGCAAAGGAGGGGAAGAAGTTGCCTAAGATCAGACCGACGAGGAGGGCAACGATGAAGCCTGCCTCCGGCGTTAGCTTTAAAGACCAACTTAGGCCGAACTTCTTCAAGTCCGGAGCGGTGGTCACGGCTATTGGAGCCCAACTTCCGATAATCCAACAAATATAGCTGATCCAGAAAACGACTGTAAAACTGATGATGAATTTCTTGATGTTGGCCTTGAGTGCTATGGCGCCGATAGTCATTATAGCAGTTAGTGCGATGTAGGTGACGATGAGTGCGCCCAGTCCGCCGAGTCCTTTATATGTCGCGGACACTGGGTTCAGTGCATTTTCCAGGCTGGTCCAAATTCCGGTTGTAACGCCCCAGCCCAAGATGTCCCATCCCACAAATACTCCAAGGCTCAGAACAAAAATGGTCAAGCCTATCCATACAGCCAGCCAGTCTTCACTCATTCCTCCTTTCCCGGGCTTACAGGTCTCAGGGGTGTCGCATAAACCCTCAGTCAACTTATTCTCGTCAATTCTTTGCTCAGTCATAGAATCAACTCCTTTTTCCATTCAAGCTATGGTCACCGTGAAAAGAGTATGGCGCGGCTCGTGAAAATAATTTAATGTGATCGAAAGACAAGATTGAAACATTATCGAAATAGTAGGAAAAATATAACAACTCAACATCATGCTGATGAAAGTTCCGAAGCGCGCGCCACTAGACGCTGTTCATCACCTCCTTATATGTTCCATAGTCAGAAAATTTTCTGGACGAATCTATTGTAAATCATACATCTTAGAGTTCGGACTGAAAAGAATTTATTTTTCAAATGTTGTCTTGACCCGGAAGGGCCTTAGCCGGTACCGGAAGGGTGTTGGGTGGGAGGAATGCAGCCTGCCCTCATCCTTGGTCCGGGAGCAGTCGAAACTGCGGGCCTAAAGGGCCAGGAAACAGGCAACCTGTTCTCTTCAAGAGGTTTTTGCCGGCAATTTCAAAAGAATTGTTGTCAATTGCCTTACTAAAGGGGTAATAGAGATCAATTACGTCAAGTAAACTGATAAACTTGCGGGGTAATCTATTGTGAGCAGATTTGACGATGTCAGGGCCAGACTTGGTAAAGAGCCCAAAAAGTGGCTGATCACCGGGGTTGCCGGATTTATAGGCTCCAATCTCCTGGAAGCGTTGCTCGAGCTCGATCAGCCTGTGGTGGGAATGGACAATTTCATAGCCGGCTATGCTCATAACCTCGAGGATGTCAAGAGGACAGTCGGTCTTGAGAAGTGGGGCAAATTCGAATTTATAGAGGGAGACATCCGCAATCCTGAAGACTGCCGCAGGGCGTGCTCGGGAGTCGATTACATACTGCATCAGGCCGCCCTTGGCAGTGTGCCTCGATCTATAGACGATCCGATCACGACAAACACTTGCAATGTGGACGGGTTCCTGCAAATGCTCGTTGCGGGGATGGATGCGCGAGTAAAAGGGTTCGTGTTCGCAAGCTCATCCGCTGTTTATGGCGACAGCGAAAGACTGCCCAAGGTGGAAGATGAAATTGGATCGGTGCTATCCCCTTATGCGGCTTCAAAACTGGTGAATGAAATTTACGCCGGAGTTTTTTCAAGAGTATACGATTTTAACTGGATTGGACTAAGATATTTCAACGTATTCGGGAAGCGGCAGGATCCGAATGGTGCATATGCAGCCGTTATCCCCCGTTGGATAGATGCTCTGGTCAATCGGAAGCCCCCCGTCATAAATGGTGATGGTGAGACCAGCCGTGATTTCTGTTACATTAAGGACGTGGTGCAGGCAAATATTCTGGCTGCCCTGTCCAACGGTCCCGAGGCTCTTGGCAAGGTGTACAATATTGCCTGTGGGGATCGCACGACCCTCAACCAGTTGCTGGGGCTTATCAAGAACTCCCTGTGCTCTCATATGCCCGAGGTGGGTGGCATAGAGCCCGAATATGGGCCCTTTCGCAAAGGCGATGTCCGGCACTCTCTTGCTGATATTTCACGGGCGACGGCACTGCTTGGCTACGTACCGGCGTACAGCGTGGCCAGGGGCATGGAAGAGTCTATTCAATGGTACGTCCAGGCGATGAAGTGAAAAAATCTCGGTTGGCGCCCGCCTTTTAGTTTCTCCACACCCTTTGGCATTGCCTTATCAGCAAATTTTCCTTCCCGACATTTCACATCCCCCGGCCGGAAGTCAGTAATGAAACAGGCCGCTTTACTGCTTATCTTGTCTAAAACGCTTTCAAATTTACGAAATGTAAGACCGTAGGGCCGGTTATGTGAAAACATGAGGAGAAAAACGATGAGCGAAAGATCGAAAAAGTTGGCGGATCGCCTGTATTCATTTAACGAGGAGGTCATCTCATTTGTTGAGAGCTGCACGGAAACCGACTTGAAAAAGATCGGCGTGGAGGAGTGGCCGGTGGGGGTGACGGCGCGGCATATTGCAGCAAACCACTACCCTGCGATGTCATGGGCAACAATGATCCTGAAAGGCGAAAAGCTTCCGGAGTTGACCGGGGAGCAGATCACGGAAAACGCCAACCGTCACGCCAGGGAACACGCCGGATGCTCGAAATCCGAGGTATTGGAGATCCTTCGAGATCGTGGCCGGAAGATCGTAGAGTTTGCAGGCGGCCTTGAAGATGCGGATCTTGACAAGGCCGGCTACATTCCAGCTTTTGGCGGCAACATGACGGCGGAGCAGTTCCTCGAAATGGCTATACTGCATTCTGCAAATGAGCATTTCCAAAGCATGAAGACGGCCACAGGCAAATGAGACTCAAAGCCGTGATATAAAGCGCGACTCAAATCACGAATGAAAGGGCCTTAATTTTAAGTACACGTTTGTCATGTTTTGGAATAGAGGCCGGTGTGGCATCAAATTCCTCCGCTCATTCTTCCAACCGCTCGGCCATCTTGCCGATGGCCGCCTTACGCCTTGGCGCGGCATTATTATCTGGCAGGGATTGTAAACTGCGAATCGAGCTTTAACATCCTATTGTGAGGACGAAGTACCCGGCTAGAGGCCGGGAGGCGCCAGGCATGCGAGAATGATCGATCAAGGAGATGCTGATGAAATCCGGTTTTGTAGTTTTTTTGGCCGTTGTCGCCGCCCTGTTGGGTCCGGGACCGGGACTTTCGCACGGCGCCGAGAAGCAAGCTGGAACGGACGGAATGTATGCTCAATTGCCGGTTCCCGCTTTTGCCGGAAGATGTTTCCGGTTGACCCAGGTTTTCTCAGAATCCGCCAATGATCTGACTAGAGCCGCCGGGGTCGCGCCGGGTTATGCCAGGCCGAGCGATAAAGAACTCAGGAAAACCCTGTCGCCGCTCCAGTATAAGGTAACGCGAGAGAACGGCACCGAGCCTGCTTTCAAGAATGAATACTGGAACAACGATAAAGAGGGCATCTATGTCGATATCGTTTCCGGCGAACCTCTTTTCAGTTCTCTGGATAAATTTCGTTCCGGTACGGGATGGCCGAGTTTTACCAAGCCGCTCGAGCCCGATAATATCGCTGAAAAAAGGATCCGGAAGCTATTTTTCATCAGACGCACCGAAGTCAGGAGTCAGATTGGCGACTCGCACCTCGGGTACCTATTCAAAGACGATTCATCGCCGACCGGAACGCGCTACAGTATCAACTCCGCTGCATTGAGGTTCATTCCCAAAGAAGATTTGCAGAAAGAAGGGTACGGAATGTATTCACGCCTCTTTTCGTGCGATAAACGGAAAGCTGCTTGCTGAGGCAATAGCTGCCATCTTCTAAGCTCACTTGGATTCCCGGTTATTATTTTTGTCTATGTCCGAAAACAGCTAGTATTTTTTCTTCTCCGCACTACAATAAAAACGTGGGGAAGAAGATGATGCGAACTGGAACACTCGACCTGCTTTTGGATGCCAAAGCCTGCTATACGGCCATGCAGACTCACGATTCCCGGTTTGACGGCCGATTTTTCTGCGGAGTCTCTTCCACCGGCATATATTGCCGCCCCATTTGCCGGGCAAGACTTCCTAAGGAGGCAAACTGCACCTTCTTCGTGAGCGCGGCGGCAGCCGAGGAGGCCGGTTACAGGCCGTGCCTCAGGTGCCGCCCTGAATTGGCGCCGGGTCTGGCCCGGGTGGATTCGGTCACACGATTGGCGCGAAGCGCCGCCCTAATTATTGAAGAAGATTGCCTGACCACTCGCAAGATTTTCGACCTGGCAGCTATGCTTGGAATTACGGACCGGCACTTGCGTCGCGTTTTTTTTACTGAATACGGCGTCTCGCCCATAAAATATCTTCAAACCAAGCGATTGCTTTTGGCTAAAAGCCTGCTCACAGATACCCGGCTCACGGTGACCGATGTGGCGATGGCCGCTGGTTTCGGCAGCATCCGCCGGTTTAACGACCTGTTCAGAGAACATTATCGGCTTACACCGAGCAAGCTCCGGAATAACGGTCAAAGCCTGGCGGAAAACAATGACGAAATTACTCTCTCGCTCGGCTATCGCCCGCCGTACGCCTGGAACAACCTGCTTTCATTTCTCGCCGTCCGAGCCCTTCCCGGAGTCGAGAGCGTGGATGACAATGCTTACCGCCGCACGGTATCCATCGAAAAAGGCGCAACGGTCCATTATGGGTGGATCTCGGTAGCAAACAAGCCGAAGCAAAACGCCCTTTCCGTAACCCTGGCGCCAACGTTGTTTCCTGTTCTGTCTCAAGTATTGGCGAGAATCAGGCATTTGTTTGACATAAACTGCAGCCCCGAGAAAGTTTACGAGAAACTTGTTACGATAAACGAACTCAGGCCGAATATCTGTGTGCCGGGAATTCGGTTGCCGGGATGCTTTGACCCTTTTGAAATGTCGGTGCGGGCCGTTTTGGGGCAGCAGATAACCGTCAAAGCGGCCCGTACCCTGGCCATGAGGCTGGCCGCCGTCTTCGGCAAAAAAATAGCCACTCCATTTACCGGACTTGCTTTCACGTTCCCTCAACCCGATAAAATTTGCGCACTGGAAGTTGGGATCGAAAATCATCTGGGACCGCTTGGCATAACCGGCGCCAAGACCCGCTCGATTCTGGCCCTGGCGAAAGCTTTGGAGGCTGGTTCCATCACGCTCTCTTACCTGGCGGACCCGGGCCATGAATTGGCAAAACTCCGCGAACTTCCCGGGTTCGGCCCCTGGACAGTCCAATATATTGCGATGCGAGCCCTCGGTTGGCCAGATGCCTTCCCTCATACCGATTACGGTGTAAAAGAGGCGCTTTTCGGAATGGCGGCTGAGGAAATCTTGGCTTTGTCGCAAGCATGGAGACCGTGGCGTTCATATGCAACTATTACTTTATGGAATTCACTTGGAAGAAAATTATAAATATAAGAAAGGAGTTATTAAATCATGATCTATACCTGTGCAATTGATACCCCTTTGGGTGCTATGACAGCGTCTGCCGAACAAGAGGCACTTACCGGATTATGGTTTATTGGACAAAAGTACTACCCATCTAAAACAGGCACATGGGTTTATGAACCTGATTATACTGTTTTCGAGGAACTGCGAATTTGGTTGGATTGTTATTTTTCAGGCAGACATTGCACATCAGGGTTACGGATTGACCCTCCTGGAATGCCTTTCCAAAAAGCTGTTTGGGATATCCTTTTAAAAATACCCTTTGGGCAAATTACTACATACGGTGAAATTGCAAGAAAAATCGCAGTTCAGCGAGGATTATCATCCATGTCAGCGCAGGCCGTAGGTGGAGCTGTCGGGCATAATCCTATTTCCATACTGATTCCATGCCACAGAGTTGTAGGTTCAAACAGAAGTCTTACGGGTTATGCAGGAGGTCTTGATAAAAAAGAGGCTCTTCTGCATCTTGAAAATGTGGATATGACAAAAAGATTTTTTGACATAATGAAAACTTAGTGACAGTCCAACAAACTTGTGGAACTCGCGCGAACTTCTTTTGACGACACTTTGGAAATAGAGGCAGGTGTTAATGAGAATAGCCGCCATCGTGAATCCTGTTTCCGGATTGAAAACAGCCCGTAAGAAATAGCCTGCGCTCATGCATTCGGTCGCTCCGGGAGTGGAGACTTTCTGGAGCGAGTACCCGGGCCACGCTGAGGTGCTTGCGGCTTCAGCGAGGCGTTCCGGATACGACCGGGTCATTGCGGTGGGCGGAGATGGGACCCTGTATGAGATCTTGAACGGACTGTGGTGGGAGGGAAGGGGGAAGTTGCCCAGTGTCGGTATGGTCCCATTAGGAACCGGATGTGACTACATCCGCAACTTCGAAGTTGGCAGGAGCCCGGTCGAAAAGCTTCGCGCCGCTGTGAGTGAGTCCACAATTACGGTCAGCCTGGGACGCTGCCGCACTCAAGACCCCGAAGGACAGCGCGAAAGGGTTTTTGCAATGATCCTGGGAATGGGTTTAGATGCGGAAGTCATTCGCTATTTCCGGACCGGGCGATTCGGACGGGCCGGTTGGCCGGCGTATGCCATGAGCGCTTTAAGAGCTTTTGGCGGCTTGAATTTGCACGTTCTGAGAGAAAACATAAATGGGTATTGCTTCCGTACAAACGCCGTCTTTTTTGGAACGGCGCCAGGACGCTGTTTTGGCAAACGGATTGTAGTTGCCTCGCCCGCATCTCCGGCCCGAAACCAATTCGAGTTGGTCTGGGCTGAACCGGTGGGTTTCTTCGATCAACTGCTTGCGTTGTTTTTCGCCTATTTTGGAGCGCATTACAGGTTCCCATGGGTCAAGAGCGCGCGCGCAAGCAGGGTCAGCCTTGACTCTGTCCCCATGGCATTGATACAGGCCGACGGCGAACTGATCGGGAGCACTCCGGTCGAAATCGAGATCATACCGGGAGCATTTTCGTTCGCCGCTAAAGCGGTGAGAAAAACTTCAAATAGCAGTGCCGGACCTTGGACAGGGGATCCCTATGACTTCGATTGATGTCCCTTCGGGCCGGGAATGTGCCGCTGAGGTAGTAATCCTGTTTTATCAGCATAAAGTCTATCGACAGGCCAATCGAAACTGGTGGAATCTCATGCCTTCATATCCAGGAATACCTCTCGCTTGTTATCGTGGTGATCGACCAGGTATATCAGCGTGCCCTTCTCTTGGAGTTCCCGGAGCAGATCAGGCATGATGGAGCGATTGATGCCATACATTCTCAGGTATACGATGCGCTTGCCTTCCGGGGCATATTCAGAGGTGCTCAATATGCTCCCGATCCGCCCTTCATATTTGCGGATCACATCGGCGAGGAGCTTGATGGAACCGGCTGCATCCTCGATCTGGAAAGCTACGTGAATTCCCTCCTTGCCGAGCCCGCTAAGACAGCTCAATATTTTGAAAATGTCATTTCTGGTAATTATGCCCACCATCTTGCCGTCGCAGTCCGTTACGGGGACCCCGGAAATGTTGTGCTCCAGAAGCACTTGGGCCGTCTCTTCAACGGTGTAATCGTCCGGGACGGTGATGGGATTTTTGGTCATAATGTCATGGACTTTTATTTTTGAAATGAGATAGAGCAGTTCGTGAATATCAAGCATAGTGGCGTCGGAAGCCGAGGCTCGCTTCAGGTCCGAATCCGTAACCATTCCCACCAGTTTGCCCTTTTTCAACACGGGGAGCGTTCTGATTTTATGCTCCCTGAGGAGGGCCATTGCCTGCTGCATCGAATCCTCTGCCTCTATGGTGACCAAGTCCTTACTCATCCAATTCCTGACCAACATTTGTAGCCTCCGCGTGTTTTAAGCAGGTAATCGAAAAAGATCTCTATCAAGAAGAAATAAGGCCGCGATTTTAGCACTCTGCTTTGATTTTGCAAGGTCAATTTACCATAAGATTACTTCCCTCCGTCCCTAATAGCGTTCATCCGGAAACAGCAGATTTTTTTTCATGGAAGCGCAAGTTTCTCAGATTTGAATTGTTTAACGGGTAAAGGGAGAGTGATTTGATCGCTTTTCAGAACTTGGCTGGAGCAGGATGCCAGGCAGGAGGCACAGTCAAACTCAAAACCGGGGAGGGGGTTCATGATGTCACCGGATGGCCAGGCTAAAGGACTTGAAGACGGAAAACTTGCGCACGCGGTGAGTGCGGGCGGGCAGAAAACAAGGAACCTTTATAATAAGATGGAGTGGGCTGGCGCGTTCGGCGACATTGGCACATTGATTCCCTTTGTGGTTGCCTACATCACAATAGTAAAGGTAGAGCCCCTCGGGCTCCTCTTCATGTTTGGCATTTGCCTGCTGGCGGCTGGCTTTTATTACAGAACGCCAATCCCGGTACAACCCATGAAGGCCATAGGCGCGGCAGCCATCGCTGGTGGTATAAGCCCTGCGGCCCTTTTGGGATCGGGCATCACAACCGGTATTTTCTGGTTTTTTGCCGGCGCTACAGGGGCAATCAGGCCGATAGCCAAACTTGCGACCAAACCTGTTGTACGCGGCATCATGCTGGGCCTTGGTCTTTCTTTCATGGTTGATGGAGTCCACCGGATGCAGTCTGCGCCCGTCCTGGCCGGTATCGCTCTTGTGGTCACCTATCTTCTTCTGACAAATCCGACATTCCCGGCAATGTTCGTGCTCTTATTGATCGGAGTGGGGTCAGCGCCTATCATGAACCCTGAAATACTGCACGAACTTGCCAAAATCCATGTTGGTTTCAAGCTGCCTGTTTTTGCTCTCCCTTCGCTTACCTGGAATGATCTCGTTGTCGGCACACTGCTTTTCACAATCCCACAAATACCGCTTACCATTGGAAACGCTGTGATTGCAATCGTTGCCGAAAATAACGAGTTGTTTCCCGACAGGAAGGTAACCGAGAGGGGGATCGCCCTTTCTCAGGGCATAATGAACCTGGTTTCTCCGCTTTTTGGCGGCATTCCCATGTGTCACGGGGCCGGCGGGATGGCCGGTCATGTGCGATTCGGGGCAAAGACGGGCGGCGCCCTGGTGATTCTGGGGAGTATGCTCGTCCTGATTGCGCTGTTTTTCAGCGACTCCGTTGCGATCATCTTCAAAATTTTTCCTAACGCGATCCTGGGAGTGATCTTGTTCTTCGCTGGTTCGGAACTGGCCATAGTGGTGAAAGACATTGGAGATAAGAAATCCGATTTCTATGTGATGCTTATCGTAGCCGCTTTCGCGATGTGGAACATGGGCGCAGCCTTTCTGGCAGGGGTAATTTTGGATAATTCACTGAGAAAAGGGTGGATTAAGATTTAGGACGCAGAGAAGATCTTAGACAGGAATCAACAGGATTAACAGGATTTACAGGATTAACAGAAACGGCTAATTAAAGCGAGTGAGCAGGCGAATGGGTGAGTAGGCGAATGGGTGAGTGTGACAGTTCAGGTGCCTGGCTGAAAAAAGATGAATGATCCAGCGGACTGCGGTGGCTCTCTTCGAGAAGCCGACGGGGAATATGAGCTGATCGAGGCTATTGGAGCCGGCGACATACTTGCGTTTGAGACGCTGATCAAGAGGTACCGGGACCCTGTTTTGAATTTTATTTTTAAATACATGGGGGATAGATTCGGTGCTGAAGATATTGCACAGGAAGTCTTTTTGCGCGTCTATCGGGCGGCTTCCGAGTACGAGCCCAAGGGTAAGGTATCGACGTGGATTTTCAAAATTGCCTACAACTTATCGTTAAACGAGGTCAAGCGCAGGAGCCGGTTTTGCCCGATCACCGACATTGATGAGCGTGGATTTGAACTGGCGGAGGCAAACCATACAGGTTTGAGGGAGCTTGCGGAAGAAGTGATGGATGCGGTCCGGCATCTTCCCGAAAAGCAGCGGGCCGCTCTCCTTCTGAGGGTGAATGAAGGGCTCTCCTATGCGGAAATCGGCAATATTCTTTCAGCCTCGATTTCCAGTGTGGAGGCGCTGCTATTTCGTGCCCGTGGGAACCTCAAAAAAATATTGATAGGACGTTCGGAGGAATGAACAGTGGAAAACGATGGATTTAGAAGCAAATTGTCGGCCTACAAAGACGGGGAATTGGATGGGGACCTTGGTGAAAAGATTTCTCTACATTTGCGAAATTGTGCAGCATGCAGGGAAGAACTGGCCGAACTCGAGCGGATTGATTCGCTGGTAGCGGGCATGCCAAACCTTGAGCCCCATGAGTCCTTTTCCTCTCAGATTATCGCCAGGATTTCAACAAGGGAACAAGAGCGTCCTGATTGCGCGCCTTTTTCTAAACGCGTCCTCGCCAAGTTTCTGCAACTGGCCGACTCCATTTTTGAACTGGTCACAGGGCATGAACATGAAAGAACGGCCACGCTGGACGAGTTCGGCGATTTTCCTCCTCTTTCCATGAGTCATGCTTATTTCCAGATCATCGGTCAACAGAGATAAGGACATTTCATATGGCTTCAGGATCTTTTCTGTTTGGTTTTATGACCGCTTTGCTAATTGTTCCGGCCGTATTTGTCGGTTCATATTACTATTTGAAGTACACAAGGTGGAAGCACTCCAACGTTAAAGGTTATCTTGACTTGATTCCCGATCTCACCGGGGCGCAGCGTCAAAAAGTTCAAGATATCCGAAAGACCTTTCTCCCCAAAGTTGAAAGAATCCGTCAGGATTTGTGTCAAAAGAGAATGGCTCTGGCGAGGGCGCTTTTTTCCGAATCAGCCGATAGATCCGGAGTGCATACGTCTGCGCAAGATATTTTGAAACTTCAATCGGAACTCGAACATGCGGTTATCGAGCATATTTTAGAGGAAAAAGAAATACTTAGCGAAAGCCAAAGACTGGATTTTTTCCATATTATTCTCCAGCAATTCGCTCATGGCGGATTAGGTGTACACGATGTAAGGGCGAGAAGAAAATTTTAGCTGCTGCCAGCTTATAGAGAAAAATGCCTGTCTTATGGAATACTTCTCTCGATCCTTGAGAGGATCTTAATCGTTTTGGGCTAAATCGAAGGCTCGGTTGGAAAGTGGAATTCAAAAGCGCAGAACAGCCTTTACTGTATATCCATCTTGAGAATCCTTCACCGCTGTGTTCATTTCCGTCGCCGGGTATTGTCTTATCAGCTTATCGAAGGGGAATTTTCCTTCCCTGTAACACCTTATCATATAAGGAATGAATTCCTGCGGGTCGCTGTCGCCCGCAATGCTGTAAAAGACCCTCTGATTTGGTCCCGGGGATTGGGGTTTGACCCGCTGGTTCGATCCCTCATGAGAAACGCCCAGCTTGGACATTTTTCCAAAAGGACTGAGAGATTTTACGGCCTGGTCGATCACCCGCGAGGCGCCGGTTGTCTCGACCGCATGATCGACAGACCCGACCAATTCCCTTAGACTCGAGCTGATTTCCTGTTCAAGGGCGTTTATTACGTGAGTCGCTCCAAGCTCTGCGGCCAGTTTCAGGCGCGAGGCTACGACATCGACGGCCACGATAGGCGCTGCGCCGGCCATTTTAGCCGCCATCAGGGCCGATAAGCCGACCGTTCCCGCGCCGAAAACCGCGAAAGACTCGCCCGGCCGAGGCTTGAGCTCGTTCAGTACAGTACCGGCGCCTGCCTGCACGCCACATCCAAGAGGCGCAAACAGGGCGAGTTCGTCATTATCCTCGGCATCCACGGGAACCAGATTGCGCTCGCGGGCCAAGGCGTGATATGCAAACGAGGACTGGCCGAAAAAGCAGCAGCCTACTGCAGCCCCACTTGTATCATGGATGGTTGAAGAGCCATCACGTCTTGCACCGCCAAAATTCAGTTCGTCGAAAGCCATGCAATGGGCCGGATGGCCGGCGATACAACTGGAACAGTTCCCGCAGGAAGCAAACGAAATAACGACCCTGTCACCGGGGCGAACCCGAATGACTTCGGCGCCGGCGGCTTCAACGATGCCAGCGCCTTCATGCCCGAATACGGCCGGAAAATCCAGGCCAAACATTCCGTCACGCGCGGCTAAATCGGTATGGCAAATACCGCAGGCTACGATGCGGATGCGCGTTTCATCGCGCCCGGGGGCGTCAAGATCGACATCCTGAATCAAGAAGCGGGCGCCCGGGTGGGGCGCCACGGCTGCACGGGTACGGATAGTCATGGGATATCATTCCTCGTAAGATAGGTTAGTTTCCATCCGGAAACACCGGTCGGATACTAACCTAAGTTCTTTCGTCAATTGCCGCAATCCGCGCTATGACAGGTTTGATGCGTATCAAAAAGAAGATCCCGGACTTTTCGCTTTCGGGAAATCGGTCTTTCTACCGTGTCGAAAATCTTGCCACATCTTTTCACAGTTGCTATTTATCTCTTTACCTGAAAAGCTGGTGAATGGGTGAATGGGTGAATGGTAAAGCGCGAGTTCTCAATCCGCGCATGAGGGGCCAGACTACGGTTCACTTGATCTTGTGCTGAGCCCTTCAGCAAGCTCAGGGCAAACTCTGCCGAAGGGTCTATGGGGTGAACGTATGTGGAAATCTTAAATTTGCCGAATGATGGAGTGAAAGCGCATGAAGTTCGAAGGGACCGAGCGTTATTACCTTAGCCCTGAACTGGGCGAAATAGTAAATATTTCCATCTCGATGGAAAAACCTCTGCTTCTCATGGGTGAAGCAGGAACCGGGAAGACCCGGCTTGCTTTCGAAATCGGCCGCGCGTTTGGAATCAACATGGAAGAAGCGCGCTGCAAGTCCACTTTCAAAGGGGAAGAGCTTTGCTATGTCTATGATACTGTGCTCAGGCTAAACGATTCCCGGTTTGGAAGCGGAGAATCGGGCCGCAACGTTAACGATATATGGGATTACCTTCGCTTCGGGCCGATAGGGAGAGCGTTTCTTGCCGAGGATAGAAGGGTGCTGCTGCTCGATGAGATCGATAAGACCGATTCGGATACTCAGGACAACCTCCTGGACGTCCTCGAGGGTGGTTCCTTTACCATTCGGGAAATCAATCATAAAGTGGCGGCGCAGCATATGCCCATCATAATCATTACGAGCAACGCCAAACGAGAGCTCTCCGATCCCTTTCTGCGGCGCTGTTTCTGCCACTACATTCCCTTCCCGGGCCCTGAAGAGATCTCGATTATCGTGCGGCTGCATTTCCCCGACATCGCTGAACAACTCCTCGAAGCCTGTCTTACGGAATTTTACCGCCTGCGGGATCAGGGGTTCGAAAAGCCGCCTGCCACAGCGGAACTGCTTGACTGGATCGGCGCCGTGCGCTCCAGTGGTGGGAACGGGCCCGGAGCAGGGAAGGCGGTCCGGCATATCGGAACCCTTCTCAAACGTTCCGGGGATTTGTTGAAATTCAAAGGCATAAACCAAAAGACTCAATTTTGATGAAGACGCGAAACCTAGTTTCACGCGAAGACGCGAAGACAGAAGACAGAAGCGTGCAGCAATTGGCGGGCTTAAGTTCTTGATTCGAACTCGCCGGAAGGGTTCACTGATGCTCTCATTCATCCAACAGTTGCGCGAGGCGGAAATCCCTATAAGTGTCCGGTATATTCTGGAGTTTTACCGGGGTCTCCAAAAAGGCCTGGCGCCTGACCTTGACCGGCTTTTCCTGCTGGCCCGCCTTGTTTTTATCAAGAACGTCGAACACTATGACGCCTTCGAGCGGGTTTTTGCGCACTTCTTTCTTGGCAAAGGCTCATGGCAAATGCCCGAGTGGGAAGAGGTGTTTGCGGGCAAGCCTTTCCAGGAGTGGCTTCGCGATCAGGTCGAAAAGGGGGTAATTTCTGCCGAACAGTTGCGAACATACGGGATGGAGGAACTGCTGAAGAGGTTCTGGGAAACGCTTTTGGAGCAAAGCGGGCCACATGAAGGAGGTCATACCTGGATCGGGACGGGGGGGCGGTCCCCGTTCGGCCACTCGGGCAGTGTTGGTGGAGGAATGCGCGTCTATGGGAAGGGTCTTCATGGTACGGCTCAGAAGGTGATCGATAAGAGGAACTATATCAACTATAGCGAGAAATCCCCTCTGGCCAGGGAAAATGTGAGCCAGATTCTGGCTTCGCTTAAGAACCTGAAGCGTGCAGGACCGGAGACCGAGCTGGATATCGACGAGACGATAGCCCGGACCGCGAAAAACGGAGGCGAAATCGAACTGGTGTTTGCCAGGGAGTTTCGCGATCGCTTAAAGCTGTCAGTCCTGCTGGACAATGGCGGCTATTCGATGATGCCCTACTTCGATCTTGTGAAGTCCGTGTTTGGAAAAATCCGAGACCACTTCAAGGACCTTAAGTACTATTATTTTCACAATTGCCTGTACGGGGCCGTTTATCTGGACCTGCCGAGGACGAGGGCGATTGCGTGGGAAGCCTTTGTGAGCCAGGGAAGTGACACGCACCTTATAATAATTGGGGACGCCAATATGGCGCCATTCGAGTTGATGGCCGCCAACGGGTCCCTCTATATTGAGGGCGGTGATCGAAGACCCGGACGGGACTGGCTAAAAGAGATCAGGGCGGCGTTTCCGGCAAGTGTGTGGCTAAATCCCATTCCAAAAGAGCGTTGGTCGCAGGAAAGCGTGACGATCAACCAGATAGCCCGCATATTTCCGATGGAAGATTTGACTCTTGCGGGCATCAGGAACGCGGTTCAGATACTGGGCCGGAGGAGATAGCTGGTTGTTTGCCGATCCGGTCGAAAGGAACTGAAATCAAAATGGGAAAGGAAATGGAAGGAAAAGAGCGGTCTGCAACCGGGCCCCACCGGTTTGAAATGAATCAATGGATAAGCTGCTCCCCGTTTGAGCGGCTTTTGAATATGACCATCGTTGAGGCTTGCGACGGCAAGGCGACCCTGACCATGCCCTTTCTAATAGACTACGCCCAGGGGGCGGGACTGATGCACGGCGGGGCGCTGGTGAGTCTTGCAGACACGGCCGTTGTCATGGCGATCAAGAGTATAATAGCGTCTCCGTCGCTTTTTGCCACCACCGAACTTGAATCGAGGTTTTTTCTTCCCGTGACAAGAGGCGTTGTGACGGCGAAAGCGGAGGTAGTCAGCAGGGAGGGCAGGCGCCTTAAGGGAAGTGCGACTCTTTACGACGAAGAGGGAAGAGTGGTCATGGAGTTTTATTCTTCCTTCAAGGTTTCAAAAGATCATCAGATAAAGGCAGTTACTTTCAAATCATAGCAAGTCGTTGGTCGTGGCGGGACAGGTGGAGCGTTCAGCAAAGCGCAAGCTCATGCCTGGCCCCATTTGAGCTTTGATCTTAAAATCTCGAAATGATCGACGCCCGGGGCCTTTATGATGCGCAGGGGAGTGGCGGCCGCCTTAACTATCACCTGGTCAGGTTCCTGGATGAGGCAACCTATCTGTCCGTCGCAGGTCAGGTTTACGTCTGCCGAGGCTTCGCCGATGTCGATCGTGATTGTCACGTTTGCCGGAAGGACGATCGGCCGGTTTGTGAGTGTGAAAGGGCAAATCGGAGTCATGATAATGGCCTGAGCAGTCGGGAATATGATGGGACCCCCTGCGGAGATGTTGTAAGCGGTCGATCCTGTGGGGGTGCATATGATGAGTCCGTCACCATGGTAGTGAGTGAGAAAATGACCGTCGATAGTTGCGTGGAGGTCGATTATTCGGGCGAGCGCCCCTTTGTTTATAACGGCGTCATTGAGGACGCGGTGGCTGAAAATCTCTTTGCCCTCACGCCTCACCGATACCCGCAAGATCATCCGTTCCTCGATATCGAAATCCCCCATGAGGATTTTTTCGAGTTCTGCAAAACAGGAGTCGGCGCTTATCTCCGTAAGAAACCCAAGGCCTCCCAGATTGATGCCGATGATCGGAATGGATTTTCGTTCTATAAAACGCGCGACACTCAAAAAGGTCCCGTCTCCGCCGATCACCACAACCGTTTCGACTGTATCGGGGATATCGATTTTTTGATAGACGCAGCTAACGCCTGAATTATCGATATTCTCTTTAAGAAAAACTTCTATGTTGCGCTTCTCGAACCATTCTTTGAGTTGCAGGGCGAGCCGGGCGGCTTCAGGGCGCATGCGTTTATAAATTATTGCGACATGGCGCATTTCTTTCTCCAAAAAACTAACGCTACGGCCTCGGCGGTCCGATAGAATTAAAAGGATTTGTAAAAATCATCCGGCTGCTCTAACGTGGAGTGGCAACACCGGGTAAGATGCCTATAGGTCCTATTTGCAGGCGAGTCAAGTGCTTTGCAGCCCGGTTTGGATGGATGACGGTTTGGTTGATTGACTCTTTCCATCTCGCTAAGGTGGTCAATGAATTCCGAGCGGCGATCTGCAGTCCCTTTGAAGACGATCCTGGTCGTCGATGACGAGCGGGAGGTCTGCGAAATTATATCGGATGCCCTGACCGGTCAAGGTCACAAGGTGGAGAGCGCCAGTGATGGCATCGAGGCTGTCGAAAAGATCAAAAGCAGCGAATTCTCTATCGTCGTTACGGACATGGATATGCCTCGAATGGACGGCATGCAGCTCATCGAGTACATCGTGCACAATCATGCCGATATCGATATAATTGCCATCACGGGGCACTTAATGAGATACAAGTACACTGAGGTGGTTGAAGCGGGGGCTACCGATTTCATTACAAAGCCTTTTACCATTAACGAGCTGGAGGCCAAGCTCAACAGGCTGATCAGAGAGAGGAGTCTCAGGGAGCAACTCTCCAAGCTGGCCGTCCGGGACCCCTTGACCGGTCTTCAGAACCGCCGTTCCTTTGAGGAAAATGTGCGAAAGGAAGCGATCCGTACAACCCGGTATCAGCATACTCTGTTTCTGTTCTTTATGGACGTGGACAATTTCAAGAAGTACAACGACCTCTATGGCCACCAGGCAGGCGATGCGCTGCTCATCGAGACGGCGAATCTTCTGACGAATTCGATACGGGAAAACATCGACAGTGTCTTCCGCTACGGCGGCGATGAGTTTGTAATGCTTCTGCCGCATCTGCCGGCCGCTCAGGCCCTGAGTGTTGCCAAGCGCATCTGCAAGAAGTTTGACCTTTTGAATTTGAAACCGACAAGCCTTTCGATCGGCATCGCCAGCTTTATCGAAAGGTCAGGGACAATCGAGCAGGACATTCAAGACATGATACAGCGGGCCGACACAGCCCTTTACACCGCTAAGAAAGGCCCCGGCAAAAACGGGGTTTTTGTTGATGAACGTTCGCGCTAGCCCATGGAGCACGGCGCGAGGGCGATCGTGCCTCCGAAAATAAAGATTTGTTTCATTCATGTTTTGAATTTTAGTCTTAAAATTAATCTTGACACCCTATAGTGGGTACTTTATATAGGGCTGACCGCTGAGCACAAAGGAGTTCTGCGGTAACCGATGAAAATCGTTGGACTTAGTTGGCGTCACCCAAAAATCTGTTAATGGCAGTACATTACAATGCAGATTGACACGGTGGCATTTTTTTGGGTTAACCCTTTTGCGAGACCACTTTATGCTGTGGTATTGAGTCCGCCCTGAACTTTGGAAGTGAGTCCATCGTCAGATGGCTGAAAACGTGTATGCCCTGTAGCGTTTTTGGAAGGCTCACGGTAGCATCTCCGATATCGGGCGGCAAATAAAATTCTAATATTTGTACAGGGGACTTTAGGTTCTCACGACGGGAGGTGACTGCCATGGGCAAGCCTGAATTCGGTTTTGGGGTCCATTTGATCTTGGATGGCTACGGCTGTGACCGTGCGGCGCTGCAAGACATCAACCTGATCTATAATTTCCTCGAAAACTATCCCTCTCAAATGGATATGACCAAAATCATGCCGCCTTATGTTTTCCGGTATTCGGGAGCGGTTCCGGAAGACTGGGGAGTATCCGGCTTTGTCCTGATTGCTGAAAGCCATATCAGCATTCATACATTTCCGGATAAACAGTATCTGAGCATAGATATGTTTTCGTGCAAGCCTTTCGATACCGACGTGGCGGTCGAGACGATAAAGAGTTATTTTAGAATTCAGAAACATGAGATCAAAGTCCTGGACAGGGGACAGGAATTTCCGAACACCATACGTGAATCCGCCCAGGTGGTCCGGATGGATCGGATGCTGAAACAGCGATCGAGGTAAGAAATACTTTATAGTGATACAAAATGGATGGGGTCCAGGGCTCTCACCAGCCCGGGACCCCATTGTTCATTTCTTTCCTTTGCGTCTCAGTTCCGAAAAGGCGTGGTGGGGCTGCGCTCCATCTCGCGAAGCGTAGAGATTGAGTTTGATCAGGCCTTTTGCCCACCCTAAGGCTCTTTTCATGGTTTCAAGGTGTTCCGGAGGGACATGAGAAACCGCGGTGAGGAAATCCGGACGGAAACTAATCTCGGTATAGGCGCAGCAGGTCCCCATAGGCATCGATTCGACGGTCTCTCAGGAAGGGCCAGTTGCGCCGGACCACTTCAGTCCTCGCCAAGTCGATTTGCGCCGTAAGCACTTCGTCGGTGTCATGGCCTGCCTTAGCCATGAATTCGCCCTGGGGTCCAATGATGAAACTGTTTCCCCAGAAGATTTGGCCGCTGCCGGCGCTTTCAGAAGCGGGTTCGAACCCGACCCGATTTGCGCAGATTACCGGAACCCCGTTGGCGATTGCGTGGGACCTCTGAATAGTGATCCATGCATCCAGCATAAGCCTTCGTTCAACCTCGGACTCGCCCGTCTCCCAACCGATAGCCGTAGGATAAAGGAGCAGTTCGGCCCCTGAAAGAGCCATCAGCCGCGCAGCTTCCGGATACCACTGGTCCCAACAGACCAATACTCCCAGCCTGCCCACTGATGAAGCAACAGGGCAGAACCCCAGGTCACCCGGAGTGAAATAGTACTTCTCATGATAGCCCGGGTCATGGGGGATATGCATCTTACGGTACTTGCCCGCTATTGAGCCATCCTTTTCGAGGACCACAGCCGTATTGTGATAGAGACCAGCGGCACGCCGCTCGAATACCGACGCTACGATCACCACGCTCAATTCCCTGGCCAGGGAGCCCAAGGCGTCACTGGCGGGACCCGGAATCGGCTCAGCCAGGTCAAAGTGAGCGGGGTCCTCTGTCTGGCAAAAATAAGGCCCAAGGTGCAACTCCTGCAAAACGATGAGCTCGGCCCCCTTGGAGGCGGCTTTCCGAATGCCGGCCGAACTCTTTTCCATATTGGCGTTTCGGTCTGCCGTGCAACTCTGCTGGACGAGCCCCACAGTGAGTTTTTTCATCCCAGGACTCCTTTGGGTATCTGCATTGTAATGCAATGAAGCGAGCCGCTGCCGGTCAGAAGGGGAAGGCAGTGAACGCCTGTTACCTTCCGCCCGGGAAAAGCCCGCCCGATGATCTCGATGGCCGGGCGATCCTTTGAGGTGCCATACATCGGCACGAGTACCGCGCCATTGATAATCAGGAAGTTCGCATAAGTTGCCGGAAGCCTCCGGCCCTGTCCATCATGCGCAGGGTCGGGCCATGGGAGCGCAACCAGCCGATAGGGCCGTCCGGCCAGCGTCCTGAAAGACCTCAGTTCCTCGGCCATCGTTCCCAGCGGCACGAAATGTTCGTCGGAAGGATCGTCACATGCCGTATAGACTATGGTGTCATCCGGGCAGAACCGTGCCAGGGTGTCCACATGCGCATCGGTATCATCACCGGCCAGATGCCCGTTCTCGATCCACAGCACCCGTTGAGCGCCCAGCACTCTACACAAATAGGCCTCAATGCCGCTGGGTGAGAGGTGCGGATTTCGGTTCGGGCTGAGAAGACAATTGGCGGTTGTTAGAATGGTTCCCCGCCCGTCACTCTCGATGCTCCCGCCCTCAAGAACGAACCCCACGGTCTCCAGTCGTGCCTTACCGAAGATGCCGAGCCCGGCGAGTTCCCTGGTTATCTGATTGTCCAGGTTGGACGGGAACTTGAGTCCCCAGCCGTTGAAGCCGAAATCCAGCATTACCGGCTTCTCGCCCTCAAAAACAGTGACAGGACCAAAATCCCTTGCCCAGGTATCATTGGTTTCGATCCGAGAGAATCGGACCCGGTCCAAAGGCAACCCGGCATCGACCGTGGATTGCCTGGCTTCCTCGATATCGGGTGCCACCATCAGAAGGCGCTCAAAACGGGTGATCTCTCTTGCGATATCGATTGTCACCCGCTGGACGGCATGGAGATTGACCCAATCGGTCCCTTCGTGGGGCCATGCCATGAGCACGCCGTCCTGCTCTTCCCATTCTGCGGGAAGTTTTCGTACCGTTTCGATCAACGAAGCACCTCTGCCGGTCAGGTTGCCGGGTGGCCTACGGGTAATTGATTACGAGGAAAAATTCGTGCGCACACGACGGACAACAAGCTATATGAGACCATAACTGCCGGTTATTATCAAGACGGCGCTGCTTCAGTTTTCTAAATTTTCATGGACAAGGAATGGGCTACTTGTTAGACTAGCATGTTAAAAGTAGAGTATGGGCGGTAAACAAGGATCGATTTGACTTTGAAGTTAATTGCCTGAAAGAGAGTGATTTAAAATTGGAAGAACCGTCAGCCAAGGGCTTCCAGAATTGGCTCCGAATGTGCTTCCGGCGGCTTGCTGGTGTCGAAAACGCCGACGACGTCGAAAAAGAGATACAGCAGATAATTGACGAAGGGGAACAGCGGGGACTGATCTCAGAGGACGAAGGGGAAATGATCCAGGGGATCTTTTCCTTTCGCGACACGATAGCCAGAGAGATTATGGTCCCGCGTACCGATACGGTCTACGCTGAGGCTGAGACCAAACTCCCGGAAATAATTCAGATCATAATAGAGAGCGGACACTCCAGGATTCCGATATACCAGGATAACATCGACAACCTTATCGGGACGCTGCACGCCAAGGACCTTCTTCCATCCTGGGGCACCGGCGATGTGGCGATCCGCGACATAATGCGTCCTCCATATTTCATTCCCGAGACCAAGAAGATCAGCGAAGTTCTCAAAGATTTGAGGGACAATAAGTCTCATATGGCCATTGTTATTGACGAATATGGCGGGACTGCCGGCATCCTTACGCTGGAGGACATAATAGAGGAGATTATCGGCGAGATAATGGATGAATACGATGCCGAACAGAAACTTATCATCGAGCATGAAGATGGCTCCATTAGTGTGAATGCGCGCCTTGACGTCGAAAAACTCGAGGATTTTCTCCAGGTCGACCTGCCGGAAGGTGACTTCGAATCTGTTGGCGGCTTTATTATAAGCCTTATCGGAAAAGTGCCCGAGGTGAACGAAAAAGTTATTTATGACAGTCTTGAGATCGTGATCGAAGCCGGATCGACCAGGAAGATCGACAGGGTGCGTATCCGCAAACTTGACCCTGGAGAAGTCCCTGAGGAGTCTTCCGGATAAGAGCCTGGCAAGTAGAGATGGAAATTGTTCCGGCCACTGATTTCCTCCCTTATTCCCCTCATATTTGAATCTCTGGTTTGAGTGCTATGAATGCGATATTGCTCTCGGCCCTGAGCGGACTATTGCTTTCGGCGGGGTTTCCGAAGCCTGCGATGTTCTATTTTTCCTGGGTGTCTTTCGTACCTCTGCTCTATGCGGTCCAGGGCAAAACGGGAAAGCAAGCGCTTGCGCTCGGTTATATTTGCGGGTTGGTGCATTCTTTGACATGCCTTTTCTGGATATATCACGCAATTTATTACTATGGTGGTTTTTCGCCCGCGGTTTCCTCCCTGATTCTTCTGCTGCTTTGCTCCACAATGGCTGTATATCCCGCTCTGTTCGCCCTTCTGGCGCAAAAATGTGAACGCCGGCCCCTGCTATTTGTCTTTGGGCTGCCGTTCGCATGGGTCGCACTCGAATGGGCCCGGGCGTTTGCGATTTCAGGATTTCCGTGGGCAAACCTGGGATATACCCAGACGCCGCTAAACCGGCTCATCCAGATCGCCGATATAACCGGAGTCTATGGGCTGAGTTGGCTTGTAGTGCTTGGCAATACGGTCATTTTCGGTTTTATCCGCAACCTCAACCGCAGATCGGGAGTCGCGGTCCTGTCCGCCTGCGTTGTTTGCGTTCTGCTATACGGCTTCTGGCGCTGCGATCAGATCAGCGGGTTGCAAAACCGGACCGGTGCGCTAAATGTGGGGGTTATCCAGGGAAATATCGCCCAGAATCAAAAATGGGACCCTGCGTTCGAGGCAGAAACTATCAACAGTTACGCCCGTCTCAGTTCGGAGTGCGTCAAACAGGAGCCGGTTCCCGACATCCTCGTGTGGCCGGAATCCGCAATGCCTTTTTTCTACGGCCTGGATGAGAGCCTGAGTCCCCGGGTTGACAGTATTGTGAGGCAGACCGGAAAACCGCTGCTCTTCGGAAGCATTGGTGTGATCCGGGTGGACGGCAAGGCTCGTTTGCTCAACAGGGCTTATCTTCTCGATGGGCGCGCGGCGCTGGTTGGGGCTTATGCCAAGCAGCACCTGGTTCCATTCGGAGAATATGTGCCCTGGTCGAACATATTGTTTTTCGTCCGTCATATTGCGGCAGGCTCTGTAGATTTTATTCCTGGAACTAATCCCGGACCTCTTGTTTTTGAAGGCCCCCCTCTGGGTGTGCTGATTTGCTACGAGGCGATTTTCCCGCAGATTGCTCGTGAAACCGTCAGGAGAGGCGCCCAAGTGCTGATGAACATTACCAATGACGCCTGGTATGGTGATACGGGGGGGCCCTATCAGCACCTGGAAATCGCACGCTGGCGCGCAATCGAGTTTCGAGTTCCGCTGGTGCGGGCCGCAAATACCGGAATCAGCGCAATGTTCGATGCTACGGGGCAGGAATGCGGAAGATTGGCGTTGAACACGAGCGGTTTCCTCACGTGCAGCGTTCACCCGATGTCTTATCTTTCTTTTTATGCTAAATATGGCGATCTGTTCGCCTGGTTTTGCGTTTTTGCAACATTGTGCGCAATTATTTTCGAAATTGTCAATGTGAGACTTATCAGGAGGATGCCGCGATGAATATTGATATTGCAGAGCTTAGAAATTCACTCAAAGACCTGTCTCAAAAACTTCAAACCCTGGGAGGATATCTTTGACATCGCGGGAAAACAGGCGCGTTCGACCGAGCTTGAAAAGCTGGTGGCCAAACAGGACTTCTGGGAAAATCCGGAGGCCGGTCGCGATGTCTTAAAAGAACGCTCCGGACTCAATGAAATCATCCGGACCTGGCAAAATCTTGCCAGTGAGATGGAGGATAACGAACTGCTCTTCGATATGGCAGTCGAGGAGCAGGACGAGATGAATCTGAAGGAAGTCCAACGCAAGCTTAGCGAGCTTCAGAAAAAATACAGGGAGCTCGAACTGTGGCAGACGTTGAGCGATGAAAACGATGACAAGAATGCAATCGTGAGCATTAACGCAGGTGCGGGCGGGACTGAAGCACAGGACTGGGCCGAGATGCTTCTCAGGATGTACCTGCGCTGGTGTGAGAGGAAGAGCTTCAAGGTCGAAATGATCGACCTTCTCGAGGGGGAAGAAGCCGGAATAAAAAGCGCTACGTTTACCGCGTCGGGTCCTTACGCAAGTGGGATGTTGAAGGCTGAATCAGGCGTGCACAGGCTTGTAAGAATCTCTCCTTTCGACGCCAGCGGCCGCAGGCATACTTCATTTGCGGCAGTGCTGGTTTTTCCCGAGATCGATGACAAAATAGACATCGAAATAAAACAATCCGACCTGCGTGTCGATACCTACCGGGCCAGCGGGGCCGGTGGCCAGCACGTAAACAAAACGAGCTCAGCAGTTCGGCTGACGCACCTGCCTACCGGCATTGTGGTGCAGTGCCAGAATGAAAAGTCGCAGCACCGAAACCGCGATATAGCCATGAAAATCCTCAAGGCAAGACTCTACGAACGTGAAAGACGCGCGCAGCAGGCCAAGATGCAGGAAACCCATGACAACCTCGATGAAATCGCGTGGGGCAACCAGATCAGGTCCTACGTCATGCAGCCGTACAGGTTGGTGAAGGACCATCGCACCAATGTGGAAAAAGGGAACGTGGAAAGCGTTCTGGGCGGCGAACTGGATGACTTCATAGAGGCGTATCTGCTAAGCTCGATGACCGCCAGAGAAAGCGCCGCAAAGACTGCTTAGGTTGTGAACCTGGACCGCGGAGGCTGTATCCGTGAAGAAAAAGGCGCCCCCTGAAAACAGAGGGCGCCTTCGTGCCAGGATTTATGACAATGCTACCCGGTGATTTGCAAGATATGATAATGTTATTAGAATTGCAAGGGTGATTCTGTGTGGTAGGAAGTGAGTACTTAGGCTACCCAAAGACATTGTTATGGAAACGAAATCAAAATGTTAGAGTAGGAAGCCCCCCTGGCGAATTGTCAAAAGAATTCGAGGGGCGCCGGCCCAAACAGTCCGGCGCCCTCTGGTAAAACGGGAAGCAAAAGCAGTGCTAGATGCTGTACCCGACCTCCCCGTGAAGTTCTTTGTCGAGACCTGAGTACTCTTCCTCGGCACCCACTCTTAAACCTATTGTTTTTTCGAGAAAATTGGCGATCAGGTAAGTAGCTGCAAGGCAGTAAAGGGCCACTGCAATAACCCCGATTGCCTGTATCCCCAACTGCTTAGGGTTGCCCGCCATCAGGCCGGTTGCGCCTGCGGTGGCGAAAAGACCGGTTGCCAGCGTTCCCCACGCGCCGCCGACCCCGTGGACCCCAACCACGTCCAGAGAGTCATCGTAATCAAGGTTGAATTTCATCCGGACCCCGTAGAAGCAGATCACCCCTGAGACAAATCCTATGACCATCGCCCATCCCGGGCTTACAAACCCGGAAGCCGGGGTCACCGCACCCAGTCCGGCGACGACTCCGGAAGCAAATCCAAGCGCGCTGGGTTTTCTTACGATCAGCCATTCCATTGCCATCCAGGAGCACGATCCGGCTGCTGCGGCCGTCATCGTGGCTGTAAAAGCGAGGGCTGCGGTTGCGTTCGCCGCCAGAGCGCTGCCGGCGTTGAAGCCGAACCAGCCAAACCAAAGGAGACCAACGCCCAGCAATGTCATTGTAAGATTATGAGGGACAAACATTTCGCCGGGAAATCCCCTGCGTTTTCCGATCACTATGGCAATTGCAAGCGCAGAAACCCCCGCTGAGAGATGCACAACCAGACCGCCTGCGAAATCAAGGCCGCCCATCGACTGGAACCAGCCGCCCCCCCATACCCAGTGCGCCAAAGGATAATAGACAATAAGCGACCAGAGCACGAGGAAGGCCAGGTAGGATTTGAAAGTCATTCGTTCGGCTATGGCGCCGCTGATCAATGCCGGAGTGATTATGGCGAACATTCCCTGAAACATGACGAACGCATATGTTGGGATTGTGTCCCTCAGCGAATCGATTGTCGTTCCCATGAGCATGAACTGGCTGAGGTCTCCGATGAACCAGTTCCCGGGTGTAAACGAAAGCGAGTATCCGAGGATAAGCCATTGCAGTTCGAGAATGCCGAGCGCAACGAATGAATGCATGAGGGAGCTGAGTACATTTTTGCGCTGGACCATGCCGCCGTAAAAAAGGGCAAGGCCGGGCAGCATCAGCATGACTAAGGCAGCCGATATGAGCACCCAGGCGGTGTCTGCCGGATTCATCGTCGTTGCCTCGGCGGCCAAAGCAGGGCGTGTCCATACCCATAGCGACAAAAATGTTATTGCCATCGACCATGCCAGTAAACCTGCAGTCTTCCGGAACTTGAAAGTCATAGCGCACATGCCTTTCCTGTTAGATTGAAATTGTCCAAAAATTGTAGCTGGTTTAAATTTGAACTCAGGAGCAAGCGACGTAGCCGGAGATGCTAGCAAATCAAGTACCCGATGTTAAGGACATTTTTGTCTTCAATGTCTAATCGCTTCGAAATTGTTGCAACTATTATGTATTCTATGTCAAAATACTACGTTCGATTCGCACAATATTGTTAATTTTTACCCTCGAATGCTCAATGATGAGGGATGGGCAGCTCCACTGGAGGCCATTTGTGTAATAATTTTGCCGACACAGAAGGCAAAAGTGACGGGGGGCGAGATTTTTGTGGTATTTTTCTCTCATCTGAAGGACAAGTTTGAACTTTGCAAAAAGGCACGAAAATGTGCTGCCGGTACGATTGTGTACAGCATAAGAGGCGGTAAATCTAAATCCAAAAAAGTGGCGGAGGCAGGAAGATGACAAAAATCGAAGCTATCATAAAACCATACCGGCTCACCGAAGTGCAGGAAGCGCTGACATCGCTCGGTATCCAGGGAATGACGGTAAACGAAGTCAAGGGATTCGGGCGGCAGAAGGGTCATGTGGAACTTTACAGGGGAGCGGAATACACTGTAAATTTCGTGCCCAAATTGTATATCATGACCGTTGTTCCTGACGATATGGCACAAAAAGTCGTGGATGCGATACAAAAAGCGGCTTTCACCGGCAAAATCGGAGACGGGAAGATATTCATTTCAAAAATTGACGAGGCCGTACGGATCCGTACGAAAGAAACGGGGAGCGAGGCTCTCTGATCAAGTGCAAACAAAACTATTTTTGCCATGAAGACCATGGTTGGGGAACCGTTTGCAAATTGGCAATGATTTCGCCGTATCAGTAGCCCCCGGATCGGGTCCGGGGCAGGCTTCACCGGAATGACGGCCTGAGTACTCATAAGACCGTGTACTGATAGTTCTGCAAATAAATACTCCGGAAAAGCGTGGGGAGCGGCGCCGCCACACCCCCTTCGCCGCTGCCCGGCTCTTAATCTCGACGCTATCCCTGATCTGTCCATGACCAGAGGCGGGCCTCCGGCAAACCGCCGCGAGCGCCTGGCGCTCGGCCGTGCGCGACTGCGCACGGGCCGAAATCCTACGGACGCCTTTGGTCTGATATGGGATTGGAGGATTGAAGATATTCTAATTTGTTGTAAAAAATCTGCTGATATTACATTTTAGGTAAACGTTTTCTGCAGTTTTTCCAGAGATTTTACAAAAACGTTTCAAAATTGTGCCTCCTGCCGATTCCAATACAATTGTGTGCCGTTTTTTAGTTCAGAATTTGCCTCTCCAAGCTTTTCTTCGAGGATTTTAGTCCTTAAAATCCATAGACTTAGCGTCGGCTTTCAACGTCGCAACCAGCCTTTGGCATATGCTTTGGACTCTGATTGAGGGTTCGGCCTGAGCAATAGCCCAGAAATGCTCGAAGGCTGAAAGTTGATTGGTGGGATGAGCGTAAATCTAAATCCAAAAAGAGGCGGAGGTAGGGAGATGACCAAAATTGAAGCAATCATAAAACCTTTCCGGCTTACCGAAGTGCAGGAAGCGCTGACAGCGCTCGGAATCCAGGGGATGACGGTAAACGAAGTCAAGGGATTCGGGCGGCAGAAGGGGCATGTAGAACTCTACAGGGGAGCGGAATACACGGTTAATTTCGTCCCCAAGCTGCTGATCCTGACCGTGGTTCCCGATGAACTGGCTGGAAAGGTCATGGAGGCAATCCAAAAGGCGGCGTACACCGGAAAGATCGGGGATGGGAAGATCTTTACATCTCCCGTAAGTGATGTCATGCGTATCAGGACCAAAGAAACCGGTCCGGAGGCCCTTTAGCGTTTTGGTGATTCATTTGGAGGAGCATTCTTTCTCAACCTGGTTTAGAGATCCGGAGGGAAATAATATGAAGAAATTGTTGTTGGCTTTGGTTCTTGTTTCACTGGCATTACTGGCGAGCCCTGCTTTTGCTGAAGAAGCCGGCGGGCCGATGCATTTGGCGCAGGCAACCCAGACTGCCCCTGCTCCAGTTCCGGCGGAGGCTCCCCCGGCGAAAATCGACACGGGGGACACGGCCTGGGTCCTTGCCTCTTCGGCCCTTGTTCTGCTGATGACTCCGGGTCTAGCCCTGTTCTACGGGGGAATGGTCCGGCGTAAAAACGTCCTTGGAACCATTATGCACAGTTTTGTTGCAATGGGCATAATAACGATTCAATGGGTGCTTTTCGGCTACAGCCTGTCGTTTGGCCCGGACATCGGGCACTTTATCGGCAACCTTGACTGGGCGGGTCTAAAAAGTGTCGGATTCGAGCCAAACGCCGACTATGGTCCCACCGTCCCGCATCAGGCATATATGATATTTCAAATGATGTTCGCCATAATAACTCCCGCTCTTATTTCAGGGGCCATTGCCGAAAGGTTCAAGTTCAGTACTTACGTCGTATTCATTACCGCCTGGGCATTCCTTGTATATGATCCGCTCGCTCACTGGGTGTGGGGCACGGGGGGATGGTTGAAAGAAATGGGGGCACTCGATTTTGCCGGAGGCCTTGTAGTTCATATAAGCTCCGGTGTTTCTGCGCTCGCCTGCGCACTGGTCCTGGGAAGAAGAAAAGGCTACCAGGTTGAAATTATGGCCCCGCACAACCTTACACTGACAATACTCGGGGCCTGCATCCTGTGGTTCGGGTGGTTCGGGTTCAACGCCGGCAGTGCGGTCGCCTCGGGTGCGCTTGCGACTTCGGCCTTTGTGGTTACACACATTGCAACCGGTACTGCGGCCATGTCGTGGATGTTCACGGAATGGATCCACAGAGGCAAACCTACCGCTCTTGGCGCCGCATCCGGTGCGGTTGCCGGACTTGTCGCCATCACTCCTGCATCCGGATTTATCGGTCCGCTCCCGGCGCTCCTTCTCGGGATTTTTGCCGGAGCGATCTGCTACGGAGCGTGCTGTCTGAAACCGAGGTTCGGGTATGATGACTCACTGGACGTGGTCGGCGTTCACGGAGTTGGCGGGACCCTGGGCGCATTGTTCACCGGGTTTTTTGCCTCAAAGCTTATCAATGCGGCAGGCGGAGATGGACTCTTCTTCGGAAACGCGAGCCAGGTGGGCATTCAGGCGCTATCAGTAGTATCCGCCTGGGTTTACTCTTTTGTTGTCACCTTCATCATACTGAAGATACTCGATGCAACCATGGGCTTGAGGGTAAGTGAAGAGGATGAATCGACAGGTCTCGATCTCAGTCAGCATGGTGAAGTCGGCTACACATTTGAAGGTTGAAACGTTCAGGCAGGCTTTTGAGTTTCCTGCCATTGCGAAGTTCGGGCAACCGATTATCGAAGACAACCCCTGTGCCCCGCGGCACGGGGGTTTCTTACTACAGGCATAAACCTTTTCCGCTCACCTGGGGGGAGTTTCCAGGATCTGTATCTTGAGCACGTCCTCGCGCGGAATCGCCTTTTCTATGCGAATCTTTACCATGTCCCCCTGGTTGAATTTAGCGTTCTCGGGCACCGGGGCGTTGACTTCGAGCAGGAATTCGGGGATCAGAAGGTGTGCGTAGCGGGCATTCCTGTCCAGCACCAGCACGTTCAGGTTTTCTATATCTTCCTGTTCCATGTACTTGAGAATCCAGTACCTGGTCCATTTGCGCTGGATCGAGAAAACCCTGGTCTGGGCAGCCGAAAGCCGCCCTGCCATTTCATCGAGTTGCTGTTTGGAGTAGAGCCCGGCCCCCGTGGCCAGAGCATGTTTCAGTTGACGCTGCACTATGAGGTCCGAGTAGCGGCGGATGGGGGAAGTCACGGTCGTGTAATGAGGGATTGCGAGGCTGCAGTGAGGTTTTGCCTCGGTGGACAGTTCCGCACGCGAAAAGAGGCGCCTCTGGCGATAAATTCGAAAGAGTTCCTGCTCGCTCTGGACGAACTCGGTTTCCGGCCTGCACTCCGCCTGATTTCGATAGAGGGCGGGTATGTTTCTTTTGGCAAGATAGCCGGCCGCAGCCGCATTTGCCTGGATCATCCACTCCGAGACGAGTATCTGGCTTGGGGTTTCCTTGTCATAGTTAGCAATCTGAATCATCCCGGCGCTGTTAACGTAAACCTGGATTTCCGGGAGCGGAAGAATGATTGCGCCGAGATCGAGCCTTTTCTGCCTCAGTATCGAAGCAATCTCGTAGAGTGATTTAAGTTTGCTCTGCTCATGAATCGACTCGTCAACGTTCCGGTATGTCAGCTGCCTGCGAACCCTTACTATACTGGGACAAATCCTCGTTTCGGAAACATTGGCCCCGGAATCGATCGTAATGAGAAAACTGAGTGCGAGGCGGTCCTGGCCGGACATGAGGCTCAATGTCCCCTCTGAGAGGGAGCAGGGCAGCATGGACACACGCTCATCCGGAAGGTAAATCGAACTTGCCCTTGCCTCTGCCTCGCGATCCAGGGGGGTACCCTGCCCGATAAGATCGGCAACGTCGGCGATGTGAATGCCTATCTCGAAAAGTCCGCCCCCAAGCTCGCGCACGCTGAGCCCATCGTCGTAGTCGCGGGTCAAAGGGCTGTCAACCGTAAAGACGTCCAGGCCTGTGAGGTCCTCTCGTTCATTTTTGTCTGCTTCGGTCCGACTCGATTTTAGTATCTGTTCCGCCTGTTCCATGGCATCGGGCGGGAACTCGGAGGAAATGCCGTGCTCATGCAGCATGAGGTTTTCGTCTTCGCGCCAGACGCCCAGCCGCACCAGAAGCCGGAAAGCCGACTGGGGAGTCGAAGGGATGCCGGCCAGCTTGAGAAGTTCTTTGACGAAGGCACTCTCTTTTGACTCCTGCCCGAAAATAGCAAAATTCTTCAATTCCTGTATCAGTTCTTCACGGAATTCGATCTGGGGAGCACTTTGCCTGCGGGTGTTGATAATTTGGACCCACTTTGCCCCTTCGACGAGCCTGCGCTCCCTTTCCGCTTCCTTTTGCAGCTCGATGCGGCGCTCCTCGATGTTTTGAGCGGACCGCGGGTAGAATTTAGAGTCCCTGGCCTGAAAAAAGAGCCTGTCGGAAAGCAGCAACCGCTTGACTGCGGCTGCCTGGTCATCGGAAATCGGGGTGTTGAAAATGAACTCGGCGATTTCTTCGGCTTCGTAGCCGGCCTCTTCGGATTGTAACAGGAACCAGATTTCCTCGACATCGATCCGGTCCATGATACTCTTCCGATTCCCGGAGATGCATCGCAGTTCTTGCAGCAGCTCGTCACGGCTCAGCTTCAGGTCAAGGGATATCTTTCCGTGGTAGACAATTCTAGAAGAGGAGAGGCCCACTTCGCGGTTATGCTCGGAGAGCGCATTGAATCGGCCGTCCTTTACAACCAGAACCACCCCGCAAAGGATTTCCTTTGATTCGTAAAATTCGAACACGGCGCCGGGCGCAATTTCGAGGCGCTCATTCCGGCTCATGAAAAATTCTCCATAATATCGCGTTTCCTCCAGCAGTGACCTGTTGGGTTTTTGCGTGTGGTCAATCCAGAATCTTTCTAAAAGCGTGGGGAGCTGCCCCCCCACACCCCCTCCGCCTCTGGTCGTGGACAGATCAGAGATAGCGTCGAAATCCTGCGGGGGTGCGGGGGAAACTTTCCCCCGCTCTTTGCCTTGGTCACCGGAGTATACAAAAACCTAACCTGACATTGCTGCGTTTCCTCACACTGTCTGAGGCAAAGGCGCCAAAATGCGAAATATCTTATAATAGCAGCTTGAGCCTGTTTCGCAGGGAGTTGAGCATAAGTCCATATTTATTTTTAATTTTTTTTCTCTTCGCGCCGCCGCCTCTTCGCGTGAGGCTTCGCGCCGTTCGCTTCGCGAAGGATTTCCTCCTTTAGCGAATGCAGCGTCTGCAGGGCTGAAAGGGGAGTCATACTATCCGGATCGAGTTCCAGAACTCTACTCTGCACCCAATCCGGGGCCTTCTGGAAAATCGAAAGCTGTATGCTCGGCTCAACCTCCTCTTTTGAGGATCTGAACCCCTTCGCCTTCAGACCCGGTCCGCCGGACGGCCCCGAGGACGTGCCTCCTTCAAGCTGCGCCAGGATTTCGCGGGCGCGCTCCGTGATCTCACTTGGCAGGCCGGCAAGCCTGGCGACCTGGATCCCGTAGCTCTTGCTCGAACTGCCGGGAGTCAATTTGTGAAAAAAAAGTATCTCCTGGCGCCATTCCCTGATCGCCACATTGAAATTTTTTACTCTCGGCCGGGTCCGGGCAAGTTCAGTCAGTTCGTGATAGTGGGTGGCAAAGAGGGTTTTTACTCCCTTGCCCCCCAAATCGTGCAAAAACTCTGCAACCGCCCAGGCGATGCTCATTCCGTCGAAAGTGCTGGTGCCTCTTCCGATTTCATCCAGTATGATAAGGCTTTGAGGCGTGGCCTGGTGCAAAATATTTGCAGTCTCCTGCATCTCGACCATGAAAGTCGAGCGGCCGCGCGCGAGATCGTCCGAGGCCCCGACTCGTGTGAAAATGCGGTCGACAATACCGATGCGGGCTTCGGAAGCCGGAACGAAGGAGCCGATCTGGGCCAGGAACACAATCAAGGCGGCCTGCCTGAGAATGGTGGATTTGCCGGCCATGTTCGGGCCCGTTACGATGAGCACCTGGTGGCTTTCCTGGTTGAGTTCCAGGTCGTTCGGTACAAAACCCCCTTCGGGCAGAAACCGCTCTATAACCGGGTGCCTTCCATCCCGGATATGGATGGAATCGCCCGAATCGGCCGCCGGTCTGCAGTAATCGTATTTGGCGGCAACGTCGGCCAGGGAGCTTATGCAGTCGAGGGCCGCAATTATTTCGGCCATCTTCTGTATTCGCCCGCTCTCGAGGGAGACGGTCCGCCGCAGCTCAAGGAAAAGCTGCTCTTCGAGTTCCAGACGTTTTTCGTCGGCCTCGAGCACCTGGACTTCAAATTCTTTAAGCTCCTCGGTAATGAAGCGTTCGGCGTTTACCAGGGTCTGTTTACGGAAATAATGCTGAGGCGCCGCGGAGAGGTTGGACCGGGAGATCTCGATGTAGTAGCCGAAAACCTTGTTAAAGCGGACCTTGAGCGATGGTATGCCCGTTTCCCGGCGCTGGAGGGACTCATATTCGGCCATCCACCCTTTTGCGTCGCGGCTCAGCCGGATGTAGCGGTCCAATTCGGGATGAAAACCCGGACTTATCGCGCCGCCGTTGGAAAGGGTTGCCGGAGGGGGGTCGCACAGAGCGGCCTGAAGATGGGCGGCAAGATCCTCAAGGCTGTCCCATCCGGAAGCCATGCCGGACAAAAGGGTGCTCTGACAGCCCGCAATCGTTTGTCCCGAGCGCGGCAACGCCTGCAAGGATTTCTTGAGGCCTATCAGGTCTCGAGGAGAAGAAACGCCGGTGCTGTTTCTTGCATTGAGCCTTTCGATGTCATTTATACCTTCCAGCGAATCGAGCACGGTCCCTCTGAGATCGCTTTGCGCCACCATCTCAGCGATTGCATTCTGCCTGCGCTCTATCTCCTCGAGGTTCAGCAGAGGATAACGCAGCCACTGCCGGAGCTTGCGGCCCCCCATCGCCGTTCGCGTTTGATCCACCACGTCGATCAGAGACCCTTTTCTCCCCTGAAAGCTGGCGGAGTAAAATATTTCCAGGTTCCTGACGGTAGCCTCATCCAGAACCATAAACTCGGAGCGGCTGTAGGGTATAAGTGTTTTAATGTGCTCGCAGGAACCGAAAAGGTTTTCGTGAACATAGGCTAATACGGCTCCTGCAGCCTGCATTGCCGAATCCATTCCGCTGATCCCGAAACCCTCGAGCGAGTGTACCTTGAAATGAGAAGTAAGCCGCTCCTGAGACCGGCGTTTGTCGAAATGGACTTCCTCTATATGCGTGATGGCTGCATCGATTCGGTTCAACACCGATTTTGCCCACTCGGGACTGAACTCCTCCGGGAGTAGAATCTCTTTGGGGTTGATTCTAAGCAGCTCTTCAAGCAGGCTTTCCTCCGAATCCAGCTCGGTGACCCTGAATTCTGCCGTCGAGATGTCCAAACAGGCAAGCCCGATGGGTTTTCCGGGGCCTGGCTCCCAGACCGCAGCCAGGTAGTTCGGCTGGTTGGAGGTGAGGTTCTGGTTTTCAACGATAAGCCCCGGGGTGAGGACCCTCGTAACTTCGCGCCGCACGAGGCCTTTCGCCTTTTTGGGGTCTTCGACCTGGTCGCAGATGGCGATCTTGTAACCTGCGGAAACCAGTTTCGCTATATAGCTTTCCGCCGCGTGATAGGGAACTCCGCACATCGGGACGGGATTTTCCGCCTGTCTGTCCCTGGATGTCAGCGCAATGTCGAGAACCTTCGAAGCGGTCACCGCATCTTCCATGAACATCTCGTAGAAGTCCCCCATGCGATAGAACAGAAGCGATTCCGGGTACTTCGATTTTATCTCGAGGTACTGCCGCATCATGGGGGTAAGATCGTTCATCTGTTTTTTTCCCGGGCTGGATGATCCTGCCTTCCGATCATCCTGAAAGAAATACCGGCGCCGTCCCATCCGGGTTATAATACAATTATGCTATTAGCGAACTGTGAATTGTTAATTAATTGCAGGGTCAATATCAAGACATTAAGTTGCCCGAAGTGGTGAAAAACGAAAAAGAACGGGGGAAGCGGCCTGTTAACAGAGATTCACCGCAGAGACGCAGAGAGCTGGCTATGGACAGGTCATGGGGAAAGCGCAGGCAAAATGTTTTGAGAGTCTGTCACAGGCTAAAGGTTTCCGGTTTGAGCTATCTGATAAAGTCTTTGCCTTCGAAAAGACTTGGTGGGCTGCGCTCCGCTTAGCCCACCCTACGAGTCTTTTCATTGTGTCGGGTGTCCCAACGGGACATGAGTTGCTGCGGTGAATTCTTTTCGTGAAGTTTTTTCCCACTGCGGTGAATACTTGAGATTTGCGGTCAACTATTCTGAATGGTTAGGGAGTTTTAGTATTGGAGCAGGAAATTATCCGCCTTCGGGGCGTTCGCCAGCATAATCTGAAAAATCTGGACCTGGATATTCCCTTAAACAAGCTGATCGCGCTTACCGGCGTCAGCGGTTCGGGCAAATCCAGCCTTGCCCTTCATACGCTCTATGCTGAAGGGCAGCGCAGGTATATCGAGACATTTTCGCCTTATGCGCGCCAGTTCCTGGAGCGGATGGACCCTCCCGAAGCCGACCTGATCGAAGGCATTCCACCGAGTATCGCCATAGAATCGGGGACCGCCGTTCGAAGCTCGCGTTCGACTGTCGGGACGATAACCGAAATAAACGACTACCTGAAGCTGCTCTTCGCCAGGCTTGCGGTCCCGCATTGTCCATCCTGCCACAATCCGGTCACCAGCGATTCCCCGGAAACGATTTACGGGAAGCTCAGCGGCCTTGCCCCTGAAGACAGGGTGCTCGTATGCTTTCCATTCCTTACCGACCGGGAAGGTCAGTGGAGGACTCAACTCGTTTCGCAGGGTTTTCTGCGAGTTTTTGCCGATGGGGCCGTTCTGAATCTTGACGATCTGGCCGGGGCTGAATCAGCCGGGCTCGGCGGCCTCGAGCTTCTGGTCATTGTGGACCGGCTGCTCTGGGGCAAGGCCGCGCGGAACCGGATACTGGATTCCATCACCACCGCTTATACAATGGGCAAGGGGCGGCTGGCGGTGGTCGTCATGCCGGACCGGATCAGAAGGTTCAGCTCCGAGCTTTCGTGCGCCGACTGCACAGACGCCTCTCCGATTCCTGCTCCCAACCCGAACCTGTTCTCCTTCAACAGCCCCATAGGGGCGTGCCCTAAATGCCGTGGTTTCGGAAGGACAATAGGAGTCGATATCGACCTGGTTATTCCCGACCGGAGCCTCACCATAATAAAGGGCGCAGTGAAACCCTTCGGGACGGACAGGGACGAATATTTCGAACTTCTTGATTTCTGCAAAAAAGAAAAAATCCCCGTGGACCTTCCGTTTGGCGATCTCGATGAGTCCGCCCGCCAAAAGATTATAAACGGCACAAAAAGCTACTACGGGATAAAAGGATTCTTTGAGTGGCTGGAAACAAAGACATACAAAATGCACGTGAGAGTATACTTGTCGCGATACCGGGCCTACGTTACCTGTGATGCCTGCGGCGGGTCGCGCTTCCAGCCGGCGACTCTTCTGTACCGGCTGCGCGGGGCAAGTATAGTGGAAATTGCCTCTTTCAGTATTGAAAGGCTAAGCCAATTTTTTGGCGGACAATGGCCCGGGATCTCGCACGATCCGGCGGCGTCGCTGCTGATCTCTGAAATCCGAAGCAGAATTCAGTTCCTGATGGCTGTCGGGCTGCACTACCTTTCGCTGGACCGGCAGTCGAGAACGCTTTCGGGCGGAGAGGTGCAGCGGGTGCACCTTACGCGCGCCCTGGGGTCCTCGCTGGTCAATGTGCTCTATGTACTCGACGAACCCAGCGTGGGGCTTCACGCTCGTGACCAGAAAAGACTCATGGACCAGTTGAACCGGCTCGTGACGATGGGAAACAGCGTTGTCATGGTCGAACACGACCCGGGAATGATCCGGTTTTGCGACGAAGTCATAGACATGGGGCCGGGTGGAGGCGAAAAAGGAGGCGAAGTCCTGTTCCAGGGACCGCCCGGCGAACTCGGACGATCGTTGGAGAGCCTTACCGGGGCGTATCTGTCAGGCCGAAAATCGGTTTTACCTCCTTCAATGAACCGCCGGACGCCCCACAAATGGAAGAAAATCACCGTCAGGGGCGCTCGCGAGAACAACCTCAAGGCGATCGATGCGGCATTTCCTCTGGGCCTTTTGGTCGGGGTGAGCGGCGTATCCGGCTCGGGGAAGAGCACCCTGGTCGAAAAAACGCTCTACCATGGCTGGCTCAGGAAGAAGGGCAGGGCTACGGAAACTCCCGGTCTGCACGACGAAATGGAAGGGGTTGAAAACGTCAGTGAAATTATGCTGGTTGACCAGCAGCCTGTAGGCCGTACCCCGAGGGCGAACCTGCTGACCTACACCGGTGCGCTGGACCCGCTGCGCAAAATGTTGGCGGCCACGCCCGAAGCGGTCGCGAAGGGTTATTCGACCAGGCACTTCTCGTTCAACGTGCCGGGGGGAAGGTGCGAGACGTGTAACGGCGAGGGATTCGAGCGCGTCGAGATGCAGTTTCTGGCCGACGTCTTTGTGCGCTGTGCCCAGTGCGGGGGCAAAAGGTTCAAGGAAGAGGTGCTCGATATCAAACTGCGGGGAATCTCGATAGGGGACATGCTGGAGATGAGCGCGCGGGGGATACTCGATCGTTTTCCTGAAAACCGGCAACTTGCCGAGGCGCTGGAACCCGTGATTGCGATGGGTCTCGATTACATCCGCATGGGCCAGCCGTTAAGTACGCTCTCCGGTGGAGAGGCGCAAAGGCTTAAGCTTATCCGCCATCTCTCCGGCGGGCAACCGGGCGGCGCAAAGCTCTTCATCCTGGATGAACCCACGACCGGCCTTCACCCCGACGATATTTCGAAATTGATTCTCGTACTGCACAAACTGGTCGAAAAGGGGAACACGGTCCTGATAGTGGAGCATAACCTGGATATCCTGGCAGCATGCGACTGGATCATCGACCTTGGTCCGGAAGGCGGAGAAAGAGGCGGAGAGATTATCTGCGAGGGTGCGCCGGAAACAGTTTCCGAGTGCGCGCAGAGCACAACAGGCCGCTACCTCGGGGAGCGTCTGGCGGAGGCCAAGCGGTTTGACCGGGACCGGGGAGAACTCCTGGAGGCGGCGGAACCCCGGATTGGATTTTCCGCTTTCGGCGCCGCAACGGCGCGCAATCTCCTCGGGCCACCCGCCCTCCCGCGAGGCGCCCCGGATGAATCGGCAACGAGCATAGCGGATTTGAAAAATTCCGCCATTCCCGCCCAATCCAACGAGATTGTTATACGCGGAGCGCGCGAGCACAATCTCGAACTCGAGGAAATCCGGCTTCCGCGCCGAAAAATGAGCGTTTTGACGGGTCTGAGCGGCTCCGGGAAATCCACCCTGGCCTTTGACGTGCTGTTCGCCGAAGGTCAGCGCAGATTCCTGGAATGCCTTTCCTCCTATGTCCGCCAGTATTTCAAGATAATGGAAAAGCCGGACGTGGACCAGATCATAGGGCTGCCCCCAACCATTGCAATCGAACAAAGGACCAGCCAGTTCGGCAGGAGGTCCACGGTCGGCACGATTACCGAAACCTACCACCTGCTCCGGCTGCTTTACGCCAAAGTGGGGAAGCAGCGTTGTCCCGGGTGTGGCAGCGAGCTGGAAACCCTTACTATCGACGACATTTTAACCCGGGTCCAACAGGAAGCCGGGAGTGGTCCGGTGAGACTGCTTGCGCCCCTGGTTCACGGGCGCAAAGGCATATACCGGGACCTTTTCGCCCGTCTCAGGCGTCTGGGGTTTGAGCAGGCAAGGGTTGACGGAAAGTTTGTGCCCCTCGACCCCATACCTGAGCTTGCGCGCCGCCGCGAACACGATATCGAGGCGCTTCTGCCGGGTCTTGAGCGCAGCGGGATAAGCTTCGACGAACTACTTGATTCGATTCGCCGGGGACTTGCGATGGGCGGGGGCATTCTTCACCTCGAGTCGCGCAAGGGAGAAACAAAGGTCTTCAGCCAACATCTATACTGCCCGGCATGCGACCGTGGGCTTGCGCCGCTCGACCCAAGGCTTTTTTCCTTTAACAGCAGGCAGGGATCCTGCCCGGCCTGTATGGGAACAGGAAGGGTCAAGCGGGTCAGTGAGCAGCGGCTTCGCGGCGCTGCCGATGTGTCGCTTAAAGACGGGCTGCTGAATTTTCTCAAGTTCGCAATATGGCGTAATTCCAAGCGGGAAGCCGACAAGTTCAGACGGCTCTGGATGAATGAATTGGGAGTCGATCCGGAAAGACCGGCCTCAAGTCTTGATGATTGGGCCTGGGAATCGATATTGCACGGCAAAAAGGGAAAGTTCCCCGGAATCCTTCAAATCCTGGATGCGGTTTCCGAAGAAGATGAATCATGGAAATTGCTTCAGCCCATATACGACGATCTGCCCTGTCCCGAGTGCGGCGGAAGCAGGCTGAATCAGCAGGCGAGGTCCGTTTATTTCCGGGGGCTCACCATCACGGGCATGAGCGCATTGAGAGTATCCGAGCTTCATGAGATGTGGAAAAAGTTTCGTTTCACCAGGGAGGAGGAGCCTATCGCAGGGCCTATTTCGAGGGAAATAAAGGAGAGGCTTTCGTTTCTGGGGAAAGTGGGGCTGGGCTATCTGTCCCTGGACAGGTCAGGCGATACTCTCTCGGGCGGTGAAACCCAGAGAATAAGGCTCGCAGCCCAGCTTGGCTCAAATCTTCGCGGCGTCTGCTACATTCTGGACGAGCCAACCATCGGTCTGCATCCGGCCGATAACCGAAAGCTTCTGGAGAGCCTGGAAAAACTACGGGACAAGGGGAACTCGGTCGTTATCGTCGAGCACGATCCTGAAACCATGAAGAAAGCGGACATACTGGTTGAACTCGGCCCCGGAGCGGGGAGCAACGGTGGAAAGCTGGTCGCGATGGGCAGTTTCAGTCAACTGGCGAAAAGGTCCGGGACCCTTACGGGTCAGTGGTTTGGAAAGGCCCTTGGAGAACTTTATTCAATTCCGGCCAGAAAGAGGGCGGGTGAGTTCGGCTGGCTCGAGTTCAGCGGCGCCAGGGCAAGAAACCTCAAGGGAATCGACGTCAGGATTCCGCTTGGGCTCCTGGTAACTGTCACAGGGGTCTCGGGCGCGGGAAAGAGCACGCTGGTAAACGAGATCGTCTATCGAGGGCTTGGCGATGCGCTGAGTCGGCGCTACGGCGAAGGGGGCGCCCGCAACTACGATTCAATGACCGGATGCGAAAAAATTCTCCGGGTCCTCGAGGTTGACCACAATCCGATCGGGCGCACTCCGAGGTCCATTCCGGGGACCTACATCGGCGTCTGGGACGAAATCCGAAAACTTTTTGCCCTGCTGCCCGAATCCCGAATGCGCGGGTTCGGACCCGGAAGATTCTCTTTTAACGTAAAAGGGGGCCGTTGTGAGGCGTGCAAAGGGCAGGGGCAGAGCAAAGTGGAAATGAATTTTCTGCCGGATGTCTTTGTTCCCTGCGAATCGTGCGCAGGCAGGCGCTTCAACGCCGAAACCCTCGACATCAGGTACAGGGGCCAAAACATCGCTGACGTTTTAGCTATGCCGGTGGATGAAGCCGCCCAGGTTTTTTCCGCGATTTCACGCATTTCGCGCCAGCTCAGAATCCTCGGCGATCTTGGGCTCGGCTATCTTAAACTCGGCCAGCCCAGTCCGACGCTCTCGGGAGGCGAGGCGCAGCGAATCAAGCTAGCCGGAGAACTGGGCAACAGCAGGAGCGCGACTCTGTATATCCTGGATGAACCTACGACAGGATTGCACCGTGCCGATATAAAGCGTCTGCTGGACGTGTTGAGGGCCCTTACCGATCACGGCCATACCGTCCTAGTTATCGAGCATAACACGGATTTTATCTGGGCCAGCGATTACGTGATCGATCTCGGTCCGGGCAGCGGGGACGAAGGCGGCGAGATAGTCGCCCAGGGCGAGCCGGAAGATATTATTGCAGCCGCTGAAAAATCACTGACAGGCCAGGCCCTGCTGCCTTACGCAAACCGAGTTGCCTGACCTCAAAAAAAGCCTTGTAAACCCGCTTACTTGTACTAATATCTATGATTCGGGCTGCCGCCCGTTGCACCCGTGCGCACTGCTCTTGGACGATCAGGTAGAAGTGGTTCAATATCATGTTGCCCAAATTGGTCTGACCGGCATTTCTTATTGCGGGTTTTGATTGGAATATCCTATGATTAACTGACATTCGTCATTCTAAGGGCTTTTTCGGATGGAATACGAGGAGATGCGGTTCGGCTCCAGTTGGGGATGAAGTTGAAGCATTATTCGGGTTCAAATGATTTTTACTTTTCACACACAAGACGAGAGGGGGTAATTCTATGAGAGGGAAATTACTGTTGGTTGTTTCTGTGATCTTGATCCTCCTCGGGGGGATCGTCGCGAATGTAGTTCAGAATGACTGCGGCAATATCCAGGTACGGGACGTTCGTTTCGCAGGGACAGGAGGTGCGATCATGAGCGGCCTTCTGTTCATTCCGAAAAACGCTACGCCTAAAACGCCGGCTCCCGGCATTCTCGCGATCCACGGCTACATTAACTCGAGGGAGACACAATCGGGATTCGCCATCGAATTTGCACGGCGCGGATGGGTAGTCCTCGAGCTCGATCAGTCCGGACACGGCTACTCCGACCCGCCGTCGTTTGCAAACGGTTATGGAGGTCCAGACGGGCTCACCTATCTTCGAAGCCTCGATTTTGTGGACAAAAACAAAATCGGCCTTGAAGGTCATTCCATGGGCGGCTGGGCTTCTCTGGTCGCGGCAAAAGTGCATCCCGACGACTACAAGGCGATCGTGCTGGAGGGATCGAGCACCGGAACAAAGTATGCGCCTGAGGGAAGCACCACCTATCCCAAAAACATGGCTGTTGTATTCAGCACCCACGATGAGTTTTCAATGCTCATGTGGGAAGTGCCCATAGCCGGTGACGTGGTAAAAAGTGAGAAACTCAAGAAAGTATTCGGCGTAACCGATACGATTGTACCCGGCAAAATATATGGGTCAATAGAAGACGGAACAGCCCGCGTGCTCTATCAGCCGAATACGACCCATCCGGGCGATCATTTGTCCACTGCGGCAATCGGTTATGCGATCACGTGGTTTCAGAAAACCCTGGGCCCGGAAAATACCCTTCCTCCCGGCAATCAGATATGGTACTGGAAGGAGATTGCGACTCTTATCGGTTTCATCGGGGCGATCCTGCTCCTGTTTGCCGCAGGCAATCTGTTGCTTCAAACCGGATGGTTCAGCACACTCAAAGGGACGCCTCAAAACCCCAAGCCCGCGACCGGCGCAGGATGGTGGATTGGCTGTGCCCTCATGTTCTTCGTTCCGACCCTCACCTACTTTCATTTGACGCTGATAGGAAATCTCGCCGCAAAAGCTTCTCCGATTTTTCCGCAACAGATCACGAACTGTATCCTTTTCTGGTTGCTGGTCAATACGCTCATCTCGCTCGTTTTCTTTTCGATATGGCATTTCGCATCGAACAGGAAAAAGGGCGGGAACTTAGTATCCTACGGCCTGAAGGCCCCGGCGGGCATGAGTTGGAAAACGATCGGGCTTTCTGCCTGGTTTGCTTTCCTTGTAGTCTTCATAGTCTACATGTCGGCGGTGCTCGTAGCCTATTTCTTCAATGTAGACTTCAGGTTCTGGATCATGCCGCTCAAGCCCATGAGCCTTTTACAGACGAGGGTCGCGCTGAGATATGTCATTCCCTTCGCCGTGTTTTACATAATGTTTGCGGTCGTTCTGCAGGGGCAGATGCGGTCCCTTACTGGAAGCACTGCCAAGAGAATGATCATGAGCGCAGTTGTCGCGTCGCTCGGTTATCTGGTGATGCTCCTCATCCTTTATGTACCTCTTTTGGCAGGGGGAGCCGCCCCGATCCATGATATAAGAATGACGCTCTATATTGTCGTCGCTATGCAGTTGTTGCCATTATTCATTATAGTCAGTCTTATATCAGCCTATTTTTATGAGAAGACGGGTCTTGTCTATGCCGGCGCATTCACCAATGCCATGTTCATTACGTGGTATATCGTAGCGTCGGAGGCGACCCATGTTGCGATTTAGAGAGTAATCATCAGCTTGTAATCCCATCTGACCCCGGTTAGATGGGGTTACAGCTAAAATAAAAGAAGTGGTGACTCATATGCCTGGCCGAATTTGCTGAACTTGACGCGCTCAACTTTTTCGGATAGAAGGAGGAAAATGGGGGTTTGTCGGCTGCTGTTCCATTAAGGAGAGCGGGAGGGAAAATGAATCAGAGCACCCGCGCTTACTACCTGGACTGGATCAGGATCGGCGTGATACTTCTGCTGGTGCCGTTTCACAGCGCTCTCACGTTCGGAGGCCATGGCGACACCTTTATCAGGTATCCGCAGCAATCCGTGCCGACCTTTGATATCGGCCTGTGGTTTCTGTCGACATGGATAATGCCGGTCCTGTTTGTGGTGTCCGGAATTGCCTCTTACTACGCCCTGCAACACAGAACACCTGATGAGTATATGAGGGAAAGGCGCGCGAAACTGCTGGTGCCGCTCATTGCGGGCACGCTTCTGGTCATATCTTTCATGTCATACCTGAGGGCGCTTTTCATCGGATCATTCCACGGGAATTTCTTGGAGTTCTATCCCGTTTTCTTTTCGAAAGGGCCGTATCCTCGCGGAAACTTCTCCTGGGGCCAGCTATGGTTTCTCGCCTATCTCTATGTTTTCACATTGATCCTGAAACCACTGTTCGTGCGAACGATCAGGGAAGGGGCCGGTTCGAGACTTGCGGCTGCCTCCTCGATTCTGGAAAAAGGCTTGTGGATATACCTAATCGTGATTCCATCGATGTTTACCGAAACCCTGCTTCGCCCCTTTTTCCCCGGATTACAGAACCTTTTCTGGGACTGGGCGAATTTCACGCTCTATCTGGTATTGGTGTTCTATGGTTTTGTGTTTGCCATGAATGACAGGATACTGGACAACATAGAGCGGATCAGAATGTTCTCGCTGCTTTTGGGAACTTTTCTTTTTGTGTTGGTGGCAAGTCTCAAACTGTCCGGGATCGAAGGAGCGATCTTCCGCGTGTATCCCGCATACAATACCGTGATGGTATTTGCCTGGGTGTTTACGGTGCTGGGATACGCCAAACGGTTTTTGAACCGGCAAGCGCGCTTCTACAAATACCTCAACAATGCCTCGTTTCCTTTCTACATTTTCCACTTCCTGCCCATTACGGTGGCTGCCTATTTCATAGCGAGAAGCGACTTGAACATGTGGCTGAGATGGCTCATTGTCGTTGCATTTTCGTATCCCTCCACCTTCGCGCTCTACGAAATCGTCAGGAGAATCCCCGTGCTCAGGTTTTTGTTCGGCGTTAAACCCGGGCAGGCGAGAATTATTCAACTATAGGTCGCGCCCGACTGACATCTTTAGAAGGAGAAGAACGGGGGTTCGCCAACTGCTGTTCGAGCAAGAAGAGGGGAAGGAACATGAGTCAGAACAGCCGGGCTTACTACCTTGATTGGATCAGGATTGGAGTGATACTTCTGCTCGTGCCGTTCCACAGCGCCGTCAGTTTCACCAGGATCGGCGACGCCTTTATCAAGTATCAGCAGTCCGCGCTGGCCATGGATATCGGTCTTGCGTTTCTGGCGATATGGATCATGCCGGTCTTGTTTATGGTGTCCGGAGCCGCCTCCTACTATGCCCTGCAACACAAAACACCAAAGGAGTACGCTAGAGAACGGCGCACGAAACTACTGAAGCCGTTCATTGCGGGCACGCTTCTGGTCTGTGTTCCCCTGTCTTACCTTAGGGCGCTTTTCATTGGATCATTCCACGGGAGTTTCCTTCGGTTTTATCCGCTTTTCTTTACCAATGGGGCATATCCTCGCGGAAACTTCAACTGGGGCCATCTGTGGTTTCTCATCTATCTGTTTGTTTTCACTTTGATCCTGCGGCCATTTTTCGTGCGAATGACCGTAGAACGGGCCAGTGCTAGACTTGTGGCCGCTTCCTCGATTCTGGAAAAAGGCTTGTGGATATACATCGTGGTGATCCCAGCGATGTTCACTGAAACGCTTCTTCGCCCCTATTTCCCCGGATTACAGAACCTTTTCTGGGACTGGGCGAACTTTACGCTCTACCTGCTACTCGTCTTTTATGGTTTTCTTTTTGCCATGAATGACAGGATACTAGACAACATAGAGCGAATCAGGACGTTCTCACTGGTTTTGGCAATTTTCCTTTTTGTGGTGGCGGCCTACCTCAGACTATCCGGGATGGGACCGGTAATGGGCCGTATGTTTCCCGCATTCAAAGCCCTGATGGTCTTTGCCTGGGTGTTTTCGATGCTGGGATACGCCAAGCGGTATTTGAACCGGCAAGGTCGCTTCTACCGATATCTCAACAATGCCTCCTTCCCCTTCTACATTTTCCACTATGTGCCGATTACAGTGGCGGCCTATTTCATAGCGAGAAGCGACTTGAACGTGTGGCTGAAGTGGGTCGTTATTATTGTTTTGGCCTACCCCTCCACCTTCGCGCTCTACGAAATCGTCAAGAGAATCCCAGTGCTCAGGTTCTTGTTCGGCGTTAAACCCGGGTCGGCAAGGATTCAACCAGTCGTCGCACCGGACTGACATCCACACTGAGGATGTGCCGTCATGCCCGCTTGAGTCCCCGTTCCTGCATCGAAGAATGTATTAAACGCCGTTTCAGTCCGTCCCGCAAATGATTTCCAGCCTGTAACCCCATCTAACACCGGTTGGATGGGGCTACAGCTATGGTACATTCATACTGAGGAGGCACTCCCAGCGTGGATGTAACCTTGAGCGCCGCCTGGAATGCCGTTTGTGGTGTGACAATTGCTGGAAGCAAGGAATGAACACTGCGGCTAACGTATTCGAACGAGCTAATGGATATTCAGATCACTGAAGATGAGATTACAGAGCATCTTGTCGATGGCAGAAACATTAAATAGCGAGATGTTGCCTTGGCCCGATAATCATAGAAAGGCACCTCCTCCATTGCCGAGATGTATTATCCTGCAATGGTGTTTAAAGCCGCAAACTTTAAAAAAGGAGGTGCCCCATGCAATTGTATGCAGGTATAG
>JBEKPW010000016.1:0-93365 GCA_049520315.1 Syntrophobacteraceae bacterium
ACCTCACCAAGAGCATCCCGGTTGATTGTCTCTGTAAGGGGGCCACTCTGGACCTTGGGGCAAGCTTCGGATATCTTATTCTCATGCAGGATAATAATACATTGTCTTTGAACTCTGTACCCATCGGGACTCAACCTCTCGGGAGCTACTCGAATTTTCATACCTGTCAGCTAACCGCTGACGTGAAGTTCCCGATATGCAAGTATGTAACGCTTTCCCCGAAAATCGGAGTCTGGCTGCCTTTGACGGACGCTGCTTCAGACTACTTGGAAGCCAATTCACTGGACTCGAAGTCCACGCATTGTTACGGCGGCATAAACCTGACCGCAACGTTCTGACGGAAATCAGAGATCGGGAGTGGAGACCGGACAGGTATCATTCCGGTCTTCGTATTCGATTTGGAGTTCTGCGGTCCTAGATTATTTCTCCTCAACGTTCTTAGCCAGTACGCGTACCGTTTCCGCAATTTCCTCCGGTGTGACCTGGCGCCTGAGCTTCTCCATTTTTTCCATCAACTGGGCGAACCGGATGGATTCGGCCGCGCTGACCCATTCGAGCTGGAGCCTTTCGGGCCTTATTGCGAGCTTTTCCATTTTTCTGTGAATTTTCTCGATACGTTTAACGGTCCACTGGTTGGCGTTTATGTAGTGGCAGTCGCCGATGTGGCAGCCGCTGACCAGAATTATCGCCGCTCCTTTTGCCAATCCCTCCCATATGAAAGACTCGTCCACGCGGCCCGAGCACATGGTCCGGATCAGCCGAACGGTTGGAGGATATTGCAGGCGTGAGACTCCGGCGTAATCGGCCCCGGCGTATGAGCACCAGTTGCATGCAAAGGCAAGGATTCTGGCCGCCGGCTCTTCCGATAGGACGCTGTCAACCTGCCCCATGATCTGTTCGTCTGTAAAGTGGTTCATTACAATCGAATCGAACGGGCATTCGGCGGCACAGGTACCACAACCGGAACAGGCAGCAGGGTTTACGGATGCCGCAATTTTGCGCTGCACATCAAGCGAAATCGCCCCGTAAGGACATACCTCGGCGCATTTCCCGCAGATTTTGCATTTTTCGGGAATCACTTCTGCCGTAATGGGGTCGGAGAGCATTTCTCCACTGTGGAGCAGGCGAACGATACGCGCTGCTGCTGCGGACCCCTGGGTGACCGACTCCTTTATGTCTTTGGGGCCCTCGGAGCATCCGGCGAAGAAAATGCCCCTGGTGGCCGAATCAACCGGCTGGAGTTTTGGGTGGGCTTCCAGGAAAAATCCGTCAGGCGAGAGCTGAAGTCCAAACATCTCCTGGAGTTTCTTCGTCGTTTTGGAAGGTTTCATGCCGACCGCGAGCACCAGCATGTCAAGATCGTGGAAGGATATCTTGCCTCTTGCGCTGTTGTCGACGGCAACCCGCAGCCCGCCTTCGGTGGTTTCAATCACATTGCCGGGCAACCCCCGTATATATTGTACGCCAAGACTCCTGCTCTTTCTGTAGAGGTCCTCGAAACCTTTTCCGAAAGCACGGATGTCGATGTAAAAGACCTTTATGTTTATTTTCGGATAGTGTTCCTTCAGGATCAGGGTGCTCTTGACCGTGTTCATACAGCAGACATTCGAACAGTATGAGGCGCCCTTCCTTGCCGAGCGCGAACCGACGCACTGAACGAACCCGATCGACCCGGGGGTTTGCCTGTCTGTCGGCCTGATCAGCTCACCGCCGGTCGGACCTCCGGCGCTTATCAACCGTTCAAACTCGATGCTGCTCAGCACGTTTTCATAGCGCGTGTAGCCGTACTCGTCGAGTTCCGTAGGATCGTAGGCTTCCAGGCCGGTGGCGACTACGATGCTTCCCACATTTTCTACCACTTCCTCATCTGACATGTGGAAGTTAATGCACTTCTTCTCGCATACCTCGGCGCATTTCGCGCACACGACCGGGTTGTGACCGAGGCATTCATTGATGTTTATTACATAAGCGGAAGGCACTGCTTGCGGAAAAGGAGAGTGGATGGCCCTCCTCGAAGAAAGACCGGAGTTGAACTCATCGGGGCGCACGACCGGACACACTTCCGCGCAGTCGCCGCAAGCGGTGCAGTCGTTCTCGGATACGTAGCGGGCTTTTTTTAGAATCCTGACCTCGAAGTTACCAACATATCCTTTGACGTCGATCACTTCGGAGAGAGTAAGGAGCTTTATTTTGGGATGCCGACCGGCATCTGTCATCTTCGGCCCGAGTATTCAAATGGAACAGTCCATCGTGGGGAAGGTCTTGTCAAGTTTCGCCATCTGGCCGCCGATGGAGGGTTGTCTTTCGACCAGGACCACCTCGTAGCCGTTATCGGCAAGATCGAGCGCCGCCTGGATTCCAGCGATGCCTCCCCCTATTACGAGAGTCCGCCTGCTGAGCGGTATTTTCCGGCTTTGGAGAGGTTCGAGCCTGGCGGCCCTCGCCACTGCCATTCGCACCAGGTCGACGGCTTTGCCTGTAGCGGCTTCCGGTTCGTTTATGTGAACCCAACTGCACTGTTCCCGCAGGTTAGCCATTTCGAGCAGGTAAGGATTGAGGCCGGAGCTCTCGAGCATCTGCCGGAAAGTGGGTTCATGGAGCCTTGGAGAGCAGGAGGCGATCACCACGCGGTCAAGCCCGAGCTCGGCAATATCTTCCCTGATGCTCTGCTGACCGGGTTCCGAGCACGCATAGTGGAGATCTCGCGCAAGAACGACATTTTCAAGTTTGGCGCTCTCAGAGGCAACTCTGGGGCAATCGACTGTTCTGGCGATGTTCAACCCGCAATGGCATATAAAGACACCGATTCGCGGACTGTTACCATGTATGGAGGGTTTTTGCACGTTAAGACCTCTGGTTGTCAAGTATCAAGTTATTCCCACTGTATTGTTCGGGCCAGAATTGAGGTAAGGTCGGCCATCTCCATTCGGATTTCATCTCCCAGGAAAGGGTCTTCCATAGCGCACTTGAGGTGTATCTGGCATTTTGGGCAGGCGGTTACCAGAAGGTTGCTTCCGGTTTCTTTTGCCTGTCTCAGCCTGTTTACCTGCATGGCTTTGGAGTAGCTGTCGCATCCGGTCCATGCACAGTTTCCGCAGCAAAGTGAAGAAGCTCCCCGGTCGCGCATTTCGGTGAAGCCGCTCACGTTTAGGCGTTGAAGAAGATTTCTCGGCAATTGGGATCCGGTTTGCGTGCGGCTGAGCCTGCAAGGGTCCTGAAAGGTTATCTTCCTGTTGAGCTTTGAGAAACCGATGGCGCCCTTGCTGATTTGGGCTTCTGCGAGTTCGAAAATGTGGGTCACTTTGAAGCCGATTTCGATCCCGTTTTGGGGATAGTCGCGCGAGAAGGCCCGGTAACATTCCGGACAGGCCGTAACCAGTTCTTCGATTCCCATCTGCGAGATCAGTTCCACATTGAGCCGGGCGAGTTTGACAAAGTGATCGCGGTCCCCCGACCAGAGCAGATCATGGCCGCAGCACCTCTCGTTTTGCATTATCGCCGGATGAATATCGAAAAAGTTCATGATCCTGAGCGCATCGACCAAAATGTCGCTGGTGCTTATGCCCAGGTGATTCTTGAAAAATGTATCGAAGTAGGGTGCGCACCCTCCGAAAAACAGGGTTTTGCTTTCCGGATCGGTTTGAATTTCGGGCGGCAGCCATCTCCAATGCTCCACCGGCAGGTTGGGCGAGGTCAAAGCACGCATGAGGGAGTGGAAAAAACCTTCATGGGCTTCGAACCGGCCATTCCCGGATGCTGCGTTGCGCATCTCTTTTATAAAATCCGGAAAGCTGACCGCCGAAGGGCATCGATCATAGCAAAGGCCGCAGGTAAGGCAGGACCAGATGTCCTCCGTGATGCAGGAGGAGTCGAGGTCGCCCGCTACTACGGCGTTTGCGATTGCTCTCGGAGAAAACTGTTTCCCTGATAGAGCCACCGGGCATGCGGACGAACATTTGCCGCAGTCCTGGCAAGTGTTGATATTGTATGCGGCCATAATAGAGGCAGCCGACTCGGGAGAGAGTGCAGATTTTATTGTTGGACGTGGGGGTTCGACGGGCGTTTTGCCCAGTTGCTGAATCCTGTTTCTGAACGTGGTCAAAAAATCGAGCAGCTTTGAAGGCTGGTCGGGATAGAACGATGCGAAGCCCAGCCTCTCCTCTCCCAAACCCAGTAGACGAAGAATCCCCCTGGTGTCCTCCACGTTTCTTTCGGCAACACGGGTCCCGATCCCGTAACGGCAGGTGCCGGGCTCGCACCCGGCCAGGGCCACTCCGTCCGCCCCGGTTTCGAACGCCTTGAAAAGGAGCGACTTGGTGATTCGGCCGCTGCAAGGTATCCTTATCATCCGGATCTCGCGGGGCAGCGGAGCAAGCGTGTCCTGCAGGGTCTGAAATGCGGCGTGCGGGCACCAGTTGCACAGGAAAAGTATTATTTTGAGATCATCTTCCATGAATCTTTATCCGGTCAGGGTGTTGCTTCAAGAACCCCGAGCCGTTACCTCCTCAATCATCTGCTCCAGGAAGAGCCTGTCGCGATAGGGGCTGTCGGCGGCATCGGACGGACAGATCGAAATGCAGTTGCCGCAGCCCTTGCAAAGGGCCTCATCGACAACCGCATAACCAGACCCCATCGTGTTGGCATGAAAGCTCACCGCCCTATAGGGGCAAGCATTCACACACCGGCCGCATCCCCTGCAAAGGTTCTTGTTTATGGAAACCGTGTATCCCTTGTTTTGCCTGGGCCCCCGCGGCATGACGGTGGCTGCGATAATGCCTGCCGCAGTGCCCTTGATCCGTTCAGAGGCATTGATGGCCGGTGGACTGGCCAGCAGAAGCCCCGGTATCGAAGTGGCCCCTGGAACGAAAAAGGGGATTCCTCTGAGGCCCTTTGCCTGCATGGAGTGGGCAAACTCATGCGGTGGCATGTCCGGGTGAGGCATATAAGCTATATTTCTTCGTGCGCCGGCTCCCAGAATTACCGCTCCCGCGCTGAAAACCTGGTGGGTCCTGTCTTCCATAATCACCACCACCCGAAAGTCTCCCACTGTGCCCTTAAGGGACCTGGCGCACGATCCGAGAAATGCGTGGACGTTGGGATAATCCGGTACCGATGGAAGCGGCTTGTCGGGGCTTCCGAACAAGAAGACTTCCATTCCCATTTGACCCAGGGTCTGAGCACTCCTTAGCGCGGCTTCGGATTCACCGATTATGGCGGTTGTGAAGTTATACTGGCGCGCCGGCGTAGGAAGGGACTTGAGATGCGCCGAGCGCCGGATCGATCTTTGAAGGAGTCCTTTGAAGCGGCTTACAGCCAGGGCTGAGTCACTCTTTAACAGAGTAAGAGCCTCGCCTCGAAGGTTGCACGTCTCGGACATTGCCCTGGTTATACCGGTACCCTGGAAGATCGCAGCCTTCAGCCTGCTTCGCTGGTCGGTGCAGGAACTGCATATGAGGTCCAGGGGGCAGCACACGCAGGAAGCGAGTACGAATCGGGTGAGTCCTTTTTCCCGAATCGTTCTTAGTATTGAAGCGGCGCCTTCAAGTGTGCACGCCGAGGGAACCGACTCGGCGTATTCCACCGGCGAGTCCTCCGGAAGGCAGGAAATGAACCTGTCCAATTCCGGGTCCCACCCGAGCGAATCGTTGCAGCGGCATACAAAAACACCGATGCGAAGATCTGGTGTGAGCTGCGGTCCAGGAGGCGAAAACGAGATGCCATGTCCCTTCATGCGTGGAGCGCTGTCGCCGAGCAGCACAACAGCTTCGGCTGCAGCGGCAAAACCGCGTAGCGTCATGCCAAAAATGTCAGGTTTGGTGGCCTTTGAACTGTACGCACGGATTACGTCCTCGCCTTTCACTCCATGAGCGTCCGCCGGGTCGGCGATAATGACGACCCCAGCGTGTTCGATCGCTTCAAACGAATCGTCTGAGCAGGAAATAGCCTTCGCACTCGAGCATGCCTCGACACACTGGAAGCACTCCGAACATACGCCGCACTGGAGGCATCTGGACGTCTCTGAGTGGAGCTGATCTTCAGTCAGGCCGAGGGCGACCTCAAGGGAAAGCTCCCTGCGTGAAGCGCTACGACGCTCCGGCATCCTGGCTCGAGGAACAGAAGGAATTTCTGCTGTGATCTCCGGAAAGTCTAATTCCTGCGGACGGGATGAAGAGCAGCGCTCAGCGGATTGTCCAGTCAGAGAAGTTTCGCCGGTCAGAAAACTGTGAACGGCCTTAGCAGCCGCCCGGCCGGAGGCCATAGCCGATACGACCGTCGACGGTCCGGACGCTGCGTCGCCTGCCGCAAAGACATTATTGGCGGGCGTTCTTCCTTTGTCGTCCGCCCGGGTGAGCCCGTCAGGGGTGGCAGGGTTTTCTGCATAGCCGTCAAAAAGAGCCAGGTTTCCTGTCTGGCCTATTGATATAACGGCGCGTTCGAATTCAATCTCGAACGGCTTGCCGCCTTCAAGCGGGACCGGCCATGGGATTCCATTGACGTCGGGCCGGCCGGGGATGGTCGGAAGGAGGCGTATAGCCTTCAGTCTACCGCCATCTCCCAGAAATTCGGCAACTTTGAGGCTGGTCTTTATCTCTACTGCCTCTCTTAGCGTCTCTTCCACCTCCAGGGCGTCTGCAGGGAGCAGATCCTCGGGAAACCATGAAATCAATGTCACTTGGGCGCCAAGCCGAACAAGGGTTCGTGCGGCTTCAAATGCGGAGTTGCCGTCGCCGATGACCGCAGTTTTGCCGGAAACATACTTTATTTCACCCCGATGCACCGCGGAGAGGAATGAGACGCATCCGAAAACCCCGTCAAGTTTTTCTCCAGGGACATTCAGCTTTCGGTCTTCCCACAATCCTGTGGCGAGAACAATTGCTGAGAAATCCCGAGCGTTCCGTGAAGATTTATATTCGCAGCCCAGGCGGAATTCGATTCCAATCCGGTGAAGGTATTCGATTTCCTGGTCGAGCACGGGGCGGGGGAGCCGGTAAGGCCCGATTCCGTAGCGCAAAAGGCCCCCGGGCTCTTTTTCTTTCTCAAAGACCGTTACCTGGTATCCGAAGCGGATAAGGTCTGATGCTGCGGCAAGTCCGGCAGGTCCCGAACCCACCACGGCAATCTTTTCGGGCCGGGTCCTGGCTGGTGTTGCCTTAGCCAGGTCGGGAGACGCGTTATCGGCAATGAAGCGCTTGATGTCGCGTATGGCAAGGGGTTCATCCAGATCGTTCCTTCGGCATGCGGCCTCGCATGGATGAGTGCAGATCCTTCCGCAGATGCCGGGCAAAACGTTGTCCTTCCTGATAAGCTCGAGCGCATCCGTGTACTTCCCGGCACGCGCCAGTGCCATGTATCCCTGGACGTTAACTCCCAGAGGGCAATTTGCCTGACACAGAGGAGTCCTGCGCTTATCAATTACCGGTCTTCCAGGAAGGGCGTGCCTCCCTCCGTACTTTAGGGCCTTTGCACCGTCAGGGCCGACTGCCGGACAATTCTGCGCACATAGACCGCAAAGGATGCACTTATCTGCGTCAACGTAAGAGGCCGTTTTTTTGTAACGTATTGAAAATCCCTGGGGTGTGTGTTTGATCGACTTGATTGAAGCGGGAAGAAGAAGCCTGATCCTTGGATTTCTCATTATTCGAAGAAGCCCCGGTCGCAGGGCATAGTTGAAGCTAACCCCCGAGGGCATCCGCCAGATATCTGCAGCCAGTTTTTCGTTGAGGTCAGGGTCTTGGTCAATCAGTGTGACCGGTATCCCCATCTCGCCCAGTTTACTGGTTGCAGCGATCCCCGCCGGTGTAGCGCCGATTACGCACACCTTCTGGAGGCGTTCCTTGAGATTTTTCATGAACCGGCCCCCTTCTTGGCGGCGGCTTTTTTCTGCCTGGCCTTGAGCAGCGCCTGACCGAAATCGTAACCCTTGTTGAAGGCGGCTATGTTTACTTCCTCAGTTCCCTTGGGGACGGAATCGGCTACAGAGGCGAGCATGCCATTCAGGGAAACTGCGCAGGTTATTGAGGTCACAAAGCCGAGCATGACGATATTGGCCATCATCTTTCTGCCAAGTTCTTCGGCAATTCGGGTAGCAGGGATCGGGAAAACGTCCCCGCCGGCATTATCGGTAGACCTCACCATGTCCTGATCGATAATCAGGATTGCGTCGTCTTTGAGAAGATGGCGGTATTTCTCGTATCCCATCTGGGACATGCACACGAGGATGTCCGGATTGCGCACGTAGGGGTAATGGATTGGTTTGTCCGATATGATTAACTGGGCGCTGCAAGACCCGCCACGAGATTCAGGGCCGTAGGACTGCGTAAAAGTGCTCTCCCGATGGTCTGTAAGACAAGCCGCCGTCCCGAGCACCTGGCCGGCAAGGACTATACCTTGCCCGCCAAGGCCGGTGATGATAATCTCTTTTTTCAGTTTTTCGGTCGTGGTCCCGTCCATTGCACTCTCACTCGACTCTTGTTATCAGCCTTCGGGGCTCAATCTTTCGCGATTGAAGTTCGATCTCATGACGCACGCGGGCGGCATATCCTTTCGTAGCTCTCCAAAAAGGTCGGCTTGTCGTACTCTACGAATTTCCCAAGAGTTATGCCCTGCTTGAAGTCCAGGATAACTTCGGCAGGATTTGCGCCATTTTTTACTATTGCTTTTTCCTGATAGAGCTTGAGCGAATCAATCGGTTTCTGCCTGTTTCTGCGGCCGTACCCGGTAGGGCAGGGAGCCAGAACCTCAATGAACGAAAAGCCCCGGCGCGCGAGGGCTTCCCCGATCGACTGAGTAAGATCGCGCGTATGAAGCATTGTCCAGCGCGCAACGTAGGTGGCCCCGGAAGCGTATGCCAGCAGAGGCAGGTTGAATGGCGGCTCGGGATTGCCAAACGGTGTGGTCGACGTCTTGGCCAGACTGGGGGATGTCGGCGCAACCTGTCCACCCGTCATTCCGTAATTGAAGTTGTTCACGCAGATCACCGTCAGGTCCATGTTCCGTCTGGCTGCGTGAAGGAAATGATTTCCACCGATTGCAAACAGGTCTCCGTCACCGCTGAAAACGACAACGCTCAGTTCGGGATTGGCCAGCTTCATACCGGTTGCAAACGGGATTGCCCGCCCATGAGTGGTATGATAGGAATCGAGCTTGACGTACCCGGAGCCTCTTCCAGAACACCCTATCCCGGAGACTACTACTGTGTTTGTCAGGTTCCCCCCGGCTGACTCGATGGCGATCAGCGATGAAGAGAAAGCCGTGCCGATTCCGCATCCGGGACACCATATGTGCGGGATGCGATCGGTTCGCAGGATGTTATCGAGTGGATGTTTTGGGGAGCGATTGTTGTTCATGCGCGTCCTGACTCAAGCTAAGAGCGAATCTTTCCGGGCGGAAGCAATAGGACTTATAAGTCTTCGGTTTATCCCCGGCCGATGGCGGTATGCATTTTTTCGAGTATCTGGACGGGTTCGATAACCGTCCCTCCTGCATGACCGACCAGCAGGGCGGGGGCCATACCTGCAGCGCACCTTTGCACCTCCAGGTGAATCTGCCCCAGGTTCAATTCCACCGTTATCAGGCACTTCACCCGTTTTGCAAGCTCTCTTATGGCATCCTCCGGGAAAGGCCACACGGTTATCAGTCTCAAAAGACCGGCTTTTATGCCTTGTCCCCGAGCCTCATCGACGGCGGCCAGGCTGCTCCGTGAGCTGATCCCGTAAGATATCAGCGCCACATCGGCGTCCTCCAGCCGATACTCCTCCACCTGGATGATCTTATTGAGGTTCGTCCGGATTTTTTCCGTTATTCGAGAGACCATCTCAGAATGGGTCTCGGCGGTCATCACAGGATAGCCTTTTTCGTCGTGAGTCAGACCCGTAACGTGCACCATATAGCCCTCGCCGGCATGAGCCATTGGCGCTACTCCATTGGAGCCGGGATGAAAAGGTTTGAAGCGGTCCTTTCTTCCTTTAGCGCGCGGGCGGGATTGGAGCCTTATTTTTGATGGATCGGGTATGATGACCCTCTCAGATAGGTGGCCGACTACCTCATCGGCCATTATCATTACGGGGAGCCTGTATGTTTCGCTCAAATTGAATGCGGTAATGGTCTGGAAGAAAAGCTCCTGGGGCGAAGCAGGGGCAAGCGCTATAATCTCGTAATGACCATGGGAGCCCCACCTGGCCTGCATCATATCGCCCTGGGCGCCGAGCGTCGGGAGGCCCGTCGAAGGACCTGCACGCTGAACGTTTACCACAACACATGGAGTCTCCGTTGCTAACCCGAGTCCGATGTTTTCCATCATCAGACTGAACCCCGGACCGGAAGTCGCCGTCATGCTTTTTGTTCCGGCGCAGGAAGCGCCAAGAACTGCGGCCATTGCGGATATCTCATCTTCCATCTGGATGAAGATGCCGCCAACTTCCGGGAGCCTTTTTGCCATGTGCTCGGCTATTTCGGTGGCCGGTGTGATAGGATAGCCGGCAAAGAAGCGGCAACCGGCGGCAAGCGCCCCCTCAGCGCATGCCGAATCTCCGTTTATGAAATGCTCTCCGGTGAGAACTGCAGTTTTCATAAGAGGAAAAAATCCATAAAAGTTAACGGCTTGAAAGCTCCGCAACCCTTTGCGCCGGAGCTTCGAGCGAGAAGATCGCAAAATCGGGACAGATAGCCTCGCAATAGTGACAGTTGACACACAAATCGGGCTGCTTTATCGCCGGAGGGTGGTATCCTTTCGAGTTGAACCGCTCGGAGAACTCGAGAACATCTCTTGGGCAATATTCGATACAGTAGCCGCACCCTTTGCATCGGTCTTCTATGATATAGACCACCCCTTTGGAAACCACGATCTCTTCGGTATCCAGGGGAACGCGCCAGAATTTCATCTGTTGACCTCTTCGAACGTAATTAACTGGTGAGCGACTGCGTTTCTGAGATATCAGGCAATTTTGTGAGCAAGTCAAGATAAATGAGATTACAAAATAGTGGAATTGGCCGGTTAGGGTATTTTTTTTGAGGGGGGAATGGGCAGTTCGGATAAAGATGCAGCCTTTGATCGACTCTAAAGGGAAAAATATGGTCTTTTTGTCTCAGAAGAAAAATATCGATAATGTCGGTAAAGTCTAAGATCCACCCTTACCCCTTATGGAAACGGGGGGGCAATTCCACAAATCTCTCTGTCCATTTCACCAGTTTATCAGGATTTTCTTTCCGCCGTCCTCGGCCAATACCCGATAATTAAAATCAGGATGCAATGAAAGTAGCGACTCCATCGGCTTTTCTTCGCTGAACAGGAAAATCCTTTTTCCGGACTTCCACTCCTTGAGCAGTTCTTCCTGCGTGAGGCACAGCCTTGGGGCTGTTTTATCATGCAGGCCGTACCAGAGAACGCCGAACCCGCCGTCAATGACGTGCACCTGGAGACCCGTGTAATAATTGAGGGTTGAACCTTTCTCGTAAAAATCGTTTATGACGATCTCATCTCCCGGCCGGTAGTAGTATTGGACAACTTTGGCGAGGCTTTTCGAGCCCAGCACCGGCTCAAAGGCAACCAGCCCGGCATTGTATAAATGGCACAGCCCTATCATCATAGTGGCCAGAAAGAGGAAAGCGACCATCCAGCGCTTCCGGAGAGCGAGGAAAAATGCGGCTGATGGGCCGACGATCAGCAAGGCGGCGGTCTTGTACACCAGTGGGGCCAGATAGCTGAAAGTTGCCGGGGTGAGGTCGCGCACGTGACCGAAAGCGAGGAAGTAGCGCTTCGGATTTGTGGTAAGAGTTCCGGAAAGAGTGTACTCCTGTGCTGAGTGGTTGCCCCACCACGTGAGCGCAATCATGCTCGCGCCTGCCAGGAGCGTGAGTGCGGCCATGACTCCGAGGCTGATGAGGCCCCACTTCGGGGAGGACTCCCGCGAGTCGAGGTCCGCCAGGATCTTGCCGAACAGGAGCGCGAATGCGGCGAAGGCGGGGAATGTGTAGTATTCCTGGGTTGAATTGCTGAACAAAAAGAATGTCAGGATTACGCCTATCCAGATAAATAGAAGAAGGCATACCTGTTGGGTTTTCTCTTTCGGACGCACCGATTTCGGGAAATTTAGGACAAGTCCCCACAAGAATGGGCTCCATGGGAAAAACCACACGAGGTGAAGGCCCCAGAGCAGCAGGCCCGGAACGGCGCCGGAGTCTTTGGGATAGCGCATCCCAAGAAAGCGCAGGAGATGCTCGCGGATAAAATAGAACTGCAGGAAATCCGGATTGGCAAGAGCCGCTGCAACATGCCAGGGCGCTGCTACGATCAGAAAAATGAGAAGCCCGCACCCGATCTGGAGCCTCCTGATGACCTTCCAGTTTCCAGTTACCAGAATGTGCACAAGAATGATCGCGCCCGTGAAGACGGCCCCAATCAGTCCCTTTGTCAGTACTGCCAGGGCGGCGGAAATATACAGAGCGGCGCACCTCAGGTCCACCGGACCGATTTTTTTCGGCTCCTGTTCTTCAAATGTTATCAGCATGTACATGTAGAGGGAAAAAGCGACAAAAAAGGATAAAATCACATCAGGCCAAAGTATCCGGGTAAATGCATAATGGCCAAGGCAGGTTGTGATCACAATCGCTGAGCAGAAGCCTCCTGTTTTGCCCCAGACCCGCGTCCCGAATCTGAACACAAGCAATATCAACAAAAGGGAGAACATCGCCAGGGGCAGCCGTACGGCCCAATCATGAAGCCCGAAAGCCGAAACCGAAAGGGCCGCCAGCCAGTACATGACAGGGGCCTTTTCCAGGTATCTGATGCCGTTATTTATTCTCAGGGTCACCCAGTCTCCCGACTGGACCATTTCACGCACCGCTTCGGCATGAAAGGAATCTGCATCGTCGAGCAGCGCCGGACGGGAAATCGTGGCGATAAAAATTGCAGACCACAGCGCGATCAGAACAACCGTGTAGAGGAGTGTCCTGGAGGTCATAAAAACGCTAGACCCCGCCGCTGGAGCGTTCACGATGAATCAGGTATATATTCCTGAGGTATATGATGAGACCGCCCCCCTGTCCGAGAATGAACACGGGGTCCTTTTTTAGTATGGCATAGATGAGAAGCAGTCCGCCTCCGCCGATGCTGAAATACCAGAAGGCGACAGGAACTACGCTTCTGCCTTGCCTCTCGCTCGCAATCCACTGGACCAGAAATCTGCCGAAAAACAATCCTTGGCCGAAGAACCCCAGAACAAGCAGAGAATTGTCGAGAAAATACCGGATCATGTTGTTCATTGCATTGCCTATGCTCGAGTGTTTGCATTTTTAGATATTAAGGCGCTAAAAAGAAATAGCCCTTGGGGGCTCTTAAGCTTTTCGGGCGCCGCTGTCGATGTGGAGGGGAGGAACGGCCCAAACGGTGCATTATGCCAGAAAGGGGAGTTTTGTGAAGGAGAAATCTCCAATATGATTGATCAATAGGTGGGCTTTACAATAATTTACATTGTCAAATCATTCTAACGGGCCAGGCTACCCTGATTTCAGTACCGGTTTGGCCAGACTCGATTTCAATGGAGCCGCCGGAAAGTCTCGCGCGCTCTGTCATGCTGGAGAGCCCGACACAGGCGCTTATCCTTGCCGATTCCCGCGCCTCGGCGACGTCGAATCCCTTGCCGTTATCTCGAATCCTCATTTCGATTGCTCCGTTTTGCTTCCCAAGCCTTAAAGTGACTGAATTCGCGCCGCTGTGTTTGGCGACATTGTTCAACGCTTCCTGGATGATCCTGAAAATGACGATCTTGAGTGCGTCGGGTGCATCGGGCTCTTCAAGCAAAAGAGTTTTATCGATATGAATGTGGGGATAGTCTTCCTCAAATCTCCTGCAACACCAGTCAATCGCCATGGTGAGGCCGAAGTCGCTTAGAACGGAAGGCCAGATGTTGGAATGAATTCTTCTGACTTCTTCAAGAAGGTTCTGCAGCATTACCACAATGTCCTCGAACATTTGCCTTGATTTGACGTTGGCGGATCGGCCCAATTCGCGGATTGCGTGTTCGATTCTGAACTTTACGGCACTGATAGATCCACCCAGGCTGTCATGTAATTCCATTGCGATTCGCTTGCGCTCCATTTCCTGAGCATGGAGCAACTTAAAAGAGAGCACTCGCAGCTCTTCTTCAGATCGCAAAAGGTTTTGCTGTGCGTGCTCCTTCTCCGCAATTTCGAGCCGCAGAATCCCCGTGGTCCGGGTAATCTCACTCGTCCTTTCCCGGACCCGATCTTCCAATTCATCGCGAGCCTTGATCAGTTCGGTCTCCATATTTTTCCGTTCGGTAATATCGATTCCGAGCTTCAACACGGCGGGGGAATCATCAAGGTCACGATAGGGGTACTCGTAAATCGCATACGTTTTACCCTTTATTACGCCCCAGTCCCTGTGCTGTGGCACGCCTGTCCGAAGTATGTCTCTGGTAGGGCAAATCTCGCACGGTGCGTTCTCACCTTTGAGAACCTCATAGCAGGTCATCCCTTCAGGATTGCCGAACAGGTCACGGAAAACTCGATTAGCGTATCGTATCGTGTAGTCCGGCATCTGGACGAATACAAAAGCAGGAAGTCCTTCAAGCAGAGAATAGAGATTCTTTTCGCTCAGGGTCAGGTTTCGGGAAAGCCGATTGAATGGCGCAAAGATTCCGGTGCTTATGAAAACCCTGTACATTAAATAGACTGCGATCAGTCTCAGAAAATGGCCGAACTCGTTGCTCCTCAAAAGAAAATTTGTGTAAGGGGCAAATGCAAGTTCCGAAATTATAAACAGTGTTATCGAGGCCACCAACGCCAGGAACACGCTGAACTCAAATTGCTGCCTTTTGAGCGATAAAACAAATATTGATGCAATGAACATTAAAATTATTAAGTATTCGCTTATCTTCTCGAAGCCGGTTGGTCCGGTCCCATCTATGAAGCAGGCAGGAAAAATGCGCCAGTAGAAGACTGAAAGCAGGGCCCCGGCCGCAACGGCTCCGAATGCAACAAGAACGAGGCCGGTTTTCAATCTTCTGCCCAGCAGAAGCGGGGCGATTACAAGTGCGGCTGATTCCAGACTGCGGGCAATAATGCCCAGTTGGGCGGACTGGTTGGCGTCTCCGAAAATCGCCATGCCTTTATATGAAAGAGTGTGCAGCAGTTCGATCAAGCCTGCGAAAAGGTAAGCAATGCCGATAAATGAAAAATAAATATTACGGACAATGTGCCGGGCATTCCAGGCTGTGAAAAAAATGCTCCATACTGCTACTACCGTGACTATCCCGATCAGAGCATGGAAGATAAGGAAATCACGGACTGCAACCCAGATCAGGCCGGCGAGCAACGCAGTGCCTAAAATCAGGGAATGCTTGTCTGGCACGATACCCGAACCGAACATTGGTCTCCTCGAGTGGAGTAATCTCCGGGAATCGGTTTAGAAACCGATGAAATCGGCCCTTTTGAAAGGATGTATGATAAACTGGTGTTGATGATCTTTTTGGATTCTCATTTGATATCTTGATGGAACAGCTTTGTCAAGCCGGTTTTCCGTCCGGAAAGGGTGTGTTTCGAACTGGTTTCGCCGCATCCCGTGTTTCGGGATGGACACAAACTCATAATATCGATGGCACTAGATAGTTTCCGTCCGGAAAGGGTCCTTTTCCGCCCTTGCTGTGTCAATCTTCGGGGTTTCTTGTGCGGCGTACATAGGTACGCCTCCGCGCAACCCATCGATTTCCTTGCACCTTTCGGTGCGGCGCTGGGCAATCCGGAAATGGAGGGCCGCCAAATTGTACGCGCCAGGACGAAAAATGCCTCCTTTCCGAATCGAAAACTGCCAGTGAGTCATCCGGGGTTTCCGGATGGACACTAGATAGGAACATGTGAGTGATAATTCTGGGAATTGAGACCTCTTGCGATGAAACCGCCGCTGCAGTTGTAAGGGACGGAAAAGAAATATTGTCCAGCGTAATTGCCAGCCAGGTTTCAATTCACGGTCCTTATGGCGGGGTAGTTCCCGAGTTGGCGTCAAGGAAGCATCTGGAATATATCATCCCTGTAATCGAAAGCGCGCTGGAAAAAGCAGGTGTTTCGGTCGAAGAACTTGACGTGCTCGGGGTTACACAAGGTCCCGGGCTTGTCGGGGCGCTGCTGGTCGGTTTGAGCGCCGCAAAAGCTATGGCTTATGCTGCCGGTAAGCCGCTCATTGCGGTTAATCATATCGAGGGGCATATACAGGCGGCCTTCCTTTCAGGCAGCATTCCTGAGAAGCCCTTTATTTGCCTGGTCGTTTCCGGTGGACATACTGCTCTGTACAGGGTTGATCAGGACGGCGGCAGCAGGCTGCTGGGAGCTACGAGGGATGATGCGGCGGGAGAGGCATTCGATAAAATAGCGAAGCTGCTCGACATTGGGTATCCGGGTGGTATTGCGATCGACAAACTCGCTTCGGGCGCAAATCCGGAGGCGATACAATTCCCGCGCTCCCGGTTTGGAAAAGACTCTCTTGAGTTCAGCTTCAGCGGTTTAAAAACCGCCGCCGCCAATTTTATCCGCAGGCACGGTCCCCCTGCCTCTGATTCTGCACGTAGCGTGGCTGGGTCTTACACGTTGGGGGATTTCGCGGCGAGCTTCCAGGAGGCTATTGTTGACGTGTTGGTCGAAAAGAGCATCAAGGCAGCGCAACAGTGTGGTCTTTCGGATATCGCTGCTGCAGGGGGAGTTGCCGCAAACAGCAGATTGAGGAAAAGGCTGGCTGAGGAGGCCGCCTCCGCAAACTTTCGGCTTTATCTGCCTCCGCTGCAGTTCTGTACCGACAACGCCGTGATGATCGCATCCGCCGCGTACCGCCTCTGGATGCGTTCCGGTCCCCAGTCCGGAATGCTTGAGCTGGACGCATTTTCTCGTTAGCTTCCGTCCTGACAAACTATGGCCTTGCCGCGGTATAAGCAGGCCTGCAACATAATAATCCAGTTGAGTCTTGTTCGCTATGCCCGATTTTCTATCGCCCGGCGACTATTTTCATCAGAACAAATCCCGGCCGCGAAAACGTTTCGGGCAGCATTTCCTCGCGCAACCGGCAACCGCGCTCAGGATTGTTCAAAGCGCCGAACTGAGAGATGTCGATGCTGTTGTCGAGATAGGTCCGGGGCTCGGAGCGCTCACCCGTTTCATATTGCCTGAAGTTAAGAGGCTTCATTTGATCGAGGTGGATGAGGAAATAGTTGCGTATCTGCGTGAAAGAGTACCGGAGGAAAAGGCGGTAATTTACGAACAGGACGCACTCTCATTCGACTTTGGAAATCTTCGCCACGAAGAGAGTAAGCGCCTGATTGTGCTGGGTAATCTTCCCTATAATATCAGCTCTCCTTTGATGTTCCACCTGCTCGAGAGTTTTCCTGCAATCGAGCGGGGCGTCTTTATGGTGCAGAAGGAAGTTGGAAGGCGATTTGCTGCCGTGCCGGGCACCAAGGACTACGGGGTGCTCACGGTCCTCCTCGGGATTTACTCAAAAGTGCGGATACTGTTCACCGTCGGGCCAGGCCAGTTCTATCCGCCTCCCAAAGTAGATTCAGTCGTGCTTCGAATCGATTTCGCGAGCAAGCGCCCTGTGGGTCCCGATTTCGATTTTCAAAGAAAACTGGTCAGCAAAGCCTTTCAGCAGCGTCGAAAGACCTTGATGAACTGTCTGGCGGGCGCCTTTGGTCTTTCGTCGGGCGCCATAAAAGACGCTTGTGAGAAGGCAGCGATTGACCCGAAAAGACGTCCGGAAACTCTTTCGGCTCATGAGTTCCTTGCCCTGGCCGGATTGGTTCGTCTACAAACTCTCACCGGCAACCGGTTGTAAAATTCCGTTACTGTGCTAGAATGCTCTTTTTAATGCCTATACCGCTTATAATTTGACGTGATGGTTTCTGACCGAGATGGAAAAGGATTTTTTCACAGGTAAAGTGGCGCTTGTAACCGGAAGCTCGAGGGGAATAGGCCACGCTATTGCTGTGGCGTTTGCGAGAGCCGGATCGAACCTGGTAATAAATCATTCCAAAGCTGGAGGGAATTCGCGGAAAAAAGCCGATGAGGTTTGCCGCGAAATTGAGAGTTTGGGGCGTAAAGCTCTTGTCGTACAGGCTGATATTGGACTGAAATCATCTGTCAGGGAGATGATTGAGTTGATTTCCGGCTGGTACGGCCGGCTTGATTTTCTAGTGCTCAACGCTGCCAAAGCTCCTTTCAAGCCGATAGAGAGGCTGCTCGAGAGGGAGATTCGACAACTCGTCGAAACCAACTACATCGGGAATATCTTCTGCATTCAGGAGGCCTTGCATCTGCTGAAGGCCTCTGAGGGCAAAATCGTTTTCATATCGAGTCTCGGGAGCCGCTTCTACAACCCTGCATACCCACTCGGAAGCATGAAAGCGGCAATGGAGGCGGTAGTAAGAGACTGCGCCGAGAGTTTCGCTCCCGGAAACATTTCTGTTAACGGAATTTGCGGTGGTGTGGTCAAGACGGATTCGTTCAAGGTCTTGCGGCAGCACATGGAACAGCTTGAGTACATACCCGAGCAACTTTGTGTGAGTCCGGACGCCATTGCCGACGTAGTTGTTTTTCTTTGCAGCCCCGCCGCTCGTGGGATTTGCGGTCAGACCATTGTGGTTGACAATGGCTTGAGCAATAGACTATATCGCCCCCCTTGGGCAGGAGAACAGAAATCAAAAAAAGGGGTTGACTCGTAATGAAACATGCAAAGCTGGCTGAAACAGGTTCAGGGGAATAAGAAGATCTTTTAACGACACGATAAGCTTCAGGACCGTATTTGAATATGCACAGAGAAAAGAAGCGGGTGGTCGTTACGGGTTATGGAATGATCACCCCGATCGGGAAAGACAGTCGGGAAACCTTCGAAAATGCTCGCAACGGAGTATCTGGTATAGATTTCCTGCGTTCTTTCGAAACGGAGGGGTTGCCCTGCCGTATCGGAGGACAGGTGGACGATTCCTGGCTGGATGCTCTCCCCGCTAAGGGGCTTCATGGGATTGAAAAATGCAGCTCACGCGGCCTCAAGCTCATGATATCGGCGGTCTCTGAAGCCGCTGGAGCGGCCCGCCTGGATTTAATCGAAGACAGGGATAGAATTGGTGTAAGCTTAGGGTATCACGGGGAAAACCCTTCGGTCGAAGACATGCTCCTCTTATACCGCTATAGCGGCGAAGACGCCTGGGATGTCGGCGGCCTCACAAGAAACGGCGTCTATTCCTACTTTAATTTCTTCCGCAGGAAGCCCGATGTGGCCAGCTCTATCCTGTCGATTCTGTTCAATTGCAGGGGCAGCAATCTGAGTATTGTCTCCGCTTGTGCGGCCGGGACGCAGGCGATCGGCGAAGCGCTCGGGATCATCAGAGAGGGCAGAGCCGACGCGATGATTGCTGGAGGGTGCGAATCCAATCTCAACTTTTTGGGTTTTGTCGGGTTTGTGTTGATTCGCGCGCTTTCAGAGAGGTATTCCTCTCCCTGGAAAGCGTCCAGGCCCTTCGACCGAAAAAGAAATGGCTTCGTAATGTCCGAGGGGGCAGGGGCGCTGGTTCTCGAAAGCCTTGAGCATGCTCTTGAGCGAAAGGCTCCCATTTTCGCTGAAGTGCTTGGATATGGTTCCTCAGCCGACGCGTTTCGGATAACGGACGTCCATCCTAAAGGCGATGGCGCAGCTTTCGCCATGCAGGGGGCCATCTCAGATGCCGGCCTTACTTCCGCCGATATCGACTACATTAATGCTCATGGGACTTCGACTCTCCAAAATGACCAGATAGAGACCCTGGCGATCAAAAGGGTGATGGGAGAAAGAGCCAGGAAGATCCCGGTCAGTTCCAACAAGTCGATGATAGGCCACACCATTGCAGGCGCTGGCGCAATAGAAGCAGGCCTCACTATAATGGGCATGAACCGTTCCGTGCTCCTGCCTACGATAAACTACGAATTCGCCGACCCGAAATGCGACCTTGACTACGTTCCCAACCGGGCTCGCGAACTGGAACACGGGGTCGCTCTATCCAACTCCTTCGGCTTCGGTGGGCAAAACGCCTGTCTATGCCTTGGCAAATTCCGCCAATGAAAGCCATCTTCCGGAGCCGTTCATGGTATAAGCGGAGGTTGGGGAAGTAGTGCTGTATTTGTGCGGATCGGCTTCGAGGGCGATTCGGGCCGGATGATCGTTGTTGACAACGGCTTGAGCAATAGGCTATACCGTCCAGCGTGGACAAAACTGCCGGGAACCAAACAGGATGAGGTTGATAGATGAAGCAGGGGATCATTTCCGAACAGAGAGTCATCGAAGAGGTGACCAAAGCAATTTCTGAGGGGCTCGACATCGCTCCCAAAAGGGTTCAGCTCGAAAGCTCACTGATAAAAGACCTCGGCGCGGAGTCGCTCGATTTTCTCGACATAAATTATCGGCTGGAACAGACCTTCGGCATCAAGATGGCTCGCCACTCCGCTCTTGAGCACATGGAAGAGATGTTCGGCGAAGAAACGGCGATAGATTCCGACGGCAAGCTGACGGAAAAGGCGGTTAAGGTGCTCTGCCTGCGCTTCAACAACTCGTCCGGTCAGCTCGAAGCCGGCATGGATATGGACGAGCTGCCAAGCATGGTGACAGTTCAGTCGATTGTCGACGGCGTGATGAGCCTTCTCGATACCCTGCCGGAAAGCTGTTCGAACTGCGGAAAATGTGAGTGGAAAATTGAAAGCGAGTGTCGGTTGCAGTGCGGATCGTGCGGAGAGCAAGCCGCGTTTGCCAATGGCGATGACTTGGTCGATGCCTGGCTGACCCAGGTCCAGGAAAAAGAAAAGATTTTTTAAGGGTCGTTGCGGGGAGTGCTTACTACGACTCATCCGGGGGACGCTTATTGTATGACAGGCCATTCCATAGCGGCTGGAGCAATCGAATCGACCATGACCATCATGGGGATGAATGAATCGGTAATACTGACAACCATCAACTGCGAATTTTCCGACCCTGAATGCGACCTCGACTACGTGCCGAACGAGGTGCGTGAGATCCCTCACTCCATTGCCCTGTCCAATTCTTTGCTGTTCGGCGGCCGGAATGCCTCCGTGTGCTTTGGTAAGTTCCGGAAATGAATCCACGCCAACACTCCGACATTGTCTATGGAAACCAGAGGATCGTCATTACCGGGATGGGAGCGGTCTGCTCGGTCGGGAATTCGGTCCGTGAAATCTGGGACGCCCTGATTTGCGGAACATCCGGCATAAAGCCCATAGAGGGCTTCGACGCGAGCGGTTTCGGCTGCATTCGATGCGCCCAGGCCTTGGACGTTCCCTGCATCAAAACGAACATTCATCCCCGGCTTGCAAAATCGATGGGGAAGTACCTCACTCTTCTTCTGCTCTCGGCCGAGGAGGCATATCATCACGCGGGACTTGGCGCCGGGGTGGTCGAAGGCGAGGAGACGGGATTTTTCGCCGCAATGGGGATGGGCGGCTTCAAGGTTGAGGATTTTATTTCATGCGTCCTCAAATCGCGCTCTCCCGATGGCGAGTTGGACTATGACAGGTTTTTCTCCGGCGGCTACCTGGAAATCTATCCGCTCGCCCTTCTTGCGGTGCTCAACAACGTCGTGTTTTGCCAGGTTGCTATCCACCTCGGGGTGCGCGGCGAGAACTGCGTTTTCTCTCCGCATGCCGATGCCGGTATCCAGGCAATTGCTGAAGCCGCAAAGGTTTTGCGGGAGGGAAAAGCCAAGGCGGTCCTGGTGTCCGGGGTCGGCGAAGAAATCTCTCCGATGAGTCTTGCGCGGGGCAGACTGAACGGAATGTTCGACGCCGGCGAGTTGGTCGATTCCCCTTTCCCGGGTGAGTGCGGCGCATCGCTCGTGCTGGAATCTGTTGATCTCGCCCTGCAAAGGGGCGCCAAATGCCTTGCCGGAATCGCCGGGTTCGGATTTGCGTGCGAAAAAAGTGTGACGCAAAGTTGTCCCACGCCGTGGGCTGTGAGGGCTGCCATGGAAAAGGCGCTGCTTGACTCCGGACTTCAGCCGGAGGACATTGATCTGGTCCTCACCGGCTCGAGCGGCAATCCCGCAATTGCCGTATGCATTGAAGCGGCCGATCAGGTTTTTGGCGATAGACATATTCCGCCGGTCCTGTCGCCCGGTCGGGTCCTTGGGGAAATTTTCGGGGCAGAACCCGTGCTGAACTCAATCATCGGCTCGAAGATTTTTGAAAGCTCGATCATCCCTGCGGGAATTGGCGCACCCGCCGTCAACGGTCCCGGCCGCATCATGATAGTCTCAACAAGCTATGAGGGCCGGTGTGCGTCATTGATTATTGAAAGAGTGGAAACTCCATGAGATTTATTCTCTACGACCGCATCACCAGCCTCGTGCCGGGTGAGTCCATCGCCGGCGTGAAGACTTTTTCGCTTACGGAAGAATTCCTTAGAAATCACTACGGGAAGAAACCGCTCGTGCCCGGGGTGATGTACATAGAAGCGATGGCGCAACTGTTGGGATGGCTCATCGTATACACGCACGATTTCCGGTCCCACGGCGTATTGACCCTTGTCGAGGACGTGACTCTTGCGCCAGCTCTTCAGCCCGGTTTCTCAGCGGAAATCTCGGCCCGGCTCATCTCGACTTCAGAAACTGATTCCCTCGGCACTGCGCGGATGACGGTGGATGGGCGAGAGATCGCTTCGATAGGCCGAATCATTTACGTCCATAAGCATATAGTCAGTACGGAGCAGATGCGCCAATTGTTCCGCTATTACGGAGGCTGGCCCAAGTCGCAAGAGGGCTGACATCATGGGACGAAAGGTTCTAATAACAGGCCTTGGCCTGGCCGCGCCACTTGGGTTGGATGTCGAGGAAAGCTGGGAGAAGGCGCTCAACGGCACCTCGGGGATAAAGAGGCTGGACCGGCGACTGGGGAAATGCCCCATTGGGGTGGCAGGGCAGGTATCGTCCGAGGATTGGGACCGGATATGCCGTGCATTCCCGGAGGAAGCCCAATCCGAAGGGGAAAGGAGGACCCTTTTTGCTCTTTGGGCGGCGGAAAAGGCCCGGAGTGACGCCCGTTTGGAAAACGGGTTCGGAGAGCGGTCACGGTTCGGGATGGCTTTTGCCGCCGGGCTCGGCGTCTACCGTCTCGAAGACGTTCACTGCTGGGTCGGCGAGGACGGAGAATTCGACAGTGTTCGGTTTGCCCGTGAGAGCGACCGGGTTCACCGGGAATCGATTATTCGAAATAATTCGAGCCGGCCAGCCGAGATAATTTCGGAAAAGTTTTGCCTGCGCGGTTCGAACGCAACGATCACCAGCGCCTGTGCATCGGCTACCCAGGCCATTGGCTTGGCTTTTCGGGCAATTCAACGAGGGGAGGCCGACCTCGTTATGGCTGGTGGGTCCGATTCCATGCTGGACCCTTGGGCATCGATGGGATTCGTGCTCCTGGGTTCGGCCGCCATGCCGCAAGCAGAAGAAACGCTGTGCCGTCCCTTCGACCGGAAAAGGTCCGGGCTGGTGATTGGAGAAGGGGCTGGCGTCGTCGTGCTCGAAGAGGAGTCTCATGCCCTGATGCGCGGTGCCCGTGTGTATGCCGAAGTGGCCGGATACGCTTCAACCATTGACGCCTACAGGCTCACGGCGCCGCACCCCGAGGGCAGGGGCGCCGAGCAGGCAATGCGTCGAGCCTTGGCCGACGCGGGGATCGGCCCCTATGAGATCGACTACATAAACGCTCATGGGACATCGACGAAACTAAACGACCTTGTCGAAACGATGGCAATCAGGAAAGTATTCGGAGAGGCGGCGAACCGAGTTGCGGTGAGTTCGAGCAAATCGCTTATCGGTCACCTGATGGCGGCGGCCGGGGGTCCTGAGTTTGTTTTCACCACACTTTCGGTTTCGCGGGACAGAATTCACCCTACAATCAACCTGACAAACCCAGACCCCAAGTGCGACCTGGACTACGTGCCCCTTGTCGGCCGCTCGGTAAGGGTCCGGGCCGCTTTGTCCAACTCTTTCGGCTTCGGCGGCCAGATTGCGGCCATTGTGGTGAGAAAATATGCCGGTTGATGCGATGCAGATAAATTTATCGGGGAAAACTGTACTTGTTACCGGAGGGGCGCGAGGAATCGGCGAGGCGATCTCGCGTTCACTCGCATCAGCCGGTGCAAAGGTGCTGATCAACTTCAACAGGTCCGGGGATAAAGCCCGGCTATTGATGGAAGAGTTGCACTCGCGCGGGAGCGGGTGCGAAATTTTCCAGGCCGACATTTCGGAACCCGATCAGGTCGAATCCCTTTTTCACAAAATCCGGAAAAGCTGCGACAGGCTCGATATCCTGGTGAACAATGCGGGAATCATCCAGGATAAGCTGCTCCTGGCAATGGACCTCTCCGACTGGGAGCGTGTGCAGCGTGTAAATCTTCGTGGAGCTTTCCTTGTGACCAGGATGGCTGCAGAATGGATGGTTCCCAGGCACAGCGGAAAAATCATAAACATCGCCTCCGTTGCTGCGCTGCAAGCCAGCCGGGGCCAGACCAATTATGCGGCGGCCAAAGGCGGACTGGTCTCGTTCACCCGCGCATGTGCCATTGAGCTTGCTCCAAAGGGAATCCTGGTAAACGCTGTCTTGCCCGGTTTCATTAAAACGGAAATGAGCGTCCGTACGATCCGGCGGACCGGTGAGGCGCTTCTCGAACGCATCCCCGTGCAGAGATTCGGCAACCCCCAGGAAGTGGCCCATCTGGTGCTTTTCCTTGCCTCCGAACTGTCGGATTATATTACGGGGCAGGCGATCCCGGTAGATGGAGGCTTGAGCGTCTCATGATTCATATATTGCAGGGCATCGATATCGTAGCGGTCTCGAAAATGAAGAGGATCTTGATCGCGCGCCCGGAATTCGCCTCAGAAATCTTTTCAAATAGTGAGCGGCAATATTGTTTTTCCAGGCCGGACCCCTACGTTCATCTGGCCGGGCGATTCGCGGCCAAGGAGGCTTGCTTGAAGGCGCTTGGAACGGGATTGTCCGGGAGCGGGATAGATGGTGCACTGGCCCAAATTGAAGTGACGCCTGAGAAGTCCGGCAGACCTGCGCTCTCGCTAAGCGGCTGGGCAGAAAAAATCGGACGCCGCAGGAAAGTTTACCAGTACACTGTATCGATTTCCCATTCGGGGGATTTTGCCATCGCCTCGGTAATTCTTGCGTCCAAAAAGCCGGATAAAGAATCAGGCAGGGAGTCTTTCCATGAGATACCTTCTTGTTGACCGCATAACTGCTCTTGACCCGGGTAATAAGATAACCGGGGTAAAAAACGTTGCTATGAGCGAAGACTTTCTGGAATACCATTTTCCGAAAAGGCCGATCATGCCCGGCATAATGCTCATTGAATCTCTCGTTCAGCTCAGCGGCTGGCTTGAAGCGGCGTCTTCGGATTTCGAGAAGTGGTTTCTGGTATCGAAAGTATTGAAATGTAATTTTTACGGGATGGTTCTGCCGGGCGACCAGGTCGAAATGAGAGTTTCGGTTTCTCCCGCGCCGGGCAATGACCTCAAAATCTACAGAGGGGCAGGGGAGGTCAATGGAAAACGGGTGATCAAGGTGGAGTTTCAGGGGAACCTGGTCGTTTTGGAAACCATTGAGGAAGTTGAAGAGCAGAAAAGGTTTTTCGAAGTACTTACTCGGAAAATTCGATACTAGCAAACCCCGGCATTATGTCGGGTCTGGCTCCGTTCAATTTAACCTGCGAAATAGGCAAAGCGGCCTATTTACGCCTTTTTGTGATTAGCTGCTTCGGGATATGTCCATGTCTTTGCAAAAGCGGGTTGTCGTCACTGGAATGGGTCTGGTCACGCCTCTGGGAAAAGGGGTCGAGGCTAACTGGAGGGGCTTGTTGGCCGGCAGGACCGGAATCGAGCGCCATGAGCGCCCGGGCCAGCCTGAATACCTCCAATTGTTCGGAGAAGTCAAAGGGCTTGAGCGGTTGAATGGCGTTCCGTCGAAGATGGCCGGCCAGGTGCGCTTCCTGAATCGGGGGTCGGTTCTTGGGTTTGAAGCCGCAAGGGAGGCTGTGGAGAAATCAAATATCGATCTCGCGACTATCCCAAGGGAGAGGAGGTCTCTATTCCTGGCTTCGGGGGACCTTACTCAGGTCGGATACGAGTTCATGCACCCTGCCCTCAAAGATGTGACAAAGCACTCCGAAAAGAGAGCGGATTTGTCTGTGCTCAACAAATCCACCATGGACAAGGTAAATCCATTTTTCCTGCTCGAATCAATCAGCAACAATCTTTTCAGTTTTCTTTCGGCCGTGTTCGAGTTTATGGGTCCTAATACGAGCCTGGCAAGCCTTTCACCCTGTGGCGCCCACGCCCTTGAGCTAGCCTTCCGCAAGATTCGTACCGGAGAAGCGGATGTAGCTATCGCCGTGGGGTGTGGGTGCTGGATCACGGAAATCCCCATGTACGAAATGGAGGGACTCGGAATCTTGTCCAGGTGCAGACACGGTCAGGCTTCATTCAGGCCGCTCGACCGGGCGCGCGATGGATTCATTCCCGGAGAGGGAGGCGCTGCCATATTGCTGGAGGACAACGAACGGGCAAAGGCTCGAGGCGCCAGGATTCTGGGCGAACTAAAAGGGTTCGGCAACTGCATTGAGTTCACACAGGGTAAAGGTTTGAGCGTTCCGGAGCGAATTTCGAAAAACTCCATTAACGCCGCCCTGGAAGAGGGGGCCATCGATGCGGGGGACCTCGCTTTTATATGCCCTCACGGAAGTGGGACGCGCAAAGGGGACCGCTCGGAGCTTAATTCAATCGCTGAAATCCTGGGCTCACAAATGAACAGGGTCCCCGTTTGCGCCCTGAAGGCTTATACGGGGCACATGGGCGCCGCAAGCGACATCTGTGAACTTATTCTTGGCATCGAAGCAATTAATGAAGGTATTGTTCCGGGGACGCTCAACTTCTCAAAAACCGATGCAGCTTTCGAAGGTATGGGTATTTCAGCCTCGACCAGGGAGGCCAGGGGCAGAAGCTTTCTCTCTATTAGTTATGGAGTGATCGGCCAGTGCTCGAGCGTTCTGGTCGAGGGCCGGGCGCGCTGAACATGGGGAAAAAAGGGAAGAGCAAGGTTTTTCAGATTGTTGAATACCTGGGTTTTTATGTTGCCGTTACCATCTCAAGGTCGCTGCCTGTCAAGGTGCTCAGGGTAATTTGCGCACTTCTCGGATACGCGCTCTACATGGCAATACCGCGAAGGCGTGAAATAGCGCTGCAAAATATCAGGATCGCCTTCGGCGACAAGATGAGTGAAAAAGAGATAAGAAAGCTTGCCCGCCGGAGTTGCAAAGGTTTTTTCCTCACTACTGTTGAAATAATAAGGTCGCCCATTCGCTTCGAGGGCGATAGGGCCGTCAGGGATGGTCGTTACAGGACCGAGCATCTCGAACACCTTTTTCAGAAGGCAAAAACCATTCATGACCAGGCCGGGGGCTGCGTATTCGTCACTCCCCACCTTGGCAACTGGGAACTGCTGCCCTATGTATGCGCTCTGATCGGCATTCCTCTTGGGATCGTCTTTCGTCCACTCGACAATCCTTATCTCGAGCGTGCCATTCTCTCCAGCCGCATCACATGCGGGCATCTCATGATTCCAAAAAAAAACGCTATGTTCTCACTGGAACGCACACTGCGGCAGGGGAAATCGGTCGCACTGCTTCCGGACCAGAGCACCAACAGGGGGCTCAGGGTTAAATTTTTCGCGGAATACGCCACGGTTACTCCGACCCCGGCGCTGCTCGCAATCAGACACAAGCGTCCGGTTGTCGTTGCCGCAGCGTGCCGCACGAATGATCCGTATTTCTTCGAAGGGTTCGTGTCTGACCCTATTTGGCCCGATCCGCACACAGCCGATGAGCGCTCCGAGATCGTGCGAATCACCAGGGAGATAAACCTGAAAATGGAGGAAGTAATCCGGAGGTATCCCGAGCAGTATTTGTGGATGCACAACAGATGGAAAGCATCTGACAGAAAGCCGCTTTTTGGAAATAAAAACAGCCATCCGGGGCAGTAATCCAGGACTCGTTTGGTTTTGGGTGAATGGGTGAGTGAGGGATTGAAGAATTTGGGGATTGAAGAATTAATTAAATTAAAATCCCTGAATCCCTAAATTGGTTATTTTTCAATCCTGTCGATCCTGTCCAAATCTCTCCGCGCCGCTTCTTGTGCGGCCCATATTCCGTCTCTGGTTGAACGCTTATAATCGCCACGAACGAAATTGTCCTCAAATCGCTTGCAAAGTGACGCATTTATGACTAATTAGTCTCCATCCTGAAACACCTGATAAGAGAGTAGCAGTTTCAGGACTGAATTACCGCCATCCGGCGGGGGCAACGGATCGCGGAAATAAGTGCTTGGGGGGCGAGCATGAAATCCTTTGACGATAGCGGCGTAATGGCGCGCGCTGCCGATGGGCAAGAGGTTCGGGGGGACCTTGACATTGGGGTTGGAAGGGAGCCGGCCGTGGGTTGGCCTGAGCCGGTGAGATTGTCCGAAGAGGCCGGATCGCCTCGTTCGAGACCGGCCGCCACTATCCGTAGTTCCTGGATACCGCAGATAGAAGCTGCGATCCGGAAATCAAGCGATTATTTCTTCAGGGTGCAGTATCCCGAGGGCTACTGGTGGGCCGAACTGGAATCAAACGTCACTATAACGAGTGAATATGTCATGCTCACGCGCCTTCTGGGCATTCCCATTGCCGAGAAGCGGAGCGGAATCGTAAAGTATCTTCTCGGGCATCAGAATGAAAACGGGTCCTGGGGCCTTTATTACGGCGACGGCGGCGAACTCAGCACAACAATCGAAGCCTATTTCGCCCTTAAACTCCTTGGGGAAGATCCGGGCTCAGGACCCCTTGCGAAAGCGAGGACCTTCATTCTCCAGCGCGGCGGCATAGAAGCCTCCCGCGTTTTCACGAAAATGTGGCTTGCGCAGTTCGGTCAATATGACTGGGGCAAAGTTCCCTCTATGCCGGTCGAACTCGTGCTCCTGCCGCCAGAGTTTTATTTCAATGTCTACGAATTTTCAAGTTGGGCCAGGGGCACTGCCGTACCACTTTCGATCGTGCTGTGCATCAGGCCGGAATTCAGACTGCCCGATTATCTTTGCATTCAGGAGCTTTTCGTCCCAGTACATGGCAAAAGACTGGATTCCCGGATAAACAAGCTCTTTTTTGTCTTCGACCGTATTGCAAAAATACTTGAGAATAGGCCGATAAAGACGCTTCGCCGCAGGGCAATTGCGGCCGCCAGGGACTGGATTGTCGATCACCAGGAGGATAGCGGCGACTGGGGCGGCATCCAGCCCCCCATGGTCTATTCGATGCTTGCCCTCCACTACCTGGGATTTTCGCTTTCTGATGAGGTTATGGCAAAGGGGCTCAAAGCCATTGAGGATTTCTGCATCGAGGATGAGGATGGGCTGCGGATGCAGTCCTGTATATCCCCGGTCTGGGATGCGGCGCTTACGGCGCTGGCCTTGCTCGAGTCGGGGGTCAGTCCCGAACATCCCGCCCTCGAGAAAACGGCCCAATGGCTGATCTCACAACAGATACTGACAGGCGGCGACTGGCAGTTCAAGAATAGCTCTGCGCCGGGTGGGTGGGCCTTCGAATTTTTCAATTCATGCTATCCTGACGTCGACGATTCGGCTGTCGTTTTGAACGTGCTCAACCGCTTCAGCCCGCAAAGATGCGAAGGGCTGGATTCTTGCACTTCGCGCGGAATGGAATGGGTCATGAGCATGCAAAGTTCAAACGGCGGCTGGGCGGCATTTGACAGGGACAACGGTATGGAAATCCTCAACCGTATACCGTTTGCCGATACCGAAGCGATGGTGGACCCTCCGACGGCGGACGTAACCGGCAGGGTGCTTGAGGTTATGGGCTGCTGCGGATACGACGGCAGCCATCCGGCCGCAAAGCGCGGCGTCAGGTTTCTGAAAGACCTGCAGGAAAAGGACGGGTGCTGGTGGGGGCGCTGGGGTGTCAACTACATTTATGGGACATGGTCCGCCCTGCGGGGGCTGGTCTCGATCGGGGAGCACCCGAGGTCGCCCTGCGTCAGAGCTGCGATGCACTGGCTGAAAGACCACCAGAACCCGGATGGAGGCTGGGGTGAGACCTGCGATTCCTACAGGCTGCCCGAACTCCGCGGCCAGGGTCCCAGCACTGCATCTCAGACAGCCTGGGCAATAATGGGTCTTCTGGCCGGGGATGAAGAAAAATCCCCTGAGGTAAGCAGGGGGATCCAGTACCTGTTAAGGAACCAAAAGCCCGACGGGACCTGGGATGAAATATACTTCACCGGGACCGGGTTCCCTAAACATTTCTACATTAGATATCACAATTACCGTAACTGTTTTCCGCTGATGGCCCTCGGTCAGTATGTGAAGAAACTGGGGCGATAGGGAGGGCGGGCTTTCAGGCAGCCCCCGGATCAGTGAGGAAGCCGGAAGATGAGCGCTTGCGTCATAGGTCATATCACGGTCAGGGACCCCGAAAAGTGGAGTGAATACCGCAGCAAGGTTCCACCTACTCTTGTTCGATGGGGAGGCGAGGTGATCTTTCGGGGCCGCAAGGTCAAAGTGTTGAGCGGAGAACATCCTTACATTGATACCGTGGTGATTCGATTTCCCGACGCAATCTCTGCGGCCGGATGGTACGGTTCAGCAGATTACCAGGCGCTTATTCCTCTTCGTGAGCAAGCTGCAGACATTGTCCTGGTCAGCTTCGAATCATAATGGTTCGCTTTAGTTTTCTGATAGTCCCACGGAACTTGGCAAGCTGCTCACGGCGGGGTGGTTTGGGTGCCGGAAGCAAGCGGGGCCCCTTCGATCCTTTCCAGGATGGTCCTTATGGCCGTCCGGCTGAGCTGATGCGACTGCGCTGTCCGCCGGGAGAGGCGCGCGGCGCTGCCCGGAGAGGCGAGCATTCGCAGGGCGACATAGAAGAGCGGGAAGATGCTCAGCGGATCGATTCCGGCTGGGGTCAGTTCCTCCCTGCTGCCAGCATAGGCCCCACTGCCGCGCCAGAGACTCAAGGCTTCCGACAGGAGCGCCGGCCGTGAACCGTCCCGGATCGCACAGCCTATGATCCCCATGATAGCCATCTGCGTCCTTACTCCGGCGCGCGAAGGCGGGGCTTCTTCCGGTCTTTCGCCCAGCGATACTGCGACCAGGAGACCGGCGAGATCGACTCCGGACAAGAGCGCGTTCACAGGCTCGACGAGAGCGGGTTGCAGTCGATGTAGAGCGGAATAGTCTCAGGTTCCTTGAGGATGTAATCGACCGATAGCGCCCCATGCCATTGCAGCCGCTCGCCGATCTGAGCGAGATGGGCCCGGACATTGGGCCTGCAGACGCTTTCCTTGATCCTGTCACCGCCCCCTGGACCCTCGGCGACTTGACAGTACTGGTGGGCGCCAATAAGCCTCCCGTGACTGAATACTGCTTGTGCACGCTCCAGTGGGCCTGCTGCTAACGCCTGGATGACGATCTCGCCTTCAAACTCTCCGGCTTCCTCCAGGTCGGCCGCCACGCGTTCGAGATCTCCTGTGTTGTGGACGAAAAGGATGCCGCGGCTGGCAGTACCGACAGCAGTTTTGATGACGGAGGGGAATCGGGGCCACCGGCGCAGTTCGGCTGCGGAAGTGACGATCTCCGTTCGCGGTTGCGGCAGACGCAGTTCGGCCAGGAGCCTCGAGAAGCCGGCCTTGCCGTGGACGGCGGCATAATTCTCGAAGGCCGGCAGCGCAATCGCCGTCAGCGGTTCAAGCCGCCCCGCGACTTTGGCCAGCAGGTAGCCCTGTTCATGGGTCGGAAGCAGAACGTCGAATCTTTTCCGGGTGAGCAGGTTCAGCAGAAATGCAAGGTAGCCCTCGGGATCGCTGGCCAGACCGGGACACCGATGGAAACGCCGGACAAAGCGGGAGAAGCGTCCGATGCAAAGGGGATCAGGGTCGCAGATCTCTATATGGTTCCCACCCAGCCCGAGCGTTGTGACTATCTGACGCGCCGAGAGGCTCGAGCCCTCCGATAGTAGAATCCTTAGGCTTGGCGGCTTGGCATTCCGCAAGTAAAACCCCTTCAAAGAATTGTTCGACGATTATCGGCGATAAACCCGCTGCAGAAACCCGCAGGTCGTGTGAACCGCCCTGCACGTTTGCGCATGCCGCAGTGGTGTGGGGACCGGAAGAGAAAATCTCACGGTTGCCGGGTTATGCCTTCTTTGGTGCTACCTCCATCAGGTAGTCGCGATATTCATCCGGCGGTATGGGTTTCTTACGCATCTGCATTTCTATGCTTTCCTTCATGCTTGCTGCTTTCTTGTCTATGACGAATTGTAAACACCTTGGAACGTGGTTCCCAAAGTGCCGGTATATTCTTACGCAACTATGGCAATCGCCATGCCATTCACATCGTATGTTTGGGCATGAACATTCGGAACCTTCGTCCGTCTTTAACATCTCACGTATTTCTTTGATTACCTCTACATATTTTTCTTTGGAGATTTCCATATAGTGACTCCGTATTTCTTGGGTAGGTCTAATGCCGGACCACCATGACAAGCGGGGCAGTCCACTTCGTTGTATGCGAGCACGGCTTCTATCTCACGCCTCCGTCTTGCTCGACTCCAGCGCCTGCGCCAGGAGCCCCGGCACCCCGACGAATGGAGTCTCCGCAAGGCCGTGCCGCCGCTGCAGGTACTCCGGGCTGTTCGTACTAACCCACACCCGCCCGCCTGCGTCTTCCCACACCAGCGCCTTGAGCGGGAGATCGATCGCCAGCGTCGGATACGCCTGCATCAACGGTGTGCCTCCCTTCGGGTTGCCGAACAGTACGAGCGTCATGGGCCTCATCTTCAACCCCACCGCTTGTGCCGCGCCTTGCTGATCGATGCGCGCGAAGATCGTCATGCCCGCATGCTCGATGACGCGTGCGACTCGCTGTGTCGTGTCTTCGACAGTGTAGGGACTCGCCAGGTTCATGACGCCGATCTCGGGTGATGCCGGCATTCTTCTTCTCCTTTGTTTGTAAACGAAACACCAATCAAGTGCCCAACCCCTGCTCGGCAGTGCGTCTTCGGCTGGGTTCGGTCATTGTGCGAACTCATAACTGATCCAAACACGGTCGCACGAAGAATGCCTTCGCCGGCAATGTAGGCGTCATGCACACGCACCGTCAGGCCGGGCATCATCTCGATGCGGCCTTCCCAGTCGAAGCCGGGCCGCCGGGTGATTACTCGCTGGGTTGAGGTGAACGGCCTCCATTTCTCGCCGGTTTCGCTCATGTTGAAAGTGTCGGCGTGCTCCACGCTGACCGCAGAGACCATGGGTTGTCCGTCCTTAAGCACGGCGTGAAAGTAACGCTGAACGGGCGCAGGTAAACCGTCCAATTCAACAGAACCATATGTTTTGGACCCGATGGGGAGGCGTGACGCTTCCAGCCTGGTATGCATCTCCTTTGTAGCGCATTGCCAGCGCCAGGAGCCGTATGCGAGTGCGACGGCAATCATTGCCGCCAGTATTAGAATTCCCAATAGGATCACCTTCCGCCTCATGTCGTTGCTGTTTGCCTGACCCGCAGCTTCGGGAGCTTGCGACCGGCAAGCGAAGCGCCGGCTACGTTTCTTTGCCGCCCAGAGCGTTCTCGATGCGTCGGTCCGGAACAAGCCAAATCAGCGCAACCAGCACGTATAGACCTTGGCAGATCCATTGGGACCAGAACGCCGTCGGAATGGCTATGACGTAGATCAGGGGCGATAGCTTTCCTTTCCAGTCTCCGCCGATAGCGTTCTTCAAAAGAGAGTCGCTGCCTTGTGACGCGATGATCATTTGCTGCAGTATATAGTACGCGAAAGCGGCCATTAGCAAAACTGTACCATAGACGGCCGATGGCGTCGCAGCGAAGTGATTTTCTCCCATCCAACCCGTGGTGAAGGGAAACAGCGACAGCCAGAACAGCAGATGCAGGTTGGCCCAAAGCATCGGCCCCGTCACTTTGTGGCACGTTTGCAGCATATGTGGTGGTTATTCCAGTAGATGCCGACGTAGACGAAGCTCAACACATAGCTCAAGAAGACAGGGATCAATGGCGCGAGAGCATCGAATCTCTCGCCTCGAGGCACTTTCAGCTCCAACACCATGATCGTGATAATGATGGCGATCACGCCGTCGCTGAACGCCTCCAACCTGTTCTTACTCATTCAGGACCTCTCTTGTGGCTGGTTTGTTCACCCACTTGGATTATGAAGGTAGAAAGAAGCAAGGAGCAAGAAGCAAGAAGTGTTTTCTCCATTCTCCATTCTCCCTGCTCCCAATTATGGCTATGCCTCAGATTTGTTTTGCATTTCCTTTATTATTTCTCCGATAATCTTCCCCCATTTGACGGCGCCCTCGAGGACCGCCTCTTTCAATACGGCGGTTGTAACCGAAGTGTACTTCGACCCGGCGGGAGACTTTGCGAATTTAGTGTACAGTTGGATATCAGCCTCCGTCAGGCTTCTATATGTGTACAAATCTGAAATAAGCATTTGCGATCTCACCGTGGCCTCGAGAACAGGCCTGGTTTTTTCCATCTCGCGTGAGAGATCGTCGAGGGGCCTTTGCTGCTCCAACGGGAATGCAGCAATTATAGCCATTGCAACGGCGACTTGAGTATGGATTGCGATATCCACGGCACTCTCGGTGGCCTTCAGTGCGGAATCGAACTCTCGCAGCACTTTGAGACGCTTAGCCGTTGGGGGTGAGTCTTGCAAACGAGCAGTATACTGCTGTATCTCGGCTTGTGCTTCCGGTGCGGATGCTGCTTCCTCCAGTTGGGTGCATTTCTTGCCAAGCGGAGAATCAAGCCACCGAAGGACCTTTTTAATGTCTTGAGCCCGGAGTTTCTCTTTGAGTTTCGCAAGCATGGCTTCTTTCATCTTCTCCGACGCGAATGCCTCCGGCACCGATGCCCGCATAGCCGATAAGACTTCCTTGGGCAGCTTTGGGGCGTGCTCATCTTGCGCGACTGACTGGTCAAAAAGAGTCTGGATCAGCGATGGAAGCTGTCCAAGTTGCTTTTTCATGCCCGACTTGACATATAGCTCCAAGACTTGAGAATCATTCTGATTCTGTGCATACGAAATGACCGGCAACAAGGATAAAAAAATCGCCCATAGGCAAATTTTTGAACCCATACCATTCTCCGCAATTCGGTCTGGCGGGTTGATAAATCACAGCATTTAACTGATACCCGCCAGATAAATAGAAAACAAGCATAGAGTGGATTGCAGCAGCAAAAACCGAAAGTATTTGCATCACCGTGATGCTTTCGGCAGATTATCCGGACACCTTCAGGGTTTAGTGCCGGGAGTGGTGCGTGGAGTTTGCAACAACGCGCTTGACCCTTGCAGGAAATGTGTTTGACCGTGAGGCGAAGCAGGGTGCCGACCACTGCTGAAAAAAGATTTAATGCGGGAAATGCTCGATCAGGTACTCGTATATTCAGCGATATAGAAGATAGACACGGCTATACGCTAAAGTCGTTTTGATATGGATAAGAGAAACTCGGTTTGAGGTCCAGGCTCTATCGATATCGATCCTCCATGGCATAGGGCTACCTCCTTGACTATACTGAGCCCCAGCCCTGCCCCGGGAATCCCCTTTGAGTGCCTGCCCCTCCAAAAGCACTTGAAAATCTCATTGCTATCCTCCCCCATTAAACCGACACCATCATCTTTTACTGCAATGATGTGAAACTTGTCGGATTCGCGGTAACCCAGGCTGATCTGACTCAACCTGTCGCCCCCATGCTTCAGAGCATTTTCGATTAGATTTCTCAGGGCACGAATCAGACTCATTCTGTCACCGCGCAGTTTCGCCGAGCATGTGGGAGCCGACAACTCGACCCCGAGTGCCTTGGCCCTTTGCAAAAACTCCTCCTTAACGATTTGGAAAATTTCGTCCAAATCGATTTGGACAATACTCATAGGAATCTCTTTGGTCGAGATGTATTCGTTTAAGTTGTCGACAAAGAGAACGATCTCTTCAGAGGCTTTCCGTATTCTATCGCAGCACATATTGCCTTGTTCATCCAGAAGTTGGCCGTAGCGGTCCGCCAGACGTTCTGCGAACCAACGCAGGGCGATAGCCGGATTTTTCAAATCATGGCACAACGAATAGGCAAAGCGTTTGATCTTCTCAGCACTCGCCTTGAGGGCCTTTTCCGTCTCGATACGCTTTGAGATTTCATGTGTGACAGTGATCCATCCGGAACGCTCCCTTCCTTGATCCTGGAGCGGCGCCACGCTGTACTCACAGGGGAAAAGCGTCCCATCCCGCCGCCTCATCCATAACTCAGGAAAATGGCAAAAACCGAGTTTGCCTACAGACGAGATAATGGATTGCTTGAACTGTTCCAAAACTTCCCCATTGGCGTGCAGCAGACTTATGGGTTGCCCCACCAACTCTTCTTTGCTATAAGCGAATATTCTCTCAGCCGATGGATTACACTCGACTATGTTGGGTGTACAATCGTTATCGAGGATGAGGACGGCGTCCGGTTGGCAGTTGAACACCTTCTCAAAAAGGTCTCCGGATTCGTATGGGACTGCCTCAAAGCAGGTGTTACCGGTAATTTCCGACTCAATTGCCCCGAGCATGATCCCCTCCATGATAGTGGATAAGGCGGGTGGTCCACTGCCACAACAGATCTCAACTCAAAGTTGCCGATGTGTGCTCAATAACGTCCGATAGGCTTATGTAGCATTAAAGAGGCGTGTGATTCCTCCGGCGGCCCGGTCTTCCTGATGGAGAAATCGCAAAGCCGGTCTGGAAAAACTCTTCCTTTGCCCACCAGGTGGATGAACTCTCAGAACCGGAGCAGGAAAGGATTTTCAGAATTTATAGTGATAGAATCCCTGCGACAGCAGAAGTACTCGTCGAGACCTTGCCTCGAAAGACTGCAGGTTCTCGAGCGTGTTGTGGTAAAATACTGCAAGATTCATTCTCGCTGATCTAACTCATTTTGTCCAGTGTTCTCAAAGGATTTCGATACCTTCGCTTTAACTTCTGAAACTTTCATATGACACTATCCTGTAACCTGACAGTTTCTTTTAACCCTTATTGAACTATGTCAAGAAAAATGAGATCCATTCAGTTGGCGCCGCCGCCGCCTTCCATGTAGGCGCTTGGAGGTCTCATGAAAAAACATCTCACTCCTTGGGACTTCGCCAGGACAGGTTCACCGTGTCCGGTTCGCCGCTTTTCCTGTACAGCACGTGTGTCCTGTTGTAAAATTTCTTGATGTCCTAATACTGCTCCGGACTATAGACCGAAAATCCAGCCTGGTCCCATTTACCAAGGAGGTGCTACGTGGCAAAGCTTCAAGTCCCTTTTGATACGGCGGAAAAGATCGGAGTTTTTTTAAAGATCGGGAACTCTGGGCCGGTTGCATTTGGTGGAAGATTTACGAAGTTATGACCCGCAAGAATGTGGCGATTGTCACCAACAAAGAGAACCTTGAGATGTGCCGGTCGGTTGGCCTCAATGCCACCGATTCGCTGCAGGAAGCTTTCGACGAGGCCCTCAAACGGCACGGGGCGTCAGCGAGGGTGGCTTTTGTGCCATACGGCCGCTACACCGTGCTGGATGTCTGATATCAACATTTAAAAAAGTTATTCTTAATATCCAGCCCCTCGCCTGGAGGAGTATCCGGCGCGGGGAGGGGGCGTATGTCCCGATCACCGTTTATGTGGCGTATGCCCCCCGCCTGTCATGCCTGAGAGCAGTCGCCGCAGGCCTATTTTAGAACGGCCTTCGGCATTATCGAATTGCCTCCACTTTGGTCCCAATGCTATAATCTTCTGAATTTGATGGAGGATTTGCGTGGAATCCAATTCCAGAATTCAGTCGGTCGCACGTGCGCTCACGATTGTCGACATCCTTGCCGCAGCGCGCGGCGAGTTGGCTTTGAATGAAATCGCCGTGCGGTTGTTGCTGCCTAAAAGCACGGTCCATGGTCTTATCTCGACACTCAAAGATTTCGGCTACATCGAGCAAAGCGCTTTCAACGGCAAATACAGGCTCGGCATTCGCTTTTTTGAAGTAGGGCACATTGTCGCCCAGGGCTGGGAAGTTCGCACGGTCGCTGCTCCGTTTATTAACAACCTGCTTGAGGAGTTGGCCGAGACAGTCCATCTGGTCGTCCTCGACAAACTGGAAGTCCTGTACATTGACAAGCGCGAATCCCACCGGTCATTGCGAATCGCCTCGCAGGTAGGCATGCGGCTGCCTGCCCATTGCACCGGGGTCGGCAAGGTGCTCATGGCGCACCTTTCGCCGGAGGAAAGATGTAAACTTATTAATGAGAAAGGCCTCCCGAAATATACTGAGAACACGCTGACCGATGTGAAGGTTCTCGAAGATGAGTTGAAAAAGATCAGGATGCAGGGTTTTGCAATCGATAATGAGGAAATAATGGAGAGTCTTCGGTGCGTGGCAGCTCCAATCAGAGATCAGACTGGGAATGTAATATCCGCAATAAGTCTTGCCGGCCCTGTGCCGCGCATGAAAGGTGAGCAGTTAGAAAGAGCCATAAAACGTGTCAGGGAAACCGCTGAAGAAATCTCAGCCTGCCTGGGATACCGCTCGAAGTCCCAAGCCCTGGACAATCAATTGGGACCACGATCCGGAACTTTACGCTGAGGGGCCTTCCGCAGAACATTTTGTGTCTGTAAATACATTCTTTCTTGACGTTGGTTTTACCTGATAGTAGTTTACATCATCGAAGATGTCGAACGGCGTACGACAATACGGAACGACACATGGACGTCAGGCCCTACCTTTTTGAACCTCTCAACGGGCAGCTTTTCGCTGCCAACCTCACCGCAGCCGAATCAGGCATCCTTGCCGGCACAACCTTTGCCCTCGACCGCGCATCGGAACTGGGCCTTTCAGTCCTGACCCATCTTCCCGATGGCTCGGACATCCAGGCCGGGGTTTGCGTTTTGAGCCTGCGTGGGTCGGCTGAACAGATTGCTCGGGCAGAAGAAGAACTTCTTGGCTGTGTCGGAAAGCCCTCCGGAGTGGCCACAGCTTCTTGCCGCTTTGCCGCCCTGGCCGGCGGAAGGGCGCGGATCGTTTGTGGCGCCTGGAAGAAAGTGGCCCCTGAAATACGAAAGCAGCTCCGGGCGGCTATTGAGATCGGCGGGGCCTGTGTGAGGCTGGTAGATGAGCCTTTCGTATATCTGGATAAGAACTTCGTGCGGATGTTTGCGGGAATAACAGAGGTTGTCGGCAGAGCGCACTCGATGAAAGGACGCGTTGTCTCCGTGCAGATTCGCGGGGAGACCGGCCCGATTGCCGAAGAAGCGGTGCTGGCCTGCAGGGCCGGGGCGGGCGTGTTGATGGTGGATACCGGAAGTGTGGAAGACCTTCGCGAAGTGGTGGAAGAAGCCCGCCGTCAAGGTTTCAGACAGCGGGTGAAAATAGCTTTTGGAGGCAGCGTCACCGCGCAGAGGCTTGAAGAAGTGGTAGCCGCCGGTGCAGACATAATTGATATCGGGAGGGCAATCATCGACGCGCCAATTCTCGATTTCCGGTTGGACGTGCAACAAAGAGTCCAACGAACACCCGTTGAGGTGAAATGCCGGCTGTAACCTTCACTTGGCATACTTGCCAACTCTTTCGAATTATTAGGAAATAAACTCAGTGGAATGGAACCTTCTTGAAAAAACCACTTTCTGGATCGAAGGGGCCGAACTGCAAGGCGCCAACCTCGACGATGCGGCTGCGGCTGCGGCTGAAGCGTTGGGCTTCGATCCCCGGGAGATAATGGTCGTCGACGTGCAGCCCGGCATCATTGCTTTTGATGTGCTTAAAAAGAATATACCTGCCGAATCGGTTGCAGGGAAAGCAGAGCAACTGCTCAGAGGTTTGGCCGGGGTGTCGGGGATTACTCTTCACCCCGGCGCATCCGTGCACTCCGAAGGAGTCCTTGGGCTGATTGCACTCGATCGGCATGCTGCTCTGGAGGTTATTTCGCGGTCTGCCGAAATTAGTCAAGCCGTAGCCGATGCCGTTGCCAGACGTGCCTGCGTCTTCTCATCCGGCTCAGAAGTGATTTCTGGAAAAATCGAGGATACAAACTCCCCATATCTTGTGCAAACGCTCACACAAGCCGGATTCAAGGCGGAGTTTGGAGGAATCATCCAGGACAGTTTACCCGCTGCGGTATCCGCATTAGAAGCGGCTTTGATGCGGGGCATTGGTCTTATCGTTACAACCGGAGGTGTGGGGGCGGAGAGCAAGGACCACAGTGTGGAGGCGGTGCTGAAGCTCGCTCCTAACGCCGCAACCCCCTGGATTCTCAAATTTACTCCCGACATGAAGCGTCATCACAAAGAGGGCGTGCGCATAGCCGTTGGCCGGGTGGGAATATGCAGGATAGTTTCGCTTCCCGGTCCTCACGCCGAAGTGCGCCTCGGCAGTCGCGCATTGATCGAGGGCCTCAAAGCCGGCCTGGGCGATGAGGCTTTGGCCGAATCCATAGCTTCCGTTATCAGGGAGCGCTGGCTAAATCATATGGGAACGGGAGGAAGTGTTCATGTACAATAGCAAGGCCATTGCAGAGCAGCTCTATCAGGCCGAAATGAGCGCAACACCGGTTGATCCGCTAACGGCAATGCACCCCGGATTAACGGTTGAGCAGGCTTATGCGGTGCAACTCGAAGGGGTGGCGATTCGACTGGAGCGGGATTCCCGAAAGGTGGTAGGCAAAAAAATCGGTTTGACCTCAATCGCAATGCAGAAGCTGATCGGTGTAGATGAACCCGATTACGGACACCTGTTCGACCACATGCTGGTGCGTGAAGGAGAGCCGATTCCATGCAGCCGGCTCCTGCTGCCCAGGGTTGAAGGGGAGGTGGCGTTTGTACTCAATAAAAGGCTTCAAGGCCCAGGTGTGACCATCGCCGATGTATTGAGGTCAACTGAAGGGGTAATGGCTTCCATCGAGATTGTGGATAGCAGGGTGCGGGACTGGAAGATAAAGCTGGCCGATACCATTGCAGACAACGCGTCGAGCGCCAGGTTCGTGGTTGGGTCGCGGTTGATTTGCCCCGGACAAGTCGATCTTCGGCTGTTGGGAATGGTTTTCGAGAAAAATGGCGAAGTAGTCAATACCGGCGCCGGTGCAGCGGTTATGGGGCATCCCGCCTCTTCGGTTGCCTGGCTTGCGAACAAGATGGGAGAATTCGGGATCGCCCTGGAGGAAGGCGAGATTATTCTGTCTGGCGCTCTAACAGCCGCCGTCGATGCCCGGGCGGGAGACTGCTTTCTAATGTCATTCCAAGGGCTTGGAACGGTAGGCGTCCGATTCGTCTAAGAGCGAATTGAAAGAGGATGTACAAATAAAATGGATAAGCTGAAAGCGGCAATTCTAGGGCCCGGAAACATCGGGAGCGACCTCATGTATAAGGTCATGAGAAGCAGCCATCTGAAGATGGAAATGATGGCCGGCATCGTCGACTCCCCTGGAATCCGGAGAGCAAAATCCCTGGGAATCCGTGTGACGACGGATGGAATCGGGCCGATTATCGATGATCCCGAAATCCGCATTGTATTCGATTCAACGGGTGCGAAGCCTCACATGATTCACGCGCCGCTTCTCGAAGCGGCCGGGAAAATAGCTGTAGATCTCACGCCGGCGGCAATAGGACCCTACGTCGTCCCGTCAGTCAATCTCAGTGAGCTCTCAGATGCGCCCAATCTCAATATGGTGACCTGCGGCGGGCAGGCGACCGTCCCGATTGTCCACGCTGTCAATCGAGTTGCCGGGGTCGTTTATGCGGAAATTGTCGCCGCCATTGCAAGCAAAAGCGCAGGTCCTGGGACCAGGCAAAACATAGACGAATTCACTCAGACCACTGCCAGGGCGCTTTGTGTAGTGGGCGGTGCGAAAAAGGGAAAGGCAATAATCGTGCTCAATCCTGCCGAACCTCCCCTGCTGATGACCGATACGGTTTACACGGAGGTGGAGAACCCGGACGAGACGGCAATCCGGGCTTCCGTCGAGGATATGGTCAGGACCGTTCAACGCTACGTGCCGGGCTATCGCCTCAGGATGCCTCCGACGGTAGATGATCACAGGGTGGTGACCATTGTCGAGGTGGAAGGCGAAGGGGACTTCCTGCCGAAATATTCGGGCAACCTTGACATAATGACTTCCGCTGCGGCCGCTGTGGGTGAAGCGCTCGCGGTGCGCATGCTGGGTGGGATGTGATGTGGCCGCTTGAATCGCCATTTGGGCCCTTACCCCAACTGAGCTATTGGTCTGTCACAGGAGATATCTGATATGAACAGGTGTATTCGGGTGGTTGACTCTACCTTGAGGGACGGCAGTCATGCGGTCAGCCACCAATTCAGTGCGGAGCAGATCGCTGCCGTAGCCGAAGGACTGGACAAGGCAGGAGTTTCCTTCATCGAGGCCTCGCACGGCGATGGGCTTGGCGGATCATCAATCAATTACGGCAGGGCCAGGCTCACCGATGAGGAAATACTGCGTGCCGCTTCCAAAGTAATTCGAAGCGCGGCCCTCACTGTGCTGCTGCTTCCCGGAATCGGGACCCGCGAGGATCTTAAAATGGCCGCCGATTGCGGCGCCAGTGCGGTTAGAGTGGCTACGCACGTGACTGAAGCCGATATTGCCGAGCAGCATATCGGCCTTGGGAAGAAAATGGGCATGACCACGTTCGGTTTCCTGATGCTTGCCCACATGCGTCCGCCCGAAGCGATCGCTCGGCAGGCAAGGCTGTTTGAATCGTATGGATGCGATGTAATTTACATTGCCGATTCCGCTGGAGCTATGCTTCCCTCCGACGTCAAACCCAGGATCGAGGCGCTTGTCGATGCCGTTTCGGTTCCGGTCGGTTTTCACGCCCATGCAAGCCTGGGTCTCGCCATTGCAAACAGCCTTACAGCGGCTGAAGCCGGTGCCAGCTACCTGGACGGCACCTGCCGCGGCCTGGGGGGAGGGGCCGGTAATGCTCAGACCGAGGTTATTGTCGGCGTTTTGCGCAAGGCAGGCTTCGAGACCGGGATCGATTTTTACGGCATCATGGATGTTGCCCAAGACATAGTGGAGCCAATGATGCACAGGCCCCAGGTTATTCGCAGTGCATCGCTGATGCAGGGCTATGCGGGCGTCTACTCGAGCTTTCTGCTGCATACCTATCGGGCCGCTGAAAAGTACCGCCTCAATCCGAGAGATATACTCGTGGAGCTTGGACGCAGACAAATGGTAGGCGGTCAGGAAGATATGATTTTGGATGTTGCCTATGAAATGGCTCAAAGAAAGGAGGCTGCGCAAAATGAAGCTGGTAACGCTAATGCCTGTAATCGACTCTGAAAAGTGTAAGGGGTGCAAGACATGCGTGCGGGTCTGTCCGGTCCTTGCAATGAATATGGAAGAGAAACTGGCGGTCGCGGACCTTGATCGCTGCAGGGGTTGTGCGGACTGTGAGCAGCGGTGCCCCGAATATGCGATCTCGATGGTCGATCGCCCGGAGCCGGTAATGGCCAGGGTGGAGCTGGAGGGGCTCAATTATGAAAAGATCTCGGAACTCTGCCTAAAAGCGAGGTTCCACCCTGAACAGATCGTTTGCTACTGCACGGCCACACGCGCTGATGAAGTCGCGGGCGCCATTCTGCTGGGGGCTCGAACACCGGATGATATCTCCTACATGACAGGTATTCGGACCGGGTGCAAAGTCGAGTGTATTCAACCCATTCTGCGGCTGCTCGAAGCAGCGGGAATCGTGCCTGTGCCTGTCCCCGGTGGCTGGCAGTGGTATGGCCGGACAGTGACTGCCTGGGAAATCCCCGAACACGTGAAACAAAAATATGCATCCCGCGGATTTTATTTTGACGAGGACATCGAACTTCTCAACCGCGTGGTGAGCGCACCGCTTCAAGGAAAGGAGTAGTGAGCTATGCGACCCCCGATTGTACCCATTGCACCCCGCCAATCCATGTATGGTATCGATCCCTCCCTGGTAAAGACCAGGGTGAGCGAACTTCGGGGAATGACCTCCGTGACCCTGCGCGAGCTATTTCCGGACCTGCCTCCCGTGATTTTTCCGGGAGATGAGGGCATAGTCGCGGTCCGAAGGCGCACCGAAGATGCGCTCAAAAGCGTCGATATGAGCCGGATAAAGCCCGAGCACACAGTAAACATCTGCTCGTCTCATCACGGCTTCACCCTTCTTGGAGGCGATCCTTACGCCGAGATGCTCAAGACCATCCGCGATGTCATCGAGGAGCGTACCGGATGCAAGAATATACGCCTTCGCGCCGGTGTTGGCCTGCGATTTCGGGAAACAGAGGAGTACATCCGCCGCTACAAGCTCGACAAGTACTTTAATGGCAAGGCCAGGGGCGTCGCTCCGGTTGACGAGGGAGTTGAGATCGAGACCGAAATCGGGACCCTCTACGGAATAAAAAGAATTTACGACGCAGACTGGATCGTTCATGCCCACAACAGCGACGTGCGCGAGGTCCACTTTCACCGCATGGTGGACCGGGCTGTAAAGCCTTTCGGCATGTCATACGCCCGGATCGAGACCCGGTCCACCTACCACCAGAATCTCGGGCCGCGTGCCGCCAATTTCATTGCCCGGGCGATTTTCGATTCACCCTTCGTTCAGAACAAATTCGCCTTCTCCTGTTTTCTGACGGTGGCCCCTCACGGCATCCTCGGTGTCGATGCCGATAACGATTTGTATAGCCTCAATGAACGCATCACGGAAGTGGGGTGCCGCTACTACGGTAAAATGATGACCCTGTTCGGCGAAATAGACGAGTGTATTGTCGCCCTGGATTTTCCCTGTCCTGTCCCTTATGTATTCTCCGCCGGGGTTGTCTACGCCAACTTTGTGGGCGCCAACGCCGATTTGTTCGATCTCGAATCGCCCCTTTCCCCATACACCTGGTACACCGAGGCGTTCTACGGCAGAAAGGGCTTTCCCCTCCTGCCGGATATCCCAAGACTCAACCCAGCAATCAAAATGTGCGTTCACAGCTATGCCTGGACCGGCTATCCGAGTGCCTTTTTCAGCGAGCATATCCCGACCGTGGTTGTAGGGCAGGAGCAGGCCGACCTCTTCAACCGGGACCCGCAAAACCTCAATTATATGAAACATGTGGTCCTGTCGGAGTCGACCCAATCAGCCATGGACTTTGCGGGAAAGACTACAGGCGCCGAAAAGGTGCTCATTTTCGACGGTGCGCCGGGCGGAATCAACTTGAGCCCGCCGCTTCGGGATTTGCTGCTTGCCAAAGCCCCTGAAGTGAATCGGCGCGTCGAGGAAGTGCTTATTCCCAAGTGGCTCAGGCAACGCGGTGTTTTAGCCAGGCCGGTCGCCGCCTGATTCAGGGAACACGGCTTCCCTGAATTCAAAACCGGCAACCGCAAGGTTGTTTCATCAGGTGTGGCAGCAGCCGGAAAATCATATCGGCCGTCCCGGCGCTCGGCCCCCGAAAGAGCAAGGCGCGAGGAGCGATAATTTCGCTTCCCGCTTCTTACTCTGATTTGGATGGGCGAAACGGGGCGGCTTCTCGACAATAAGGGTGAAAGAAAATGACCCCCAGATTTGCAGGTCGTATAGAACGGGCTCAGAGGGCCATGGCCGTGGCGGGACTCGACGTCCTGGTCGTGACTAACAGGGAAAATCTTATCTATTTTACCGGGGTTGCCCAGATCGAATGCCTGGCCATTTTAATACCGAGGCAGAACGAGGCATGTGCTGTAGCTCTCTGGCTCGATGCCGATTACGTTCGCGAGCAGTCGGGACTTACGACCCATGCCTATTTCTTTCCCCGCCAGAGTATCGGTCCTGTGATTTGCGAAAAAATCCACTCTTTCGGCTACAAAGACCCACGAATAGGCTTCGAAAGATATTTCGTTGATTTTGCGGTGTACGACGCTTTGCGGTCGGCGTTTTGCGAGCAGAATTTCGCCGGGGCGGGAGATCTTTTTTACCGGCTGCGTTCCGTGAAGGAACCCGAAGAGTTGAACCTGATCAGGAACGCCTCTCAAGCGGTCTGCAAGGGCATGGATGCGGCGATGAAAGCTGTCCGCGCCGGGACAGCCGAACTCGACGTGCTTGCCGAAGCTGAATACGCAATGCTGCGGGCCGGCTCCGGAGGTTCATCTTTCCGTCCCCAGGTGGTTTCGGGAGATCGAACCCTGCTTGCGCACCCTACCGCAAGCTCCAGGAAGATTCGGGAAGGCGAAGTGGTTGTAGTACACCTTGGGGCGACATGCGAGGGCTACTGCTCAAAAATGGCGCGAACTGCCGCCGTAGGCGCTGTGCCCAAAGGGCAGGCAGATGTTCATGCTCTGCTCCTGCGAGCCCTGGAGCGAGCGGAGGCGGCCTTGAGACCCGGGTCCACGTCGGGCGAAGTGGATGCGGCCGCCCGTGACGTGGTTGAACAAGCAGGGTTCGGGAAATCCTACCTTGAGTCGGTCGGCTACGGGGTCGGACTTCGCCAGTCCGAATTCTATCCGATCATTGGGCGTGGCCGCACTGAAATCATAGAAATCGGCATGGTGATCGACCTGCTCCTTCCGACAATTTATCGCAAAGGCATCGGTGGCCCCAGAATTACGGATGTCATTCATGTGGGCGAAAGGCAGAACGAGCTTCTTACCGGCTATCCACGCGATTTGGTTAGAATATGATTTTCCCGCAATACTGCTTCGGGCGCCTTCAATGCCTGTGGCGCCTTGTTCCGCATCTCTCATGGTGATGAGTCGTCGCCAAAAAAATGTGCACGCCGGTTACCCGGGGAATTTGGAAAATATCGGTTGGAATCATTTTTACGTTAATTTTTTTCCAACACTTGCCGATTGGATGAACAGGAATATATCAAAACCGGGAGGTCGATACAGATCCAAACAAACTTGGTTGAAGGAGGCTCCAATGGCGATAAACAGCATATCCGGAACTGTCTATACGTCATCATCAACGGGCTCACAGACGACCTGGACCACTCAACAATTGGCGCAACTGCAAAGTTATGTGCAGCAGCACATGTCTGTGAATGAAATTGCTGATAAATTGAACCGGCCGGTTGCGGCTATAAGGGGTAGACCCAACAGTCGTGTCACCACAGGGGCCATTTGGATTATTTGAGCGGTAAACGGGTATTCATGTCAAGTTCAAAGCGGCCATAGGGGTTGACATGATCCCAAATCAATAGCTCAGTGGCGGGGTTTTTGCCAGCCAAGTGGAAATCATCTAGGATTGAGGTAGACGAAACGTATCGTCAGCAGGGCGGAGATTCCTCAACTGGGTAACTTGACATGTTACCTGTTCTTTCAGCAACGTGAGTTAACATATTCAAATCATTTCCGTTATGCACTTCGGCCACATCGGACTTTCTCACAGTGGCAATCAGGGTTGACTTTCGCTGAGTTTAATCTGACAGGTATTCCAAAGATTTGTTACGTGCAGCGGCAGAATAGAGACAGGACAGTAATATTGCAAGAAACCCGATTATAGAGCATTGGCCATCAAAAAATGCACTTCGCAGGCTTCACATCATCACAAGGCAAGCACGCACATAGCCGTTCAGCAAGAGGCAACTTTGCGATACCAAACCATCATTCCGGCCAGCGTTTCCCTATCGATGGTTTCCAGGCCGATATTGACGTGCAGAAGTAGCTTGTCGTAATTATCCTGTTACCGGGATTACCGCTGGTATTGTCCATGATTCCGCTGGAAGAACTGATCGCCAAACTCCTTGAAGCTGTTTTTTGACGGAGGTAAGTGAGCACAGCAATAGAGCATAACAAGGAGACAATGATAATGACAAAACCATCTCGTATCTTCTTGGCCGCCCCGCTGGGGCTGGGTGGGGACAGCGGACGTAGGGCTGACTTATGGACTGACGGCAAACATCCAACTCGACTGTGGCGTCAATCTTGGCATCACTCGGTCTGCAGATGAAGTGAATTCCTTGACCGGTATGACTGTGAGGTTTTGATCAGCACTCGTGAGATTGCACCGAGGATCTCGGAGAAGATCTCTGTGTCCCTTTAAGGATTATCCGTGACAAGTATGGCCGCCTCGGCGATCAGGTCATGAGAGTATTTTTGAACTGAGATTCCGCAATTCTTCCGCCTTATGTATAGTTAGTGTGCTTTGCCTGATATCAGGAGCAGGGCGATGCTAAGGAAAGAGAATCTGCACCCCGGAACAAGAGATGCTGAGACGCTCGGGCAATTGGTGCGGCGCGAAGAGGATTTGTCTGGCGAATATCTGCGCTTTGAAAGGCTGATTTCCGACCTCTCGGCACGGTTTGTTAGTATTGTTTCTGACCAGATTGACGCAGAAATTGAGCTCGCTCTGGAGCATGTTCTCGAATTCTTCCAGGTGGACCGCTGCGCTCTGCTCGGTTTATCTCCTGACCTGAAACGAGTGCATGTCACCCATGCCGCCTATGCCGAAGGTATCGAGCGTGTTCCCGGGGATATTGAACTTGCCAATCTGTTCCCATGGACCTATGAAAGGCTTGTGTTGCAGAGACAACGAACTCGTATTGACAGGTTGGAGCAACTGCCGGAGGGGGCCGGACAGGACAGATCGAATTGCATTGCCATGGGCATCCGATCCTACCTGAACATTCCCCTTTTCTTCGAAGGGAGGGTCTCGTCCATCTTCGTACTCAACGCCGTGCGCGAGGAGCTTTCCTGGCCCGAGGAATACATTCCGCGGCTGCGGCTGTTGGGGGAGATCTTTATCAATGCATTGGAGCGCAGAAAAGCTTACCTGGTATTGCGAGAAAGCGAAGCCCGTCTCACTCTGGAGGCCGATGCTTCCGGGGCGATGCTTTGGAACCTGGATGTGGGCTCAGGTCATATCTGGACTACACATAAGGCCAAGGCTTTTTTGGGCTTTGCCCCTGACAGCGATATGAACCTTGAGAGCTTCCTCTGTGTCGTTCACCCCGAAGACCGTGAGGATTTTCACGAATCTGTGGAAGTGACCATACAGTCGGGAAGTGATATCAGTGCCGAATACCGTATCGTGCGACCCGACGGAAGCATTCGCTGGCTACTCTCAAAGGGTCGGCTGTATAAGGCAACGCCTGGATCAGCCGCCTGCTTGATGGGTGTGTCGATCGATATCACCGAGCGCAAACAGGCCGAAGAGGAGATCAGGAAATCCTATGATGAGATCTCCAGGTTGAAGGACAAGCTCGAGGCCGAGAACACCTATTTAAGGAGTGAGGTCAGCACGGGCAGCCATGAAAAGACCATAATCGGCCGGAGCGATCCGATCAAATACGTTCTGTACCGCATCAGCGAAGTGGCGCCCATGAACACCACGGTACTGATCAGCGGCGAGACCGGAACAGGAAAAGGACTGGTCGCTGCGGCCGTGCACGAGGGGAGCTTGCGCAAAGACCGTCCGATGATCCATGTTAACTGCGCCGTGCTCCCGGCGAACCTGATCGAGAGTGAACTGTTCGGAAGGGAAAAAGGCGCCTTTACGGGAGCCCAGGCAAGACAGATCGGTCGTTTCGAACTTGCCGACAAAGGCACCATCTTTCTTGATGAGATCGCCGAGCTGCCTGTTGAGCTTCAGGCGAAGCTGCTTAGGGTTATCGATAATGGCGAGTTGGAACGGCTCGGCGATCCGCATACCATCAAGGTAGACGTCAGGATCATCGCTTCTACGAACCGGTACTTCGATGAGGAGATCCGCAAAGGCAGATTCCGCGAAGACCTGTTCTACCGGCTGAATGTCTTTCCCATCACCGTGCCGCGCCTCCGGGAGCGGACCGAGGACATCCCGCTGATCGTTGATGCGCTCATCGGGCGTCTGAACAAGCAGTTGGGAAGACGCATCTCCACGGTTACCCAGGAGGTCATGCGATCATTTCAGAGCTATCACTGGCCAGGCAATGTGCGTGAGCTGGAAAACATCGTTGAGCGAGCGGTCATTATGAGCCGTGGACCGGTGCTGGAGCTTGCGGAGCAACTTGGTGCCGTCTTGCCGCCCACGGCTGAGGTTCGAGAAACAACACACTCTTGCCTGGCTGACGTGGAGCGGTCCCATATCCAAAAGACCCTCGAAGCGCTGAAGTGGAAGATAGAAGGTCCGAACGGGGCCGCCCATGCACTCGGCCTTAAGCCCAGTACCCTTCGCTCTCGCATGGAAAAGCTCAATATTAGCCGGCCGGAAATCTTCTGATCCGGAAGGTACTTGGCCAGCAGTCAATAGAATCCAGAGAAATCTGATCGGTACATTGTTATCTTTCATTGTTATCTTTTAATATCATCAACAGCTAATAAGCAGGTACCGCCGATAACCCACGGTCTATCGTGGGCATCGCGGTATTTCGTGGTTTTATTTCGTGGCTTGTACCTACTTCTCAACCCCCTCTTATCCACTCCTTTGAATTAATCAAGGTATTTCAATCTGATACGTTAGTCCATGCGCTCTCCCTTCCCTGGTGTGTGTCTTGCTATAGATTCAGCAGCATACTTTTCGGTCGCCCGGAAACGTCTCTTATCTGGATCAAACGGAGGAAACGTGAGCACAGTCAACGTACTGCTTCGGGTCCGTCCTGAAAAGCGTGAAGAGCTTCTTCAGGCCTTGCAGTCCATACAGAAAAATCTCAAGGCAGAAGGAGACCTGTCGAAATCCACTCTCTATCAGGATATGACCGATTCCAGCGTATTTTACCTGATCCAAGAGTGGGCAACACAGGACTCTATGGAGCGATATATACGATCCGAGCCGTTCAGCGTCCTTATGGGAATGCTGAAAGTGCTCTGTGTGGAGTCGGAGATAAAGTATCAGCTCAGCACCGGCAAACTGGGTGCAAAATTAGCGGAGATATAATGGAATAGGCTGCCCGACGGTCGATGGGATCTGCGTCATCGGCCGCTGCAAACAGGGGCTTTCATCATGGACAACGGTGTGTTGAAGCCTCCGGCAGAGCTCCTGTGGATGCTCCGGACGCGAGGCATAACGCCGGACAAAACCATCGTCACCACCTGTGACAGCGGCATCGCTGCCGGCGACGCCTTCTTCATCCTTCGTTACCTCGGATTTCCGGAGGTCCGGCTCCATGACGAATCCTGGATTGTCTGGAGCAGGAGCCGATAAGCAGCTCACAAATCCGGTCGGAAGTTCCGAGTGCCCGTAGGTGGAAGGAGACGTAGCCCTCTTTTATCGACACGCTCATCGATACTTCGCGCACCACACTATCAATACTTTTAACAGACGCTTTTATCGGCATAGCCTCCGGGTGTGCCGCAATTCCTGCTCGCAATGATTGAAAATAAGAGGAGACACAAGCCATGAGAAAAGCAAATAAAACGAGAACAACAATGAAACGAACAATACTGACGGCTTTGGTGTTGACGGCGGTACTGGTGTTCACACAAGGAAACGGAGTCGCACGCGCGGCATCTGCCGCCGGGATTGATGGCGACGTTGACGCTGCGTTGATGAAGCTTTACGCGGATCAGCCTGCAGCAAAAATGCTTTCGCAAAAGGCCGCTGCAATACTGGTCTTTCCGAACATTGTAAAGGCTGGCTTTTTGGTGGGCGCCCAGTATGGGGAAGGAGCTATGCTAAAGAAGGGCAGGACTGTGGGGTACTACAACTCCGTTGCGGGATCATACGGACTGCAGGCGGGCGTTCAATCCTTTGGCTATGTCCTCTTCCTGATGACGAACTCCGCGGTCGAATATCTCAACCGGAGTGGCGGCTGGGAGATCGGAGTCGGCCCTAGCATCGTTGTGGTGGACGAAGGCAAGGCCCGCGCACTGACAACCACGACGCTCAAGTCCGATGTCTACGCCTTCATCTTCGACCAGAAAGGTCTAATGGCAGGCATGGGGCTTCAGGGCTCGAAAATTACGAAGATAAAAAAGTGAGCGGCTGGGGGGATAGCCCAGGAAGAAACAGCTCAAAAGCCTTCGACGCTGGGCTCGATCGATGTCAACTCTGTGAGGCCCTGCAGTTTCGAGGGTCTCACAACAAGCATCGGACCGGTGGTTTCCTGTGCGACGATGATCTGCAATAGTGATCTGGTAGCCAAGGAGAGGCGGCGGCTGGAGTATTCAACTTGCAGGTTTGTTCGCATCCAGTTGCGGAGCCTCTAAAATTTATGTGGGGAAAGAGGGAGATAGAAAATGAAAACAAGAGTTCGAGCATCGGTATTTCTCCTTATTATGTTTATGGTTGGACTGAGCGAACATCCCGTGTGGCCAGCGGACCCGACCGGGACGGGCGCAGCCTTGGAGGCTGAAGCGGAGGCCCCTGGGGCCCAATCCTTGACTGAAGTTAATAAGCAACTCACAAATCCGGTCAGCAGTTTTTGGTCCCTGGCAATTCAGCAAAATAACTACTTGTTGGACAACCCGAACCGCTACAGCCCGAACCTGCAGTTCCAGCCCGTGCTGCCGGTGTCTTTGACCAGCGATTGGAATCTGCTCACGAGGCCGGTGATACCGCTCTTTGTGTCCCAACCACACCCGGTTGTGGCAGGCTCTCCGCCTCGGATGGGAAGTGAGACCACGACTGGGTTCGGTGACATGATACTGCTGGAAATGCTCTCACCGGGTCCGTCTATAGCCGGGAATTGGCTGCTCGGAGTCGGGCCGACCTTTATCTTTCCTACGGCTTCCACAGACTTCACCGGGGCGGGAAAGTGGCAGGCCGGTCCTTCGGCTGTTGTAGGCTACCTTTCTTCCAAATGGATTCTCGGGGCATTTGTCCAGAATTGGACATCCTTTGCGGGCGACAGCAGCAGGCCCAGTGCGAACCAGATGAATCTTCAACCCATCGCGGCGTACTTTTTCGGCGAAGGTTGGAGCATCGGATATTCCGGCAACATACTGGCGAACTGGACGGCCGATTCCCACAACGTCTGGACCGTCCCCCTGGGACTGGGAGTCAACAAGGTGGTGAAGTTCGGCAAGCTTCCCATCAGAGTCGGTATCGCGGGACAATACATGCCCATACATCCGGACTCCTTCGGGCAGCAGTGGAACATCCAACTGTCCTTCACCCCCGTTATCCCGAAGCTTATAAAGGGGAATGTCTTCGGTGAGTAATGCTGGTGGCCCGTAGGTCGAATTTTTCGACCCGATAACATATATATCATTTAATAACTTGCACCGAAAGGAGGAATGAATGAGAACCCGAAGATCAAAAACTATAGGGGCTGCTCTGGCCTTGCTGTTGCTATTCACTGCGTCCTCCAGCTTCGGACAAGAAGCAGGAAAGCAGTACAAGATGACGACCCCGATTCCCGAGGGCATAGCGATGCCGGACAAAGTGGAAACCCGCCTCGGCACGTTGAAGTTCTTCGACGGTCTTCCCGACGACGCGACGGTCGAAAAGCTCTACGACAACCTCGATTTCCAGCGCGCCGTGCAAAGGCTTTGTTGGTTAATCCGGACGGATCGGTCGATGTGTACTTTGGACCTAAGGCACCCGCTGGCAAGGGCTGGAATACGCTTCTGCGCCTCTATGGCCCGCTCGATCCCTGGTTCAACAAAACATGGCGGCCAGGAGAGATCGAACTGTTGAAATAAGAGCGAATTGTAATAGGCCTGGATCAAGGAAGGAGAGTCTATGAGACAACATACGATAGTATATGCCATCAGCCTCGCGCTGGTGACTTTGTTTTCAACGACGGTGTTAACGCCTGTCGCCGCTCAGAACGCTCCAAACGCGAACAATGTGCTGCCGACCGACCGCACGGTCCTACCCATCCCGGAACCTCAGTACCCGCATAGCACCGTGCTCGATGTCCGGAATGCCACACCCCCGCCGCGATTCGAAGTCAAGGCGCCGGCGGGCGCCCCGAACGTGCTCATTGTTTTGATTGATGACATGGGATTCGGACAGTCCAGCGCATTTGGCGGGCCTATCCACATGCCGACAGTGGACCGCCTGGCCAACGGCGGCCTTCGTTACAATCAATTCCACACAACGGCGCTCTGCTCGCCGACCCGTATGGCGCTGCTCACAGGCCGCAACCACCACATGGGAAACACGGGATCCATCATGGAGACTTCTACCGCCTTTCCCGGCAATACGGGGCAGCGCCCCGAGAGCGTGGCCCCGTTGGCAATGATGTTACGGTATAATGGTTACTCGACCGCCGCATTCGGGAAAAATCACGAGACCGCTGCCTGGGAGGTCAGTCCTTCCGGCCCGACGGACCGCTGGCCCACCCGTTCAGGCTTTGACAAATTCTACGGGTTTATGGGGGGTGAGACGAACCAGTGGGCGCCTGCGATCTACGACGGTATGACTAAGATCGAGGCGCCAAACGATCCCAACTACCACTTCATGACCGACATGACCAACCAGGCGATCAAGTGGATGACATCCGAGAAATCGCTCACGCCGGATAAGCCATTCTTCATCTACTTTGCTCCTGGCGCCACTCATGCGCCGCACCATGTGCCGAAGGAATGGATTGTAAAGTACAAAGGCAAGTTCGACCAGGGATGGGACAAGCTCCGCGAAGAGACCCTGGCCCGTCAGAAGAGGCTCGGCGTAGTCCCTGCAGACGCAAAGTTGGCAGCCAAGCCCGAGGCTATCAAGGACTGGGATAAGCTGACCGCAGACGAGAAGAAGCTCTTCGCCCGTCAGATGGAGGTATTCGCCGGATTCGGGGAATATACCGACACGGAAATCGGGAGACTGGTCAAGGCCATTGAGGACATGGGTCAACTGGACAATACGCTGATCTTCTATATCGTCGGCGACAACGGGGCCAGCGCCGAGGGTGGGATGAACGGTATGTTCAACGAGATGACCTACTTCAACGGAGTTAATGAAACGGTCCAGGACGTGCTGAAGCACTACGACGAATTGGGGGGTCCGAATACATACAGTCACTATGCCGCGGGATGGGCTGTGGCTGGAGATACGCCCTTTTGCTGGACCAAGCAGGTCGCTTCTAATTATGGTGGCACCCGCAACGGGATGGTCATTCACTGGCCAAAGGGTTTCAAGACGAAGGGTGAGGTGCGTTCGCAATGGCACCACGTCATCGACATTGCGCCTACGATCCTTGAGGCAGCCGGACTGCCCGAGCCCAAAGTGGTTAACGGAATCACGCAGACTCCTATTGAAGGCGTGAGCATGCTCTACAGCTTCAATGATGCCAAAGCCACGGACCGCCATCTTACCCAGTATTTCGAGATTTTCGGCAATCGGGCCGTATACAGTGATGGCTGGCTTGCCGGTACGGTCCACAAGGCGCCCTGGGAACCCAAACCACGCGCGACCCTCGAAAACGACAAGTGGGAGCTCTACGACACAAGGGCAGACTTCAGCCTGGCAAACGATCTGGCCGGTGGAGACCCCGAGAAGCTCAAGGAGATGCAGCAATTGTTCATGCAGGAAGCGGTCAAGTACAGCGTGCTGCCCATCGATGACCGTTCCATTGAGCGCGTTAACGCTTCCCTTGTCGGGCGGCCCGACCTTATGGCTGGCCGAACGTCGCTGACAGTCTACGAGGGGATGAAAGGGATGTCGGAGAATGTCTTCATAAACACAAAGAATCGGACACATATGATTACTGCTGAAGTGAATATCCCCAAGGGCGGCGCCAAGGGCGTAATACTTGCCCAGGGTGGCAGGTTTGGGGGATGGAGTCTGTACCTGAAGGCCGGCATGCCGGTGTACGCATACAACTGGCTGGGCTTGAAGCGCTTCACAATCGCTGCCAAACAGCCTGTGCCCGCGGGCAAAGCAACGATCCGCTTCGAGTTTGCCTATGACGGAGGCGGATTTGGCAAAGGAGGCACTGGGACGATCTTCGTCAATGGGGAACAAGTGGCTCAGGGACGGATCGATCGCACCCAGGCTATGATTTTCTCGGCTGATGAAGGGGCAGACGTGGGTGAAGACGGCGAGACACCTGTTGTAGAGGACTATGGGGTCCCGGTGCCCTATGAATTCACCGGCACGATCGACAAAGTCACCATTGACTTGAAGGAAATTAAGGAGGCAGACAAAGTGGAGGAGAACAAGCTCCGCTCTGAAGCCGCTCTTAAGAAAGCGTTGTCTGATTAAACCATGATGAACGACTATGGATATCGGCGACCCTGGATTTATTCTTTCGGCTTTGGTCGTTGCCTACCAATGGGCGATTGCGTCTAAATGTACCGAGGCACAGCATTATGACAAGGAAAAGGTCCATATTGGCGCTTCTTATTGTAGCGGTCCTTGTCTGGTCAGCAGAGACCATCGCTAAAGAGGAGCCAACCAGCGGCTATGCAGGCTCACAGAGCTGCAAGGAGTGCCACGAGAAGTTTTACCAACTTTGGTCCACCTCCATGCACGGTTTGGCGATGCAGCCGTACACGGCCGGATTCGCTCAAAAGAGCCTTAGGCCTCAATCAGCCGAGATCAAGATAGGGAAGTTTTCCTACCGTGTGGACATTTCAGGCTTGACCGGCTCGGTGTGCGAGCGGGGGCCAGGCGGAGAGAAGAAATACCGGATCGAGCAAGCCCTTGGCGGCAAGAATGTCTACTATTTCCTGACACCGTTGGGGAGGGGGCGGCTGCAGACCCTTCCCATCGCCTACGATGTCCAAAAGAAGGAGTGGTTCGACACCGCTGGCAGCGGTGTCCGCCACTTCCCTGGAGGGGAAGCGGGGCAGCAGGTCGACTGGAAAGATCCGGCGTACACTTTCAACACCTCCTGCTACGGCTGCCACGTGAGCCAGCTCACGACGAACTACGATCTCGAGACCGACGCGTACAGGACCACATGGGCCGAACCTGGAATCAACTGCGAGGCTTGCCACGGTCCGTCGGCAGAGCACAATCGCGTCCTCCGGGAAGCCCCCAAAGAACAAAAGCCCAAAGCCGTCAAGATCGTCAGTTGGAAGAACTTCACCCCCGAGCAAAAAAACGCGGCATGCTCGATCTGCCACGCGAAGATTTCACCGGTTACCTCCACTTTTGCGCCGGGGGACCGGTTTTTCGACCACTTCGATCTCACGACCCTGGAGGACCCCGACTTCTACCCGGACGGACGCGACCTGGGGGAGAACTACACTTACACCTCATGGATGATGAGCCCATGCGCGAAGGCCGGGAAGCTCCATTGCGTGGCCTGCCACACATCGAGCGGCCGCTACCGGTTCAATGCCGAGGAAAAGGCAAACGACGCCTGCATGCCCTGCCACGAAAATAATGTGCAGAACGCAACGGCACACTCTCACCACCAGCAGGGGAGCAACGGGAACAAGTGCATCTCTTGCCACATGCCCATGACCTCCTTTGCCCGGATGAACCGGACCGACCACTCGATGCTGCCGCCAACACCCTCGGCCAGCATCGACTACAAGTCCCCCAATGCCTGCAATCTCTGCCATACCGATAAGGAGGCTGCCTGGGCAGTCAGATACGTCCGCGAGTGGCACACACGGGACTATCAGGCGCCGGTGCTTAAACGGGCGGCCCTCATCGATGGGGCCCGCAAGCGGGACTGGCAGCAACTGCCTGCGATGCTTGACTACATTACCAGCAAGGATCGAGACGAGATCTTTGCTACGTCGCTCATCCGCATGGTCCCGTCTTCCAGGGACCCGCGAGTCGTTCCGGTACTGATCGAAGCCGTCAGGGACCCATCGCCCCTGGTGCGCTCCGCAGCGGCGACAGCCCTTCAGAGCGTCCCCACCCAAGAAGCTGTCCAAGCCCTTATAGAAGCGACGGGGGATGAGTACCGCCTGGTTCGCGTCCGGGCCGCCTCGTCCCTTGCGGGATATCAGAACCTGCCCCTGGTTGATGAGCACAAGAAAACCGTCGCAGCAGCAAACGAGGAGTACCTCGCCTCGATCCTCTCCCGCTCGGACCAGTGGGCTTCTCATTACAATCTGGGGAACTATTACCTGGACCGCCGGGACTTCAAGCAGGCCGTTGCTTCGTATGACACCGCGCTGACGCTGGAACCTCGGGCTGTCCTGGCCATGGTCAACGAATCGATGGCCTATGCGCGCATGGGAGAAAGCAAGAAAGCAGACGAATCTTTAAAGAAGGCTTTAAATGTGTCCCCTGACAACGCTGCGGCAAACTTCAACATGGGCCTGCTCAAAGCCGAGGAGAATGATCTCAAGCAGGCTGAGACGTATCTCAGGAAGGCCATCAAGACCGATCCCCAAATGGCCCAGGCCGCCTATAATCTCTGTATTATTACGTCAAAGGACCGCATCAGCGAGGCGGTGAGCTGGTGCAGAAAGGCTACGGAACTCAGGCCTGAGGAGCCAAAATACGGATTCACTTTTGCCTTTTATTTAAACCAAAAAGGCGACAGGGATGAGGCTATAAAAAGATTGAAAGAAATTGTGAAGACGTATCCAGGGTTTAAGGATGCCGAAATGCTCCTTTAAGAAATTTCGAGCGGCAAGCAGTAAGCCCCGAAGGGGAATCAGCAGACAGTGCCAAGAAGTGTCAACCACGAAGGCAAGTCTAATTACTCGGAGTAGAATGATGTCCTGGATTTGCCATGCTGAGCAATCTTAAGAAGGGCAAGCCAATTGAGGCAGGAGAATTTAGCCATGAAGAAACTGTTGATTTTCGTCATCGTAGTTTTCGCGTTCTGCGTTTTTCTCGTTAAGCCTTCGAGTGTCTATGCCGCAGAGTGCGGCATCGGACATTACGCCCCAGGTGCCTTGGCCGATTTCGGCGACATGGCTCCGCCATCCGGATTAGCGCTTATGAATTGGTACAACTACTATAACGGCAGTGCCGGGGCGGCAAACAATTGGAATTTGGCGGCCTTATTGCGGCTAACTTAAAAGCCACCAGTAACGCGGAAATGGTAGGCGCAGCCTACACGACGCCCTACGGTATTCTCGGCGGCAAGTTTGCGGCCGGTGTAATCGTCCCTTATATCTGGGTGGATGTGACAGGCGCCGTTACCACCCGGCGGCTTGGGACCTTCACTCGAAGCGACTCGGCTGACGGTATCGGTGACACGATACTGATTCCCTTCTGGCTCAACTGGACCTGCGGCGATTTCAAATGGGGTACGCAACTTAATATTTACGCCCCTACCGGCGCATACAATACCGGTCGGCTGGCTAATGTGGGCCTTAATTACTGGACTTTTGAACCCTTAGCGTCGTTCAGTTGGATAAGCAAGAAGATCGGACTCGAAATCAGCAGCACCGCAGGTTTCGATTTCAATACGGAGAACGGCGCAACCGACTATCAAAGCGGCGAGGTGTTCCACATAGATGCAACCGTTGCCGAACATCTGCCTTTGTTCGGGTGCGGTATCATCGGGATCGGCGCCAATGCATTCTACTGGAAGCAGTTTACGCCGACAGCGGCTCCGGCGCGAGGCTTGGCCCTTTCGAAACTGAAATGATCGGCATTGGGCCAGTGCTCTCCTACATCTCGCCCCCCATTTGCGGCCATACCCTTGTGGCCGAGGTGAAGTGGTTGCCTCAAACGGATACCCAGTACACTCTCAAAGGCGACTACGTATGGTTCAAGGTGGGATTTGTTTTCTGATGTTCGAAGACCTGCAAGACTCACGCTAGGAGGTCTGAAATGGCTCGGACTGTGACTAAGGCAACGCCTCCAATTACCCTACGGAACCACGCCGGCCAGTGTGGTTATCAGTTGCCCCCGGCACTCGCGGAAGCCATGCAACCCCCAAGGGAAGTTACGTCGCGCCGATTCGATCTTGCCAATAACTTGGTTCCGTTCCTGGTGGGAGCATATCTAATGCCCCGGAGCCTGCAACCAGCCTGTAAAGGAAGGACTAGTATGAAGGCGAAGACTGTACCTTTTTTAATGTTTGTGTCGGTCCTGCTGGGCGTCTTGCAGGGTTGCGCCTCTCTCCAACGGCTTCCGGCAGTTCCCGCGGACTGTACGACTCGTGCTGATGTATTGGGAATTCCGAACGCCCGCTTTTTTGTGGATGACGACCTGTCACCGTATCTGAACGAAGTTATGGCCGCGCTCGATCGCGAAAAAGCTTTTCTGGCCAAATCAGGACATGCTGGGGAGATGCCGCCTGCGAACTTCCTCGCTTTATCTGGTGGAGGAGACGACGGCGCATTCGGAGCAGGTCTGCTGGTGGGGTGGACTCAATCCGGGACCCGGCCTCAATTCAAATTGGTCACAGGTATCAGCACCGGCGCGTTGATTGCTCCTTTCGCATTTCTAGGTCCTCATTATGACAACCTTCTAAAGGAATTTTATACCGGCGTCGGTCCAAAAGACATCTACGTGACCAGAAACATTTTATCTGCGATAACAAGCGATGCTTTGAGCGACAATAAGCCGCTCTGGAATCTGGTGAGAAAACTTGTAAACCGCGACATGTTAAATGAAATCGCGGCAGAATACGAGAAAGGGCGAATTCTGCTCATCGGCACGACCAATCTCGATGCCCGCCGGCCTGTAATATGGAATATGGGGGCGATTGCTTCCAGCAAAGACCCCAGAGCTGTTGACTTATTTGACAGTATCCTGCTGGCATCGGCAGCCATTCCCGGAGTATTTCCTCCGGTCATGATTCCAGTCGAGATCAATGGGAAACACTTCCAGGAAATGCACGTGGATGGAGGGGCAACCGCACAGGTTTTTGTATACCCTCCCTCGCTCTTCAATCTCGCACGCAGCCAGAATATCAAGACCGACATCCGTAAAAGGAATCTCTACGTCATTCGTAATGGTCGCCTCGATCCGGAATGGGCCACTGTAGATCGCCGTTTGCTAAGCATCGCCGGTCGGTCCATATCCTCCCTCATTCACTCGCAGGGTGTGGGCGACCTTTTTAGAATATATCTGGTGGCTAAAAGGGACGGCGTAGATTTCAACCTTGCCTTCATCGGACCAGAATTCAAGACCGTGCACAAAGAAGACTTCGATAACGTCTATATGAAGGCGCTGTTCGAATACGGCCATGATCTTGCCCGGAATGGTTATCCGTGGAAAAAGACTCCGCCTTTTCTGGAATCGTCGAAACCTTTACTTCTGGATCTCTCCAACTAAGGGATGTGACGCAATAGGGGAAAGGAATGTCTCTCTCACAAAGGAAAGGTAATGTGGCGCTTCTTCCACTGCTTGTTATTTCGACCCTCCTGCTTTTTTGCCCATACCTTCTATTCTCCTTTCCGGTTTTATCGGCGGAGGAGATAAGATCGGTCGCGGACAAGAGCGATTATACGCTTTTCAATCCTACCCCTGTCGAACAGATGCGCGAGTACCAGCCGGACAGGCCTGATGTGACCGAGGGCCCGCATACCGTCGACGCCGGCCATTTTGCCGTTGAGACGGCTATCTTAAATTATACCTGCAACCCTATCGGGGTTCCTGACCCAGACCGGCCACAGCACCAAATCGTTGTTGGGGAAACCAACTTCAGAGTCGGTGTACTGAACAATATGGAGCTTCAACTCGTGTTCCAGCCTTTTGCCTGGCAGAAATTCAAAACCGGGATTGACATGCATGAGGAGCAATCCGGATTTGGAGACACCCGGATCAGGGCCAAGACAAACCTGTGGGGAAACGACAAAGGAGACACTGCGATGGCCTTGTTGCCTTGGATTGGCCTGCCCACCAACCGAGTGGGGGAAGGAAACAACAAATTCACGGGGGGCTTGATCGTACCGTTTGCTTTGGAGGCCCCGCACGATTTCACGATCGGGATGATGACCGAGTTCGACGCCATAAACAACGCCTCGGGGGAAGGCCACCACCTGGAGTGGACAAACTCTATTACGGTAAGTCACCGACTTTTCATCGAAAAGCTTGAAGGCTTTCTCGAGATCGCCAGCAACAACAGCTTCGATAACGGTTCGCCGTGGGTGGCGTCGGTGGATATGGGGCTCCTATACAAGGTCAATAAGAACCTGGTCTTTGACATTGGAGCCAATATAGGCGTAACGCCTGATGCTGACGACCTTAGCGCCTTTATCGGTTTTGCCCGGCGCTTTTGATCCAAGGAAGAACAGATCTCGGTTCACCACGGCAGAATGTTCCTGCTGATTCCGTCCGGACCCTTCACGCACCTGTTGGAAAGCGGGCTAAACCCCCGCAAGGAGAAACAGCAAATGAAATCCCATACATCAAAGTCCAGTGGTGCTTTCGGTTCCCCTGATCAGCAAGACTTCTCACTGGTCCTTGGCGGGCCGCTCTTCCAACTTCTGTGCCGGGCGCACCTGTCCAACAGTTCGCTAACGCTGGCGCGCCAACGCGTCATCGTCATCTCACTGCTTGCATGGCTGCCTCTCCTGGTGCTCTCGGCAATGGAAGGAAAGGCATTGGGCGGAAGTGCGGCCATGCCTTTCCTGCTGGACGTGGAAGTTCACGTACGCTTCCTGGTGGCGATGCCTCTGTTGATCGCTGCTGAACTTGTGGTACACCGGCGCATGCGTTTCGTGTTGAAGGGATTTCTGGAGCGCCGGTTGATTCCCGAAAGCGCCATGGCGCGCTTCGATGCCGCGATCGCGTCCATACTTCGGCTGCGCAACTCTGTGCTCATCGAGATAGTGCTGATCGCTTTTGTGTATGGCGTTGGCGTACAGATCGTCTGGCGTCACTACGTTGGACTCGACACGGTCACATGGTACGCAACACCGTCCGTCGGGGGCTCGAAACTCTCGTTTGCCGGCATGTGGTATGGCTATGTGAGCCTGCCGATTTTCCAGTTCCTGCTATGCCGCTGGTATTTTCGAATATTTATCTGGATGCGCTTTCTCTGGCAGGTGTCACTCATCGAGTTAAGCCTGGTTCCAACGCATCCGGATCGCATCGGCGGGTTGGGGTTTCTCCTCAACACGATTTACGCCTTCACTCTGCTTGCGCTGGCGCACGGCACGCTACTTTCCGGGCTTCTCGCCAATCGCATTTTCTTCCTCGGGGCCTCACTGCTTCACTACAAAGGCGAGATTGCCGCCATGGTCCTCTTTATCCTTTGCCTGGTTCTCGGCCCACTGCTCGTGTTTGCGCCTCAACTTGCCCAGACCAAACGGACAGGCCTTCGCGAATATGGGACGCTGGCGGAGCGTTACGTGCGCCAGTTCGATGACAAATGGCTGCGAGGCGGTGCGCCTCCGGATGAGCCGTTCATAGGCAGTGGCGACATCCAATCCCTCGCCGATCTGGGAAATAGCTTCGAAGTGGTTCGGACCATGCGCATCGCGCCTTTCACGAAAGAGAACATTCTCTATCTTATGGCTGCTACACTCGCTCCGGTAGTACCGCTGACACTCACCATGATGCCACTGGAAGAACTTCTGAAAACGCTGGCCGGCATAGTGTTCTAATCCATCCGGCGGTAAGGTTGACACACTGTTCAGGATAAGGAAGCCAGCTTAAGTACAGCTATCCTATATGGCGTTGTGCGGTGAGCCGTCCAGAATGTTTCTATGTGCAGATCATATTTGCAATTCTCATCTTTGGGCCAAAGAAAACAATGAAAACATAACTGCGTTTTTCGCCTAATAAAAATTCCGTTTTTAAAAACGAACCGGAACTTTTCGGGTAAGATGTTGAATCTAAGATTTTTTTTTCTCATTGAAACAGTGTAAACAAAGATGTACTCAAGGGGAAATCCCTATTTCTTTCCGTAGCAGCTTAGAAGACGTGGGGGGTAAGGCGATGAATCATACTGCCCAACTTGAAAAAATCGATTCTGGGGCCATTCTGGCGCTTCGGTTTGGAACCAGAACCAAGGATAGAACCTTCATGGGCACCCAGGGCGCCATCTTACTTTGTAGGACCCTAACAAGGGCCAATGAAAACATCCTATACGAATATACTGGTTTATACATCCTTTGATCCGAGACGATAAATAGTTGCCGGGTGGACATTGAAAGTTTTGGCAATCTGCTTGGCTGATTTGCCTTCCTCAAAAAGATGGGCGGCCAGGTCCTTTTGTTCAGGGTTGAGCTTTAAAGGTCGGCCAAATCGAACGCCGCGTTTTTTCGCCGCGGTCCGGCCGGTTGATGTCCGGTCCCGGATAAGATCTCGCTCAAACTCGGCAATGCCTGCAAAGATGGTGAGAACCATCTTCCCGGCACAACCCAGATGAAGACTTGCCTGCGGACTTCGAAGCTCAGCGCACGCCCTATTATGAGGCGCTAAATTTGCCGCTTGATTCTGAATGCTTCATCGCCGATCTACAGGCCGAGATGCGTGAGGCACTCCAGACTCTTGATAATGGCCTGCCTAACAATCCTTATGTTCGGATCAGCAAAAAGCGCGGTGGCTGGATAGCTTTGACGCCGCTCGATGCTCAGCCGGAGCCGCCCAATCTGAACGCGCTCAAAAATGAGACCACCGCCACCTGGCCGATGACGAGCTTGCTTGATATGGTCAAGGAGGCCGATCTGCGCCTTAACTTTACCGATGCGCTGAAGAGTCCGACGGCTTACGAGACATTGGATCGCTCTGTCCTTCAGCCCCGTCTGTTGCTCTGCCTCCATGGCCTCGGCACCAATGCCGGGCTTCAACGCATGGCCGGCCACCAGTCAGGCATGACCCACAAGGATCTGGCCTATGTGCGGCACCGATATGTCGGTCTCGATGCGCTACGTCGGGCCATCGCCATCGTGACCAACGGCACGCTGCATACCCGCGACCCAGTAATCTGGGGCAACGGCACGACAGCCTGCGCGTCCGATTCCAAGCACTTCAGCTCCTGGGATCAGAATCTGACGACGCAGTGGCACGTTCGCTATGGAGGCCGCGGTATCATGATCTACTGGCATGTAGAACGAAAATCGTTGTGCATTCATTCCCAACTCAAATCGCCATCATCCTCTGAGGTTGCGTCGATGATCGAGGGTGTGATTCGCCACTGCACCGAAATGGAGGTTGATCGACAATACGTTGATTCTCACGGTCAGAGCACGGTTGCCTTTGCGTTCTGTCGTCTCCTTGGTTTTCAGCTCATGCCACGGCTGAAGGCGATCCATTCTCAGAAGCTGTATCGGCCTGATACCGGACAACCAGATACCTACAAGCACCTGCAGTTGGTACTGACCAGACCGATCAATTGGGAATTAATCCGCCAGCAGTACGACCAGATGGTCAAGTACACAACGGCATTGCGCCTCGGCACGGCTGAGACCGAAGCGATCCTGCGCCGTTTTACCCGAAACAATGTTCAGCACCCTACTTACAAGGCATTCGCCGAGCTTGGCAAGGCGATCAAGACGATCTTCCTGTGCCGATACCTCTACAGCGAAGCCATGCGCCGTGAAATCCAAGAGGGACTCAATGTCATCGAGCAATGGAATGGAGCTAACGACTTCGTCTTTTTCGCTCGCCGCGGTGAGTTTGCTAGCAACCGCCGCGAGGATCACGAGGTGAGCATGCTGGCATTACATCTGTTGCAGAATTGCATGGTCTATATCAATACTCTGATGCTTCAACAAGTGCTCGCACAACCGCATTGGGAGGGAAAGCTCACCATCAGAGATCTGAGCGCCCTGACGCCACTCATTTGGGATCATGTCAACCCGTATGGCCGCTTCGAACTTGACATGAATACCCGTCTGCTGCTCAAATAATCCAAATGGCCCCTGGTGACACGACTGTTGGGTCTACCCCTATAAGAGCCGAAGCGGCGGCGTTAGGGTTGAATTTGAACTCAAAATAAGACCTTCCGGCGTTAGCGCCGCCTTCCACGGCGGCGCTAAAAAGGTCATTGGTTGGCAAGCGGTTTATGGACCATTGGGTCCTCAACGAAGAAGATGACCCCCAACATCTCGAAACCATGCGTTCCTCAGGGTATTTTGCGACCCTCTTTCACACCTGCACTTCAGATATCCGTTATAGCGCGATCCATATCGCAGTTGTCGAGCGGGGTTATGGCGAAGTAAGGGTATAGATTACCGTAACGGTGCGCTTTCCGGTGTTGCAACTCCAACTTTTCTCAAGATACCAGTTAAACGTCTCCGAATAAGACGCCGAACATCCCTGGCCCTCAGCAGCGGGGGGGGCAGTGTCATTTCGAGCGGCCGGAGCGGCAAGAAACAAATTACCACTCGCGTCCTTTACCGTCGCCGTAGCAGCGGCCGCTGGATCGGCGTCCGTGCCGGTGATCCAATCATCGATTGCCGCAACCGTGAGAATCGCAGGCGCCGTGCCGGTCCTGACGTTTGCAATCGCCCCGGCGCTGTCCTGCGCGGCGGAAACGCGGCGATTCCCGGCGGATTTTATATTTGGATCGTTGGAATTTTCATTAAGAGTCAATTGTGAGGAGGGCCCGATTGTAACACTCACGGTCACGTGGGCGGTGCTGGTGGCAGCTTCAACGGAAGCCGGGCCCGTATATCTCAGAATGAGCATGAAAATCGTCAGGATAGCGAGTTTGCACTTCATATCTTTCCACGTCGAAGCACTCATGGGCCTGCCAACTCGGATTAGATGACAAAAGGGCTTTCAGTTAGTTTCCGTCCGGAAAGGGTCCTTTTCCGCCCTTGCTGTGTCAATCTTCGGGGTTTCTTGTGCGGCGTACATAGGTACGCCTCCGCGCAACCCCTCGATTTCCTTGCCAGGACGAAAAATGCCTCCTTTCACGTTCATCCGGGTTTCCGGATGGACACCAGTTAAAGTGTTGACCTTAAGATATAGTAAGTATGGGCGAGGACAAGGGGGATTTTAAGGGGTGCGAATTGGGTAAAATGTCTACGCTTTTATATATTTTCTAATGAAAATGCGCTGGGGTAGATAATAAGTAGTGGTGATTATTTCATAGGTATGATTATTTCGGTTGGGGAGGTGCAGGCAACGGCTATACAGCGGCTGCACGCTGTTAGGTCCCTTCAAAAATGACCCGCCGCTCCTTGACATGAATCGTGAACTGCAGGCCGTCCGTTTTGTCTCCCGGTGTGAGCTTGACCGTAAGGGTTTGGGGTGCAAGCACCTCGGCGCGTTCCGGCAAAGTATCGGGCGCAAGGCTTATTTCGTACTGTTTGGGTATAATGCCTTGGAATAAGAAATTACCGTTGCTGTCTGTATAGGTGTTCATATCCCCGGGTTTGAGAACCACCAAAACGTCCGGGACCCCCGTTGCGGCTTCTGCTTTTTCTCCATCTTTCGGGGCCGCCAGGACCCGGCCACGGAGGTTTGCCCCAAGTATAAAAGGAAAGTCCACCCTGGCGCTCGTCCGGTGCTTGACCTCGACGGTGGTGGTTTCCGCCCCGATAAATGTGTATGCAGCAGGAATCCGCTCGGCGTCAAGAATGACGACGTGTTTGCCGGCCCCTACCGAAGGAAAGGAGTAGTGGCCCTCTTTATCCGTGACTACGGTGCTTCCGTCTTCCAGTTTGACCTTTACTCCCTCAACTCCCTTTTCGTCCCCGTCAAGGGCGCCGTTCAGGTTCTTGTCGTCAAACACCCAGCCCTCGATACTCCCGGTCCCCATCCACTCCTGTCCGGATTTCATGCCCGCCGAGGCCGTCTTTTCCCCCCAGGAAAAGGTTTTGGTGAGGCGGATGCTAACCTGATTGCTGGAGTAGTCGTTGATGAAGTCTCCGACCCCGGTTTTGCCTGTTTGCCCCTGGCCGTAGGCCCTTAGCGAGAAACCGTGGGGAAGCTTCCAATCGATGCCAACTTGTCCGCCATAGTGCTCACCATCGGGCCGGTAGTTCAATTCGCCATAGAGGAAGAGGTTTTTGGAATATTGGTAACTTCCGCCGGATTTGACATAGATCCCGTCGGAGCCCTGTCCCTGGCTCGCCGGGGAGAACTGATCGTATTCGGCTTCCGTATACACGGTAAATTTATTGTGCGTAGCCCTGATACCCAGCAGAGGACTGTTCTTCGTGTAACTGTCCCCCGTCTTGACCTGGTCGTCGTATTGAAAATACTCGTACCGCAGATAGGCGTCCAGGAACGCAAACGGCTTGCTCACCTCGACGTAGTCACCCTGGGTCTGCCCGTGCATCGCTACGGGGAAGTCTCCTCGTGTGGCAATGTCCCCGGAATAATACCGCCAGTAAAGAGTCGGCCATGGGGGGCGGTAAAAACGCAGTCCAAAGGAGCGGGACTCGCTTTCATTTATGCTTTTTGTGGGGTCTACGACCAGGTTGTTTTGGGACGAATCGAGACTGCCGGAAATCCCGAGAAAACGCCAGGGGTTATAATCGCCTGCCGCAAAAAAGCCTTTAACATTCTGGTCTGTCTGATATATGGGACCGAGCAGGTGAAAGTCCGGGCCTTGGTAGTGGTAGTTGCCTTCCAGGTTCAAGCGGTCCCCGCGCCAGATGGCGCCTGCGCGGTATGCGACGTCTTCTTCCTTCGTCCGGTCGGGGTCCTCTGAAAAACTCTGCATGAACTCCCCGAGAAAATAAAGCTTCGACCAGGTCCGCAGTTCGGCCGCAGCCCGGTAAACATCGTTGGACCTGGTGAGCAGGTTCCCTTGATAATCCTTCTCATTTTGAGTCTGAAAAAAATCGCCTTCCAGGGTCAGTCTTTCCCAGGGCCGAGAGCGGGCGGCCACTCCATACAGATCTTCGCCGTTTTCCTGGAAGGTTTCGCCCAGCATCCCCCTGGAGACGGTCATCCCCCCTCCCAGCACCTCCATTTGCAGATAGGGGTTGCTAACCCCCAGGCTGAGTCCTCGAAAATAGAAAGCTGGATAAAATGTGTTGGTGAAGTGTACAGGGAGGTTGCCTATCTGGTAACTCTGATCTCCTACTGAAGCCTGCAGGACCGAGCTGCCCCAATGAAAGTCCTTGAAGCTCAGCCGTTCGTATGTCTGCTCATTTTTTAAAAGCGACCCCGGTCCATCGTGTTGTTCCGAGTCGGACCAGGCAAAGCGTCCTTCCAACACTCCATAGTTGGTGATATTTTGGTGGAAATCCGCAAACCCCACAAGGTCGGAAAGGAAAAACTGTTCCCCCGAGGTGCGAAACTGCTGGGCGTCATAGATTACCCCGGTCTCGACTCCGCCCTGGTCAATAGCCAGGACGGCGTCTGGCGCCGCCAGAACGAGTCGGATGGCAAAAAAAAGGGTGATGACCCCGAACCGGAATTGCATAAGCATCCTGAAAACAGGGAGACCGGCGGGGGACTTCACCAACTGGAAAATACACGCTTAACTAACGGCCGACCGAGAAGGAATTCTTTCTGCCAAGGAAATCCTCTTTCCCAACGTCTAGGACCGCTTCGGCCAGATAGCTCCCTTTGGGTAAAGCCAGGTCCTCCTTCTTAAACTCGAGTTCGCGGGTGGCCCCCGGCAGCACCGGAATATCCGGCACCTCCACCCTGCCCACTTCTTCCCCCTTTGAATTCTTGAGGGTGATAAAGCTCTTATTTATTCGAAAATGAACGTCGCCCTGGTTGGCGAGCGTCAGTTTGAACGATATTCCCTTATTCACTGCCGTGACCTGGAAATCCTCAAATCGGGCCCTGATTTCCGGGCTGCCCACAACCGCGTAAGCCATTACGACGATACGTCCATTAAGAGTCACTTTCTTTTTGGCGATACCCTCTTCCGGCAGAGGCATGCCGGTCAGTGCTATGGCGGCCCGATAGCCTCCATCCCTGGCATCGGCGGGTACAGTCAATGAATAACGGACCTGGCGGGTCTGGCCGGGGTCCAGGCGAAAATCCGTGGGGTTTAGCTGAAGCCAGTTGGCGCATGAGCTGGGATCGCCCCCGGCCGGGGAGAAACTCAAATTGCCCTTCCGGTCCATCGTCCAGTCTTCTGCGTGAACCGCTATCCTGGTAGGTTCGCTCGCTTCATTGCGAATCTCGATGATGTTGGTCTCGTTTGTTCCGGCCTTCACCTTATGATCCACACGTATAGGGCTTACCATAATGCTCATTTGCGCCTTAGCCGGAATTGCTCCCAGCAGGCAAATAGCAAGGGATATCAACACAACTGCATATCGTATGTTTTTCATGGCGAACTCAAATTAAAGATGAATTTTTGGTTAAACTGGCCTGGGGCCAAGTCCCAGCTGTTTGTTAGCAAGAACCGTACCACTCCAACTTTGGACCCTTGTCCCCTGCCCAGCATCTGTGGATGCCTGTCGCTTAGCGTACCATCAAAAAAAACAGGCCCGGGGCTGCCCTTCCAGGTCACCCTGGAAGCCGGGATCTGAGACCCTTTCGGGGATTGAAGCGGGCCCATCGCCTGTATTGTTAAACGCCACGGGGCGCGTCCGGCGGCTACTACCCGTATAGTGACCTCGCAGGTAGCTGTGGAAGGGGGTGGTCCCATCCGGAAGCTCATCGTAGCGGGTGCAACGAAGAGTTGAACTCCAGGCGGGCCGGCGGCTTTAAGGGTGGGCGGCCCCAAGATCAGACTCAGGGCCAACCCCGCTGCGATTGCAACCGATGAAATTGTCCTTTGCCGCGTCATGTCGAGCTGTTACGGCGCGGTAAGGGTATAGATAGCTGTTGTGGCATAGGCGCCGGTCGCATAAGCCCAACTGTTTGCCAGTTGCCAACTGAACGTTCCTGCATAAGTACCGGATGGTCCTGTCCCCACCGTTGCGCCAGCACCGGTCTTGCTCCATGTGACCGGACCGGCACTGAAGAAAGTGCCTGTTCCGTTGGTCGCGGTCGAAGTAAGATTCGTAATAGCGATGATATCAGAGTTGGCGTCCGTTAAATCACCGGCTGCCACAACTGTGAGAGTGCCCGGGGCGGTCGATGCGGTCCTGAAAGTTGCAGTCACAGCCGAGCCATTCTCAGTTGCGGTCATGGCTGTAGGGGGAGTTTGATTTGCAAAAGTAATAGTGGTGTTGGCCAAAGTTAATGTTGCGGATGAACTGACCGTTGCACTGATGGACACATTGGCTGTGGTGCCAGCTTCAGCGAAGCCTGCGCCCATAAAGGTCAAAGTGAGCGCCACAATTGCCAAAAGAGCTATTTTGCGTTTCATTTCCTTCCCTCCATGGATAATTTTTTCAGGTTAGTGTGTCAATTGTCCAAAATGTTGCAAAATTCATTCAAACTGGATTAAGGTTGCCGAGATCTGCCCTCCTTTCCTTATCAAGGTCGTTTAAGCATCTCCGATCGGCGGATATCCTCTCGTGCGCCGGCATTGTTATGGCGCCGTGACGGTATAGGTCACGGTCTGAGAATAAGTGCCTGTTGCATATGACCAACTGTTGGCCAAATAAAATAAAAAGCTGCCGGTGTATGTCCCCGACTGCGTCCAGCTTCCAGCAAGCACCGGGGCGCTTTTGCTCATAGTGCCCGCAACTAGACCGCCGGTGTTGCCCGGACTTCCCGTAACGATCCACCTTACGCTGTTGATCGCGATTGTGTCGCTGCCTGAAACCAGGTCCCCTGCGGCAGTTGCTGTCAATGTGGCCGTACTCCCGTCCTCGATTTGGACGCTGGCGGTTACACCCACCGGGTTTTCGTTCGCAGGAACCGTTGGCACAACGCCGGGATCTGCATTGGGAAAACTGATGGAAGCCGTATTGATGGTCAGCGTGGCAGAACAGGTGCTCTCGGCGTTGACATCGGTTATGACAATGCTGGTGCCGGCATTCAGCGATAAAGGCATCGACAGCGATATCAAAGCCATTACAACCATGAATATGGCCGCACGAAGCGCTTTTCTCTGCGGAATGTTTAACAGGACTCTTTTTTTCGCGTTGTCCGGCATAGTCAAAACAGCATCTCCTGCAGGAGGGCTCCTTCCCGTCCAGTGTGATTTTTGATAGGCGGAAAATATTCCCACCTTGATACAACTAGCTAAATCGGGGTCTTGATGAATTTTCTTTACAGTTTTGTGACGAAAAAAAGAATTACTCGGAAAAAAGTTGTGAATTGTTCACAAATGGAAGGAAACAGACACGTAATTATTGCTTACTATTTGAATATCCTCCTGAAAGTGAGCGTCAAAAAAAACTCAAAATCGAGATCATATTTTTTGCTTTGCGCGAAGGAAAATATACAGAAAGATAATCAACGACTTAGACTGAAGGCTGGCAGGGCGGCGGAGAATGGCTTTACTGTCAAATATTTGTCGGTAGTTTCGCGGACAACGTGAAAACAATCCAAGCCTGTTCCATTCATTGTAATCGGCTCAACCTTGAACGATCGAAAATAGTCCTTTTTTGCACAACCGGTCGCTTTTTCCAAGACGCAAAAAGACTTCGTATTCCCTCTTTCCATCTGTTGCAAGCTGCCGAAATACCAATATCTTTCCATTTATCAGGCATTTGTGAAAGAAAAAAGTTGACTCTTTCCCGGTTGCGGCATATTTGACAGAAAATGCACATTGTGCACATGTGCAAGTTTGGTGGACGGAGGATCTAAGATCGGAAATCACACAGGGACAATTCAAGACCTTTTTACCAAACCTGTTCTAATATTTGGCTGCGGAAATATTCTCATCGGGGACGACGGCTTTGGTCCTGCTGTAATCGACCATTTGTCGGCAAATTTCGATCTCCCGCCTGATGTAGCGGTCTTCGATGTTGGCGCCGGTATCCGTGGGATTCTCTTCGACCTCATGCTCATGGCCCACAGGCCCAAAGTTATCTTCATCGTGGACGCGGCTTTCGAATCGGGGAAGCGGCCCGGCGAAATATTCGAAATGGAGATCGCGCAGATCGCGCCAAAAAAGGTGAACGATTTCTCGCTGCACATGTTTCCTTCGATCAACCTGCTGAATGATCTTCAAAACGGGGCAGGGGTAAAAATCCGGGTATTGGCCGTTCAGGCGGAGAGAATGCCGGACAAAATCCGGCAGGGTCTCTCGGATTCTGTGAAAGCGGCTGTTCCGGGAGCCTGCGAATGGCTGCTTCGCCAAATCGGGGAAACCTGAGCCGTCTTTTGCAGCCACACGCCGCCGTAAGGGATGATGCGGCCGGGGGTGGCGCGGGCATAGCTGCTTGCAGGTGTCTCTTTTAGAGGGGTTGTCGTGATAGTTATCCGAATTGGCCAACTGGCCGATCAGCTCGGAGTGCACAGGAACACGATCCGTAACTGGATAATGAGCGGGAGGCTTCCGGCGCGTTGCATGTCCGGAAAACGCTACCTGGTCTCCGAGGCCGATTTTGCCAGGATTTGCCAGGAATTCGGGATCGATCGCTCGGGCTTGAAGCTCAAGTATGTTCGCGGCGCGCGGCTAATGAGCCGGGAAATGGGGTTGCACGAACTAAACGTGCGACGGCTTGGAAATCCATTGAGCAAGCTGTTCGATGAGCCTTCCCGGGGAAGCGCCTGCATGACCTGCGGCAGTTGCGCCGGCGCATGTCCTATATCGGGTATTGATGGCATGGACCCCCGCAAGATGGTGCGCTTGGCCGTGCTCGGTCTTGAGCAGGACGTCCTTGATTCGCAGTGGCCCTGGAAGTGCACAATGTGCGGCAAATGTGAAAGGGCATGCCCGCAGAATATCGAAATAGTCGCTCTGGTTCATCGGATCAGGAGTCTTCGCGACAGGTCAAAGGTCCCCGGCCCACTGCACAAGGGCGTTCTTATGTGCCTGTCCCGGGGAAACAACCTGGGCATTCCCACGGGAGATTTCGTCGCCATTGTCGAGGAGTTATCGGCGGAAATGGCCGAGGAGGGTTATCCCGGTTTTACATCCCCCATTGACAGAAAGGGGGCGAACCTGCTCGTGACGGTTAATTCCAAGGAACCCTTCGCAGAGCCTGATGATATGAAATATTGGTGGAAGATTTTTTACGCTGCAGGTGAATCCTGGACAATTCCATCGCAAAACTGGGAGGGGGTAAACTGGGCGCATTTTACGGGCGATGATGATTCACTTAAGGAAATTGTCGGCCACATAGTCCGGAACATGGTCGCACTGGAGTGTAAAACGCTTCTGCTGCCCGACTGAGGACATGCTTACTATGCCACCCGGTACGGGTTGGAGCGCTGGTTTAAGGAAGAAAAGAAAAATTTCAAGGTGACGACAATTTTCGATCTTCTGATGAGTTATCTCAACGAGGGGCGCATTCAGGTCGATCCTTCGCGCCACCGGAAGCTTACCACTTATACCGATCCGTGCCATTACGGGCGTAAGTCCCTCAAGATGTTCGGCCACGGCTATTTCGAAGAGGCTCGTACGATCATAAAAAAATGCGCCCCGCGTTTTGTGGATATCTATCCGACAGAGGCGGAAAACTACTGCTGCGGGGCGGGGGGTGGTAGCTGGGCGATGCCCTTCAAAGAGGAACGGGTTTTTCATGGCCGTTTCAAGTCGCGGCAGATCGAAGCTTCCGGGGCGGGGCTGGTAATCACCGCCTGTCATAATTGCCGTGACCAGATAATGAAAAGCCTCTGCAGGGAGTACGATCTCAAGGTTGGCGTGAAATACATCTGGCAACTGGTGGCTGATTCTCTTGTGTTGCCGGGGAACCAGGGAAGCGTCCCATACGACGGGACTGCTCGGGAGTCCTGATGGCTAATTTCGAAGAGATAATAGGAAGTGTAATGGTCGTAGGAGGTGGCATTGCCGGGATTCAGACCGCCCTGGACCTGGCAAACAGCGGATACTACGTCTATCTGATAGAACGGACCGGCGCAATAGGCGGCGCTATGGCCCAGGTGGACAAAACATTTCCGACAACCGACTGTGCAATGTGAATTCTGTCGCCCAAGCTGGTCGAGTGCGGTCGGCACTTGAATATCCAACTGATGACGATGACCGAGCTTGAGCGCGTCGAAGGTGACCAGGGGAATTTCACCGTGCATTTGCGCCAGCATCCACGGTATGTGGACGTGGACAAATGCATTGCATGCGGCAAATGCGCAGAGAGGTGTCCCCGCGAGACAAAAGACGAATTCAACCAGAAGATAAATACCCGGAAAGCGATTTTCGTCAAGTATCCTCAGGCGGTTCCCCTTAAATATCAGATCGATCCGGTGGCCTGTAACACAATGAGGGGCGGCAGGTGCAGGGAGTGCGAAAAGGTATGTCCGTGCGGAGCTATTGCGTTTGACGATCTTGAAAAGGCAATCTCGGTAAAAGTCGGGTCCATAATTCTATCCCCCGGATACCGCCCGTTCGATCCCACCGGACTCCCGGCGTGGGGGTACGGGAGATTTCCCAATGTCATTACGGCAATGGAGCTCGAACGCTATCTGGCAGTGGCCGGACCGACGGCCGGGCATCTGTTGCGTCCCTCAGACGGCAAGCCGGTGACGAAAATGGCTTTCCTCCAGTGCATCGGCAGCCGGGATCACAATCAGCATTCCAGAGACTACTGTTCGGCCGTCTGCTGTATGTACGCCATCAAACAGGCGATACTTGCAATGGATCACAACCGGTTTCTAGGCGTTACTATATTTCACATGGACATGCGGACACATGGAAAAGATTTCGAGCGCTTCTTCGACCGGGCAAAAGCGAGGGGGGTCAGTTTTCAAAGATGCCGTATCCATGCGGTCGAACCTGGAGATTCCAAAGACGACATCAATCTTCGCTTCGTTGCCGACAACGGCAAGCAAATAAATGAGAATTTCGACCTGGTTGTCCTGTCCGTTGGAATTGAACCGCCCTTCGAGGCGGCCGCCCTTGCAAAGAGGACCGGAATTGAGCTGACCCCCGAAGGCTTTGCGGCTACCTCCTGTTTTTCGCCTGTTTCGACATCGCGGCCTGGAATCTTCGCATGCGGTGCGTTTGTGGGGCCGATGGATATTCCTCTTTCGGTCGTACAAGCCTCAGCCGCAGCCACAACGGCAGCCAGCAGGCTCTCGGACGTACGATACAGCATGTCCAGGCAGATGCAGTTTCCGCCGGAGCGAAATGTATCCGGCGAGGAGCCTCGGATTGGTGTGTTTGTGTGCAACTGCGGGTCAAACATTGCCGAGGTTGTAAACGTACACGATGTGGCCCGTTATGCTCAATCGCTTCACAACGTCGTCTTCGTTGAAAAGGCCCTTTTTGCCTGTTCCCAGGATTCGCAGGAACTGATTCGCAAGTACATACTGGAAGAAAATCTCAACAGAGTTGTAGTCGCCGCGTGCACACCCCGGACCCATGAATCGCTTTTTCGGGAAACGCTCAGGGCATCAGGGCTTAACGAATGCCTGTTTGAGATGGCCAATATCCGCAACCAGCTTGCCTGGGTTCATGCGGCTCAACCAGAGCAAGCTACTGCCAAGGCAAAAGACCTCGTGCGGATGGCTGTGGCGAAGGCGGCGCTGTTGAAGTCGGTACCGCCGGTCTCGGTGCGCATTACTCCCAAAGCCCTGGTAATCGGCGGCGGCCTGGCAGGCATGACGGCGGCCCTGGCGCTAGCAGATCAGGGTTTTCCTGTGGATCTGGTGGAAAAGGCCGCTCATCTGGGTGGAATCGCGTGTCATCTCTTTAAGACATGGAAAGGCGAAAACATACCTTCCTACATGGAAATGCTCACCTCCATGGTGAGGGAGCATAACCTCATAACCGTTCACCTCAGATCGACCGTCATAAACGCGGAAGGATATGTCGGGCGATTCCAGTCTACGATCCAGAGGCCTACGGGCAGCGTAACCGTCGATCACGGCGTGACCATATTGGCTACGGGCGGTCAGCCCTTTAAGCCCGCCGAATATGGTTATGGCCTTTCGCAGAATATTTTCACAACACTCGAATTTGACAAGTTGCACGCGGTAGGCGACGAACGGATAAAAAAAAGCCGCAATTTCGTGTTCATCCAGTGCGTCGGTTCAAGAGAGCCTGACCGAAACTATTGCTCCCGTGTCTGTTGTACGCATTCGATCCAGGACATAAGGACATACGGTCTCAAGGAGAATCTCTATCGCCGGGCCCGCGAACTCGGAGTCATTTTTATGAACTACGACGAGCGCCATAAACCCAACGTGGTGGTCAACGAAGATAGAATCGAGGTCATTGCATGGGACCATGTGCTCAATGAACCCTTCGGCATTCCTGCGGATGTGGTCACACTTGCGACTGCGATTATCCCGAATACCGACACCAGGGAGATTGCAAGGATATATAAGCTTCCGGTCAATACGGACGGTTTTTTGCTGGAGGCGCACGCAAAGCTCCGGCCGGTCGATTTTGCAACCGACGGTATTTTCGTTGCCGGAATGGCGCATTACCCCAAACCGGTCGAGGAGTCCGTCGCCCAGGCGCTGGCGGCGGTTTCCCGCGCTGTGACGGTGCTCTCGAGCCGGTGGGTGGACCTCGATCAGGTAAAGGCGGGGATCGATGAGTTGAGGTGCGATTGCTGCGCCCTTTGCGTCGACGTTTGTCCATACGAGGCCCTGGATATTGAACGGGAAAAGACGGAAGGTGATGATGAAAACGGGAAGCCGAAGCTCGTTGTCCGGCCGGCCAAATGCAAAGGCTGCGGCGCCTGCCAGGCTACATGCCCCAAGGAAGGAATCAGCGTAACGGGCTTTTCGTACAGCCAGCTTGCCGCACAGGTCAGGGCGGCGCTCGAATGAACTGCCGGCTTCCGCGGCAGCAGGGATTTGCAGATGGTGACAAATCTCCCCGCTCCGCGATGTTTTGCGTCTTCGGTACCGTGAAGCAATCTTTTTCACATTGGAGGAACTGAACTTGCCGGACATCCATCCAGGATTTGAACCCAGGATACTGGCCTTCACTTGCAACTGGTGTTCCTATGCGGCGGCGGACCTTGCGGGCACCGCACGTATCCAGTACCCCGCCAATTTACGAATAATTCGCGTTATGTGCTCCGGGATGGTACATCCGAACCTGGTTCTGCAAGCCTTCGAGGGTGGTGCGGATGGTGTTTTGATGATGGGTTGCCATCCCGGGGAGTGTTATTACCAGGATGGCAATCAAAAGGCAAAAGTTAGGTCCGTGGCTATCGAAGAGGTTCTCTCCATCATGGGGATCGAGCCTGAACGTTTCAGGCTTGTATGGTGTTCTTCAGCCGAAGCCGAAAGCTTCGCATGTCTGGTGCGGGAAATCGACGAGGTGCTGAGGGCCATCGGGCCTTCCATGTACCGCAAAGACGCTTCGAAACACTCGAAAAGCGAGCTGGTCCAATGTCTCTAACACTGTGCTCTGAGGCCCTGAGCGGTTGCTCGGGGTGCGAAATGTCCCTCCTGAATGCAGGAGGATTGTCCATGAGCCTGCTCGGCAGATTTGACATCGTTTACATGCCGATTCTAATGGACCACAAGTATTTCGACAGCAGCGGGGGCTCACGGGAAATCCATATTCCAAAAGCCCGCTTGGGACTGATCAGCGGAGGCGTCAGAAATGAGCAGCAGTTGCGTATTGCCGAAAAGATGCGCCGCCAATGCGATGCCATCTGGGCATTTGGAACTTGCGCAGCCTACGGCGGCATCCCGGCCATGATGAATATTTTCGAAGACAAGGATCTTTTCCGGCGTTATTACCGGACTGCTGAGGGCACTGACGCAGCGCCCGATCCTTCGCAGGTAATTCCGCCCTTTCTCGAACGAACGTTCGCACTGGACGAAAAGATTGCCGTGGATTTCATCCTTGCGGGTTGCCCGCCTCATCACGACTTCATTGCCTTGGCCCTGGAATCAATTCTGGAGGGCAAATCCCCGGAGGCGCCCCTGGTGAGCGTTTGCGACTCATGTCCGGCGAAGCGCGAGGGCAAAGGTTCTGCGCAGAGGATTAGAAGATTTGTTAAAAACGCCAGGTACCAGCCTGACAAGCCGATTGCCGAGATGCGCTGCCTGCTTGATCAGGGAATTTTATGCATGGGGCCCGTCACCCTGGCCGGGTGCGCCGGAATGAATGGAGGGCCGCCGCGCTGCATAGAGGCGAGGGTGCCTTGCAGGGGTTGCTACGGGCCTGTGCGCAAAGACGGCAATCAGATCATGGACATTCTGAATGCGCTTGTGAGCAATGGAATTGATACGAAGAACCTCGCGGACAAGCTGTCCTTGCTTCGGTTTTCCGGAGCTCACGGCAGGTTGACCAAGCGCTGTGTGCAAAAGGCTGAATGAAAATTTTAACCGAAAAGGGTCCTTATGCGCCAAACGGTTGCGGGATCAGCGTCTGCTTCCGCCAGAGAGATAATTATTGAGCCGGTGACCAGAATCGAAGGCCACGCACGGATCGGCATCAGGCTGGACGAGAGCGGTGGCGTGGCTGAGGCCCGCGTCCATATTATGTCGATGCGCGGGTTCGAAAAATTTATCGAGGGACGTGCAGCCGAAGAGGTGCCGGGCATCGTCACCCGCATCTGCGGAATTTGCCCCTGGCAGCACCATCTTGCTTCAAACAAAGCAGTTGATGGGTGCGTCGGGGCCGAAGTTCCGCCCGCCGGACGCCTGTTGCGCGAGCTTACCCAGGTCCTTGCGCATATAAGCGACAAGGTTCTTCATTTCTTTTTTCTGGCAGGTCCCGATTTTTTCGTCGATTCGCAGCAATGTTCGGCCGGAAACATCATGACAATCGCCGCCCAGGCCCCTGAACTGGCGAAAAGAGTTTTTGCGATGCGATATCGGGGGCAGATGATGCTCGAGAAATTCGCCGGAAGGGCAATCCATCCCGATGCGATTGTTCCGGGGGGCTTTTCAAAGCCGATGAGCCGCCTGGAAAGGGACCAGTTGCACGCCGATGCCCTCGATCAGCTCGAATTTGCCAGGTTCGCGCTCGATTTTGCAAAGGAGCATGTTTTTTCGCAATTCGATGCCGGGCTTATGCAGCTTGGCGATATCAGCACCGGCTTTCTTGGCATGGTCAACCCTGAAGACGGGGGCTTGGAGCTCAGTGATGGAATCCTGCGGCTTATGCGGCCGGACGGGTCGTTTCATGAGTTTTCGGGCCGCGAATACACCGACTTCATAGCAGAACATGTCGAACCCTGGTCCTACGCGAAGTTTCCATACGCTCGAGGCTGGGGCGAGGGGTTCTCGATGCAACTCGACGACCCGCGCGGCATTTACAGGACCAACTGCCTGGCCAGGATCAACGTGGCGGATTTTATTCCAACCCCTCTCGCACAGGCCGAACTTCTCGAGTTTCGTTCGCTTTTCGGCCGCCCCGCACAGTCAACAATGCTCTACCACTGGGCGCGCCTGATCGAACTTTTGTACGCCTGCGAAAAGGTTGTCGAGCTTCTTGAGGATCCGGCAATAACCGGCCAGCAGGTTCGAAGCGATGTTGTCCCAAAAGCGGGCCGCGGGGTGGGTTGCGTCGAAGCTCCGCGCGGAACGCTCATTCACGACTATTCGACGGACGAAGAAGGGTTCATTACCAGGGCCAACCTGATCGTTGGGACAACCCACAATCTGGCGCCTATCAATATGAGTGTAAACCGTGTGGCGAGGGATCTCATAAAGAACGGCGAAGTGACCGGGGAGGCGCTTAACCGGATCGAAATGGCGGTGCGCGCCTACGATCCGTGAATCTCCTGTGCAACTCACCGCCTGGATGGCGGAAGGACGATCGAAGTGACTGTATCTGACGCAAACGGCGTTCTGATTGCAGGTGCAAGCGAACATGAAGCAGGATAAAAGGGAAAGCAGGCCGAAAGTGAGAGCCGAGCGGATGGATACCCAATGTGGTTATATGGGCCATATGACCGTTGACCGGATAAAAGAACGCTCGTTTGGGGGAAGTATAAATGTCGCATGCCCGGAATGCGGCAAGATACACCTCACCGTCGAGGACACCGATGAAGCCGAAGCCGGACGGCTCAGTGAGACAGACAGGTTTGCCAAGATAAAATCCGATGCTGAAATCCTTAAAGAATCCTGATCATACTTCAAGAATTCTTAGAGGATTTGCAAAGTCGAGTTTTTTGTAAGGCGTATTGAACCTTCACAACCCCGGGTATTCATCATTGATATCTCCCGCATTCGACAAGTATACTCTGTTTAAAGGAAACGGTTTTTTCCATATCCGGTTCCTTGCTGTCCCACCATCTTTTGACGGTGAGTACAGGGCCATAAGATCATGAGATCACGATTCTTATCGGTGTGTCTTCTGTTTTAATGCCTTTCCGTTTTAAATCATTGGAACGATCAAGCTTTTCCGCCACACCAAAGACCGTGGCATAACCGCATAGGAATGAGGCTGTGATATTTCGGTCTCACACGCGGTGCAGAGTGTGAATATCCATTCCAGTGTAGATCCACTTTTTTTCACAGTCTCTGCTACGAAAAGGCTTGGTGGGCTGCGCTCCATCTCGCGAAGCGTAGAGATTGAGTTTGATTAGGCCTTTTGCCCACCCTACGGGTCTTTTCATGGTTCAGGGTGTCGCAGAGGGACATGAGTTGCTGCGGTGAATAGCTTTTAGTCTGTTGAAGGTCATAAACGATTTCTTCACAAAAACTCGGAAAACAAAATTAAAGTTCGGAAATTAGGTAGATAAAATACCCAATCCCTGCCCCGCACAATCCCCCTTTACACAAAACCGAAATACTGCGAGTCTCTGACATCTTCAAATGAGAGCCTTAACATATAGTGCATTAGTCCTGCTGTATAAGGAGAATGAAAATGGCCGAACCCGCACCACGTAAGATGTCTTCTCCGGAGATATTGGAGGAAGCCCTCAAAGCCAGAGATCAATTTCTGAAAGAGCAGCCTCATATCCAGTCTTTTCAGGACGAGATAGATCGAATCTTGGAAAAGACAGCGGGATTTGAAAACCGGATGTCGGTAATTTCATTCATGATCGAGACAAAACTTTACGAGTTGAGAGACTCAATTATCAAAGTTCGCTCCGCTATTCTCAAAGTACAAGGGCCTTCTAATGAAGGCAAAGCTGAAAATGCCGGTGAAGTCCTTGATTATTCAACAATGTCTGATGGATATTTGAATTGAGGTTCCAAACTTAGACGTCTCTCCCAAAAATGTGCTTTTAAGCACTAATAAGGCATGACTTTTTAACATTCACCCATAGAGACCGGCATATTACCTTGGCCCGACTCCCAACCTCAATAGACCCCAAACCTCAGCGACTTAACAAAGGCTTTCACCCGATCATCGAAAAAGCTGGCCTCGGGTGAAGCCCATCGTTAGAAGGCTGAAAAAATTGTGGACATAGTCACTGGCGCCTTCGGGTACATCGGTAAGTATATTGCGAAAGCCCTTCTCGAAAGAGGCAGAGCTGTTTGGACGATCACAACGCATCCGAATAAACCCAACCCGTTCGGTCCAGCCATCAAGGCGTTCCCCTACAGCTTCGATGATGCAGATGCATTGACTCGCACGCTCAACGGGGCGGACACCCTCTACAATACCTACTGGATTCGGTTTCCATTCGATGGTCAGACCTATGAATCCGCCCTGAAGAACACCAAAATGCTCTTCCGATGCGCCAAGCAAGCTGGCGTTAAGAGAATCGTGCACATTGGTGTCACCCGAGCATCCCTTGAGTCCGATTTGCCTTATTACCGAGGCAAAGCGATCCAGGAATCGATGCTCAGGGAGTCCGGCGTTCCTTTTTCCATTGTCCGGCCGACTCTTGTATTCGGAAAGGAGGACATTCTGGTCAATAACATCGCATGGCTAATTCGAATAAGCCCTGTGTTTCCGATCTTCGGCTCGGGACGCTATCAGGTTCAGCCGGTCTTTGTGGAAGATCTGGCGGAAATCGCCGTCCGCCAATCAACGAGCACGGCCGGGACTACGGTGGATGCGATCGGGCCGGAGATATTCACCTTTCACCAGTTCGTGGCATTAATCGCCGAAAAAGTCGGGAAGAAACCGAAAATGGTAAAAGTCCCCCCATCATTAGGGATTTTCTGTGGCCATTTCCTTAGCGTATTTCTGCGGGATGTTTTGCTAACTCGGAACGAACTCAAAGGGCTTATGGACGAGATGCTGACATCCGAGCAAGCGCCAAATTGCGCGACGAAGTTTTCTGATTGGTTAGAAAAGAACAAGTCTACAGTTGGAAGCTCTTATTCGTCGGAGATCGCGCGACACTTCCGGTGGTCAGCCTCCTAACCAATCATTGCAGCCGATGTCGCTTCGTGGCACTGCTGAATTCCATACGTTATGGCAGAAGAAAACTGAAGCATTACTAGAGCATTTCCGAGATTCACGATGACAATTAAGCGATGTTCATATCGCGTAATTTCCTGCAGAGAACGCGACCTCACCCGTTCCCTTGATTTTGCCCTCCCCCAAGGGGAATGGGAACGAACAAATCAGGGAAACGGGCGAGATCGTAAATCCTTTTCACCTTGATTTTGCCATACTGATAGAATCAGCTCCGCTGTGCACTTTCTGAATAGTTGCCTTATAATGGTGAGCAGATCTCAGCCGGCAGAGGGTGCCCAAAACTCCGACTGGAAGATTCCCCCCGCCACATTTTGGCCAGCAAATGTTGAAACTGGTCGAGTAGGGGTAGTACGCAATCGCACACGAAGATTACGATGCCGCTCCGCGCTGTTTCTTCATGCGTCCACTTTTTGTTTAACTACTTCCTCCTCCCTTAAGATTTTGCGAAGTATCTTTCCTACAGCGGTTTTGGGGAGTTCATCCCGGAATTCCACCGACTTTGGCACCTTGTAGGCGGCCAGCTTTCCCTTACAGTAAGCGATGATCTCATCACCGCTGGCCTTTTCCCCGGGTTTCAATACTATGTAACATTTGAGGGTCTCTCCCCGATACTCATCCGGGATACCTACGGCCACGGCGTCCAGGACCTTGGGGTGCTGGAAAAGCACCTCGTCGATTTCCCGCGGGTAAATATTGAACCCACCGGCGATCACCATGTCTTTCTTGCGATCTACGACAAATAAATAGCCATCCTCGTCGCGGACCACGATATCTCCGGTGCTGAGCCACCCGTCCTTGAGCTGCTCAGCGGTCGCCTCATGATTGCCATAATACTCTTTCATGATACACGGGCTCTTGATGAGAAGCTCACCCGGCTCGCCCTGCTTAACCTCTTCCACGCCGTTCTCAACGTCCACAAGTTTGATGTCGGTGTCAGGTAACGGGACGCCGATGCTGCCGACCTTCTTGAGTCCCAAGAGGGGGGTGCTGATCCCGTTGGACGTTGTCTCGCTCATCCCCCAGCCCTCGGTGAAAAAGATGCCCAAATCTTTGACCTGCTCGATAAGTTCCTGAGGCATTGGGGCGGCGCCCGAACCCAGGAGACCCAGCCTTTTGCCCAGTTCCAGCTCTGCCGCCTTGGGATGGTTTAACAATGCCGTGATCATGGTGGGAACAGCCGGGAAATAGGTGATCTCAGCAAAGTTTGCGAGCATACTCACGATCTCGTCAATCTGGAATCTCGGAATCAGGATTATCGTGGCGCTATTGAGCAATCCCCAATTCATTACACAGACGTTGCCGTAAACGTGGAAAAACGGCATCACCCCAACGACGCAACGCCTTTCGATTGCTCTGAGACTGGTTGGATAGGTTCCCCACAGGGAGCTCTGGAAGGTTGAGGCCACCAGGTTCGCGTTGGTGAGCAGCGCAGGCTTGGGTACGCCGGTGGTCCCGCCGGTGAACTGAATCATGCAGGGGTCTTCAGGATTTACCTGGACCCGTGGGCGCTTGGCCTGGGGGCAGCTATCCAGCAACTCGGAGAAATGATGCCATTTCGTTTCCAGTTCGAGGCTCTGCTTTGTGCTGCATGGAACCCCCTTAATGAAGTCAGACGGCTTGGTCACGATAACCCGCGGAATGTCTACTTCCTGACAAAGCCGGCTGATAAAAGGAAGGACCGCATCGAAGGTAAAAAGAGTCGTCATACCGGATGCCTCAGCGGCATGCTTCAGCTCAGGGGTTGTGTACATGGGATTCAGGTTCACCACGACGGCGCCCAGGCACATGGCCGCGTAGTTGGCGATAACGTATTGGGGACAATTAGGCATATTCATGCCCACCCGGTCTCCCTTTTGCACACCGAGATTCTCCAGGGCATTGGCCATTCGCCACACCATACTGCGCAGTTCCCAGGCGTTCATCTCGGTCCCGTAGAAATTCAGGGCCGCCTTGTGGGGAAAATAGGTTGCGGGAATGTTCAGTAACTCGTGGACAGGGATACGAGGGTACCGAATTGTGGTCGGAACACAGTAATCATAATGACGTTGCCAGGGCCTTGATTCCATGATCGAAACCTCCAAGCTGTGAGTGAATTGGGAAAAATGCAACCCGGCAAAAGCCATTTATCGCGGATACGTGGATCGCCTGCAACCACGGCAAACGTACTCCTCACCAGACTGCCGAGCCTTAAACCTGCGAAGTGTTCAGATTCGATCAAACGGTGTCCCCTATATTGTGATAAGTGGAACTATTTATATACGCGAAAGCCCCCGTGAATACCAGTCTTGAGGCATTCCATTTCGAGCCTGGACGGCGGCTCCCTTCAGAGGTTTCAGATTGTGCCAACTGCCCGGAGACAAAAACGCGCCGCTACGAAAAGCCGCGGCGCTGCCGGGGGTAATACGTCAGACTCCCAGGTTGGCTTTTTTCACATTGACGTCATTCAGCAGATCTGCGGTTTTGCCCTGCATAGTCAGTCTGCCGTTTTCAATCACAAAGCCGTAGTGAGCAAGCATCAAGCCAAGGCGCGCATTCTGTTCCGCCAGAACTACCGTAATCCCCTGGCGACGGATCTCTTTGAAGTGTTCAGCCAGTTGCTGACGCAATAATGGACTGAGCCCCAGCGACTGCTCGTCGAGCAAAAGCATTTTCGGCCGTGCCATCATGCCCCGGGCAATGGCTGCCATCTGCTGCCGACCGCCGCTGAGCAAAAGCGCCCGGGCTTCTAAGTTTGCCCTCGAGCGCCGGGAAAAAACTTAATGTCTGCTCCATGGAACGCTTGATGTGGGCTTTGTCCTGCACATAACTCTGCCTCGCGCGTTCCCTTGATTTTGCCCTCCCCAAAAGGGGAAGGGGAACGGACAAATCAGGGAACGGGCGAGATCGGAAATCCTGTTCACCTTGCTTTTGCCATAATGATAGGATCAGCTGCGCTCTGAACCTTCAGAATATCTGTCTTATAATGGTGAGCCCCTCTCAGCCAGCAGAAGGTGCCAAGAATTCCGAAAATGCAGGTGACCATGAGCCCGTAAATGAGTCCACGCCAATCTCCGGGTTGGCCCGTTCCCATTGCGTCAGCCAGCATGCCCGCGATCCCCGACCCCCATCCTCCGCCTAATACGTAAAGGCTGGTCATGGCCATTCCAAAAGACAGAGATTTCAGATTGACGGGAACGACTGTTTGAGTCACTGCTGCAACCGTTCCGCCAATGCCTGCTGACATGCAGGTGTGTATGACAAAAAATACCAATCCGATAATAAGCACTGTGCCCCAGTCGCCGAATGCGCGGTCATATACCAGAAAGGTCAGGACGAAATACACAATGGCGGTGACTGAGGCGCCGGCGCAGCATAATGCAGAGGTCAGCATCCTTCCCCCGGGGCGCCGCTGTTCCCATTTATCGGAAATCCAGCCCCATAATGGATTCGCGGGCAGGGAGATGATGATGGCACCCGCAAAGATCAGCGGGGCCTGCGCAACGCTGAGCTTGAACTTGAACATCAGGGCTGCAATGTTCCAATGGGTTATTGCAAAGAACATGGCGCAATACAATCCGTAACCGACATAGAGCCAGCGCAGGCACGGTATCTTCCAGAGCAGGATACAGTTCCGGATCAGCGTATCCCCCGTCTCCGATTTAGGTTTCGTGGGATAATCTTGCATATAGAAGGCGACAAATCCCAGAATGGTCCCGGGAAGGGCAAAGATGAAAAATGGAGCGGCCCAACCCCAGGCTTGCGCGATGAATCCCCCCAGCAGCATCCCACCGATAAGTCCAGCTCCAATGAACATGTTAAAAATGCTCAGCTTATGCCCTCTCTCTTCCGGTTTGTAGGAGGCGCTGATCAGTGCGTTTCCTCCGGGACCGAATCCAGCTTCGCCTACGCCCACAAACAGGCGCGGCAGAAGCACGCTCGTGAAACCTCTGCCCAGTCCGGTAACGAATGTAGCTATGCTCCAGATGAGCGCCATGATCCCCATTGCCTTCGGTCTGCTCCATCGATCGACCAGATAGGCGATTGGAATTGACAACAAGCCGATGCTCAGGAGAAAGAAGTTCTGGATCCATCCCATTTGGGTCTTTGTCAATGCCAGATCTTTCATCATCGGTGCTACGACGACTGAAAGCACCTGGCGATCCATAAAATTAATTCCGTAAAGAAGACAAGTGACGATCAGGACAAATGTGGCCCTCTTTCCGCCCACCTCAAACTTTTTGGGTTCCATAATCTTCGCTCCTTTTTGCAGGCATCGCGATAACTTGTGTTTACAGAGATGATTTCACATGGATGGAGCGGCTGACAACTTCCCTTACCTTTTCCTCATCAACTCAAAAATAGCACCTCCCTCTCCTCCGGCATCCAGGTATGCAAATTTTCCAGGATCATGGATCAGGAGCTTGGCTCCTTCTCCTGTCAGTCTGGCCGTTTCCGCATCCACATCATCGACATAGAACCCAAGGTGATGAACACCCTCTCCCCATTTATCTAAAAACTTGGACTGGAAGATTCTTCCCTCTACGCACTGCACGAGTTCGATCTCGATGGGCCCCACATAAGCGAAGGCCATGCGGATCTTCCATGAGCGCCCTTTCACATCGGCGCCGCCGTTTTCTCTGTACGTCCAGGGGCCAATGCCGTAGAGCTTCGACCACGCCTCGATGGTCTTGTCGATATCGGTTACCGCATAGCTGATATGATCAATCGATTTCACCTGCATTTGTCAACTTTCCTTTGCCAGTATGTTTCGAGCTTTTCCGTGCTTGGATACAGTGTTATTCCTTCTTTAGATGGGACGGTTCACCATGCACACGGCCTCCATCAATTACGATGGTTTCACCCGTGACATAGTTCCCGGCAGCGGACGACAGGAAGACAACCGCCCCGGCAATTTCCTCCGGTTCGCCGAGGCGCATGAGGGGGATCTGACCGAGGGCCTTTTCGTTCACCTTGGGATCCCGCCAGAGGGCTTCGCTGAGGCGTGTCTTGATAATCCCGGGTGCGATCGCGTTCACCCTGATGTTGTATTGTCCCCATTCTTTGGCCATTACCTGTGTCAACATGATCACGGCAGCCTTGGTTACAGAGTAAACACCCAGCTCGCCGGCTCTCAAGCCACCGATAGACGCTGTATTGATGATACATCCTCCGCCCCGTCCCTTCATCACCCTGGCTGTTAACTGGCTCAGGATAAACATTCCCTTCAGGTTGACGTTCATTGTTATATCGTAGGTTTTTTCATCTTGGTCCATGATCGGGCCAAAGTAGGGATTGGTTCCCGCATTGTTCATGAGAATATCGATCCGTCCGAATTCTTGCACGACCCGTTCGACAAGCATCTTCGAGTCTTCGGATTTGGCGTTATGGGCCGCGACAGCCAGGCCTTTTACACCTTTCGACCTGATTTCATCAGCAACCGGTTCGAGGTCGGCAATCTTTCGGCTACTGACTACCACATTGGCTCCAGCATCCGCCAGGGCAAGGGCGCTCGCCCGTCCGATACCGCGACTCCCTCCTGTAATCAACGCGACTTTTCCTTCACACGAGAACTTTGAGAAATCCATGTTCATCCTTTCTTTCGGGTGTTGAAAAAATGTGTGTGCCCGAGACCCACACCCTACGGGCTAATGCCCCTCTTTTTGGGACAAAACTGACTCGGCGGTAAGCGATAGACCTTTTAGAACCAATCGCATAGCAGCGGCCGTGTGTCTCGTGGATCAATGATACTCCTTAAATGCAGAGCCATTGGATTTAAGGCTGCGATGCCGGCCCCAACTTCCCTCTCAAGGCACGATCAATACCTTGAGGGCGCCTGGATCCTGAAGTTGAGTCCTGAACGCCTCGGCAGCCTGGTCCAGAGGGAACCTATGAGTGAGCATCGGTTTGGCGCTGACCTTTCCGCTCCTGAGAAGTTCGATGCATGCGGGGAAATTGCCGCCCAGGCAGCCGATCAGAGACAGATTCTTGGAGATAACGGGCAGGGGATTCCAGGTAAGGGGTTGCTCGTAAACCCCGACCAGCATAATCTTCCCGCCCCCGCGGGCCATGGCGATCGATTGATCGAAGGTCGCCTGCATGCCGGCGCACTCAAAGACCGTATTGACGCCCATCTTGTCCGTTGCCGCCATGGCCGGCCCGACGGCGTCCTCTTTCGCCGCATCAATAACGATATCGGCGCCGCATATCCTGGCTGCCTCCAGGCGGGCGGGCCTACGGCCGCTGGCAACAATCTTCGCTACACCCAGGGTCTTCAGGACCTGGATGGCATACAGGCCGATCACCCCAAGGCCCAGGACGGCGATGCTTTCAGTTTCTTTGGGCTGAGCCCTGTTGACGGAAAAATAGGAAATGGAAAGGGGTTCCACCGAAGCCCCGTCCTCGTATGTCAACTCGTTGGGGAGCGGGAAGACGGTTCGCCCCAGGGCGGCGAAGGGGATATGCACGTATTCCGCCATGGCACCGGGGAATTTATATCCGAGAAGCGCCATATCTGAGCAGCGATGTCCTTTGCCCTGTGCGCACCAGAAGCATTTTCCGCAGGGTTTGAAACCGACAGCCGTTACGCGCATGCCGGGCGAGATATCCTTGACCCGGGATCCGACTTCCGCTACATCGCCGCTGAATTCATGACCAAAGATGGTCCCTTTCTCGTCGCGTTTATAGACGTGCAGATCCGAGCCGCATACGCCGCACGCCTTAACCTTGATAATCACTCCATGCGGTTCAAGAACCGGATCAGGTACGATTTCCGTTCGGATGTCCCTGGCTCCATGCATCACGGCTGCTTTCATCTCATAATCCTTCCTCTCCGATTAAATAATTTCCAAATTCAGCGCCACACTTCACCCGGGTATGTTCGCAGGCAATGCCTGTGGCTTCCATTTGTTCATAAATGTGCAAGGTGTTTGTGAAATTCGATCCGCCTCTGTGTATTGAAGAAGGGATTGGAGTATTGTACGAGCTGATATTGACGAACGGGAACCCTCCACGCAGTCTTTCTCAGCGCGTGATATATTGTTCCTGTTCCCGTCGCATGTCACGCAGCCGGCGCTCATAGTTGTTGGCCTTATTACGAAAATATTCAATGACTTCCATAAGGGGTAGAATCAGGAACTCCTCTTTTTCCAATCCTTCGATGACATATTGCGCGACTTCATCAGGAGTAAGGGCAGTTTGCAGGAGAAGCTTCCCTGCGCCTTAGGTTTCAGAGAGCATGCCGGTCTTTCCCTTAGGCCAGAGGCGACTGGCTTTGATGCCCTGGCGGGCATGGATGATCGAAAGCCATTCCGCAAAGGCTATAAGGGCGTGCTTGCTGATCGCGTAAGGCGGCGCCCCGAGGGTGGTGAGCAGTCCCCCCGGCCGAACCCGTCTGAAGCAGGTATCCGCCGCCGCGCTCGATCATGGACGGCGCAACGGTTCGGGCGGCATACACATGGGCCATGACATGGACATCCCGGCAGCGCTGCCAATCCACATCCATCGCCTCGGCGCCACCTCGTCCGGAGATCCCCGCATTCGAACAGAACAAATCAATCTCACATTGCATCAAGCCCTCAATAAGAACTCGTTCAATAAACGGCCGACCACCTCCGGTTCTTCCTCATGGACAAAGTGGCCGGCATCAATTTGTTTGACATCAATCTGATCGAAGCAGTCTTCTATATGGTTCAGATACTCCGGGATGATAACCTTGTCCTGATTCCCATAAATATAGAGGGTGGGCATATGCAATTTCCGGCCGCTTAATTCCAGCCAGCGCTTTCGATCGAGTTTGAGATTGCGATAGTAGTAGGCCCCGGTGGCAGGAGTGTTTTCTATTTTATAGCACCTGACATATTCCCGGATCGCCTCCTCGGGCATTAGGCCTTCTCGACCGGCCTTTCCGAAGCACCAACGGATCCATACCTCTTCGTTTCCTCTGATCATAGCCTCCGGCAAGCCTTGTTGCTGCTGGAAGTATTGATACATAAGAGCAACGGAGCCCTTGCTTTGCATGACCTTCATGGCCTCCATGTTCCCCTCGCTGTTGCTCAGAATGGGGAAATTCATCAGCACCAGCCTCTTAACCCTGCTGGGAATGGCAAAGGCGATTTCCTGAGCAACGTTGCCGCCCCAATCATGGCCGACAAGGAAAAACTCTTTTATGCTGAGGCCATCGACAATTTCTATGATGTCTTTCGCCAGTTCGCTTTTTTGATATAATTCCGGCTTCAACGTCCGTTCGCTGTCACCCAGACCACGAAGATCGGGCGCTATGATCCTTAGTTTCGTACTCAAAAAGGGACACACCGGCTCCCAGGAATAGGAGCTTTCCGGCCATCCGTGTTGCATAATCACAGGAAAGCCATCAGGGTTATCCGAATCTCGAACATTAAACCTGCCGCGAGAGACGATTACTTCGTAAGTGCGCATCGTCGTACTCCTATCCCGGCAGTCACTGATTCTTTGAGGTACTGTTTGGGTGTCCCGATCATACCTGTCTCCTTTGCCTATTTTTTCTTTGCGGTACGCGGTATGCTTTGATACGACTCATCTATCTGAGGCATCGTAACTTGTTCCTTCGTGTATAAAAGTTTTCCGTAAATGGGGTCGTCCTGCCAGCCGTCGACATGGGCCGCCCGCTGGGCCGCAGATTTTAGTTTTTTCCAATCGGCGCTCCCGTACAGGAACATCTCCTGCGCCGCCATCGATCCTTCACCGTGGATCGTGTCGATCTGATAGAAATTGCAGGTCATATCCTTGGCCAGCCGCATGACCCGCAGCCTGTTTTCCGTTGGCACACCGTCCTTGGCGCTCAGATACTTTTCAATATAGGGGCGGATCTCTGCATTATTCCAATCCCTGAAGGTCGGTACCGTCGCGCATATTCCGCCCGCAATGTCCTGGAGATGCTGACACATTTGATGGAAGTTGCTGGCAAAAGTGTACTTCGAAGAATTGATGGCCATTCTGTTGGGCATCACGACGTCATGCCCGAATTCGGTGATCGGATCGAGACAGGCCGCCTTCCCCAGCAAGGCCACCGACTCTGTGATCATCGCCATCCAGGCCAGTTTCTTCCGGATATGGCTCACGTTTTCCACGCCGTTGTATTCAGCCGCCAAAGCGGCCGTGCCGGTAATGATCTCCAGTTTTCCAATCATCTTGCAGGTCCCGAAGAGGCGGTGATAGCTGGCAAAGGCATAGGCCAGGTTGCGGGTAAATTGCCATTCGCCGCACATGAAGACCCGTTCCCACGGCACGAAGACATCGTCAAAAACGATCAGGCATTCTGTGGGCTGCGTAGCGCTCGTTTTCGGATAATCGAATTCCCCTTCCTCGCCATAGGTCCGGGATACCGGTTCGACCGCGAGGAGCTTGACTCCCTTGGTGTTGAGCGGGATTGCGAATGCAAGGGCATAGTCCCTGTCCTCCTCGCCGTGGGTCCGGCAGGGTAGGCAGAGCGCTTCATTAGCGCACGGGGTCGCGCTGATATGCACCTTTGCCCCCCGCACTACGATTCCGTCCTTCTGCCTGTCCATGATCCTCAGGTAGTAATCCTGGTGCTGTTTCTGCTTCGAGGGGTGAAGGCTCCTGTCACCCTTAACATCGGTGATAGCGCCGGTTATGGCGAGGTCGTTTTTCTGCAGGACTTTCCGGTAATTCTCGACACGCTCCGAATAATTCGTTTTCATCTCCTTATCGATGACCTGAGCGGCAACGGTGAAGGCGGCCAGAGCATCCGCCCCCATGCAGTGGACCATTACCCCTCCCCCCGACCTGACGCCATTGATATAGCACTGCCTTCTTCTCAGGAGATCTTCAGCTGACCGCGGAGAAGTGAGAAGGAAGTTGATGTCTTCCCCATCCTCGTCCTTCGTCACAAAAAGGTTCCGGAAATCGGGATGATTGGGGAGAACGTAATCCATGCAGGCGGTTTTGATGATGCTGCTGAGGGTGGGATGAGTCCGAACATCGGCTACCTTCTCCCCCATGCACCACACTTGCCTGCCGTCATTCAGGCTTTCGAGATATTGATCGACAGTCTTGATCATGAATTCCTCCTTTTCAATTGCTCAAGAGAAAATAAATAGTCAAACATTTCCAAATTCGGCATCTGGAGATTTCCGATTCGTTCGTTAGACCTCGTTAGGTCACGATTCGGTTGATGCCTGCATTGCACTCTCTTGAACCGTTGACGGAAAAGCCATATTCACTATATTTGCTCAGAGTACAGGAAGAACAGGGGGCAGATCAGTTCTTTCCGCTCTGGATGCCTGACACACCGCAGTGCGCAGGAACTCATCTGCCCTTCCAATTGGGCGGCCGTTTTTCAACAAATGCCTTAGGCCCCTCAATGAAATCTTCGGATTGGTACATGGCAGTCTGCCCCGGAAACTGAGTGGATATG
>JBEKPW010000017.1:0-82408 GCA_049520315.1 Syntrophobacteraceae bacterium
GATGATTTTGATTCTGCCTCATACTTCCAAAGGCGAAACAGTATCCTTCAGGAAATAAACTCTCTTGATAATAAATTGACAGTCACTCAGAAGGAGCTTGGAGAACACAGGAACCGGAAAAAGCGAAGAAGCCGAGTTCACCAAGCTGATGTCTGGAGCCGATCCTTTCAAGACCCTGACCTACAAAATCATCAACTTACCATTCGCTGAGAAATGCCGGCTCCTACGGGGCATCCTCGATGGGCCGATTGTGGTCGGTCATTCCACACTCAATCCACACGTTGACCTCGATCCTGAAGATGAAATGATGAAGATATTGGAGGGGATCGAAATGACCATTCGACGTAACCATCCGTTATTATTAGCACTCATCCCTTAATAGATCATCCCAAAACCGTTGTGATGATTGAGACCATCGGGGACGGGTCAGGGGCTAAATCCACACTGGGAAAATCGGAGTTCTCTTTCTGTCTGATATTCCCGATTAGAGTGACAAGACCTGTTGAAGTGCTTTGCAGATGGAATCCAGAGACTCTTGGTCTATGAGCTCAATCCAGTCGGTAAGACGAGTCTTGTCCACTGCCCGCAATTGGTCACAAACAGCAAGGGCATTCTTCCCCATGCAGGAAACCTTCACGGTGATTGGAGGGTGTGGTGGGTTGCCGGAAGAAGACAACGTGACAACCAGAACAGTTCTTCGAGCTTGATTGATAGGGGTGGCGGCCACTAAAACACAGGGCCGTATCTTCTTGATTTCAGAACCTTGCGTTGGTTCCAGATTGACCCACCAGATGCTGCCCCTCTGAAACTTGTTGGCTTCCATCATTCAATACCATCGCCCAATGTTACATCCCAATCCTTCATCTCGGCACTAAGTTCTTCATCCTGCTCAACCGCCAGAGCCGCTTGGTAAAGCTCCTGCTCTCTTTTCTTCACTTCGTCTTCCAACAGCTCGGCAATCAACTTACTCCGTTGCCTTGGCGGAATTGTGGCCATCATGCGAGAATACAAGGAATCGGGTATTGAAATCAGTACCTTCATCGAAATGCCTCCAAACCAGATATTGGATATAATATATCTAATATCCAGATTGGATGCAAGACAAAGCAAACTACAGTGATCACTCGAAAAGTATCCCGAGTGACCTTCCCCGATGAGGGCAGAGAGGGTTCCTCCACGATTGAGATCATAGTCGCGACTACCTCCAAGACATCCTGGAAGCCATTGACGAGTCGACCGAATTCACAAACGATATTTCATTCGAAATGTTCGTTCGGGACCGAAGGACGGTCAATGCGGTGGTGCGCAGTCTGGAAGTGATGGGTGAGGCCGCCACGCGCATCCCGGACCATCTACGCTCTTGAGCGCCCGGCGTCCCGTGGAAGTATATGGCTGGAATGTGCAACAAACTGATCCGTGAGTATTTTGGTGTGGACCTGAGCATCGTCTGGACGGTCATCAAGACCGAGTTACCGCCCCTACGTTCGGTAATCGAACGTCTGCTGACGGAGCTTGATGCTGAGTGATAATCTCCTGGTAGAAAGAGTCGCTCGAATGCCCGGCACCGCGAGGGTTACTCGATGATCGAGATGATACTGGGCTTTTTTCTTTCATTGATGTATGTTACATAGTGCGTTACAATGTGTCACACAAAAGGAAAAGAGAAGGATGATTGGTTCTTTCAAAGACCGTACAACCAAGCGAATTTTTGATGGAGAAAAGGTGGGGCGCTTGGACCAATCAACTTATAACCGAGCAAGAAGGAAATTACAACAGCTTGAGGCCGCTACAAGGATAGAGGACCTTTATTTCCCGCCATCGAATAAACTGCACGCGCTTCAGGGATACAGTCCAACGCGATATTCGATTTGGATAAACGAACAGTGGCGTATCTCTTTTGAATGGTCGGGAGATAGAGCTGAGGATGTTCTTTTTGAGGACTATCATCGATAAAGGAGATTTAGGATGCTCCCGAAGCACAGACCGATACATCCAGGTGAATTTATCAGGGAAGACATCTTAATAGAGTTTCGCCTGACCCAACAGATGCTGGCAGACAGGCTTAAAGTCCATCGTAGAACCATAAATGAGATCGTCAAAGGGAAGCGCGGCATAAGCGCCGACATGGCCTTGCGGCTTGGCAAGTTCACAAACACAAACCCACAGATGTGGTTGAATCTCCAGAACGCTCTCGACCTGTGGGATTCCTATCACCAAGCTGACCAAGCGCGATGTATAGATTGCATAGCATCTATATGCTAAAATCGCCGGCGTGGGTTGGCACCATGCTCGGATGGCCCTCCTGAGGGTTCCTCCACGATTGAGACCATCGGGCCCCCTTCCGGCATGAATTCCACACCGGAAAAGGCGGCTGATTGCACCCCAAAGAAATAGCATGAAGAATGGTCGGCTGAGGAATATTGGACGTTCAGCTTCTTCTCAGCCCATACCAAACCCTGGAATTGTTATGAAAGCCTGAGAGAACACGTTCTCGCCGGCTTCGTTTTGGTGTTTGATGGCTTGCGCGGAAATGCCGGGCTGGTTACACGGAGTCGACTCGCCGCTCGGCAAAATCATCGATCAGAGGTTTGACTGCCTCTATTGGCAGTGTTCAGGGTCGAGAGCGAGAATAAGCGCCATAGCCCTTTTCATCTCATCCATCTGCGCTTCGGAAGCTGACCCGATCCTCTCTAAAAACCTGTCGTGGCTGATGGCTCTTAGTTGGAAGCAATCTACCGAAAACTTTTTTGCAAGTCCATTGGGTTGGGTTGGATTCAGGGATACGAAGAACGGGTGTTTTTCCCACTGAGCTTTCCAGCCTGTCACCGGAACGACAATGGCGAGACGCAGATGTTTAACGTGGCCGGCGTTGAGGACTATGACCGGTCGTTTTTTTCTGACCTCATCTCCTATGCTGGGATCGAGATTTACCCAATAGATATCACCGTTCCTCAAAATCCTCTCCTTCGATTGACTCGAACAAGTTTTCTACCGGAGCTTCGGCAAACATCTCCATGGCGGAAGCCATCTTCTTTTCGCGAATCTTCCGGCGGTCCTCACGAATCTTAGCTTTTATCGCATCCCGCACATATTCACTCAGGCTCTTGTACTTCAATTCCTTGTGGGCCTTCTTAATAAAATCGTAGCTTTCCTTTTCGATCTGAACCTTGGTCTGCACCAGCATGATTTCACCTCCAATACGGTCTTGAATATTTATACTACTGATTGGGTCGACAATTCAACCCCATTTTTCAGGGCAATATTTTGGGGACGGGACTAGTTGCAGGGGTCTGCGGTAACGTATTTAAATGCCCAGTTACATCGAGACCACCGGAGAGGTATCAACCATGAAATCCACACCGCAAATTCGGCTGACTTATGCGGTTGGAGAATTATGAGTCGGGTTGGGCAAGGTGGGTCACCATACGTTGATACGGACAAACATCCCCGCTCTACGCCCGAAGGCTTCGAATGAGAAATTAGATTATAGCTACCTCAGTTGGCTCACATGCCTGTGAGGTGGCTCTCCAAACAGCCGCTTGTACTCCCTGTTGAACTGCGTCGAGCTTTCATACCCGACCGCCAGTGCTGCCATTGTAGCATCTTCATCCTCCGCCAGCATCATCCGTTGAGCTTCATACAAGCGCAACCGCTTCTGGAACTGCAAAGGGCTGATGGTCGTTACCTCCCTGAAGTGCCGGTGGAAGGTGGAAGTCGCCATATTCACCTTCTTAGCTAATTCATCGACCTGCAGAGGCTCTTTGTAATTATCCCTCAACCATGTGATGGATTTGGCGATCTGGTTGCTTTGGGTACCGAGGGTGTTGACCATTCGCAACCGTTCGCCCTGAGGTCCAATGAGCAGACGGTAATGAATTTCGCGGATAATCATCGGCGCGAGCACCGGTATCTGTTCCGGCTTTTCGTGAAGCTCTGCCAGGCGAAGGAATGCATCCAGCACGTCAGGATCAACTTCTGCTATTGAGATCCCCTTATAGGAACCGTTACCAGGCCTTGAGGAAGGTGGAATTTCCGCTGCCAGTTGGGTGATCAGGTATTTATCCAGGCTGAGCGAAAGTCCCAAAAACGGCTGCTCCGGAGATGCAACGGTGATGTAGCTCACGCTCGGCAAGTCCACCCCTGCTACCAGGCATTGATTCTCCCCGTAGCGGTACTCCTCAGAGCCTATTATGGAGCGCTTAAAGCCCTGGACAATCACCCCGACGAGCGGCTTGTGAAAGCAATTCTCAGGCTGATTAACCTCATCTCGCCGGATTGTCGTCAACCCTTCAACAGCGGTCGGATATCGTCCGGGGCCAGGCATCCAGCCCAGTAATTTCTCTTTCAACAGATTCTTGGTTCTCTCCAGGCCTGCACGGTCGTTTTCTGTCATTTTAGAGTCAACCCATTGTTTTTATTAACATCCAAGCGGTACGCGATTCTCCCTGTCCACTTTTTGATATCACAATTCGCTCTGCTTGGATAGCCATAAGATAGGATTAGGCAAGAATTGGGTAGGATCGTATCTACTGTTTGGAGTGGGACGGCGCTATATTTCCGGCCATGAAAGATCCGAAATGGAGGAGCACAAGAAATGACACAGAACGACAAGGTGTTGGTCATCTATTACTCTCTTACTGGAAATACAAAAAGCATTGCGCAGATGATACGGGAGAAAACCAGTGGCGATGTGTTTGAAATTGAGACAGTAAAAAACTATCCAGCCGATTACTCCGAATGTACCAAAGAGGCCAAAAGGGAGTTGCAGACAGGCGATTTGCCGGCCTTGAAGAAAAGCCCACCCGACATGTCGTCTTATGACCTGATTTTAGTCGGCAGCCCAATATGGTGGTACACGCTATCCACCCCGGTAATGAGTCTTTTAACACAGGCTGACTTCGCGGGTAAAAAAGTAGCCGCGTTTTGCACCCACGAAGGAGGGATAGGGAAATATTTTCAGCATTTCAAAGAACAGGCCGAGGATGCCGTAGTCCTTGAAGGTCTCGATTTATACAAGCCGCGGCAAGCCGAGAAAAGCGAGCTCAACAAAGCCGTCGATTCATGGCTTAGCAAATTACGAGGCGAGAAGGATGGTGCCTTGACCCTTTAAAAAGGCCTCTTCTCGAAAGGAGAAAAAACATGGAAAGGGAAATTTCGCGCCGCAGTTTTCTTAAGAATAGTGCCATCGTGTTGAGTGCCGGTGCCGTATCCGGTCTCAGTGGAGCAGGCAATGTTTTTGCGGAGGGACCGGATAAATCCAAAGTATTTTTTACGAGAGATATCAGTGCCAACGGATTGCTGACGATCTACTCCAGGATCAATCAGGATATCACAGGCAAAACAGGCATCAAGCTGCACACCGGCGAGCCGAACGGCCCTAATATACTGCCGCGGGACATGGTGAAAGCCCTGCAGCAGCATATTCCAATAGCAACCTGGTGGAAACAAATACCCTGTATAAGGGCAAGAGATATACTACGGCAGATCATCGCGAAACCATTAAGATCAACGGTTGGGATTTCTGCCCGGCGGACATCATGGACGAGGACGGGGCGGTGATGATTCCCGTTGAGGGTGGGAGGCGTTTCAAGGAGATGTCGGTCGGCAAACATATGCTTAATTACGACTCAATAGTAGTGCTGACCCATTTCAAAGGTCACGCCATGGGCGGTTTCGGGGGTTCGCTCAAGAATATCGCCATCGGCTGTGCGGACGGGGCCATAGGTAAGAAAATGGTCCACGCCGCCCCTGATAATGAAGATTACGAGAGTTGGCTGAAAGGAGAACCCTTCATGGAAAACATGGTGGAGTCGGCAAAAGCCACGATAGATCATTTCGGCAAGAGGATCGTCTATATAAATGTGCTGCGCAATATGTCCGTGGACTGCGACTGCGCCGGCGTCCGCGCGGCTCCGGTTAAGGCGCACGACCTGGGTATCCTCGCCTCAACCGATATCCTGGCCGTAGAACAGGCTTCCATCGACATGGTGTACACATCGCCCGAAGCGGAACTTCACGACCTTAAAGAACGCATTGAATCCCGTAAGGGCCTGCGCCAGCTGTCTTACATGAACGAGTTGAAAATGGGCAATGATCAGTACGAGCTGATCACAATCTAATAGTTGAAAAATACAGGGGCGAATCATGCAAAAGCGCAAGCTTGGAAAAGATCTGGAAGTCTCGATAATCGGCCTTGGCTGCATGGGAATGAGCATAGCCTACGGTCCGCCTGCAGACAAGCAGGAGATGATTGCTCTTATTGGCAAAGCCGTGGAAAGGGGCGTTACATTCTTTGACACCGCAGAGCTGTATGGCCCGTATACAAATGAAGAACTTTTAGGCGAAGCTTTGGCTCCGTTCCCCGGGCAGGTAGTGATAGCCACCAAGTTCGGGATCAAACTGGATGCCAACGGGCAGCAGGTCCAGGACAGTCGGCCTGAGCGCATCAAACAGAGCCTCGATGGCTCGCTCAAGCGGCTCAGGGTCGAGGCTATTGACCTCTACTATCAACACCGCGTTGATCCGGACGTGCCGATTGAAGATGTGGCTGGAACGGTCAAGGACCTAATCCAGCAAGGGAAGGTCAAACACTTTGGTCTTTCCGAACCGGGAGTGAAAACGATCCGTCGCGCACATGCAGTCCAGCCGGTCACTGCTGTCCAGAGCGAATATTCGCTGTGGTGGAGACGCCCTGAAGATGAATTGCTGCCGACTCTTGAGGATCTCGGAATCGGCCTCGTTCCCTTCAGTCCTCTTGGCAAAGGTTTTCTCACGGGAAAAATCGACGAGAAAACTGAGTTCGATAAGTCGGATTTCCGCAACATCGTCCCTCGTTTTACGCCGGAGGCTAGGAAAGCGAATCAGGCATTGATCGATCTACTCGGCACCATCGCGGAAAAGAAGAAGGCTACACCTGCCCAGATTGCGCTTGCCTGGCTGCTGGCCCAGAAACCTTGGATCGTGCCGATTCCTGGCACTACGAAGCTGCATCGTCTGGAGGAGAATATCGGCGCGGTCGCCGTCGAACTGACACCGGAGGATCTTGATGAGATAAATAGCGCCGCCTCAAAGATCACTATCCATGGGGAACGGTATCCAGAGGCCCTGGAAAAAAGGACCGGCCTCTAAGGGGGAAAGAGGAGGTTAAACAATGTGATCTTGGGGCTCAAGGTGGTGGAGGGTTCCGTCATTCATTGTGATCGTATGGCGTTCAAAGAGAGATAATGCGAAGAGGACGAAGAATATGGCAAAAAATCTGTTGGTAGTGTCTGTAAGCCCAAGAAATGGCGGAAATTCCGATCTTTTATGTGACCAGTTCATACTTGGGGCTAAAGAAGCAGGCAATGAGGCGAAGCCCTCTCATCATATACAGCAAGCAGAGGAAGATGAAGGAGTAGATCATGAGCACAAACGATCTCAGCAATAGTGTGATTTTCACGATTGGAGACAAATTTGACAGCGATCATTTTAAGGGGACGGTATGGCTCAACATGTTGACGCCTTTCGGTTCGGCCTGTCCCATCGGGAACGTGACTTTTGAGCCGGGATGCCGTAACAGCTGGCACAAACATGCGGGTGGCCAGATTCTCCTTGTGACGGGAGGCAGAGGCTATTACTAGGAATGGGGAAAGCCGGCACGGGAGCTTCACGCGGGAGATGTTGTCAATATTCCTGCCGATGTCAAGCACTGGCACGGCGCCGCAAGAGATAGTTGGTTTGCGCACCTTGCCGTTGAGGTCAATCCCGAAAAGGGTCCGGCAACATGGCTGGAGCCAGTATCAGACGAAGATTACAATAAATTGAAATAAAGGATCGGCCACGGACTGGGCACTCACAAGGCGCCCTCACAAGGCGCCCTCACAAGGAATCGGGCGCGAACTTGAAGCATGAACCGTGCTTCCACTGTGTACAGCGCGGACCCGAAACGAAGTGAGGGTTCCGGGCGCGAACTTGAAGCATCTGGCGTGCTTCCACTGTGTACAGCGCGAACCCGAAGGGCAGTGAGGGTTCCGTGCCCGGACTTGAAGCATCAAACTACCGGCTGCAACGTGCGGCCCGAACCCGAAACCTAGTGAGGGTTCACCAAAAGGAATTATTCTTTCTGCTCACTGCTCACTATTCACTATTCCGCAGGCAGGTCAAATCACTGTTGACATCGCAAAACAATTAAAGCTACAGTATAGCGGTATTATAGCTGATTTCGCCTGTCCTCGAGCAAAGCGCAAATCCCGGCTGGGCCTGTCAACCATCTCTATCCAGTTGAACTCGATTGAACTCTCATTGCTTTTGCCTCTCCATGACCTGTCCACGACCAGTCTCTGCGGTGAATAGCTTTTCGCGCCTATGCCGTGAACGCGTACGGGGGCGGTATTAGGCATGAAATACGGCTGCAAGGCCCCGGGGAAAGGAGAAAAGTTACACATGCTTCTCGCTTCTCGCTCCCCGCTTCTTGCTTCCCCTTCTACAAGGAGAGAATTTTATGAAGCTCAAGCAAATCGTCGTATCCATTGAAAATTCTCCAGGCCGCCTTTACCAGGTTACCGCCGCTCTGGGTGATGCGGGAATAAACTTGCGGGCGCTGAACCTGGTGGACACCGGGGCATTCGGCCAGCTCCGGCTGCTGGTGTCCGACATAGCGAAGGCCAGGCGGATTCTCATGGAATTGCAATTGCCCGCCTTTGTAAACGAAGTCGTTGCCGCCCTGATCCCCGATGTTCCCGGAAGCCTGGCCAGTGTTCTGAAACCGCTGAACGACTCCGGAGTACATGCCGAAAGCATGTACGCATTTATCGGGTTTGCAATGGATAAGGCGGTCATGATCTTCCGGTTCAGCGACAACGACAGGGCCGTTGAAGTGCTCAGGGAAAACGGAGTCACCATTCTGGACTCTGAAGCCTTTGGAATACTGGAAAGCGAAAGCAGACAGGAAAGGGAAGTCCATGACAAAAGAAAATCCTGACTTTATCGCCAGGAGGATTGCGGTGGTCGGCGCCGGCCCGGTGGGTTGCATAGTAGCGGCTTTTCTTGCAAAGGGCGGTCACGAGGTCGTCATCTGCGATGTTATCCCCGAGATGGTCGACCCGGCGGGGACCACCGGTATTTATATCGAGGGCGCAGAGCAGCTCCACCGGAAAGTGGCCCATACGTGCCACGGTGTTGACGAACTGGCGCAGTATGATCCCGATTTCATTTTCATCACGGTCAAGGCAAACGTGCTGCCGCTGATCGTTTCGGCAATCGAGGAATTCCAGAGGGAAGGCAGGTATGTAATAAGCTGGCAGAACGGGATCGATACCGAACTTGAGATTTCAAAGGTGCTCGGGAAAAAGCCGGTCATGAGGGGCGTGGTAAACTGGGGGTGCGGTATGAAGGGCCCCTGCAGGGTCTCAATGGAGTTCCACCACCCCCCGCACTACATTCAGGAGCTTGTCCCGGAGTCAGGGCCCGCCGCCATTGAGATTGCAAGGATATTGACCGAGTGCGGACTGCCCACCTTGCACACCGATAAAATCATCTCCATGGTCTGGCGAAAATCGGTGATGAATGCCGCCATGAACCCGGTGTGCGCGGTCACCGGTCTTACGATGGCGCAGGCCACGAACGATCCGATCATCCTCGGCCTGGTTGACGCCCTGGTGAAAGAGTGCATCAAGGTGGCGCGCGCAAACGACATATTCCTTGGCTTCGATTACTATCCGAACGCTATCGAGTACATGAAAAACGCGGGCAACCACAAGCCTTCCATGTTGATGGACATCGAGGCCAGGCGGCGCACCGAAATCGATTTCATAAACGGCAAATTCGTCGAATACGGAAAGCAGGCCGGGCTGGAAACTCCCTACAATGCCAGTCTTCAATCGCTGGTAAAGGGCCTGGAATCAGTCATGGAGTCCGCCAGGCGATAAGTGCGGTCAATGGTGAGCAGTGAATAGTGATTAGTCTATCGCTTCGCGACATGAGTGCAACCTACGCCGGCATTGATGTCGGAGCTTCCCGAACGAAGGTGGCCCTGCTCGACTCGGACAGGAACCTGCTCGGATGCGCCGTAAAGAAATCCGGCGTCGATTTCTCGGCAACCGCTGCGCACTGCCTGAGAGAATCGCTCGAAATGGCCGGGCGCCGGGAGGCTGACATTGTATACGTGGTCTCCACAGGTTACGGCAGATCGAACGTTGCGTGCGCCAGGGAAACGAAAACTGAGATCGGGTGCCACGCCAGGGGTTGCTATCTCTATTTCCCCAAGGCCATTACGATTATCGATATCGGAGGACAGGACAATAAAATTATCAAGTTGGACGCTGAAGGACGCCGCGCCGGCTTCAAGATGAACCGGAAATGTGCGGCGGGCACGGGGGCTTTTCTGGAAGAGATGGCGTCACGGCTCGACATTGCCCTGGACGACATGGATGCCTTGGCGAGTCAATCCACCGATATGGTCAGGTTGGGCAGCTTCTGTACCGTTTTTTCGGCTACGGAGGTTCTGGAAAATATTCGAAATGGGAAAAAGGTGGCCGACATTGTCAAAGGAGTTTTCTTTTCGGTGATCCAAAGGGTTCTCGAAATGGATTCGCTCTCTGAAAACGTGGTCATGACCGGCGGAGTTGTGGCTAACAATCCATATATCGTTACAATGACCGAAGAGCAGATCGGGCGGAAAATTCTTGTTGCACAGCACCCGCAGTTGACGGGCGCAATCGGGGCAGCCATCTATGCAATCGAGGCAACCAGTAAGTTTTGAGTTTTTGGTTTTGAGTTTTTAGTTAACCCAAAACCAAGAACTAACAACTGACAACTAAAAACTAAAAACTGACAAGGGATTCTCTTGTTATGGCTGAAAAAGAGGTCGTCGTAAGGCGGTTGAAGACCGCACGAGATATCGGGAAATTCATGGCCGATTACTACTACGAGCTCGATGAAGCTTCCAAATCGGCAAAGCGGAAAATAGCCTGGTGCACCAGCGTTGGGCCTGCTGAAATTCTCAGGAGCATGGGATTTCTCGCCTATTTTCCGGAAACCCACTCTGCCATGCTTGGCGCTGGTAGGATGGCCGCCGATCTTATTCCCTCGGCCAATGCGATCGGGTACTCACCTGAGATTTGCTCTTATTTGACAGCCGATATCGGGGCCTGCATCCAGGGGGTGACCCCCCTGGCAAAAGCTTTTCCCGGAATTGAGCGGATTCCCCGTGCCGATGTGCTTGTCTACAACACCAATCAGTGTCGTGACGTTCATGACTGGTTTTCCTGGTATGCCAAAAGGCTTGGTGCTCCGCTGTTGGGCATAGAAACCCATCGAAACGTCAGGGAGGTGACCGGTGCGCATGTATCCTCGATTGCCGCACAAATGGAGAACATGGTCGAACCCCTCGAGCGGATCGCGGGGCGAAGACTCGACATGGACGAGCTAAAGATTACGCTGCGCCTCTCCCGCCAATGCTCCGATCTCTGGGAGAAATGCCTCGCGGCTGCGGCGGCGGCCCCTTCTCCTCTTACCTTTTTCGACTCCACCACGCTTATGGGTCCGGCGGTTGTCGGCAGGGGGCTCCAGTCGGCAATCGATGTGTACCGGCTGCTCCTGGAAGAATTGAACGAACGTACCGAAATGGGGGTAGGGGCAATAGGCGGCGAGCGGCATCGCATCTACTGGGAGGGGATGCCGGTCTGGGGACGCCTTAGCATGCACTCCGGGCTGTTTGCGGGTCTGGGCGCCGCTGTGGTAGCTTCCACCTACTGCAGCAGTTGGATTTTCAATGCCCTTGATGCGGCGAAGCCCTTCGAGAGTATGGCAAGGGCCTACACGGAGCTGTTTATCGCTCGCTCGGACGAATACAAGGAACAATACATCAAGGAGAAGCTGGATTTCTTCAAGTGCGACGGTATCATCTATCATGACGCAAAAACATGCCCCAACAATTCAAACTGCCGCTATGGGATGCCTCAGCGCCTGCAAGTCGAAACCGGTGTTCCCGCCTTGATAATAAACGGCGACCTGAACGATCTGAGATTTATTTCTGATGAACAGACCAAAACCAATGTGGAGGCATTCATCGAGCAGCTCGATGAACAGAAGGCATAAATAGGGAGCAGGGAGCAAGAAGGAGCAGAAGCTTCCCGCTTCGTGCTTCTCGCTTCCTGCTTCACGGAGATTGATTATGGCTCACTGGATGAATCTGGGACAAAATTTTAGGGTCAACGCGAAGAAATATCCGGATACTTTGGCCATCAAGGATCAAAACAGAAGCTTCACCTATCGGCAGACAAACGAGCGAGTCAACCGGTTGGCCGACAGCCTTCTTTGCCTGGGGCTCCAAAAAGGGGACAAGGTCGCCGTACTGCTGGAAAACAGTATCGAAATTGTGGAACTCTTTCTTGCGACGGCCAAGACGGGGATCGTCATCGTACCCATAAACTTCCGCCTGGTGGGCCGGGAGATCGAATACATCGTAAACAATTCCGACTCGGTTGCAATCTTTGTACACGAACAGTTTACGGGGACTCTCGACCAGATCAGGGCCGAATTGCGCAAAATCCCGCCGGAGCGCTACTTTGTAGTCGGCAGCCCTGCCGCCGGTTACAGGGAGTATGAATCTTTCATTGACACAGGATCGTCGAGGGAGCCGGCTTGCGAGGTAAAGCCTTCGGATACCTGGATTCTCATCTACACATCGGGCACTACCGGCAGGCCGAAGGGAGTGCTTCGATCTCATGAATCCCACATTGCCTTTTATATGATCAATGCGGTCGATTTTGGGTTTACGAGGGATGACATTTGCCTGAACGTAATGCCCCTGTGCCACATCAACTCCGTTTATTTCACATTCACTTTTCTCTACCTCGGGGCCTCGGTCTACATTCATCCCGCGCTGTCTTTCAATGCTGACGAGGTGCTGGAGATAATCGAGCGGGAAAAGATCACTTTCATTTCGCTTATTCCGACCCACTACAACATCATACTGAGTGTTTCGGGCAAGGGGCGAAACAGGGACGTAAGTTCTATCCGGAAGCTGCTTTGCTCCTCGGCCCCGGTAAGACAGAAAATGAAGATGGAGATAATGGAATTCTTTCCGGGCGTGCAGCTCTACGAGGCATACGGGTCTACGGAAGCCGGCTCCGTCACTGTGCTGAGGCCCGAAGAGCAATTGAGGAAGCTTGGATCGATCGGGTGCGAAAGCCTTGGCACCGATATCGTCAAGATTCTCGATGAAAACGGCCATGAAGTCCCGGTCGGCGAGATAGGGGAGATATTTTCCCGCGGCCCGATGTTGTTCGACGGATACTACAAGCTCCCTGAGAAAACCGCTGACTCTTTTTGGGGTGAGTACTTTTCCGCCGGGGATATGGGCAGGAAAGATGAAGACGGGTTCTTCTACATTGTCGATCGGCGGGATAACATGATAATAACAGGTGGCGAGAATGTTTATCCCAGTGAAGTTGAAGAGGTAATCGGGAGTCATGAATGGGTATTTGACTGTGCCTGCATCGGGCTGCCCGATGAAAAATGGGGAGAAAGAGTTGTCGCCGTGGTAGTGCCCCGGCCGGGCATTGCCGGGGAACGGCTTTGCGAGGCCTTGAATGAGCGGTGCAAAACCGCTCTCGCGAGGTTCAAACGTCCCAAAGAGATCATATTTGTCAATCAGGAGGAAATGCCAAGGACCCCGACCGGCAAGATACTGCATAGAAAACTGCGGGAGATGTGGGGCCGCGCAAAGCTGCCCCGGACCTTGTGAAACGTTTGTTATGGAGCCAGAGGAGTAAATCATGAAAGAAGTGGTAATATTGGGAGCGGCCCGGACTGCCGGCGGGCAATTCGGAGGTTCTTTTCAGGCTGTCAGTGCTCCTGAACTCGGAGCCGCTGTGGTCAGGGAAGCAATAAAACGTTCCGGGATCGAGCCGGAGGTCGTCGAACAAACCGTTTTCGGAAATGCATGGCAGGCCGGCGTCGGCCCCAACGCGGCCAGGCTGTGTTCGGTCATGGGCGGCGTTCCTGTGGATGCGCCGGCGGTTTCAGTCAACGTCCGCTGCGGATCGAGTATTCAGGCCCTGATTTTTGGCGCCCAGGCCATAAAAGCGGGCGATGTGGATACCGTCCTTGTCGGAGGCACCGAAAGCTCGAGCATGATCCCCTACGGCCTGCCTCGCGCCCGCTGGGGTTACCGCATGGGAAACGGCGAGCTCATTGACTTCATGCACAAAGACGGCTTCCAATGCCCGCTGGGCGGCGGACTCATGGGTGAGATCACCCAGTGGCTTGCTGACGAAAGAGGGATCTCCAGGCGGGAGCAGGATGTTTTCGCCGCCGAATCGCACAACAAAGCCGAGGCCGCAGTTCGGGAAGGAAAGTTCCACGAAGAGGTTGTTCCGATCCAGGTCAAGGGGAAAAAGGGCGAAGCAATTCTGGTCACAGAGGAAGAAATCTACCGCAAAGGCGTGACCCCCGAATCGCTCGCCGGTCTTCGGCCGGTCTTCGCGAAAGACGGGAGCATCACGGCGGGAAATGCATGCGCATTGTGCGACGGTGCATCAGCCGCAGTGCTCATGGAGCGCGGCAGGGCCAGGGCGATGGGGCTCGAGCCCATGGCGCTTCTGAGAGGCTATGCTTTTGTGGGAGTCGATCCCAAAAGGTTTGGCATCTCTCCTGTCAAAGCAATGCGTGCCGCGTTGAAAAAAGCCGGGCTCGAGCTCGGCGACATCGAGCTGATCGAACTCAACGAGGCGTTCGCCGCCCAGTATATTGCCTGTGAACAGGACCTCGGCCTGGATCGCTCAAAGGTCAATGTTCACGGAGGAGCGATCGCCCTCGGGCATCCGGTGGCCGCGACGGGCACAAAGCTGCTTGCCACCTTGCTCTATGCCATGCGGCAGCGCAATCTGACTTTGGGGGCGGTGAGCCTGTGCATCGGCGGAGGCAACGGCGTGGCTGCCATAGTCGAACGGCTCAACTAGAAGCGAATATCAACTAAACGGCGTTGCGTTCAAAGCGGGTGCTTCGGGAGGGCACAGGAGCCCTTCCCTACGAAAAAACCGCACGACGATACCGTAGGGGCGGGGTTTATCCCCGCCCGCTCTTGAGCTTAGTATAAGTTGCAAAAGGCACAAAAGCCCAATCCGTCATTCCGCCCCGCCAGCCGGCAAGGCAGGGAAATCTGCCCCATAAGCGCCAACTCAATGACTGAGGTCTTTCACTCGTCATTCGGGCGGGTTCATCGAAGGTTGTTCCCTACCAGTGTGATCGAAGAAAGCCATGCGTTGCATTTCCGGGAGTCAAGGTTTGTGTCAAATATCGCCTCCCGGATATAATCGACAGACCAGCCCTGTTTGAAGCTTTCCCGAATCTCGGCCTGGGTTACTCGTCTGGGACCCCAGGAGCCTGGTTCATGCTCGCTGAAGCATATCATGATGTAGGACCCTCCAGGGCCCAACACGGATGCAAGACTCTCTACAAAAACAGGACGTTTTTTGTCAGGCAGAACATGAAAGAACCCTGAATCGATAACTGTATTGAATCTTCTCTGCAGCTCTTGCAACCTTAAGGCATCCCAGACCAGGAACGTGGCATCCAAGGATCGCTTCTTCGCCTTGCTGAGAGCTTTTTCTACAGCGGTTGGCACAATGTCGGTTCCGACGACCTCGAAGCCAAGTCCCGCCAGATAGAGCGCATTTTCACCTGTCCCGCAGCCGACATCGAGCACCGGAGACCTTATTTCACCATGTTCGGCAAGATGCACAATCTCGCTCTGAGGCCCATCTATTTCCCACAGAGGAAGACCCTTGTACATTTCCTCGAAAATCTCGGTTCCCATTCGTCAAGTCTTTCGTGCTAAAACACCGAACAGCCTCTAATTGGAAACAGGCAAAGTGTTTTAGTATCGGTGTAGGGTTATATCCCGGGTACTGCTCCCGTGAGCGTGAAAAACCCGGCATTTCCAGTAAGTATCGGAGGGCGGCGCGTCAGCATTGCGTCAGCTTTTCCTCCGGCCTTTTACTATCGCATAATTCTCGTGCAACTTGAAGCATCACTCCTGATCAAAACAACTTGCCAAAAAAAACTTCTAAAGATAATCGTTTTCTCAGCGTATTCATGATGATGAAGGACCTCCTGCTCTTCAAGTCCAATGTGCCCGAAAAAGAAGCAAAAAAGCCCCGGACTGACCCGTTCGAAGAGGACATGGAAATCGCTGTAAAGAGGATCGTGGACCGCCCGGGCGTAACCGCCCTGCGCGATCTTTATTTCGTACTCAGAGGCAGGTTCAGCGAGCAGCAGATAAAGGAGACGGTCTTTAGGCTGCGTGCGGAGGGAGTCATTACCTGGGAAGGCAGCGAAACCCGGCTCGACTTTACAACTGCGATTTCACCGGTGTAAAAGCCGGTTGCCCATTCCCGTCACCAATCCGGCCCATAATTGACAATACCGCTGAACTCGGTCTATGACCAGTCCCCCCATCCCCCTGCCGGCCCTCGCTCTCCCCCCTCGGGGCCGGATGCCTCTTTGACATTTTGGGGTCATTTGAGATAGACTGCACTGAGTGTTTATGAAATATTTGTCTGCGGTGGTATCCAGATATGCTCAGGACTATATGCCGCCTGCTCTCGTTGGCTGCGGCCGTTTTCATCATTTTATCTCCATGGCCGGACTGGCCGTACCGTTCCGTGCGAACGCTTCTGAGGCCCCTTCCGCCCCGGCCGCCCGCAAGGCAGGGGAATCTGCCCTGCGATGCTTTCAACAAAGCCGTTCAGTTTCTGTGGGCGCACCGGTCCCAATTCAGCAACAGGCGCTTCATAACAATCATAGACTATACTAAGCCCTCCACCAGCAGGAGGCTCTTTCTTATCAACATGGAATCCGGAGAGGTGCAGAGGTTTCTGGTATCTCACGGGAGGAACTCAGGCCGGCTCTATGCGACAAGGTTTTCAAACCGGCCGGAATCGTATGAAAGTCCGCTCGGTTTCTTCCTGACCGGGCGAAAATACTATGGCGGCCACGGCCCGAGCCTGGAACTCTACGGACTGCAAAGGGGCATAAATGATAATACGGCCTGCCGCGGTATCGTGATGCACGGCGCTCATTATGCCGGCTGGGGGGCTGTTGCCGCTAACAGCGCCTATGGCTTGGGGAGACTCGGCCGCAGCCTGGGGTGCCCGGCCATTCCCATGGAAGTTGCCGAAAATGTGATCGAAAAGATTAAGGGCGGAAGCCTGCTCTATATGTATGGAAAAAACGCTGAACAGGACTTCACCGCAGAGACGCAGAGGAGAAAATCAAAACTCAACAAAACCAACGGGTCTCAGGACTTAGAAATAGCCAAAAATTAAGGGATTGCGAATTAAGGGATTCAGGATTAATCCTCAAATCCCCTAATCCATAGCCATTTTTGTTAATCCTGTAAATCCTGCCTTACAAAGCTTTTCTCTTCATGTCCGGACCGCTTCCCTTCCTCTGCGTCTCTGCGGTGAAAATTATTCCACCGTAACGCTTTTGGCCAGGTTTCTTGGCTGATCTACGTCGGTTCCGCGAAGCACCGCCACATGATAGGCGAGCAATTGCAGCGGGAGGCTGAAGAGTACCGGCGAGAGCCACTCGGATGAAGCATGGATGACGAACTGGTTTTGAGCCGGCCCGATGATTTCGCTCGGTTCGCCTTCTATCAGGGCGAGGATAATGCCGTCTCTGGCCTTGACCTCCTGAATGTTGGAGATCATTTTTTCAAAAAGCGGCCCCTGCCTTAGCAGGACCATGACCGGCATTTCGGCGTCGATAAGCGCTATGGGGCCGTGTTTCATCTCGCCCGCCGCATAGCCTTCGGCGTGGATATAAGAGATTTCCTTGAGCTTGAGCGCGCCTTCCAGGGCGATAGGGTAAAGCGAGCCGCGCGCAAGATAGAGGAAGTCTTTGAAGTCCTTATATTTTCTGGCCCAGGCGCTGATCATGCTCGTATCGGAGAGAATTTTTTCCATCTTCCCCGGAAGTTCAACAAGATCCTGAATATATTGCTCGACCGATTCCCTGGGCATTCTGCCGGTTTCGGTGGCCAGGTAGATCGAGAAAAGATAGAGGGCGACCAGTTGAGTGGTGAATGCCTTGGTTGAAGCCACTCCGATCTCTGGTCCGGCATGGGTATAGATAACCCCCTGGGCCATCCGGGCTATGCTGCTTCCGACCGCGTTCACGATCGCAAGGCAATGAGCGCCCTTATCCATGCCTTCCTTCAAGGCCGCCCTGGTATCGGCGGTTTCCCCGGACTGGCTTATGACCAGCATAAGGACTTTGTCGTCCAGGACCGGGTCCCTGGAGCGGAATTCGGATGCAAGGTCCACCTCGACCGGGATTCGGCACATGCCTTCGATCATGTACTTGGCAACCAGTGCGGCATGGTAGGAAGTACCGCACGCAACGAGGAAGACTCGTTCGATTCTGTTGAGCAGCGCCTTATCCAGCTTGAGTTCAGAAAAATCGATCTCCTTGCGCTCGAGGTCGACCACACCGCGAAAAGTATCGATGACGGCCCGCGGCTGTTCATAGATTTCCTTCAGCATGAAATGCTTGTAGCCGGCCTTTTCGGCCATTAGCGGGTTCCAGTCCACCTGGTGAGGCTTTGGGTTGCGCTGCGCTCCATCCGGAAGCGACTCGATCCGGTAGTTTTCACGGGAAATGAAGACGATCTCCTCGTCATTCAAGTATACTACCTGGCGTGTATAGGGCAGTACGGCCGGAACATCGGATGCCAGAAAGAAGGCGCTGTCGGTGATCCCCAGAATCAGCGGGCTTTCTTTTTTGGCGGCGACAAGGCTGTTGGGTTCCAGTTCGTTTACGATTACCAGCGCGTAAGAGCCTTTTAGCTTCTTGAGGGTGTTGCGCACCGCCTGCTGATATTCATTTACTTTCATCCACTCACGGTAAAGGAGCGCCACTACTACTTCGGTATCGGTCTGGGACGCAAAGTGGTGCCCGTCCTTTTCGAGTTCTTGCTTGAGAACGGCGTAATTTTCGATTATCCCGTTGTGAACCAGGGCGAAGGGGCCGCAGCTATGAGGATGGGCGTTTTGCTCCGAAGGTCTGCCATGTGTTGCCCACCGGGTATGAGCCACGCCGACCGTACCGCTTACCGGGTGTTCGTTGAGCTTGGATTCCAGCCCGCTGAGTTTGCCTTCGCATCGAACGATCTGAAGCTGGTTGTCGGGCCCGATCATCGCGATCCCCGCGCTGTCGTAGCCTCTGTATTCCAGCCTCCTAAGCCCGTTTATCAGGATTTCCCGACCTTCATCGGGGCCGATGTATCCCACTATTCCACACATAGTTTCATTCCTGCTTTGTTGGGTTGGAGAAAATCCGTCCAGTTTAGAAGGTGGTCTCTGAACTTATTGCGCTCAATTTTAATCGTATTGCCTCTCCGGCAGCAAGGTGAAAATTCGATCGGGTAAGGGTCATATATGGACCTCCAGGAGCAAGGAGCTGGGAGCAAAAGCTTCTCCCTTCCTGCTTCTCGCTTCCCGCATCTCGTTTTTAAGAGATGCCTGCGGCGATTTTTCTCATCAGGTCCTTGATCTTGGAGCGCAGCTTGAGGGCTTTGCGATTGTGAAGGGATGCCTGAGCCGAATTTCCAGGCGCCTGGATAAGCTTCATGTATTCGGAAGCATGGGCCTTTGCCTGTTCGTCCAGATCGATGAGTTTTGAAATCATTTGTTCCTGGCGCATTTCCATAGACCTTTCGAAAAAACCACCAAACAGCCGCCCGCCCGGGTCTCGAGGTTATCCCTGCCCTGTCCATGACCAGAGGCCCATGGGGCTCCCCCCCGGTCGCTTTTTATCCTCTTTTATTAGCGACACCCATTTCAAGCATTTTTCATGCCGTATTTCATGGATCGGCTCATTTTCGTAAAAGCTAAATTTTTTCTCGAGGGATCACGCAAAGACGAAAATCAAATGAAGAGGAAGCCAGGTCTCACGCGAAGATGCGAAGACGCGAGGAATAATAAATCAACAACCGTATTGATCCTGAATAATGCGTCAAGATGTCCTGCCGGCAGTCACTGAATTCGATTCGGAAACTATGCGCAAGATTCCACTTTCTTCACACCTGCAGATTCATCTTCAGGTCACGGGAGCTTCCGCACTTTCACGAAATACTCCTGTACAGCGAAACGGCTTGAGCTAAATGTTCGAAGGCAGGGCCATCGCAGACCCTGCCCCTTTTTGGAGAGTGAAACCAGGATAGGCGCATGACTCTTGCCTCCGGTAGATTTCCTCAGACGATACCGGTTCGGCCAGACTTATTTGACCTTTGGATTTGCTTAGAAATCTTCGGTCTCTGCCTCCGCATGGAGGGCCACATCGTGAGGGTCTGCCCGGTCCGCACTTTGTTCCAGGTCCTTGCCGTTTCCTATTTGCGTTCGGCGTGGCATCTTAGCGGTAAATGTGCTCACGAGGGTCTCCCGTAACCTTCCGGGCGCCGCCTGCCTGACCGGCTTTTTCTTGGAATTGGGTTCCCGGCTCCCCTGGCCGCCGATCAGATCTGCACAACCTTGCACTAGACTCTGCATCTGGTCCGCCTGGGCACTCATCTCTTCGGAGGTTGAACCCAACTCCGATCTTTTTCCCTACCGTGGCGCCACTCCATATCATAATCTTCACTCCCAATGCCGGTTGATTCCGGTCCTGACCGACGGACCCGTTCGAATCCGGAAAAGATTCACGCAAGACGTACAACCTTTTTTAATAATCGTTCTTTGTAGCCAATACCGTTAGTTAAATTTGTGAAAAGTTGTCCTGGACGTCTGCATAAGCCGGAATAGGTTAGCTGTCTTCGTATGGATTTTGCGGGAAGGAGTCCTGCGAATGTGGTAGAATTGAGGCTTTCTACATAGTTCATCGAAACGAGGAGAAAAGCCCCGAATGTCTTTTGTCCATCTGCATGTCCATACCCAATACAGCCTTCTTGACGGCGCCATCCGGCTAAAGGACCTCTTTGAAACCGCCTGCGCCTACAGGATGCCCGCAACGACCATCACCGATCATGGCAACATGTTCGGCGCTCTGGAATTCTACGAGCAGGCAAAAAAATACAAGATCAAGCCAATAATCGGGTGCGAGGCCTACATCGCACCCAAGAGCCGTCACGACCGGGGCTTCAAAGCCGAGGGGGAGGCAAACGGGGATGAGGACCGAAGCTTTCACCTGACGCTTCTGGCCCGCAACCGGACCGGTTATCAGAACCTGTTGAAGCTGGTCTCGCTAGGCTACATTGAAGGGTTCTATTACAAGCCCCGCATGGACAAGGAAATCCTCAAGAAGCACAGCGAGGGGCTTATAGCCCTTTCGGGCTGCCTCAAGGGGGAAATATCCTCGCTTTTGATCAGAAATCAGCCTGAGAGCGCAAAAAGAACGGCCCTGGAGTATGCGCAAATATTTGAGCCGGGTAACTTTTACCTGGAAATCCAGGCAAACGGGATTCCGGAACAGGCTGTAGCAAATGAGGGGCTGGTGCGCCTGGCCGGGGAGCTCTCGCTTCCCCTGGTGGCCACAAACGACTGCCACTATCTGCGCAAAAGCGACTCCCGTGCGCACGAGGTGCTGCTGTGCATTCAAACGGGTAAAACGATTTTGGACGAAAAAAGGTTTAAGTTTCATACCGATCAGCTCTACTTCAAATCCCCGGAGGAGATGGCAAAAGAGTTCGCCTATGTTCCCCAGGCGCTCGAAAATACGCTTGAGATCGCCGAGAAATGCGATCTGGAACTGGAGTTGGGCAATTACCATTTCCCGGTATTCCCGCTCGAGGAAGGCGAGAACCTGGACGAGCGGTTCGAGCGCGAGGTAAGGGAAGGTTTCGATGAGCGGATCGAGGCTATAAGACGCAAGTGGGCCTCCTTTGGCGACGAGCAGCTCCGGGAGTATCGCCAAAGGCTTGACTACGAACTGGGCGTCATAAAGCAGATGGGATTTGCCGCCTACTTTTTAATCGTTGCGGATTTTATAAACTTTGCGAAAAGGAGCGGCATTCCGGTCGGTCCGGGCCGGGGGTCCGCAGCCGGCAGCCTTATAGCATATGTTATGCGCATAACAGACCTGGACCCCATCGAGCACGGGCTGATATTCGAGCGTTTCCTCAACCTCGAGCGCATCAGCATGCCGGACATCGACGTGGACTTTTGCGTGAACGGTCGCGACAGGGTCCTGGAATACGTTACCAATAAATACGGCAAGGACCGGGTCGCACAGATCGCCACATTCGGCACGATGCAGGCGCGCGCAGCCATCCGCGACGTCGGCCGGGCGCTCGCCATGCCTTACAACGAGGTGGACCGTATCGCCAAGCTGATCCCGCCCACCCTTGGAATCGACCTGAACAGGGCCATGACCGTCGAGCCGCGCCTGACCGAGATGCAGTCTGAAAACCCGCAGATAAAGGAGCTGTTCGAAGTCGCCCTGGCCCTTGAGGGGCTCACTCGCCATGCCTCCACTCACGCAGCCGGAGTGGTCATATCCGACAGGCCCGTTGTCGAATACATGCCCCTGTGCGTTGGTCAGGAAGGCGAAACCGTTACGCAGTATCCCATGAAATACGTCGAAAAGGCAGGTCTCATCAAGTTCGACTTCCTGGGCCTGAGAAACCTTACTGTAATCAACGACGCGGTCAATCTCATAGCGGAAAATCATGGAACGCAAATAACCATCGAAGACCTCCCGCTCGACGATCCGGACACCTACGCCCTGCTTGCACGCGCCGATACCACCGGGGTGTTCCAGCTCGAGAGTTCCGGGATGCGGGACATCATGGTAAGGCTGCGTCCGGAAAATTTCGCCGACATAGTGGCTCTGGTCGCACTCTACCGCCCGGGCCCACTGGAAAGCGGCATGGTGGAGCACTACATACAGGGCAAACACGGGGGGCAGGTTGTCTACGATCTCGACATCCTCAAGCCGATACTGGAATCGACCTACGGGGTGATCCTCTACCAGGAGCAGGTAATGAAAATTGCCAGCGCCCTGGCCAACTACTCTTTAGGGGAAGCCGATATTCTGCGCAGGGCAATGGGGAAAAAGATCGGCGCGCTGATGAACGCTCAAAGGGACCGGTTCGTAAAGGGCGCCGTGGAAAACGGTATCGCTTCTGTGAAAGCGAACCACATTTTCGATCTCATGGCCAAATTCGCCGAGTATGGCTTCAACAAGTCCCACAGCGCAGCCTACGCACTGATCGCATACCAGACCGCCTGGCTCAAGTCTCATTATCCGGTCGAGTTCATGGCAGCTCTCATGAACAGCTTCCTTGGCAGCTCCGATCAAATCGTAAAGCTGATAAACCAGTGCGCCCAGATGGATATCAGCATTCTGCCGCCCGATGTAAACGAAAGCGGCAGGGCCTTCCAGGTCGTGGGGCGAATGATACGGTTCGGTCTCGGGGCGGTGAAAAACGTCGGTGAGATGGCCGTAGAGGTTATTTTACAGTGTCGCCGGGAGCAGGGGCCGTATACATCGATCCATGACTTCTGCGAGCGCATCGATTCACAGAAAGTAAACCGGCGCGTGGTCGAACAGCTAATTCGATGCGGCGCTTTCGACTCCTTGCATCAAAATCGCGCCCAGCTCATGGCGGGCCTTGACGAGGTGCTCGATCGGGCCGCAGCCGCCCAGAGAGACCGCCAGGCCGGACAGATGAACTTATTTGAAATGTTGCGTTCACAAAAAAAGATGAAGGCCCCCCCACTTCCCGATGTTCCGGATTGGGACAGTCGAATTCGACTCCAGTTCGAAAAAGAGTCCCTTGGGTTCTATATCTCCGGCCATCCTCTTGATTTTTACTCCGAACAGATCCGTTCGGTGTGCACCGCCGACACTCAATCGGTAAAAGAAAAACGGGAAGGCGCCGAAGTGGTGCTCTGCGGGCTGTTCTCAATCATAAAGGAAATCACCACAAAGCGCATGGACCGGATGGCGTTCCTTAACCTCGAAGACAAGCAGGGCACAATCGAGGTTGTTGCCTTCGCCGAGCCTTTCACTCAGGCTCGAGGGCTGATCGCAGGAGATGAACCGCTTGCGCTGTGGGCCAAAGTCCAGCATGACGAAAAATCGACAAAGCTGATCGCCAACCGCATCCTGAGTATGGAAGAGGCAGGACTGCGGGCGGTGGACTCGGTCAACATAACGCTCGATGCCGCCAGGATGGACAGGGACGCTTTCGGCCGGTTGAGACACCTCCTCATGACCCACCCCGGAGAGTGCCGTGCCGTGCTGCACCTGGCTGTGAAGGACAAGGGGGAAGCCGTACTCGATTTGAGCAAACTGCCGGTCAACCCGACCCATGCGTTTTTTGAGGACCTGCGGCTCTATTTCGGCCCGGACTGCGCTGAGCCGATTTACAAGAATGGCGAGTAGCGGCGCAGACACAGTAAAGCCCCGATGAGCGGTGAATCTATTTTTGCCCGCTCGCTTTCTCGCCTGGTAACCCGCCCTCTGAGAGGTTCATATGGCTGAGATAGGTCACTACGATTTCGGCGAAATAGAGGTGGACGGCAAACGCTACACCGGCGACATAAAAATTATCGAAGGTTCTGTAATCTCCAACTGGTGGCGCGCGCAAGGACATAAGCTTGCCAGCTCCGACATAGAGGACATTCTGTCCGAATCGCCGGAAATCCTTGTCGTGGGGAAGGGCCTGCCGGGGCGCATGAAGGTTTCCGATGAATTGCGCGAACGCCTCGCCGCAATCGGGACCTCCTTGGTCGATGAGCCCACGCCCAAGGCGGTCGAAACTTTCAACAGGTTGAAAAAATCGGGCAAAAAGGTGGCCGGGGCTTTCCACCTTACCTGCTGAACTCCTCTGCCGCCCGGACCGATGTTTTACACGCCCGGCCATAACCGGCCCCGGACCCCTGTCCCAAGTCTAAGGCGGACTTGTGATCCGAGGTTCGTTATGCGCGCGATCAAACATTATGAAGTGCAGGTAGACTATGAAGATAAAAGCTATCGGCATCATATACTCGCCGCATTTAGTTAAACAGAGTTGCCCCATTCAACCTCTTTATGCGCCCGAGTCGGTCGGCCGCGTAGAAGTATTCGCCGAATTTGAACCCGGATTGAAAGATATTGAAACCTTTTCGCATATTTATCTGCTTTATTTTTTTGACCGGGCCGCTAGGATCGAGTTGATACGGGCGCCATTTTTGGACGATGAACCGCGTGGAATATATGCGACGAGGCATCCGTGCAGACCAAACGGGATAGGCATGTCCGTCGTGAAATTATTAGGTCGTGAGAACAACGTTCTCACGGTAGGCGGGATTGATGTGTTGAATAAGACCCCTCTTTTGGACATAAAACCGTATATACCGAAATTCGATATTATCGATTCCGCATCGCAAGGGTGGACTGCAGGCAAAAACTGGCGTCCTAAACCAGGTGGCAGAGAATAACGAATACGTCCATCTCTATTAGTGAGCTTAACCACCAAAAGCAAAGGCAGGAGTTAATCACTCACCGGGGGTAACGCTGTTTGAGGGTCCCGAAGCCAGCCCGGTCCCGACGGAATTGGTGGCGGTAACCGTAAATGTGTAGGCTTTTCCGTTAGTTAACCCTTTTACGGTTACAGGGCTTTTGGCGCTTTTGGCCTTGATGCGCCCGGGATGCGATGTCACCGTATAGACGGTTACGGCGTCTCCGCCGTCTGATTTCGGCGGATCGAAGCTAATGGTCGCCATCCCGTTGCCGGCGGTTGCCGCCACATTTAACGGTGGAGTGGGCATGAGAAGGTCCACGGGGGGGCTGACGCCTACCGCGCCTCCTACCCCGCCGCCGCCGCCGACGCCGCCGCCGCCGACGCCGACGCCGCCAGCCGCAAAGGACTGGGAAGTCATAAGTAAGATGGCCAAAACTGCGATTGTTACAGCTTTTCCTATCATGAGGTTACCTCCTGTTCAGTATCTTATCTCATGGATCTTATATCATGGATTTAGCAAAAATAGTCACGACTAAATCCCTCTGCCTATTGGTAAGGCAGTGCCCGGGAGGTCTCAGATGAGCATATATTTCGCCGAGACTACGGTAGCTGAGCAAAGAGTGCTCGTTTGCCGCTGGACCGAACGGTTTTATATGGACAAAAAGCGTGTCCAGATCCTGGTTGATTCTGTGGCTGCGGCGCAGTTTATCGACCAGTTGCTTTGGACATTTTCACAAGCCAGCTTTATTCCACACATGATCTTCAGCCCTGGGGGGACGCCCCCCGCCGAGCCCGTTCTAATCACCCTCGGAGAGCTCCAGGTGGCCGGGTTTGGGGGGCTTGTATGTGACCAGCCTGCCGATCTTGAGTTTATGACCAGGTTCGAAACCGCTGTCCATTTCATTCTGAGAGACGACGCGGAACGGTTGCTGCAAAGCCGCATCCTTTGGCAGCGTGCGCGCGACTCAGGTACCAATCCGGTCCATGTTCCATACGGGCACCAGGTCTGATGCCGCAGGATCTCAACACGAGGGAAAGACCTTGACATAACCTCGCCTGAGGCTAGAATGGGCGGAGAGTTTGTCGAGTGGCGGCGAATCTGGCGTTCTATTTAAAAGTTGATATGGAGGAGTGGCTGATATGGGAGTAGTTGCAGACAAACTCAAAGAACTTCGTGAGAGAGAAGCCAAGATCCGGGAAATGGGCGGCCCCAAGGCTGTGGCCCAGCAGCTTGAGCGAGGGAAGATGACCGCCCGTGATCGTTTGAATTATTTCTTTGATCCGGGGACCTTCCGTGAACTTGACATGTTTATGAAACACCGGGGAACTCTTTTCGGAATCGACCAAGTTGATGTGCCTGCGGACGGAGTCATCACCGGTTTTGGAAATGTAAACGGACGCGAGGTTTTCGCGTTTGCCCAGGATTTCACGGCCCGCGCGGGCAGCCTCGGCGAAATGCACGCCAAAAAGATCTGCAAAGTAATGGACCTCTCGCTCCGCGCCGGCAAGCCAAACGTTGGCTTCTGCGATTCGGGCGGCGCGCGTATCCAGGAAGGCGTAGATTCGCTCTCCGGCTATGGCCAGATATTCTACCGCAATGCAATCTCCTCCGGGGTTGTTCCCCAGATTTCGGCCATCATGGGTCCATGCGCCGGGGGCGCGGTCTATTCGCCCGCGATGACCGACTTCGTTTACATGGTCAAGGGGACAGGGCTGATGTTCATCACGGGCCCTGACGTCATCAAGTCGGTTTTGGGCGAAATAATCACCCAGGAAGAGCTTGGCGGGGCCATGACTCACAACTCCAAAAGCGGCGTGGCCCAGTTCGCGGCCGAAAACGACGCTGATTGTATCGACCAGATCAAGCGGTTGCTCTCCTATTTCCCCGATAACAACATGGACGATCCTCCCTACATTGCTACCGGGGATGATCCCAACCGCCTGTGTCCCGAACTCGACACCATCATCCCCGACGCCCCGATGGACGCATACGATATGAAGGAAGTGATCCGCTCGATCGTTGACAATGGGGAGTTCCTGGAGGTGCACCAGTATTTCGCCCAGAATATGATCGTAGGCTACGCGCGCCTGGACGGAAAGACAATAGGTATAATCGCCAACCAGCCCAAGGTGTTGGCCGGATGTCTCGATATCGACTCATCGGACAAGGCGACCCGTTTCATCCGCACATGCGACTGCTTCAATATCCCGATGCTGACCATAGCCGACGTGCCCGGCTATCTGCCCGGCAGTCAGCAGGAATGGGGCGGCATCATTCGCCATGGCGCAAAGCTGCTCTGGTGCTACTCGGAATCCACCGTTCCCAAGATTACCCTGACCACTCGCAAGGATTACGGGGGATCGTATCTGGCAATGTGTTCCAGCGACCTTCGGGCCGACTTCTCCTTTGCGTGGCCGACAGCCGAGATTGCGGTCATGGGCGCCCAGGGCGCGGCGAACGTCATTTTCCGCCGCGAGATCCAGGAAAGCGCCGATCCGGTAGCCAAGCGCCAGGAAGTGATCGACAACTACAGCAAGGCGCTCTATAACCCCTATATCGCAGCGTCCCGCGGCTATATAGACGGCGTGATAATGCCCTCCGAGTCCAGGGCCCGCCTGATCGAGGCCTTCCGGGTGATCGCCAACAAACGCCAGGCGCTTCCGCCCAAAAAGCACGGCAACATTCCTCAATAACCGTGGGCGGACGAAAGACTGACGCGGAGAAGGGGAGAAGGCCTATCTCCGCGTCCCGCATCTTCCCGCGTTGCGCCCGGTCAAAACTCTGCTACTTGACAGTCTGGGACTCCATTCCATGCCAATCCTTTTCGGGAGGATTGATTTGAAAGTGCTCGCTGCGGGAAAGGTAAAAGATTGTTGGAGCATCTTGAGGAAATTTGACTGACAGATCCATGAAAATCTCGCAGGCTTTGTTCCAATTTTTAGCCTGATAGGCTTTGAGTCCCAGAGTGAAATTTTCGCACAGCTCGGCTGCACAACTGTCATCTGCTTCACTCTTTCTGCCAACCAGCTCGTAAATCGCCATCCCTTTGCTTTTTCCTTTCAAGGCGGCAATACCAAGCGGTCTGAACAAGAACTTCCCGAATGTCGCCTCATAAGTCCTTTCGGAAACAATTATTTGCGCGCCATATATCTTATTTGCCCCTTCCAGGCGGCTGGCCATGTTGACATTGTCGCCCATCACAGTGTAGTTCATCCGTTCGTGGGACCCAACATTCCCGACCACGGTTGGGCCAGTGCTTATGCCGATTCTGGTGACCAGGGCGCTCTTGCCTTCCTTTATCCATTTCCGATTTAGTTCGGCGATTTTTTCCTGACAGGCCACAGCGGCTTCACAGGCATGCACCGCATGGTCGTCGTCATGGACCGGCGCTCCCCAGAAAGCCATAATAGCGTCTCCGATATACTTATCTACCGTTCCTCTGTGGCGGGTCAAGATTTTGGTTAGTTCGTCGAAGTATTCGGACAGGTGCAGCATCAGTTCTTCGGGGGTCATGAGTTCCGCGATGGATGTGAACCCGGTGATATCGGAAAACAGTACGGTCAGTTCAATTTTTCGCCCTCCCAACTGTGCCCCTTCTCCCGTGCTTATAAGTTGACGCACCAGCTCTGAGGGCACATACTTCCTGAAGGCATGGAGTCCCCTCTGCATCGATGAAACCGCGTCTCTCATCAATTGGATTTCTTTCATTCGAGTGGGGATGACGATTTTTTCGTCCAGGATGAAGCTCTTTATTTTCGCGGTTTCTTCGGCTATGCGCCGAATGGGACTGGTAATGCTTCGAGAGACCAAAAACGCCAGAAAAACGGCAACCGAGAGCATGAGCGTAGAGATGAGAAGCATTACTATCATTGACTGCCTGGCCCCGCCAACAAAATCGTTTTCAGGAACCAACACCGCAATTTCCCATCGCACGGGAAAAGGTTCGGGAAATTTCGTAAATGAAGCGAGATATCTTATCCCTTTGCACTCGACCACCGTCCTGGTCTTCCCAGTGCTCACATGTTCCAGGTATGCGGCGCTCAGGGGCTCCAGCCCGAGTTCTTCTACCTTGACCGGGCGCAAGGCCCCGTTTTGTTCCCTTGTGATCAGTGAACGCTCAGGGCAGGCAACAATTCTGCCCTTTTCATCGATGATCAGCTCAATGCCGCTTTTCCCGATTTTTTGTGTTTTCAGGAAATTGGATATCTCATCGAGCTCGATGTCCATTGCCCAAACGCCGGCAAACTTTCCATCACCGTCAAACAGGGGCTGGGAAGAGGTAATTGCCGGTTTCTTGTTTCTAAAAAGCACATACACATCAGTCCAAAAGTTTGCCCTTGTTTTCTTCGCTCCGAGGTACCAGGGACGCACCCTCGGATCGTAGTTGATCTCATGGGACACTTGAACCTCAGAGACTTGGAACGCAGCGTCCCTGTATACAAAAGAATCCGTTGGAGGAGAGGCCGCCGTGTCAATGATTCGGCTTTCCGTATGGTCGTTGGCAAGTCTCCACGCGCGTACATAGTTGCCCTGCTCATCTGCGAGATAAAACATCGATATCTGCGGATAAGATTTGATGACCCCCAGGGTGTACATTTCCGTCTGCTTGAAATCTTTAGATGAAATAGCCCCCAGTTCTGCCAGCCTCGAACTCATTTCGACAGCAGTGGATGCAGGCGAAAAATAATTGGTTGTTTTTTCAATTACTGTTTTGGAAGTTTGCTCTATTAAGTCGTTGGCAAGGTCTGAAATGATAGTTTTGTCACTATAGTATCCAAAAAGGATGATAGGCAAAGCTGTTGCCACAAGCAAGCAGACAAAAGCAATGACCATTGTATGGTAAAAACTGACGCTTTTGAAATTGAACGACCTTCGATTCAGTTGCCCTGCAGACGCCGACATCTTTCACCTCTGCATAAATAGCAGTGAGCCGGTTAGTGGGCGAAAGCGGTAAAAAGGCAGCGGAAGCGGGCAGCGGGAAACGAAGCCCTGTTTCCCGCCCTCTGTTTCTTGCTTCACGATACTGCCTTATCAGTCCGCTCTACCATCGACTAACTCGTGTCCATCCGGAAACCCGGATGAACGTAGGAGAATTTCACCTTATGAGACACAGGCAGTTTCCGATTCGGAAAGGAGGCATTTTTCGTCCTGGCGCGTACAGTTTGGCGCCCCTCCATTTCCGGATTGCCCAGCGCCACACCGAAAGGTGCAAGGAAATCGATTGGTTGCGCGGAGGCGTACCTATGTACCGCCTCGCGGAGCGTCGAGACCCTGCCTGTGCCACCGCCGAAGGCAGTGGCCAAATCGGCGGGCGGTCCCACCGCCCCAGGGCGAAAAAGGACCCTTTCCGGACGGAAACTAACTCAGCCGGCGTGTCGCACACTCCATGCCGCACACTTCCCAAAACAGATGATCGGAATTCCTTTGTCCAACCTTGAATCCCAAACACGTGGGGATGCCAATACGCGAAGACAAAATTTAGGTAGGATCAACAGGATTTATAAACTCGGAAAGACTGACGCGGGGTCGCGGAAATGTGGGGATGCGGTTCACATACCCGCATCAACTTTGCTCAACGCTGGAAAAGTTTCTTTTTCCGGCCATCATACTGGTTTTGCGGCCGGTCTTTTCTCTATTTAACGCCGAAGCTATACATTGCTTGTTTTTGAATTCTTGTTGTTTCGCAGATTCGTAACTTGCGGGGTCCATTCCGATCAGTTGCCGAACTTCATCATCAAATGGGCCGTCTGAGTTTTCGGATTCAAAGAGCAAACCGGCCACAATTATTCTGAACGAGTCTTCCGGTATGCTCATGGATTGGCAATCCACGATCAGTTCGCACAATCTGAAGAAGAAATCCGAAGCATGCTCGGCTTCTTGCAGCTCCCTCGAATAATTCTGCACCTCGGCAAAAACCCTGCTTTTGAAATCGCCCCCTACGCTCAAAGGAGGGCCGCCAGTCAGTATTCCCCTGATCTTATTTCTGAAAGGATCATCAGTGCATAGAATCGTTTCCATCGTACCTCCATAACGCCTTTTGCACGCAACTGCTTTACCGGAAGCTCCAGCCGCAGTTGTGTCAAAATCCTTAAAATGAAAGACTCACTGCAAGGACGGCCTGAAATTCCGCCCTTCGACATTCTGCAGGGTGCCTGCTTATGTGAAAATAATGCCCGGGCACATTGATGTCCACTAGACGAAGCTACGAAATAACAGGCACATATCGCTAAGATGATTTTCTTTCCTGAAAGAGACGCGAATTTTGTCCTCGAAAATCGCGAAGACAGGATTCACAGCAGTCCATCATTTCCCCGCGGGGACACCATGAAAAGAGACGTAGGGTGGGCTAGGACAGAGCGCAGCCCCCAAGCCTTTTCGAGACAAACGCAGAGGATGCAGAGATTTCGATCATTGGTCACAACCCCGGATCGAGTTCGAGGCCGGCGCCACAGTCCAGTTAAACAAACTCTTGCTTTCCTCTGCGTCTTCAGGTCCTTCGACTGGCTCAAGACAGGTTCTTTGCGTGCACCGGGCTCCTAATTTCAGACCTGCTTTGCCGGTGAACCATTACTTTTGTGCGGTGCAGAAAAAGACCTTGAAGGAAACCGCGCTTTGACCGATTCTGACTGCAAGTGGAAGAAATGGGATGAAGAGCGGGTTTGAAAGGGTAAAAAGTGTCTGAGATTAACCGTTAAGAGGTTGCTGCGAAGAAGTGGTCCAGCCAGGGAGGCGCCGAAAGAGGGCGCCGGACTTCCGGACTTTTCGCGAAGATTCAAAACAGGCGTAAATCCATGGAAATTGACGTACTCTGTGTTGGACTCGCTTCATAATTCAGTAAGTCTTGGCAAGCTGCCGTTCCCGCAGGGCGATTTCAGACTCTGCACAGCCCATCAGCCACTCTTCCAGGGTAGGCGGTTGAACGAGCGACTGCGTTAGGGGCTTCCAGTCGGGCGTGGCGTTAAGATCTACTCCCCTGTGTATTACCGAAACAGGCCGGTCGGAGGAAACGACGACGACAATCAGGTTCTCGTGTTCCGCAGTAAACCTGAGGGCAGAGTTGAACCGTGCTCCCCGCGCGCGGTTTTCACCGGCAATCGCCCTTCCGTCCAGCAGGCAGGCGAATCCATGGAGGAGCAGGTCTGCTCCGATATGGAGCGCCCCGTCGACCTTTGAGAGGGATTTGGCCAGATCGAGCATTGTCTCATCAGTTAGATCGACGGGAGATGCAAGCTGCTGGCCTGAGATAGAAATGGGAACGGGATTAACGTCGATTACCAGCGTGGCTCCATGCCGCTGTTCGCCCGCCCTTTTCACGATGCCCGATACGATCTTGAAAAGTGCGTCACGTTTGGACTCTTCAAGAAGCGACTCCAGAAGGAGTTCTTCAAGATGTACCAGGTTGGGTTTGCGGTCGGATGACTGGAAGCTTCCGCCCGAAAAGCTGCAGACCAGGTTACCCGAAAAACTCAGGAATCCGTGTCCACCCCGGAAATCGGCTGTTATGCGGCAATCGGGCATACGTCCCTGTGCTACCCCAATTATCCTGCGTCCATCGGAAACAAGCATTCTGTCCGAATTTTCGACCGCCAGGATAAGCTTTCGCACGTGCTTGTAATTGGTCAGTCTGAGTTTTTCAGGGTGAGGGAACCTCACCAGGAAAGGCACTGCCTCGATCATGGCAGGATCGATGAATGCCAGGGTCCCACGTGGCCAGGCGCCTTCCTCTCTGGTCTTGGAAATGCCCAGTACCGCGTCAAGAATCGGGTAGACTTCGATGCGGGTGTCCAGGCCGAAGTTAAGGTCAAGGCGGTCCCGGATGTAGTCTCTGACCGCATGGGTCGCATACTCGCGGACAACGTAGGATGAGTTTCGCGTATAGAACCATTCCTCATTGGCCCAGTCATGCGCCAGGAGGCAGGCCGCGTGCTCCAGCCACCTCAGGGTGGGGCCGGTCGAGCACATGGTCGGGTGCTCCTCGGTAAACCACATCTGGTAGAATATGGACCTGGCCCTGCCGCCCCTGGACAAGAGTCCTGCAAGGTCCACCCCTTTTTCAGGCAGGGTCTGCCCGAACAGCGCCATCTGCGCTGTCTTGGGATCATGCTCCCGCCACGCGCCGCTCCTCAGGTAGATTTTCTCAATAAGCGGCTCCCAGCACTCCAGCAGACCTTGCGGATCGTAAAGGCGGAGCTGGTCGCCCGGCTTCTCGGCGTAAATCAGCGCCGCGCGGCTCGGACCGGAAAAGTGGGTCAATCCGTCACAAAGCCCGTCATGGATGTGGAAAATGCTTTTGAATTGAGACGAAGGTTCCATTATTTCATAAAGAGCAAGAGGTTAGCGCCAAACCAAGAAGTCATCAACAATTCCATAAGTACAATTTCCGGCCGATAATTTCAAGCATAAATGCTAGAAATCTCAGAAATAAGAGAAAAGCGGATGCATCAGAGACGGGGGTGTTTATCTAATAAAAACATAGGCGAATAGATGAATGGGTGGGCAGTGGGACCGCTGCGCCTCTGGTCATCGACAGATCAGGGATAGCGTCGAGATTGATCGGCGGCGGCGCATGAACCTGCCTGGAACTATGTGCCCCGGGCGGAGCGCAATATACGAGCGAGGTCCGTTCGACTGCGTTTGTTCCACTTCACCTGACTCACCAATTTTGGGAGGACGTTATGAACTCGCCGCATACCGACTATTACTTCTGTGAAGAGCTTTTTTCAGATGACGAAAAACAAAGCCGCGATGAAGTGCGAGCCTGGGTTGACAGGCGATACCTTCCCGGGGCGGCCGATTATTTCGAGCAAGGCATTTTCCCGGTAGAACTGGTTCCCGAAATGGCGCAAATGGGCCTGCTCGGGTTCAAGCTGAAAGAATACGGCGGGCGGGGAAAAAACAACGTCGCTTTCGGCCTTGTTTGCCAGGAACTGGAACGGGGAGATTCCGGTCTGCGCTCCTTCGTCTCTGTCATAAACTCTCTGGTAATCTACCCGATCTATTCGTTCGGCGATGAGGCACAAAAGGAGCGCTGGCTGCCGGAGCTGATAAGCGGGAAAAAATCGGCTGCTTCGGCCTGACAGAGCCCGAAGCCGGCTCCGACCCGCAGAGCATGCGGACGACCGCTGTAAAAGACCGCGGGCGCTACCTCCTCAACGGACGCAAGATGTGGATAACAAACGGGTCCATCGCCGACGTGGCGGTAGTTTGGGCGAAAACGCAGGACGGGCAAATCCGGGGCTTTCTGGTCGAAAAGGGCATGTCGGGCTTTTCGGCCCGCCTCATCGAGCGCAAGTTCTCACTGCGAGCTTCGGTAACCTCCGTTCTCAACTTCGATAATGTGGCGGTCCCCGAGGAAAATCTTCTGCCCGGCACTCAGGGTCTGAAATCCGCCCTGATGTGTCTCAACGAAGCTCGCTATGGCATAGCCTGGGGCAGCGTCGGCGCCGCTATTGCCTGCTATGAGGCTGCCCTGAACTACGCAAAATCCAGGATTCAGTTTAAAGCCCCCATCGCTTCTTTTCAACTTGTACAGCGAAAGCTCGTCCGGATGCTGACGGAGATCACCAAAGCCCAACTGCTGTGCATTCGCCTCGGCAGGCTCAAGGACGAGGGCCGTGCGCGCCACACGCACATCTCCCTGGCCAAAATGAACAATGCCTCCGAAGCCCTTAAGATCGCAAGGAGCGCCAGAGACATTCTGGGTGCAAACGGGATCAGCCTCGGATATCCGCCGATCCGCCACATGCTCAATCTCGAAACCGTAAACACTTACGAGGGCACAGAGGACATCCATATGCTGGCTATCGGGCGTGACATCACCGGCATTGATGCCTTCAGTTGAAAACTACGGTCAGGTTAACCGAGCGTAGCAGCGTCGATGGGGTAGCGCGGCAGGTGGATACTACTATTACCCCCTATTACGCTAACCCGTACGGATACAACTGATCCGGTTAACGCCGGGGAGCGGGTTTTTTAATCCCGCTTCCCGGTAACCGATTGATGGAACATAAGGGAATTGGGCAATTGCTTTTTCCCCGGACTCGGTGAGGTATCCGGAAAATCAAACTGTCAGCTCCCGTTGCAAAACCGGGCCGGCAGTCGGCGCCTTCTCCTCGATAAAAGGATTGATAACTGTCACAGGCACGGACGAAGTGCGGGCGAGTTGTTCAGCGATATCTCCAAAAATTGCCCGCTCGAGCGGTAGTCTATCGTGGGTAGCCACAACGATCATATCGATCTTCTCCAACTCTACGTATTTCAGGATTTGCTCAACCGGTTTCCCGCGCAACACCGCCAGTTTAACCTTTGGACGATCTTCGAAATACTTTTCGGCAAATTCTTCCAGATGCCGTTTGGCGAGCGCCTTGCCCTCGGTCTCCATCAGGTCCAGCGACCGATGGGGAACGAAAAAAGTATTGTACCCATCAAGTGCCTCTTCCACATAGACAAGGTGCAACTCGGCGTCGAATTGACCGGCAATGGAGCCTACCCGAGAAGCTATCCTGTATGATGAACCGGCCAGATCGACCGGGAAAACAATCTTCCTGACTTCCATTTTCAATCCTCCCGCCGGCATATGTACGCAATCGGAAAAAAGTGTCGCGATTGAACAACATGCCGTCTCTAGTCAATATAATCATGGTGTGCGGGCAAGTGAGCATGCGTATGGGTGAATCGGAAAAAGCGCAGCTTATTGGAGTCTTTGATTCTTTATGCAATACATTACTGCCTGATCCATGCGTAGCCGCACAAACACTTCAAAAAACCGAAGCGCGGCTGGCGGCTGGCGATCAAGTCCGTGGCAGGTTCTGATCCAGGGTGGGCAGCCTGTTACGCACTCACTCATTTGCCCATTACTGGTTTTGAGTAAAAAACAGTGATTTGTAAACTAATTCCGCATCTCGTTCGTTATTATAAATGAAAAGGAAAAGTCGATTACCTGGATTTGGCTGTTTGATAACTTTTAAAAGTAGATCATAATGAATAGAACACAGGGGGGATAAAATCTCTTACGCAACAGGGTGTGTTCTATTCAGGATGAATGCTACGGAAGATCTTGAACTGAGTATCTCCTCGACGCAGACCGCTCAGGTCTCGGCGCTTGTGGAACGGGCCAGGGGTGGAGACAGGGGTGCCTTCGAAAAGCTTATCGTACTCCATCAGGACGAGATTTTCCGCGTGGTGTTTTTCCGCACCCGCTCAAGGATCGATTCCGAGGACTTGGTGCAGGATATCTTCATGTCCGCGTTCAAATACCTGCCCCAGCTCAAGGATTCGGACAGGTTCCGGCCGTGGCTTTACAGAATAGCGCTAAACCGGGTGCACGACTTTCACCGGAAAAACAAGTTCCTGGCTTTTTTGGGAATAACCGAGCACAGGGAGGAAACCGATGTAGCGGACGTTGAGCCGCACGTCAATCCGGGGGCGCTCGACACCGTGATTCGGAAGGAATTCTGGTCACACGTCAGGCAGTTATCGAAGCGGTTTTCCCGGATGGAAAGAGAGGTTTTTTTTCTGAGGTTCGTCGAGGATCTCAATCTCAGGGAAATAGCCCAGACACTAAAAAGGAGCGAGAGTGCGGTCAAGACGCACCTCTACCGCGCGATCGCTAAATTCAAAGAGGATTCGGCCCTGAGCGATTTCTTGCAAGGAGAACGGCCAGGTGAAAAAGATCAGCCATCTTGATGAAAAACAGATTATCGCGGCCGTGATAGACGAAAGAGGCCTGGATGGAGCACTGCGCCGCCATCTGTTCGAGTGTCCCGCCTGCCGCGCTCAAAAGGAAGCGCTTCAAGGCGGGCTTGCACGGTTCGGACAAATCTCACGCCGCGAGGCGCCTTTGGACTTCAGGAAGCCAAGGATCTCCGAAAAGAGCGCCGGCGTATTGAGACCGGCGTGGAGAATCCGTCCCGCATTAGGCATGGGCATGGCATTCGCACTGATCCTTGCCCTTCTTTTGAGCCCCCTTACGATTAAAAGGGACAAGACGCTCTATACGCAGGATGCGGTCTACCGGGAGATGGTCCAGGACGAAAAGTTCATGACTGAAATTGAAAAACTCGAAGAAAACCCTCTGCCCGGCTTCTACGTGGATATTGGCGACCCGGGTGATGACGGGAGGGACGTCCAGGCCCCTGGTGCGATGAATGACGATAGTCTGATCCAGGATGGCGGACCACGAAATGCTTAACAAGTCACTGGCAATACTGGCCGCGATTGTGCTTTTTCTTTTCCCGGCGATTTGCCGGGCAAAGGAGATTCCTCCGGGAAGGTGGTGGCATCTGCCCTATTTTGCGGATCAGTTGAATATTACCGATAATGAGAAAGACGCGTTGGACAAGCTCTTCGATTACAACCGTAACAGGCTTGAGGAACTTAAAAATCAAGTGGAAGAGGAGAGAAACGAACTCTTAAAGGCAGTCGACGAGGAACACCTGAACGAAACATCCGCAATCACCAAGATGAAAAAACTGGAAAGCACGCGGACCCTTTTGGCCGCAACCCGGTTCAGCTACTCGTTGGAAATGAGAAAGCTGCTTGGATACGAAAGGTACCAGCGGCTGAAAACCCTCTATAAAAACTGGCATGGGTTGCAATAACAGTGACCCAACGATTGGATGGGATTACGGGCACTGATTAACTCATCGATTCGCCCGCTCGCGGCCCGGACCCTCAAGGCACATCTCATGGGCCCCTCGCCGCAGGTCCTCTTCTTCCTGTCTGCGTTCGAGCCATTTGAGGACTTTATCGAACTCGTCTTTAAGTTGGCGCAGCGCGAGACCTCTATGAGACACGCTCAGCTTTTCCTCCCTGCTCATTTCGGCGAAAGTCTTACCCGTTGAAGGATAGAGGAAAAGCGGATCGTAGCCGAATCCATTATCGCCTCGAGCAGAGTCTAGAATCACCCCTTCACAGAAGGCTTCATAGGTCAGGGCGGCGCCGGAAGGCACGGCAAGGGACAAAACGCAGCAAAACCGGGCTTTGCGGTTTGTTTTGCCGGAGAGCGCGTTCAAAAGTTTTTCGTTATTCTCGTAATCGGTTGCCCCAGGCCCCGCATAACGGGCCGAATGGATACCGGGGGTTCCTGCCAGCTCCTGCACCTCGAGGCCGGAATCGTCGGCCAGAGCCGGCAGACCTAGGACCTTGGCCGTAAAGCTCGCTTTCTTGTAAGCGTTTTCTTCGAAGGTAGCACCGTCTTCGACCGGTTCGGGCACCGGGCCGAAATCGTTCATGTCCTTGACCACAACCGGAAAATCTTTGAGCACGCTTTTGATCTCCGCAGATTTCCCTCTGTTTTTTGTGGCGATTACCAGAATCGGATCAGCTCCAGGGATGGACATTTACTCGCCTGCCTGTTCAGTCGCTTTAAAGGGTTTTTCCCCGAAGAAATGGACGATCCACACGCTCCCCTCATATAGAACCAGCAGCGGCATCGCCATTAAGAGCTGTGATACGACGTCGGGGCTGGGGGTAAGCACCGCAGCGGCAATAAAAATAAGTACTATCGCCCATTTGCGTTTGCGTTTCAAAAAGTCTGCGCTGAGCACGCCCATCTTCGCAAGAAAGAAGGCGAATACGGGCATTTCAAATGCAATACCGAAGGATAAAAGCATTTTATTGGCGAACGACAGATACTCCGTGGTGCGCAACATGGGGGTTATGTATTCGGACGAGAAGGAGGCAAAGAATCTAAACGCTACCGGGATGACTACGAAATACCCAAACAGAACGCCGGAAATAAAACAGAAACTCGAAAATAGAATAACCGGCAGCATGTACCTCTTTTCGTTTTCATACAGGCCGGGAGCCACAAATTTCCATATCTGCCACAGTATTACCGGAGCGCCAAGAATTGTCCCAGAGATAAAGGACACCTTCATATAGACGAAAAAAGCCTCATGGGGCGCGGTGTAGATGAGCTTGGCAGGCTGGCCCTCAGGCATTGCCCTGATCCAGGGCATCATAAGGATTTCGAAAATCCTGCTGCTGAAAAAATAGGAAACGACAAACCCTATCCCTACGGCCAGACTGCAAATCAATAACCTGGTTCGCAGTTCCTCCAGATGCTGAAACAAAGGCATCTTGCTTTTTTCGTCCGACATTTCCATTCCTGTTCACAGAAAAAATAGAGCTCGTATAAGACTTGTAAACCTTATACTTTTTCTTTGGGCGCCTCGGCTTCGGTTTCGCCGGCCTTGGGCGAAGAGGTTCGGGTGAGTGCAGTTTCCGCCTCACCGGGCTCAATTGCGGGGGCTTCTGTTGTGCTTCCTGCAACCATGGCTTCTTCGAGTGCTTTCTTTGGTTCATCATAGACCTGTGCTTTGATTGCGGTTCCCTGATCCATGATGATGTTTTGCGCCAAATGTCTTTTCAGATTCACCTCCCGCTGGGCCGAACGGAATTCCTCTCTTAGTCCGCGGACCGTGTCGTCCTGGTCCATCGTACTCTTCAACTCGTCCATCGTTCGTTTGAACTCGGCGTACCCTCGGCCAAGCGCTCTGGCCACATCGGGCAGCTTGTCGGGTCCGACCACCAAAAGGAGGACAACCATAATCACAAGGAGGTGTTCAAAACCTATTCCAAACATTTACTACTCCTTGATATGCTTCCCTGAACCCGCTAATCCTTATTTGGGTTCATCGGGCTTTGCATCCGCCGATTTAGTTTCGCCTTCCTTGATCTGTTTTTGATCTTCTTCCGGTTTGTCGCCGGCTATGGCTTTTTTGAATTCGCTGATTCCTTTTCCAAGGCCGCTTCCGAGTTCGGGCAGCTTCTTGCCGCCCACTAGAATGACAACACCAAGAAGCAAAAGCAGCATTTCGGTCATATTCAGCATGGGACCCTCCACAGTTTTATCTTGCGTAGCTATGCAAGCCGCTCAAAAGGAAGTTTACTCCAAAATATGTGAATAGAACACACCCAAAACCGATCATTGACAGCCAGGCCACTCTTGGTCCCTTCCAGCCCTGCAGATTGCGCGCGTGGAGCAGGGCGGCGTATATGAACCAGGTAATCAGGGACCAGGTTTCCTTGGGGTCCCAACTCCAATAGGTGCCCCAGGCCGAATTGGCCCAGATCGACCCCGTTATTATTCCGACTGAAAGCCACAAAAACCCGAAGAGCACCATCTGGTAACTGAACCACTCAAGTTGGGAAGCACTGGGCAAAAGAGCCACAAAGCCACTGCGCGGATTCGGATTTTGCGGAAATCTTATTCTCAGCAAGTAGAGCAGGCTAAGCCCGAAGGATACCGCAAAGGCGGCGTACCCGAGAAAACAGGTCATTACGTGAGCAATGAGCCAGTTGCTCTTCAGGGCGGGGACGAGCGGCAGAATCTTTGAGTCGACGTCTTTTGAAAAAGAAGCGTAGGCCATGGCCAGAAAGGAAAACAGTGCCGGAAAGACACCAAGAGCCCTTTGCCCGACACGCCATTCGAATACGAGGTAAATAATCATGATAGCCCAGGAGGCAAAAACGAGCGATTCGTACATGTTGGAAAGCGGCGCATGCCCATAGCCCAGCCGGTATGATTCCACCCAGCGCAGGCCGATGCCCGCCGTCTGCATCGACAAGGCCGCCACGCCCGAAATCGTGCCGGCGCCAAGCAGAGGCTTGTATTGAAAGATCGTTCCGGACAGGTATAGAACTGTACACAGAAGATATGCGAAAGTAGTAAGGCCGAGCAGAAGAGAACTGGTCATTCAGAGTCCTTTTTATCTGTTTTGCGTCCCCTTGCCTAAAGGGGGTCAGAGGGATTTTTCAGCCGGTTTTCGAGGCTCGAGCGCAGCGCTTCGAATTGTTCTTCGAACGCCTGCGCATTGCGGCTTGTTCTTCCGGCAAGAGTAACAACGGTTTTATTCCTCTTTTTATCGGGTTCGATGCAGACCCATAGTTTCCTGTGGCTTGAATAGAACGTCAGGCCTATGGCCAGGGTCATCAGTGTAAAACCGGCCCACACCAGCCATATCCCCGGGTCTTTTTTGACCTGGAGTCCGGTAAATTTTGCTTTATCGGTTTTAGTGACCCGGACCAGGTAATTTTCGATTCTGTTGCCGTGGTAAGGCCGGTCGATCAGAATCCACTTGGCGGAAGATTGCCGTCCCTGTTTTCCATAGACGAGCTCGATTGCCTGCCCGGCTCGCATCAGGTCCTCCTGATATTCGGCTATCATGAGCTGATCGTTGGTGCCGGGAATGGTCACAGGCTGCCGGAACGGCAGGGTCATTGCGATCTTCTTGCCCGAGTCAGGGTCGGTGAGCTCGATCTCTGCCTGCTTCAGATAGGTCCCATAGGAAGCCTGGTAAAAAGTGATCCCTTCGTAGGTCAGAGGGTCGTTCACAATTATGGATCGCTTCAGCACTTCCCTGCCATTTTGGATTACGGCCAGATCGCTTTTAAACTCCTTCGGCGCGCCCGTATCGTAGAAAGAGACCTCGAACTTGTCGCACCGCAGAGCGAATGGAAGCTCGGTAACGCTTTCGCCTTCCGTGAGCATCACTTTATCCGAAGTTTCGCCCTCTATGAGGTTCATGGAGCCCTTGAACCCCAGGTAAGACCCCGCAAATGCGCCAACCAGGACTACCAGCACGCTTAGATGGACCATGTAGACCATCAGCCTGCTCCATCGCCCCGTTTCGCTTACAGCGCAGAAGGGACCGATCTCGCCCGTCGGCTCCGATTCTATCCGGCACATCCGGCCGAAAGTTTCGCACACAGCGCTTTCCACAACAGATTGCGTCCGCTCGAAGGGGAGCGCGGCAACAATCGAGCTGCTGAGACCAAACTTGGACAGCTTCTGGGAATCGAAGGGAGTTTCGAACCTCCGAAGCAGGCGAATCGTCTTAGGGAACCTCTCTATTGTGCAGGCGACTAGATTTGTGCACAACAGCAGAAGCAATATCCTGAACCACGTGGAATGGTAAAGATCGTTGAACGCCAGGAAGTTTATCAAAGAGGCCATTGCAGGACTAAAATGCTCTCTGAGTTCAGGAAGGCTTATCTCCTGGGGTAGAAGCGTCCCTATTAATGACGCGGCCGCCAGGGCAAAAAAGAGGACCAGCGTGAGCTTAAGGGATGAAAGCCAGCCGAGTACAGCGCCGAGGGCGCTTTTTTCTTGCGACATTCTATATTTTGTCCTTCGAATTTTAGAGACAAGTTTAACTCTGATAAATAATCTAGATACCTTTTTCAGACAATAGGGTATCGGCAGGAATCAGGCAATTTAGTGATTTATGCCGAAACTATGTGACAGTGCGCTAGAAGTCGGGAAACCCGGAAAGGCTTTCCAGAAATGGAATCAAAAGACGATCTGCTTGAGTGAAATCGATTCGCTTCAGTTCGGCTAAGTCCGCCCACATGAACGCAACGTGTTCGACGAGGCGCAGCGTTCCCCCGCAGATTACGCACCAGTATGCGTGGAGCTCGATTGAAAAGTCCGAATCCTGCTGGGAGATTTTTTTGAACAGGCCGCGCACGCGTATATCCAGGCTCAGTTCTTCCTTTATTTCACGAACGAGCGACTGTTCGAGACCCTCTCCGGGTTCCACCTTGCCTCCCGGAAATTCCCACAGGAGCCCGAATTTTTTCCAGGGCGGCCGCTGAGCCACAAAGAGCCGCCCCTGCGATGATATAAGGGCCGCGGTTACTTCCATAGAGCCACTCCAGGGTCTCCTTCAGGCGCCCCCCCACGCTCCGCGAGGCGAGAAAGGCCCCGTACCGGGGTGAGCCGCCCCGATTGAACCTGTGACTATCAAATATTACAATACATTTTCGGGCAGGATAGTACAATCGGCAAACGTGAAAAAAACCGCTGTGGGGAGTTGGAAGAAGGAAGCAGACAGATCCCGGGCAGGACCTGCAGTACCTGGCAGTGCGAAACAATCTTCATGAATGAAAGGAGAAGGGGTGGAGACTGAATTTGACGTTGTAATTTTGGGAAGCGGCCCCGCCGGGTTGCAGGCGGCCGTGCATGCTGCCAGGACCAGGGCCAGGGTGGCAGTTTTGGGAAAAGTGCAAAGCAGCGCTTTGTATAAAGCTCACGTCGAAAATTACTGCTGCATAAGTGAGACTGTTGAGGGGGAGACGATCCTTAACGCAGGAAAAAATCAGGCGGAAAAGTTCGGGGCGGTCCTCCTCCACGAGGACGTTCTTCATCTCGAACAGAAGGTGAGCGGCCGATTCTGCGTCAAACTCGAATCGGGAGATTCCCTGCTTACCTGGGCGATAATCCTCGCCATGGGGGTATCGCGCAACCGCCTGAACGTCCCGGGGGAAAAGGAGCTGTTGGGCAAAGGTGTCAGCTACTGCGTTGATTGCGATGCCAATTTTTACCGAAATCAGGTGGTCACTGTCGTCGGCAATGGCAGTGCGGCCGCTTCCGGTGCTCTTAAGATGCTGCTCATCGCCGGAGAAACTCATCTGGTTTGTGACGCTCTGGAAATATCGGAGCATCTTCGTTATCAGATCGAGAGCAGCAGAATAGAAATCCATGCGGGTCGTCATGTGAGCCGCATTCTTGGAGACGGCGGGGTCCGGGCCGTTTTGCTCGACAATGGGACAGAAATAGAAACCAGCGGAGTTTTTATCGAACTGGGGGCCAAGGGCGCCATAGAGCTTGCTTCAGGTCTTGGGGTTGCTCTCGACAGCGATACAATGCGCTTTGTTGCGACCAATAAAAAGCAGGAAACCAACGTGCCGGGTCTTTATGCTGCAGGGGACATCTGCGGTCCCCCATGGCAGATAGCCAAGGCGGTGGGCGAGGGGTGTGTAGCCGGGCTGGAGTCGGCGACATTCGCACGCCGGGCGCGAACCGGAGCTGCCGGGGGATAAGAAATCACAGGTCGAAAATCGGATTACGGGCCTTTCGGAAGCCGTAGAAGCCATCTTGATCGCGCGACGATTGATGCCGCGCGCTCCAAATGTCTTTTCAAGGTTCGGCGGATTTATTCCTCGACCTCCTCAACCGATTTTACTTCGATCGTATCGCCTTTGTCACTTTCACTTATCGTGCCGGTGACTTCGACCATTTTGCCTTCCATTTTGGACAGGTTTTTACCCTTGGCAATGTAATCGCCCTCATCGGTCTCGATTACGAACACCTTCCCGTGCTTGACCACTGTGCCGACGATCATCTCTTCCTGAGCTGCTGAAATGGTTTTGGTGGGCGCAAACGGTGAAAAGGCAAAGGCCAAAAAAAGAGCTGAGAGCACGATAATGAAACGTCTGAGCATAAATCCTCCTGGCATCAAGCGATTGGGCGCAACGACTGCGTCCGCTGCCGGTTATACGGTTTTAGTCCGGGAAAGGTTTTTCAGGTTTTCCGCCCCCGATGAAGTCCGGGGCAGGCACTGGCGGTACAAAGAAGAGTGAAGAGTGAAAATTTCACCCTTTTAACTTCACCCTTTAGACTTCAGGATACGCCTCCGCGCAACCCACCTATTTCCCAAGATCTTTTTGTGCGTCAAAAAACCGGATCGAGATCCCGCCTGTTGCGGTCCTCATCTGACACTTCCTTATCAACGCTGTCGACCTGTCCCAAGGTTTTTCAATACCAGAATCGTCCCTCAAAGTATATCGAAAATGGGATTCCGGGATTCAGGAATTTAGGGTACGATGGCTCACACTCCTTGGAGAACCTTGTCGAACGAGGATTTCTTTAATTCTGATTTTTTATTTTTCTTCGCCTCCTTTGCCCTTCGTCTCAGGCCGTTGTCCATCCGGAAACACCTGATGAAAATATTGGTGTTCAGGATTGGAAAAGAACCCTTTGCGGACGGAAACCGGGCCGGGTAATATTTTTTGAGATTATTAAGATTTGTGTTGAATCCGATGATTTTTTGAGATTAGAATCCAAACGGGTCCGAAATTCATAAGTATCTATATCTAAGCCTGCGACTTGGCATGTGAGTTGCTTAAAAACAGGTGGGTGGGCCCTCCGGGTCGAGAGTCACGAGTCAGGGGGCGAAAAGTAAGGATCATCCATCCCCCTATGACCCATAACCCTGGACTCGAACGAAGGGGAGGTCCGGGAGCTCTTAGAAATGGAAACCAGATTTCACTCCGATCTTGAACAGCTCAAAATGACAATCCTCCAGATGGCGACCCTGGCCGAAAAAGCCTTGGAAAAATCTATAAAGGCCTTTGTGGAAAGGGACGATGACCTGGCCCAGGAAGTACTTAACGGGGATCGAGAAATCAATCTGCTGGAAGTCGAAGTGGACCGGCACTCGCTTAGACTTCTCGCTCTCGATCAGCCTATGGCGCGGGATTTGCGATTCATTATCGGCACCCTGCGGATCGCGATAGAACTCGAGCGCATAGGGGATCAGGCGGTAAACATCGCTCAAAGGGCTCGAGTCCTGAACAGCCGTCCGCCTCTTCCCCGTAATCTCGCCATCGAGGAACTGGGCGATACCGCCCTTGACATGCTGCGCACCGTAATATCTTCTTTTGTGAACCAGAATGCAGACATTGCCACGGAAGTCTGCAAAATGGACGATATCGCCGACGGTCTCAATTACCGCATTCTCAAGGATGCTCTGGCCTTTATGTCCAACGAGGCGCCCGCTGTGCTAAGGTCGGTCGAGACCATTATAGCCGCACGATGTCTCGAACGCGCCGCCGACCAGGCAACCAATATTGCTGAAAGCGTGATCTTTATTGTCAAGGGCGTGAATGTCAAGCACCACTGTCAGTCAATAAAGGAAAGTTAATAAGGTTAGCGGAAAAAAACCAATTCACCTGTATGCCGATTTAACTGTTCACCTAAGTCCTGGAGGCTCAGATGAAAAAAGCGCTTGCTCTGATATGTATATGCCTTTTTTTGATGGGCGTTGTCTCTATTAGCCAGGCTGATGAACTCACCCTGAAGGCTTTGGACGATGGCAAATGGGCTATCCTCGATTCAAGCGGGCAAGAGTTAGGGACGCTTGCAAAGGTGGACGAAGGGTACAGCATACTGCCGAAAGGGGGGCAGTATCTGGGAGTAGTTAAAAGCAACGGTGACTTGCAGTTGTTGGCCCGCCATGTGACTGTCTCTCCCTCTGAAGTCCGGTTTTACCTGGATGTGCTCGAGGCGATAAAGACGCTCAAATAGGGCCCATGCCCCTTGACCTGTTCACCTGAGTTCCTGGAGGCTTAGATGAAAAAAGCGCTTGCTCTGATATGTCTGTGCCTTTTTTTGACGGGCTTTGTGTCTACTAGCCAGGCTGATGAAGTCGCCTTGAAGGCCTTGGACGAGGGCAAATGGGCCATCTTCGATTCAGGAGGGCAAGAAATCGGGACACTTGCGAAGGTGGGGGAAGGGTCCTACAGCATACTGCCAAAAGGGGGGCAGTATCTGGGAATAGTTATAGGCAACGGTGATTTGAAGTTGACGGGCCGCCATCCGGTCCTCTCTCCCTCTGACGCCCAGCTTTACCTGGACGCGCTCGATGCGATAAAAACGCTCAAATAAGCCGAATGCCCCTGCAAAAGGGCTGCACTACCAAAGCGGCAAGTCCATAGCTTTGCAGGTCTTCCCATTGACCGTTTTTGCAAATCGTGCAGCGCAGCAGCGCGCAGATTTCAGAATCCTCGGAATAGGCCTTGCCTTCGAAGTTACAATATTGGATCACCTGCGGAGTCGCCATTTCTTTCTCTTTTCACGAAACAAAGATGTAATTCTTATCAAAAAGTTAAGCATCCGTGGCTTTTGCTGCGAATAGTTTGTCTGCGCTCGTTGAATTCCTAAATTCAGAGAGGAGGGGAAAAAATAGGGCACTCTACCTTGTTCAGCATGGAAAAAGCCTCTCGAAAGAACAGGACCCCGAGCAGGGCCTGTCTCGGGAAGGCTATGCAGATGTAAACCGCATAGCCGAGGTCGCGGCCGGCTACGGTGTGCGGCCTGCGGTTATAAGGCACAGCGGCAAGAAGAGAGCGCGGCAGACGGCGGAAATCTTTGCCGAGGCGCTTCTGGGGGAAATGAGCAAAGCCGGGCCGATTTCAGGCATTGATCCTCTCGATGATGTCGCCGCAGTTGCAAATACGCTGAAAACGGGCGATAATCTGATGCTCGTAGGGCATTTGCCTTTCATGGAGCGGCTTACCGGTTTTCTTATTACCGGGCTGGCTGAAAGGCTTGTTTTCAAGTTCCAGAACGGGGGGATCGTCTGCCTGGACAAACACCCGGGAGCCCAATGGTGGTATATAAAGTGGACGCTGTCGCCCTGTATCGAATAACTCTCAGAGCGTTCTCCGCAGTTGGCCCGGATGGCTGTTATGAATCGCGGTGAGAGATCAAAAAGAGGCAAAAGCAAACATGAGCGCCGAAAAAATCCGGGAGTCGGTGATTGCCGGGACCTGGTACCCGGCCGATCCTGCGATGCTGAAAAAGGATCTTGTCAGGTACCTTGAGCGTGCCCGTCCGTCCGATCTCGAAGGAGAACTTACCGGTCTTGTCGTTCCGCATGCGGGGTATATCTATTCGGGAAGCGTAGCTGCCTGGTCTTATAAGCTCCTTTTGAAGAATCGATTTGACCGGGTGCTCATACTCGCTCCGAGCCACCAGGCAAGTTTTGCCGGAGCGAGTATTTACAATCTGGGCGGATATCGCACCCCCCTGGGCATTGTCCCTCTGGACCGTGAACTGATTGATGAGCTTTACGAGGACGCCGCCCTCATACACTACGTTCCGCAAGCCGACTCCAGGGAGCATTCCCTTGAAATCCAACTCCCTTTCCTCCAGATCGTGTTGGGTGCCTTCAGTCTGACGCCCGTCATAATGGGGACCCAACACTACGATTTTTGCCTCAATCTGGCCGAGGCAATTGCGCGGGCCTGCAGGGGCAAGCGGATATTGATTATCGCGAGCAGCGATCTGTCGCATTACTATCCCTACGAAAAAGCGATGCTGTTGGACGGGGTTTGTCTGGAACGGCTGAACTGTTTCGATCCCCGGGGACTCGCTGAGGAAGTCGAAAATCATAGGACCCAGGCATGCGGGGTGGGGCCGTTGATTACCCTGATGCTTGCGGCCAAAAAGCTCGGCGCTGACCGATGTAAAGTGCTCAACTATGCTAATTCGGGTGATATGAGTGGGGACAGGTCCGCGGTTGTAGGGTATGCCGCTGCCGCAATTTACCGGAACGCCGAAGACTGAGACGCGGTGAGGGGAAGACGCGGAGACAAGGTGAGATGTAGAGATGAAGAAGCCCAAAAGCTCTGATTCCCGTGAAGCGGGGGTAGATCTGGGATTGAGCGCCGAAGAAAAGGAAAAGCTTCGTCAAGTGGCTTTTCACGCGATCCGCTGCCACTGCCTGGGTGAAGCCATGCCTGATATTGCGGTGGAGGCCCTCAGGCTCAAAGAGCCGGGGGCGGCCTTCGTCTGCGTTCACAAGGGGAGGGATCTCCGCGGGTGCATCGGAATAATCGAAGCTCGCGCGCCTCTTTGGGAAACCATCAAGAGAATGGCGGTTCAAGCCGCTTTCCAGGATCCACGATTTTGCGCCATTGCCAGCGATGAACTTGACGAGATCGACATCGAGATATCCGTGCTGACCCCGATGCGGCGGATAGGCGACCCTTCGGAAATCGAAATCGGAAAACATGGACTTTTCATCCGCAGAGGAGCCCGGTCCGGCCTTCTTCTGCCGCAGGTCGCAACCGAACACAATTGGAACCGGGAACAGTTTCTCGAGTGGACTTGTCACAAGGCCGGACTCCCGGAAAAAGCCTGGACAGACAAAGACGTCGAGCTATATGTATTTTCGGCGGATGTTTTTTGAATCGTGGGGTTTAAATGGGCAGATTACTTTACATCAGCGAATGCAAGCGGCGCATTGCCGCCAAAAAAGGATTCAGTCCCTGGGGGCGCCGTTTCGGGATTTCCTTTGACGACAATACATCCATTCGCCTGATTGATAATCAGGTAATCAAGTACCTGGTCCGGGGGAACGAAGATTCATCCTCGGCTTTCTACGAGCTGATCATGGGCATAGGAGGACTGGGCCTCGCTCCCAGGTTCCACTACCTCGACAGCCAATCTAAAATGAATGTGACCGACGTTACGCTCTTCCTGCTCGACCTTGCTCGTTTCGAGGCAATGTACCGGCTGGGCTGGCTCGATGATTATCCCTTCCTGAAGGTCCCCCTGATTGACCTCATTCAGACCTTCAATGAACAGTTTTCGGCAGTCAGGAATAATTCACCGGCCCTTTCCAGCGCCCACCCGCTCTATGAAGAATATGTTGCCGAATTTGAAGGTGACCGGCATGCATTCATTCGGAAGCTCATTCCCGAAGCCATAAAAGTTTTCTGCGACTTGGAAGATGACGCGGGGACGTAAGGACCGGGGACGGAATAAGGTAGACGGAAGACGGAATGCGCAAGATGGAAGACGCCGGGACACAGACGTAAAACCCTCTCCGTGTCAGATTCTAATGTACCGGGGGTGATTCACATGATTCTCTGGGGACTCCGTTATTTGACTGTTCCGGTGTTGATCGTTTCTCTTTTGGCTTTTTGCTCATGTTCCAAAGCGAAGGAAGCGCAAAAGGAAGGGAAAGACACCAAATCGGCCACTCAACAGGCCGCGGAGAGCATCCGGGATTTTGGAAAAAAGCCGATCGACAAGGCCCGTGAAGCCCAAAAACTGGGAGACGACCGGACCAAAGCCATCGATGAAGCCGTTGGGGGTCTGAATCGGGAATGAGACCTTGTTAAAGGGGGTGACAAACTCCGCCGGAAAACAAACAGGACCTCCAACATAGGCCCTTGAAAAATGCCCAAAGAGCGTTTCCATCTCTACCTGGCCGATGAGCTTCTCAACAGATGCGCCGGCAGCCTGCCGCTAAATGAAATACTCAGCCCGCCCGCCCGCCCGCGAGGTCTGGCGTTTTCTATCGGGGCCATTTCTCCTGACATTTTTTTCTACGATTTGCCTTCCTTTTCGTTGACCTCACTGGGCGATGCGCTGCACGATCTAATTGAGCGGGAAGGAATTTCCATCATTTCCGACTGGATTGTCCAAACCTGTTCGCCGCTCAAAACCGCCCACTCAAGCACAGTCCTTTGGGGCCTTGGCTTCGCCTGCCATTTTCTGACCGATGGGGCTTGGCATCCGGTAATAAAGGAGTTGAGCGGCTCCCGCCTTGTGCGGGATTACAGTGGGGTAAAAAGGCTCTCAGAGACCGAATGCCACCGGTTGCTCGAATGCGAGCTTGAAGCCCTCTGGCTGCCTAGGTCACCTACTCCGGGAAGATACGATGAACTTCTGAAAGACTTCAAAAGAGACCGGGGCCGGCTTTTCGAGATTGCATCCTGTTATCGCCGCTTCCTCGAATTTGCGGGACTGAGCGCCGGGGTGTCCGAGAGGCGGATCGTCAAATGCTTCCTGTGCCAGAATTTTCTTCTTCGGCTGTTTTCAAACAGTATGCTGGGCAGGAGAAGAGACCGTATGCTGTCACGGCCGCCAACCCGCTCTCTGGGAGCGCTCGTTACCCCTCTGCGGCCCATCCTGCCTGCGTTGTTCTCACGCGCTTTGCCAGAAGATCGAAATCCGTTCAGCGACTACTTCATGAAACAGGCGCTCACTGCTATAGAAGCCCATTTGTTCGTCTTTGCCAAACGGCTTTCAACAGATTAATTCGAAGGTTGGCCGGCAATACCCCAGTATGTACATATTTCGGGCTCATATTGAAGGCTGCTGCGCTCATGGGCCCAGTTCAAAAATTCCTGTTGTTTGGCTTCAGTAGTGCAAAGATACCTGGGGTCAGGTATGATGCCCACACGCCCTAAATCGAGCCGGTCGGAATCCCAACAAGTTTGAACGGTGACATCGCCGCTGGTCAGGCCATCGGTGTGGTAGGCGCAGGCCGTTTCGAACAAGGTGAAATCATCCTCAGAGAGATGGAATGCTTTGCCGTTCAATATTTTACCAAACTCTGCTCCACGCCGGCCGTGACCGGGATCGTAACTTTCGTTGGTACGCCGCGAATCGTGGAAAATGGCGAAGAGCGCCACCACCAGAGTTTGAGCACCGGTGTGCGAAGCCAGGCGCAAACCATTCTCAAGGACGCGCGCCCAATGGGTGATGCCGTGGACACCCCTCCAGGATAACCGGTACTCATTCAGGATAGTCTGAATGAGCAAAGGTGTAATCTCATTCAAAACCGGAGACCAATGCCTCTTCATTTTTTTGCCCTGAATCCTCTTCAATATGCCAAGATTTGCGAGCAAAAATTACCCATTCAGATTGAGTTGTCAAGAATGCAGACTTTATCAGACCGGCACCGGAAGCCCGATAGCCTATCCATCAGGAGGTTCATCTATGAGCATGCTCTTTTCCCGAGTCCGTCTGAGGGAAATCGAATTCAGAAATCGAATATTCGTATCTGGCCAAACCGATACCAACGCGCCAAACCGCGTTAGCTCTATACTGCAGTGGCAATAGTGGTTTCGGTGTATCCTTTTCAGATGGCGGTACGGGTATTCGGAGATGCGCAAGCCCTCTTATATCGGTAAAAGTTTGAACAGCGCGCCGATTGCCGCAGCTTCCTCTTTGCTTAAATCTCCGATTTGCCCCCTTCTTTCAGCCATGCTCCGAAAACGCGTAAAGTCCGTCGGCAGGGTCTCGGTGTCCACCAAAAAGGCGATCTTCTGGATAATTCCCCCAATTTCTTCCGGGCTTCTTATCCTTCCTGATGTTTTGACGAAATACTCAATTTTGATTTTCCCTTTGGCGGCGTTATATTCCAGATCTTTCACGCGATGGAGAGCAAGGATGGCATAGTCGCCGAGGGCTTGCCAAAAAACTTCATCGTAGCCCCGCCATGTGGGTAAACAGAAGCGAAGCAAGGCAGGCCTTTGCTTCCCGTCTGCCGGAAAGGTTTTGTAAAGCACGACTGGAAAATGTTCAACTTCTTCTTTGCTTATGCTTTCGATTAGCTGAAACATTACCCGCCTTTGTAATTTACGCAGGCGCTTATCGAATTGCTCCAGCAGACCGCCTTGACCGGGGATTGTGTCCACAGTTTCCAGGATTTTTTGAATTGCCGTTTCCATACCGTTTCTCCTTAAGAACCACAATGGCATCGATGTCGATAAGACTCAGGGCTAGGTTTTGGCGATGGCTCATTAACTCTTCGGAACTGCGGAAGTCAAAGCTTTTCATTTGGCGCTTTTTTCTTTTCAACCTTCCTTGCCGGAATATCAGGCCGGACCGGGGACTTCGGCTGCGGGACATAGATTTGGAGATATTGAATCGTCCACTCGGAGAGATTTGTGAAATACAAGGGAGAGATGTGTGGAGTTTTCCCTTTTAGAGCCAACGTAGAGGCACGATGACATCTCTGGAACTCCTTTTGAGAATCAAGACCGCCTTAAACTGGCTTTTTCGATGGCCGAAAGAGCGTTTTAAGCCCCTGAAAATGGGAGAATTTGCTAATTTTTAGTAACAGATGCCAATACTAGTCTTGGCCCCCTTTTGTGCCCTTGACCGGGCACAAATTGAGTAAAGTGTCTTTGACGGCAATGAAGAAAAAAACGGTCTCCTTGTTAATAAAACATCAAGTGTTACTGAATTGAGAAAAAGTCTTTGTATTGATTACGAAGATTCTTTTTGTCAAATTTCCCAACGCTGGTTTTCGGGATCTCGTCTGCAAAGATGATCTCAGGCAGTTGCCATTTGGCAAATTTGCCGCGTAAACAGCTGAGTAAGTCATCTGTGGTGACTTTACCCTTGGCGTCTTCCTTCAAGACCACCAGGGCCAGTGGTCTTTCCTGCCATTTAGGATGCGGCACGCCAATTACTGCCGCCTCGAAAACGTCTTCGTGACACATGATTGAGTTTTCCAAATCTATGCTGGATATCCACTCTCCACCGCTTTTAATTACGTCCTTTAGCCGATCGGTAATCTTGACATACCCGTTCTTATCGATTGTCCCGACATCCCCGCTTGCCCAGTAACCGTCCACAAAGCACTCTTGCGTGCGCGGGTCGTTGTAGTAGGAGGATGCCACCCAGGGGCCTCTCGCCATCAATTCACCCACTGTTTGCCCGTCTCGGGGCACTTCCCCGCCGTCGGCTCCAACGATTTTAACGTCGAGGCCGACAAGAGGCAGCCCCTGTTTACTCTGGTTTTCCCATTCTTGTTCCTTTGACCATCCTTTCAGGGTCGGCTTGAAGTGGTTGATCGTCACAAGAGGTGTAGTTTCCGTAGCCCCGTAAGCATGCAGGATTTCCACTCTGCCAAGATCCCAATAACCCCTCAGTATCGACAAAGGGGGCTCCGTGGCTCCGCATATTATTCTAAGACCGGTAAAGTCAGGCGTTGCAGGCAGCGTTCGGATGTATTCGAGCATCGGTATCAGGAGGGCAGGCGCACCGCAACTGAAGGTGACCTTTTCGGATATCATGAGATCCACCAATATATTGGTGGTTTCCACAGTGAATCTTCCGGGAAAAACAAGTTTGGCGCCCACCATGGGACCCACAAGCCATAACCCCCATCCCTGCGCATGGAACATGGGGACGCCTTGCAGAATGACATCATTCAAATTCAATCTCGCCATCATTGCAATGGCCATGGTGTGCAAATAGATGCACCGATGTGAATAATATACACCTTTTGGTTTTCCGGTTGTCCCTGAAGTGTAGCATGCACTGTAGGCTGATCTCTCGTTAATCATCGGCCACTCATAATCCGCATCTTCTCTATCCAACAACTCTTCGTAACTATGTACTGGTTTCAAACCGGTCTTTATTTCATTTAATTTTTTATCCGTTATCACAATATAGCGTTCGACCGTCTTGACCTGATCGGCAACGGACTCAATGATGGGAATTAACGACTCCCCTACGCAGATTACTTTAGCCTCACTGTGATTGACGACATACGCGAGATCGGCGGCAGAAAGCCTCAGGTTCATTTGGAGCACCACTGCACCCATACCCGAGATTGCAAAATAGAGCTCAAAATGTCTGTAAGTATTCCATTCCATCACGCCAATACGGTCTCCAGGCTTTATACCCAGGTTCTTGAGCGCATTGGCCAGTTTCATCATTCTCCCGTAGGCCCGTTCATAGTTGTAGCGAAAATTGCTGCCCTCTTTTTCCCTGGAAACAATCTCCACGTCTGGATATGTTTTCGCGGCGCTTCTCATTATGGAAATGGTATTTAACTGGTAATTATCACCCGATGTGGAGGGACATCCGTCAATGATTTGATAGCTCATCGCAGCCTCCTTGATAAAAGTGTTGTTGCAATTCGGAATAACGCAGTCGGGTGGTCGAGGGCAGTTACCCTCGCCCCCCACAGGTCCGGACGTGTCGCGCTTGACGCATCCGGCTCCTTATATCATGGTTTCGATGAGTTTAAGTGTGCAGAGTGAACAATTCGTGGTCTTGGAAAAGGATACCGTTGCAACAGCCGATTAAAACGCCTAAAGCCTGCCTCAATTCAAATAACCATCCGTATTCGTGGAATAATCCAGGTCTTCACCGGCATTTTCAGCTTTGGCTTTATTAAAAGGTCCTTGTACTTTGAGGGTAGCGGCGTGAAGTTTGGCAATTGAGTCTCTCATCTCGTAGAGTTTTGCCTCAATCATGAATGCAAGCACCGCCATCCGGTTTTCAAATCCCACCGCCTTTTCCAGGATTCGATCTATTTCGTCCTGAAAAGACTGGAGATGAGGGTGCTCCTTCAGAAATTGCTCTCTGGCTTTGAGGGCTTCCTCCAACATCTCCTGAGAAGACATCTTACGCGGTGTGGGTTCGGCCATTTTCATTCTCCATATACAGCAGGACTAATGCTCTATTTGTTAAGGCTCCCGGCAGATTCCAACTCCATCTTCACCAAGGCTCATGTCCTGAGATCTGCAGGCCGCCGGTGGCTATCTCTCCCCACTCTCTGGCTGGTTGCCCTTTGAGGATGTCCGAGACTCGCAGTATTTCCGTTTTGTGTAAAGGGGGATTGTGGTGGGCAGGAATTGGGTATTTCATCTACCTAATCTTAAAACTTTAATTTTGTTTCCAAGTTCTTGAGAAAAAATCGGTTATGCCCTTGGAGCCCGTAATTTTCGCAACTTGGGAAACGGATGCTATTCTTCTCAGATATCGGGAACATGAGAAAACTTCATTTAGGTGGGTCGCGGGTTGGGCGCATTGGGCTTAACGGCCTTATCGCCTTGATATTTCGCTCCGTTCCCGCTATGGTTTTATCGCTCTAGACTTCAAGTTATCCAAACGCGACTGGGTGTTTCACTAGTACTCTTTCAAAAGGGGTGACCTATCATGACCGGTGCGGAAATTATTTTAAGGACAGCAGCGGATGCGGGTGCGGAAATCTGTTTCGCCAATCCGGGAACCACTGAGCTGCCCGTGGTTGCAGCATTAGATAAGGTCAAGAGCATCCGTTCGGTGCTGGGGCTCTTTGAAGGCGTATGCACCGGCGCGGCCGACGGCTTTGCGCGAATGAAACAAAAACCTGCTCTGACCTTACTGCATCTTGGCCCCGGCTTTGCCAACGGCATCGCTAATCTGCACAATGCCAGACGAGCCCGATCTCCCATTCTGAATATCATAGGCCAACATACTACGTGGCACATTGATGCCGATCCTCCCCTGAATATGGATATAGCATCCCTTGCCCGGACCGTCTCCGGCTGGTATAGGCAAAGTGAATCGGTGGAAGCCTTATCGCATGATACGGCCGAAGGACTGGCCGCATCACTTTACGGTCAGATATCAACTTTGATTGTTCCTGCGGATCACCAGTGGACAGAACACAAACCGGATAGAATTACGTCGGTGGAATTTACTTTTGATAATGTCGACCAGGCGACAATTGTTAACGCCCGCAAACTTCTCAAAGAGGCAAAAAAACCGGCGCTCATTTTGGGCGGGCGAGCCCTTCGCAAACCCGGCCTTGCGGCAGCAGCGGAAATTCAGGCAAAAACAGGTTGCGATCTTTTGATGATCACCTTTCCTGCATACTTTGAAAGCGGCGAAGGCCTGCCCATATTAAAACGTATTCCTTATCTGCCGGGGATGGCGCAAACATTGCTCGCTAATTACGATACATTCATTCTGGCGGGGACCAATGAACCTGTGGCTTTTTTCGGCTATCCGGATGGGAAAAGCTTTCTGCTTAACGATCAACAACGCCATTTTAGAATTGATACGGATAAACAGGATGTTGCGGCCGTACTGGAAGAACTGGCCCAGATGCTGGATGGTGCGGGCAGTAAAAATAAAATTGACTCGATGCTTGCGAAATATGCTTTGCCGGAACTGCCTTCGGGCAAACTAAATGGTGCAAAAATGTCCGCCACAATTGCCGCGCTGCAGCCGGAACATTGCATCGTTGTCGATGAAGGCATCTCATCAAGCGGACATTACTATACATATGCGCCATTTTTGAAACCCTATAGCCAGCTTAACCTGACAGGAGGGGCCATCGGTCAGGGAATGCCTTTAGCGCTCGGCGCCGCACTTGCCTGCCCCGACAGAAAGGTAATAAACATCGAGGCTGACGGAAGCGCCATGTACACGGTTCAGGCGCTGTGGTCACAGGCTCGTGAAAAAGCAAATGTCATAACGGTTATCTGCTCGAACCGTAAATACCTCATAATTGAAATCGAATGTCAGGCGGCCGGATACAGGTCCCTGGGCGCTGAAACCAGAGCGCTGACGAGTCTCGCTAGTCCGGCGTTGGACTGGGTCGCTTTGAGCCGAGGTATGGGAGTGCCTGCGGCTTCTGTTACGACCGCAGAAGAATTAGCCGGAGAATTCAAAGCCGCCCTGAAGGAATCAGGGCCGCATTTGATCGAGGTAGTACTGGAATAATAGGGGGCAGCGATCCCTTACCTGTTCTGCTGCCATAGGGTGATGTCGTGAAGGTTTCCCTGTTCATCCTATGTACTGTGGACATCATGTTGCCGGAGGTCGGCACAGCGACATACAAGCTGCTTTTTGAGTCCTCCCACCGCTCTCTCCATGACCTGTCTATCACCAGGTGTATGGCTTGCTCAGGGCGATGTATGCGGCCGGATACCGGAACTTCCGGGGTACTCTATCTTTTCCCGTCGAGGACCGACGTGAGCGAATTCGCCAAAGGGCGGATCGACCCCTTGATCGAGGATAACCCGGATACCTTGGGCCGATGGCTGTAGGAAACCGACTCCGCCAATATCAAACAGATTTGGATCTGTTTAAGTATTTAGCCCTCCAATTCCGGCGAGCAGTTTAAGCCGATTCGTTGAACAAATGATTCCGAAATGACAAAGATTTTCGCGCTTTCGTTTCTCAACAACGAGGAGAGAAACATTGAACTTTGCACACTGCCCTGACTATGGAATTTTACACGATGAACACAAATGCGAATCTGGCTGAATGCGTGGCTCATATCATTCTCCCAAGATGGGCTCCCTCAACGTGCCTATCCCTCTTTCAAGGCTGCAACTCCCTTTTCCGGGACGGTCGCCTCCTTGGTTATGGTCGATGCCGATCTGTGGATCTCATTTTCCTTTACGGACAGCCGGGAGTTTTCTGAAGGTCCCGGCTGTCCTCCTGGGCTTCCCTACCCCCTCTCACGGTAGAAGCCTTCACGATCAGGTCACACAGGCCTGATCGTGCAATCCTGGTTTTCTATCTTCGGTATCCACCTTTAACGGCGAACCGGCGATCAGAGTCCCAGGTTAGTAGACATGAAAGTGGAAAAACGGTACGTCAATTCCGAACCCTGGGGCCGGTGGATACCGTTCGACAACCGTCCGATCATATTCGCGCACCGTCGGGACCGATTCCCGGTGTTCACTTTTGTACTCGTACCGGTGCTCGCTTTCCACCGGAGGCGCCAAATCATTATCCGATCTACTGTAGGTCTCTACCTCGGACTTCCTTTCCTCGGCACCCGGCACCGAGCTAACATGCGATTCCCTGCGTTCACGCTTATACTGGTAGTCGCTTTCTGCCTGGGGCGAATCCACGTCCGAACTGCGGTAGGTCTCTACCTTGGTCCTCTTTTCCTCAGAACCCGGCGCCGAACTCTGATGTGATTCACGGTATTCGCGTTTATACTCGCTTACCGTCGGGGCCGAATCCATATCCGAACTGCTGTTGTAGGTTTCCGTTTCAGTCTTTACACGGTCAGCATTGCTGTACCGCGCAGGGATGAAAACCCACACTGCAACAAACAGACTGAAGAGTAACAGACTCATTTTTGCTCGTATCATGTTTCACTCCTTGCTTTAGGTTTATCCAACCAAACGGGGCAAACCACCCTCGGTAGCGTACTGTTTACTCGGGCACTTAAGTTAGTCGTGCCCGTGGCCTCTATAGCCCCCGCTCCGGGAATCCCCGATGCCCGTCGCCATGGAAGCGGTGCTCGCTTGTCAACTCCACCATCATCGCATGGGACGTAAGCCCTAACGGGCTCGTCTGTCGTCTCCTTTTCACAGAAACAATACACCGTCGAAGTCTCGTGAGACTCAATGAACGGACCCGCCTGCCAAAATTGAAATTGGGGTTTGTTACCAGAGGACTTCTTATGCGGGCATTCCATTCTCTAAGCTCTGTGGACCATACCAGCAACGGAAATGGTTCACCTCGCTTCGACGAAGTTAATGCTGTGAAATCGACTATTAATTCCGAAGCTAAGAGTTATTCTCTTTTGTGTCAACAACGGCGGTTTTTTTCTGAAATATTTTCAAGAGGGGCGGCCAAGATAGCCGAAAGCCCGGCATTGCAGCAGGAAATGCGAAACAGTGCATAAAAAATCGGGGCGAGAGGATTTGAACCTCCCACTTCGCTCTCGTCCCCTAAAGCCGGTGGCAACGAAAAACAACCTGAGTTACGGGTGAGCTGACTGCCTGACTATGCCTCGCCTAATACCTTGGATGTTCTTTATAACATTCATCTAGGCATTCCTTTTCACGTTCCCGAGCCCACTCTTCGCATCGGTGGTGTTGCGGGTGTCCAGGCTCATTACATTCCCTCATGCGTTCTTCATAATGCTTGCGGCAATGACCCGCGCAATAATGTTCCTCTGCCTGTGCTGCTGCCTGCGCTAAATAGTTAAGCCCGGCATGATGTATGTATAGCGAGCCGGTCGAAGAATCGTCCGGCGTAGCTATGGGTGCGGCGCTGGCATGAGAGGACGATAATATGAACATTAGCGCCAGGCAGGCAAAAGTAAGTAGGATTATCGAATAAAGAGCCTTGGTCATTTGTTATTCTTCTTCTTGAGGTATTGTGTAATTCTACGCGATATGGGTCCGATATCCTTGCCTCAAACGATAAGATCAGACTACTCCTTTTGTCTACCCGGTTTATCCGACCGAAATTCCCTCCGGCACCTCCTTGGCGCCACAGGACGCTTCACCCTCGCGATTCCAGAATAAACGATTGAAAATATGAAAATTTTTAGCATATCCCATGGGATGATTATATTTTGGGTAAACATCCACCTGAGATAATGGTTACCGAATACTTAGATTCGAACATAAAGGAGACTGAAATGAAACATGTTCTGGTACCGGTTTTAATCGGTTTTCTTCTCCTTCTTGGGCCGATTGCCGCCAAGGCAATGCCCTCTTCGGGAGAAATTGACCGTATTGAAGCTGCGACTCACGTTTTCAATGATTTTGTCGGAAGAATTTCGCCCGCTGTTCTGGCAAACGCCCAGGGGATTGCGATAATTCCCGGCGCGGTTAAAGCCGGTTTCATCTTCGGTGGTGAACTCGGCCAGGGGATCCTGGTGAGGCGCACACCGAATGGAAGCTGGTCTCCGCCGGCGTTCATCTCAGTTGCGGGCGGGACCTTCGGTCCCCAGATAGGGGTTGCCGCAAGCGATATCGTGCTGGTTTTCAACACGGCAAGGAGCGTAGAATATATTGAGAACGGACGTCTCAAGCTGGGCGGCGACGCTTCGGTGACAGCCGGCCTTGTCGGAGCGGACCTTGACGTCACGACCGATATTGCTGATGTATACTCCTATACAAGGAGTGCCGGGGCCTTCATCGGAGCAGTGCTGGAGGGGGCCGTTCTGACATTTGATTCCGGTATGAACAGCAACTTTTATGGCGTGTCCGACCCGCTGAAAATGCAGGCCAGAGAAATTCCCGAACCAGCCAGAAGGTTAGACTGCACAGTAGCCAGAGCCACCAACTCTTCGTCGGAATATTGCAGTTGATCTACCAGTGCAGAAGCGCAAGATCGGTTTGGAACCGGAAGTCTAGTGTAGTGGGTCCCGCCTTTGGCGGGGCTCACCCCTCCGGCGCGGGCCTTTGGGGTGTGAGTTTTAAGTTTTGAGACTCACCTTTTATTCCACTGCTGTTCATGGGTGAGAAGTACGGTGAGACTGCAGCCTTTCAGTACTTTGTGAGCCACCCGATTCCCAGGCGGAGGAGACTTTTCAACGCAGCAAGCTTCAACATGGGCTGAGGTTGGAAGAAGAGCACGAGGTCCTTTCCAGATTTTACCAAGAACTGCGGCGGCTTAGGAAAAAGTTCATAACTTCCACAAGTACAATAGAAATCTTATCTTATTAGTTGGAAAAGGTAATGCTCATCAGGGTTGGTGGTGAAAGACGAACTGTAGTGACCCTACTTCATTTCGACCGGGCAGCAAGGAGCGTAATTCTCCCATGGCCCGCGGGCTTATGGCTCAAGGAGTTGGATTAGGCCGAAAAACGCTGGGGCGCAGGAGGCAGCAGTATCCCCCCGATTGTTAATGGAGGTGAAGAAGTCTCTCTGGGTCTTGCACCGCATTCCTTTGTATTTTTTGTCGCTCAGAAGGTGACGTGATGGAAAAGTACATCTGCATTCACGGCCATTTTTACCAACCTCCCAGGGAAAACCCCTGGTTGGAAGCCATTGAAGTTCAGGACTCGGCATATCCTTACCATGACTGGAATGAAAGGATTCTCGCAGAGTGTTATGCGCCCAATACCGTTTCCCGTATCCTGGACGGCGAGGGCCGTATTATTGAGCTTCCGAACAATTATGCCAGGATAAGCTTCGACTTCGGGCCTACACTTTTGAGCTGGATAGAGGAGAAAGCCCCGGAGACCTATGAGTCAATCCTGGCGGCGGACCGAATCAGCCAGAAAAACTTCTCGGGTCATGGTTCCGCGATGGCCCAGGCCTATAATCACATGATCATGCCCCTTGCTAACCGAAGGGATAAATACACACAGGTGCTATGGGGGATTCGGGACTTCGAACATCGTTTTGGCCGGTCGCCTGAGGGTATGTGGCTCCCGGAAACCGCCGTGGATCTTGAAACGTTAGATATTATGGCCGAACTCGGGATTCGCTTCACTGTTCTGTCCACCCATCAGGCCAGGGAAGTGCGAGATCTTGACCAAGATTCCTGGGCGGATGTTAGCGGCAGGGGCATCGACCCCACCATGGCCTACGAACTTAATTTGCCGTCCGGCAGAAAGATCAGCCTCTTTTTCTACGATGGTCCAATTTCCCAGGCAGTGTCCTTCGAACACCTGCTTGCATCCGGGGAGCACCTTCTCCAACGGCTCATGGGTGCGTTTTCCGAAGAAAGCCCACGGCCTCAGTTGGTCCATATAGCAACCGACGGTGAGACCTACGGGCACCACCAGCAATATGGAGATATGGCCCTGGCTTTCGCACTTGAGCGCATTGAGTCCGATGACCGGACACGGCTTACCAATTATGGGGATTTCCTCGAAAAATACCCTCCGGCATTTGAAGTTCGGATATTCGAGAATACCGCCTGGAGCTGTGCGCACGGAGTGGATCGGTGGCGGAGTGACTGCGGCTGCAACAGCGGCGGCTATCCCGGATGGAATCAGGCGTGGCGTGCTCCGTTAAGGGGGGCGCTGGACTGGCTGCGCGATACCCTTGCACCCCTGTATGAAGAACACGCAGGCCGGTTTCTCAAAGACCCATGGGAAGCTCGCAACGACTATATAAACGTTGTCTTCGACCGTTCCACGGAGAGTATCGACCGGTTCCTGATGAGACACGCATCCAGGGACCTGGATGAATCGGAAAAGGTGGCCGCTCTCAAGCTTTTGGGGCTGCAAAGATGCGCAATGTTAATGTACACGAGTTGCGGATGGTTCTTCGATGAACTTTCAGGCATCGAAACGGTCCAGGTCATTCAGTATGCGGGACGCGCCGTCCGGCTGGCCGAGGAGACCTGCGGCGTCGCGCTGGAGCCTTACTTTCTGGAAAAAATCGAGCGGGCAAAAAGCAACATCCCCGAGCACAGGGATGGACGCAATATTTACGAGAAATTTGTAAAACCGGGGATGATCGATTTGACGAAGGTGGGAGCGCATTATGCGGTGAGTTCCATCTTTGAGGAATTCGCAGAGCGAGACAAAATCTTTTCCTATTTTACCGACCTGGAGGACTTCCAACTCCATAAGGCCGGAAATACCAAACTGGCGATCGGCCGCGTGCGAATTACCTCCGAAATGACACGGGAAGCCGCTGCAATGACTTTTGGGGCCCTGCACTTCGGAGAGCAAAATCTCTCGGCGGGCGTTCAGGTGGTCGAGGACGCAGAAAGTTACGCACTAATGTCCAGCGAGGTGACCGAGTCTTTTTGCCTAGGTGATTTCCCCGAGACGATCCGACGCATGGACCGGTATTTCGGCGCTTCCACGTATTCCCTCCGCTCACTTTTTCGCGACCAGCAACGCAGAGTTTTGAACCAAATTCTGGAAACGTCCATGGAAGGCACCCGGTTAACCTTTCAGAGGACCTATAGTGACTTTGCCACTTTTATTCGTTTCCTGGCTGATTTGGGGATCGCTGCGCCGGAGCCTCTCCCATGCACAGCCGACTTCGTTTTGAACTATAACTTGAAGCTGGAATTTCAGAAACCCGAGATGCCCACCGAGGTCATTCGCGACATTATCAAGGAGGCTCAGGCCTTACATATCGATCTCGATGGCGCGGGCCTGGAGTATACCTTAAGAAAAACTATTGAAAAACTTTCTCAAAAGTTTCACGAGGACCCCGGCAGTCCGGACAGCCTCCGGCAGTTAGAGGCCGCCGTGAGCCTGGGCAAAGAAATGCCCTTCGATTTAAACTTGTGGGCAGTCCAAAACAGGTATTTTGAGATGCTGCGCACCGTGCTCCCGGAATGGCGCTGGAAAGCCGAACACGGGGTTGAAGCCGCTCACGAATGGGTTGAGCATTTTATTGCATTGGGCCGGGCACTCTCCGTTCGCGTTGATTGAAAGACTCTCATCTTCTGTGTCCCCTAAAGTCTTCCCGGAGTGGAAATGACAGACCTCAGAGTGCCTACTGCCACCTATCGAATTCAGTTCAGCCGCAATTTCACGTTTAAGGACTCTCAAGATTTAGTACCTTATCTCTACGAACTCGGCATTACGGACTTATACGCGTCTCCCATTTTCAAGGCTCGCCGGGGCAGTCTTCACGGGTACTCGGTGACCAATCCCATGGAAATAAACCCTGAACTGGGCTCCCGCTCCTCCTTTGACATGGGGCAAACCCAGCGAGTCATGATTACGGAAATATTCAGCGCCGCCCACCTGGTCCCTTTTCAAAAGGCCAGGGTTATGGAGCAACGTAAACGATCTTTTCGAAAAAGACAAAGAACACTTTCAGCTAACCGGAAAAGAGCACGACAGCGGGTCCGCCAATCTGCGCTTTGCTGCTTTGAGCGTGCATAGTTAGGTAATTAAGGACTGAGAAATGCGAATGAGAGTCTGATTATCCATATATATCCAATAGTCAAGCTGATAACTGCTATATTAGGTATGATGAGTACCCACTTTCTACCCTCCATTTTCCACCATTTGCGATGATATCCATACGAAACTCCTGAACTTGATCTATATAATTGGTATCTTGGATAAGTCACATTTTAAGAATTGTAGCATGCAGAATCAAATGATTGCCATGCTGCAGGATGTCATCACGTATATTGATCAAGGTGACCCCATGCGTGCATACCAAGAGTTACAAAACGACGTCTTAAGAAGGACAGACGGGTGTGCTTTGTATGGAGCGCCTGATAGTGATGATTGGATCATTGATGCTCCATCACAAGGTGCTGTCCATCCCCCGCTTACTGGAATTATTACTGAACTTCAATAATTGGTGAAAGATTAACATCGGTTGAATCTGGCGTGGGCTAAGAGCGTAGGCTCTTGGCCCACACATTTCTTCCGAGCCGGGAGGAGTCGTAAGGCTCCTATCTGGCACATTCCTTAATGCCGGTAAGAAAGCTGACTTTTATCGGTAAGGCTGGTCGGAGGCAGTATGGAAATTTCCGGTACGTTGCTCCTAACGGGGCTAAAGCCGAAGTCGGAACTGAGGAAAGCATTTCTTGAAAGCCGCGATCATGGCTTCAAAAAGGGAAATCATTTATCACCAAACCAGCGACTTTCGATGAATGGATCGAGATGGTGAGATCTTTAGCCGAGCATTGGTTAAGGTAGTTGGATGAGGCAGGAATCGGCAGAAAGGCAAAACCAAGGCATATTTTAAATTACCGCTGTACGTAACAAATCTTTCAAACAGCCGCCAGCTCAGACTCAACGAAAGTCCACCTTGCTTGCCAAAATGTTGAATCGAAGATGATGGCTGGTGCATAACGCATAACTTTTGGATATGTTGACTTCTGGCACCGGCTCTTCTACGCGGTCACGCTTGCTCCAATCTGTAAGATCAGCAAGGCTTTCAGCGCGATACATAGGCCGAATGCGCCGGAGAAAGGGGACATAGAAAACTGAAAGGACTGCCCGCCAACTCATTCCGGCGAGCAGTCCCTTCAGTCCTTATCAGTTTCAAGAATTGGTTGCAGGGCTGTTGGAAACAATGTGGTACTGAACTCGTTTGAGCTTCTCCAAATGAAAGGAAACACCCCGTATATCATTGCTTCCGACGCAGGCGGCTAATTTCCGAACGGACACCTCTCTCACAATCTGGACAAATCCCATGAGTGACTTTGATCTCACCCGCAGGACTTCCAAACTCGACCCAGAGCCCGTTATCATTCCTCACCTTTTTGCACCATGCGCACATACAGATTAGAGAACTTGGATAATGCATCAACTTGACCCTCTGCGAATGCTGAGCATAATTTGGGGGCGGATTCCACCCGAAAAAATTCCATGGGCAACCCCATAAACCTCAGAATCATACGATTTCGCAATCGAACATGCAAGTAATATGTCAATGAAAAACTAAGAACGGTGTTGAATCCGGATCAAAGTAAAACACAGGCAGCGGAAGCAGTGTAAGCCCTTGGATTGATGTTCATGTCTTATAAGGGGCCGGTTCCAGGAGGGATCGGCCCTTTCAAATATATGGGCACTGAAGGGATTCCAGACAAGGAGGCGCCCGTGGTTACACTCTTATTGGCAGAGGCACCGACAAGCAGGTTCACGAGTATGTCAACCGTAAAAAAAGAAAGCCAGGAGGAGGGAGGGGGCTTTCGGGGATTATGGTACTTATAGAAACCAACTCTTTCTGATTACTACCTCCCACCTTTTGGGCGAAGAAGCAATCAGGTGAGCACAGTAATCCCATGACCACTTTTCGATATTTCCTGTGATGATCCTCATATAGTTTGTATGATTCTTAGACGTTCTTTTCAACTGTCCTTTACTCACCCTTGAATACTGGCAGCCGCTTTTCAAGAAATGACCGAATACCTTCTGCATAGTCGTGGCTGTCATAAACTTTTCTCCTTAGGCCCTGAATCCGTTCAAAAACATCGGGAGCTATGGGGTATGCACCGGCAAGAAGGTTGAACTGTTCCTTAATAACTGCAACGGCAAGCGCAGAGCGGGATGCCATCCGTTTTGCCAGATTTGTGGTAAACTCCAAGAGATCTTCAGACGGCACAAGATGGTTGAGTATGCCGACGCGTTCCGCTCTCTCCGCAGTGACCGGCTCGGCCGAAAAGAACATCTCCTTTGCGATATTTAAACTGAGCCTGTTGATGAAATGCAGAATGCCACTGGCATTATAAGGCAGCGCAAGCTTCGTAGGGGTGATCGCAAACGACGACGTTTCATCTCCGATCACAATATCACAAGTCATGACAAGATCGCAGGCGCCTCCCCAAACGCTTCCATGAACCATTGCAATGACTGGCCCAGGGTATTCCTGGACCGCACGCATCAGTTCCTGCTGCGAGTCGTGGTAATCAAAGGGTTCGCGGCTTGATAAGGGCAATTCCCTTACATCAATTCCGGCAGACCAGACTGGGCACCCGTCCGGCGCCCTCAAAATAACTCCTGCGATTTTCCGTTCTTTGAAATCCCGTAGCGTCTCAAGGATGTCGTGAACCATCTCACTGCTCAACGCGTTTCGATAGCGGGGGTTGTTCATGCAGACGAATCCAAGGTTGTCGGTAACTTCGACCTCTACAAATGACATGATCAAACCTCCTCAGATCAGGACCTTTCCTGATTGCGCAGCCAGCACGACTCTGAATTTGGACGTGCGATATAGGTGGAGTCAGGATATTCACATGAATCGCATCGATTTGACCGTCAACGGGTGCTGCCGGCGGGGCGAATTCAGCTCAAGAAGTTCTTAGAACGTGAAGGTACGTGAATGATATCATACCTCGATTAGACCACAAAGGAAATCCCTCCGGAATAATGCATCGACTTCTGCGCTATGCATCCAAACTGCATATTGAGATCGGATTTTTGCCCGAAAAACTTCCGCTGCGACCCTTAAACCCTTAAAAACCATACGATTCTCCGAATCAAACATTCAACAAATTTCTCAGTGGTGCCGGTTTCTGCGATTTCAGGACTTACCTCCATCCCTGAAGTCTATAGCCTGCTTCCCGCCTGTCAGAGTTTAGGGGTTCAGGTGATAATTATGGGCCTGTAATGGGCGAGAAGACAAAGTGGAGGGGACGGCAAAAATCAAAGGCTCATAGCACGGGGAAGTCAATGTTCCTTGCCAGAAGATTTATCGGCATCCGCTCAGGTTCGCGTTCACGGCAATGGAAAGTATTTCGACGCCCCGATTGTCAAGGCGGAGGAGAGATAAAGTAACTTCAGATAGGAGCAAGTGTTTGAACTGAAGCGACAAATTCGGCCAGTCCTTGCAGTGAATTCCCACACGGTGTCCGACAGTGGAAACCACCAAAGGACGAGTCGGGGGTGTGCTTCATCACGAAGAACATATGATTTCTCGGAAAATTGCTCCATGATTCATACCACCTGCGACCCTTCCGGGGGTGGCCCGCACAATTGTAATTGAGTCCGACAGAACAAAAGGGACCTGTGGTGCCGTTATGAATCTGCCAGTTTCCTCTTGTGCTTTGCGCCTGGATAGCCGAGCTGTCCGGGCCACCCGTAGAAAAGCCTTACCTCCTGTCACCAGGAGCGTGCTCGCATCAATCACGCCCACCTGAGCCAGTACTGGACTCCTAGTAAATACGCTCTCCTGCTTGTCTTTCCATCTTTAAACTGCACAACCACGATAACGGCGATTTCAGACTATGCGGTACACTGAGCGCCACAAAGAAACCAGTGCCGTACCGTTCTGCCTTCTTCCAATTATCCTCTACACCAGCTTGACTAGTCCTCAACAATGCTTAAGTGTCATTCATTTCCAACGATCTTCAGGGAGAGGCAAGGACAAGATGTTCAGCCCTCCTGCCTGGTCCCCAAACGACCATTCGTATAATATCTATCACCCGCTACTGAAGTGCGTGATGCTTTTAGACAACATTTAACCCACGGAGAGCAACATGAGCGATGACCTGAAGCGCTTCATATGTCTAGGGTGCGGCTTCATGTACGACGAAGCTCTGGGACTGCCCGAGCACGACATTGCACCGGGCACCCGCTGGGCGGATATCCCTGAGAACTGGGCATGTCCGGACTGCCTCACACCAAAACACAGATTCGAAATGGTCGAGATTCCCTATGCTCCAGGTGAACCCCATCTGCCGCGGGTGGGCCCCATCGCGCCGCCGCCTGACCCCTCACTCCATATCATCTAGAGGAGATCAACCGTGAAAACGTCCTTCGTAATGCGCGCCGAGGCACGCGGCTACAACAAGTTACGGTCGACGGGCCCGCTCGCGACTTACATCTCGGGACATCCCGAGGCAGTTCTGACTCGCCACTCGAGCTTCAACTTTGGCCCGTATCAGGCTGGCCGCGCAGGGTTCGGCCGACTGCGGGTATTCGGCGACGAGGTCTTTAGCGGACCCGGCTGCGGTTACAACATTCACCGTCATCACAACTTCGTCATCTGCGCGTTCGTCCTGCAGGGTGAGCTTACGCATATCAACACGGTGGGCAACATCGATCAGCTGACTTCGGGCGATTACTACGTCTTCTCCGCAGGCTCTGGGGGCAAGCACTGCGAGGTGAACCTGAAGAACGACGACATGCACGCCATATATATATGGTTCCTGCCCGACCAACTCCTGCTTCCCCCGTCGTATAGGCGGAATCATTTCGACGCCCTGGCCAATCGCAATCGACTCGTGAGGCTGGTGGGTAATGCAGACGATGCGTTGCGCATCTCGCAGGATGTCACGGTGTCGCGCCTGTCGAGTGACACAGCTATGGCACTCGACTACGCGCCACGGTCGCCCTCACATGGCGTCTACATATTCGTGCTGGAAGGTGAAGTCCATTGCAACGATGTCGCCCTCACCCGCCGCGACAGCAGCGGAATCTGGGGTGCGAAGCAGATCAACCTCCAGACAGGGCCTCAGGAGACCGACCTGATGATCGTCGAAACGGCCCCATAACCGGGCGAAGTGACCCGACCAGCTCGGCGTCCCCTCAACCGACAACCAGACAGCCTCGCCTGGCGGGGATGCAATGGAGAACGCAAAATGCCCATAACGCAAATCTATTACCCGCAAGGATCGCTGACCGGTGAACGAAAGGCGGCGCTCGCCCAACAATTAACCGACGTCTTGCTGCTGATGGAGGGAAACGCCAAGACGGCTGGCGGTCTCGGCTTCGCATCGATTCTATTCACCGAGGTCGCGCAATCGGACTGGTGGGTCGGTGGCCGTACCGATGCCACTTACGTCGCACCACCGGGCAAGTTCCTGGTTCGTGTGACCATACCCGAAGGCTATATGAATCAGGCCCACAAGACTGAGGTCCATATCGCAGTAACTGCCGCCATCGTGGCCGTCACTGGCAACCCGAACGATCCCAGGCAAGGGGGGAGCGTGCAGGTCATCATCGACGAGGTGACGGAGGGTAACTGGGGTTCCCATGGTAAGACCATCAGTCTCGCCGGCATCGCCGACACGGTCGGGCTGTCCAAGGACGGGGAGCGCTTCCAATGGGTGCAAGCTTATTTCGATGCCAAAGCGAGGCAGTTCGCTGCGGCGGGCTATCCTGCGGACGTTGGCGGCCTTCTGGGCGATTCGAAGTGAGGACAGGTTCAAACGGTAGCAGGCTTGTTCCTGAACTCAGCAGCTCCGGCGGTTAGAGCTCGTCGGTTGAAGGCTTTAGGGCATAACCACGACTTCGGCGACCGCGACTCGATCGGCAATCGCCGAGTGCGTGTTCGCTTGAGTGGTGGCACACGAGAGCAACCGGGCATTCAAGCGTCTCCCAAGGAGCGGGTCGGGATATATGGAAAGTAAGCTGAACCGGTCGGTGTCATCCACCATAGGGTGGATCACGACAACTCGGATCGAGGCTCTTAGTGATGGTGTGTTTGCGATCGCCATGACGTTGATGATTTTTAACATCAAAGTACCACAGATCCCGAGTGAGCGGGTCGCTGCAGAACTAACCCGGCGTCTACTCGACCTGTGGCCCCACTTCCTCGTCTACCTGATTAGCTTTGCGATGGCTGGTGTGTACTGGGTCGGTCATCACAACCAATACCACCACATTCGTCGAACGAACCGCGTACTGCTCTGGATCAATATTGCTTTGCTGCTATGTGTGACTTTAATCCCGTTTTCGACTGCCCTCTTAGGGAGTTACCCCACCCACCAAGGCGCAGTTGTTCTCTACGCAACCAATCTCATTCTTGTCGGCCTTGTTTTGTTCATTCATTGGCACTACGCTACATCTCAACATGCTCTGGTGGACCCTGACCTCGATCCGGAGCTTATCAGGCTTGCGAGCCGGAGGATTCTGATGGGGCCGGCGTTACTGGCCCTGGCTATCGTATTTTCCTTTGTGAGCACCCAAGGCAGCCTGGTGCTGTGTGGGGTAGTTCCTGTTCTTTATATTCTCCCCGGCAGAATCGATCGATATTGGAAGCCGACTTCATCCGAGTGAAATTCTTTCCCTGACAATGTTGTCTCGCTGTCCCACCGAGTTTTGATGAATCGGTCGAAATGATGAAGGCAGAGATAGAGGGCCAGTATAGAAGTGTAATGTGTCCGGGGTAGAGCACAACGGAAATGATCCGGATGTACTGAACTTTTGAGTTGTCAATTATGGGACTTGATTGCCGAAAAGCAGGACATGGAAAAATGAAATGGACTGGCCGCCAATTCATTCCCGCGAGCAGTCCTTCAGATCATTTTTATACTTCTCAAAGTCAGCGTTGAAGGCGGAGATGCCCACTATCAGTCTCTCCGCACTATGAGCACAGGAACCTTTGTCTCGTTATGAATGACTCCATAGGCAACGCTGCCAAGTACTGCGGCTACTAAAGCACTTCTACCATGCGAACCCATAACAATGAGATCTACTTTTGACTTTTTAGCCTCTTTCACAATATCCCCAACAGGGTGCCCTGTCGTTATAACAATCTCTGATTGGACGCCACTTTCATCACACAGCTTCTCTATCTCTCCAGCATACCCTTTAGCAGCCTCGCGCAGATAATCCTCGATAGGCTCTATTACATGCCTTGGAGTATCCACGGCAGAAACTGTCTGGGCTATTAACGAGCGATTATCAATAACGTTCAGGACAATTACCGAGGCATTTAACTGTTTTGCAAGGTCAACCGCATACCTGACTGCCTTCCGAGCTGTCTTTGAACCATCTGTAGGCACAAGAATCTTTGAAACCATAAATCCTCCTTTAATATTTTGGGCATTCCTACTTATATCACGGCAAAGTCTTACTTTTCCGCAAACTTGGTGACTAACATAAGGAGGGTAATCAGAACAGTGACTTTCCGGAGCTGAGGGGCAGCGCGCAGGGGCGCCTCGCAACCCTTGACCGGCGCCTAGGTGGCATCCGTCAACTCATTTAACGGGTGAAACCTGCGGAAATCATGATCCGCAAAAAGGGAACTCCGTCGTCAACGCCGGTTTTTCAACAAACTCTTAGACCTCCTGCTGTAAGATTCCTAATTGTTGAACCCTATTGCGCCGGCCCTGTCAGCAAGCGCTTGAGCATGTCCATAGCCTTGCCAAACTTATCCCAGTCCCCCTGTTGCATTGCCTTCTGGGCCTCATCGAACTGCGCCCTCGCCTGGCCCAATTCCGGTGCCTGGCCCAGCACCTGCGTTGGACTCCGGGGTTGCTGCGTCCCGAAGACCGATTGGATTGCCGCATCGAGTGTAGGCTCCATCGCCACTTTGTCCCCCGAAATCACGATTACGCGCTTGAGTTGGGGGAAGTCTGTGCCTTCCGCCGTGAGGTACACCGGCACCACATAGAGAAAGGAGTTCTCGATCGGTACCGCGATCAGGTTTCCGCGAATGACTTTCGACCCTTTTTGGTCCCAGAGGGTCAGTTGCTGGGAGATCGTAGTGTTCTGATCGATCATAGCCTCAATTTGCATCGGGCCGTAGATCAGCTTGTCCTTTGGAAGTTGGTAAAAGAGCATCTTCCCGTATTCGGGGAAATCGCACCTGGCGGCCATCCACGAGATCATGTTGTCTCGCTTCTGAGGCGTGAAAGGAGTCATGAGGAGGTACTCAAGTTTGTCGCTTCCGGGGAGTTTCATCAGGATGTAATAGGGCTGCATAGCCAGCACGTTGCCCTCGTACTTCTCTTGGGGGAGCACCCAGAGGTCCTCCCGGTTATAGAAGACCTGCGGATCCGTCATGTGGAATGTTCTGTACAGGTCGGCCTGGATGGAAAAGAGGTCCTCCGGATACCGCAGGTGCGTTTTTAGATCCGCCGAGAGCTGATTCAGGTCCATGAAGAGGCCGGGAAACGCACGCCGGTAGACTGCCAGAACGGGGTCGTTCGGATCCATGACATAGAACTGGACGGTTCCGTCGTACATGTCCACAATGACCTTTACGGAGTTTCGAATGTAGTTGAGCCCTTCCCCAGAGGTCACCGCGAGGAGATTGGAGTAGGGAAAATGATCCGAGACGGTGTAGGCATCCTGGATCCAGTATAGTTTGCCCTCGCTCAGCACTGCGTAGGGATTCCTGTCGAGGCGTAAGAAAGGAGCGATCTGCTCCACGCGATCCTGAACGCGCCTCCAGATCTGAATCCTGCTTTCCGGCCGCAGATAGGAGGTGAACAGAATATTGATGTCGGATTGAGTCCAGACAAATAACAGCCGCTTCCACAAGCTATCCAGCGGGATGCCTCCCGTTCCGCTGTAACTCGTATAGACATTCTGATTCCCCTTGGGATAGTCGAACTCTTTGATGCCGGTCGCGACGATCCGATATCCCGGCATCGACTTGCCGTAGTAGATGGAAGGCTGGTTTATGGTTAGGCCGTAGGCGGATTCGGGCGGGATGTTCTCCAGAAGGTATTGCGGAAAGCCTTCTCCGATAGTCTTCGAGACGAAGCTCATGGCCAAGCCATAACCATGCGTGAACTCCAACTTCTGGTTAACCCAGGTTTGGGCTTCAGCGGGAAGTTTCTCGGAGAGCTCGCGCGCCGAAAGCATCACCTGATGATAACCGTCAGGAAGGTGGTAGCGGTCCACATCAACCTCGTAAAACTGATAGTAGAGCCTTATCTCCTGGGCTTGTTTGTACATCTGAAGCAACGGGCGCCAATCCCAGAGACGGACATTTTGAATAGTGTCTTGATTTCTCGCAATCACCTCGGATGTCAGGTCCGACAGCGCAGGGTAAAATGTTTCCTGGATTGCATCGAGACTGTAGGCCTTTCGGGTGAATTCTATGTTATTTTTGAGATACGGGGTTTCGAGGGCCAACTCGTTGGGCTGTACCATGAACCTCTGGAAGAGAGCCGGCACCAGCAAAACCCCGATGAGATACAAGGCCACGTAAATTCCGGCTCCGATACCTATCACTCTTAATCGCGGCCGGAAGATATTGAGCACAAGCAGGGCGCATAGCGCCGCCGCGGCGCCGGCCATGATCCAGTAGGTGATCCGGGTCACATGATCCGCCGTATAGCCGGCTCCGTAGATTACTCCCTGAGTGGAGTAGAGGAGTTCGTAGTGAGACAGGTAAAATCCCCATCCCCAACTGGCTACCAGGACGAAGAACAGGATGGACAGGTGTGGAACGGCCTTTATGCCCTGACCCTCCACCTGTCCGCTGCGGCCAAACCGCAGTAACCCGAAGTACGAGTAGAATACCACGACGGTCAGCAGCGTAATCAGAGTCAGTGGGGTCAGGCTGCTCTGCAAAAGCTCATAGAAAGGGAGACGGAACAGATAAAACCCGACATCGGCTCCGAAGAGAGGATCGGACAACCCGAAGGACCCGCCATAACGAAAGCGGAGATACGTATCCCATTGTGCATAGAAGATGACCGCAAAGATTAGGGCGGCGACGGTGGCGAGCGCGCCCATGGCCAGTCTCAAATCCGCGGGAGAGATCCGGATGCCGATTTTCGCAGCAACGGTAGATTCGCTCGTCAAACTACCCGTACGGAAAGTGGCGCCATTTCTGGCCGCAAAGCGAAGGTTGATCCAGAGGTACAGAAACGCGACAACGAAAGCCACACAAAACAGCTCCCACCGCAGGGACAAGAGTGTCCAGAAGACGCCGGTGTAGCCGAGTTGCCGCATCCACAGCTCCTTCTGTATCAAGCCGGAGATGATCCCCAGGAGAGCGATGAGTACGACCGCTGCAACAATGATGAATTTCAGCGGACGCCATCGCAGGAAGATGCGGTAATTTCCGGTGGCTCTATTCTTTTCGCCTGCAAGCGACCTTGTACGCTCGCCATGTGTTGGTTTCTCGATCATTGCTCCACCACCTTTCCCTTGGTCCGAAATGGAGGCATTCCTATGCTCAAGCTTCGCGCATTATTTGGGATAATATATAGGTGGTCCAAGTTCCTCAAAAGAAAAGCTGTTGAAAACGTGTTGGCCATCGGTTTCCATTACCCGCAAGTCGTCCGTTTGTGACAGCTCGCCGAGGATTATCGAAAAACATGTCCCGTAAAGTTTCTTCCCCTTATCCACCGAAACTTCTTAAGCAATGTACTTGGTGATGCCCCTGGCCTTGAGCTTCTCCGTAAGGATGGGATGTTCAAGCGCATCGAAGGATGTCAGAATCAATATCGGGCCACTCCCGGTAAAGACCATTGCCGCGTTCATGGTGTCCTACTTTCAGGTTGGTGGTTGTTGTCCCGGATTGACTCTCCGCCTGTACAACCTTCTCGATCTATGCTCGAATAATTGAACGAACGGGGAAAAATATCGTGACCTCGCTTTCGCTGCAGGCCATTGAGCTACGTAAAGCTTGCGATCTACAGGCGTGAACACTCGAAGCAATAGCGGACAGTTAGGCCGGTATAGAACTCCACTCTTCAAATTAGAGAACACTTCAAGAAACGCTATGCCTCATGTATCAATCCGAAAATCGGATATTGCCAAATAATCTAAGTCCAAAGGAGGGTATTGCAACCTGAATAATACATCGCGATTCGGCGGTCGCTGCCTTCGCGCGTGCTCTCGGCTTGTGGTGCAAGGGTCTTCCGTCTGGTCAAACGTGGCACAAACAGTCCAATCATCGTAGAGCCAACCATGCGAAAAGCCAAATCTTCAGCCGGTCGAGGCAGGCGAAATAGACTACCCCGGCCGTTACGGTGGCGAGCAAGACCGAAGGGCTGAGCGCCGACATTCCTCCTTCTCCTATCATCTAAACGGAAGCGAACTTTGGGAGACTCGGAGTCGTTGCCAGCAAAAGAAAGGGGCCGCGAGGTGACCTCAGAACTGCCGTTTTAGTGTGGAGTCCTTTCACTTATGACTATAAGGCCCCTTGGTCCGGTCGACGGTGAAGGGACGGAAGGGAGTGCTCTCTCGCGAGGATTTCGTGTTGCCGTCGGCGTCGTGTTCCAGAAAGTCAACAAGAGAACACCAAGCCCCTGGTAACTATTGGTGCACCACGAGATCTTCCTTGGACGTAGACTCCAGGATGGACTTGGCCCTGGTGACGTCGCGAGCTGAGCCGTGGGCTATGACCAGAAACTTATCCGACTTCAGGGCGGTCTCGTACTTGATGATGCTGTCCTTGGGGATTCCGGTGCTATACAGTCCAGCGCCCAGAGCGGTCAGCCCTCCGGTCAAAACGGCGCCTTCCAGGGCGCCCACAATTATCATGACCAAGGGACCCAGCACCACCAGTTGGCCCAACCCGGGGATGACGAAGAAGGCCGAGCCAAACAGAATCCCCCACAAGCCTCCCCAGAAGGCACCGAGCTTTCCCCAGAACTTCATCCGGTCCCCTGCGTTGTAGAACCCGACGACATTTTCCTCGGTGTGATAGTCCTTCCCCACCACTGAGAGCTTCTTCATGTCAAAGCCCGATTTCTGGAGCTCTTTGACCGCGGCTTCGGCCTCGGTGTGGGTACTGTAGATTCCAACGACTGAGTTCTGTTTGCTCATTTCATTGCTCCTTTTGTGTTTTAAAACAGTTAGTTGACCGTATGGATCTGACACTTTCGATGTAATCCCCAAGCGCCACCGCTACCGAAAATTAGATGACATCCATGGCGTCAGGAAATCCTTTCCAGATCATTTTCTTTGTCACGGAGAAACTATCTGCAACTCATTGTTTACCTTGACAACACCCTTTACGTCCCGGACTTTCTGCTCTACCATCGCTTTCTCTTCACGGTTATGCACCTTACCGGTCAGGGTAACCACACCTTGTGTCGTACTCACCTCAATGTCAGTTAGTGTCTCCAGCCGAACATCTTTTGCCAACTCAGCCTTCACGGTAGAAGTAATGATAGTATCATCCACCACGTTCCCCACTGACTCAGCGGCGAAGGAGGCTACTGACAAGCCCACTAATACGGCAAAGCCAAGAAGCAACACTATGGACATAAGAGTTTTATTCATGTGGATCTCCTTAACTGTTTGATATTTATCCGGAGGCAAAGCCTCCATCCCTCGCGTTCCTATTATCTTTTTTCTTAAAGAAGTTTAGGGTTTACGGTTGCCGGACAGTAATAAACCGTCTGGGTTTGGTCGGACTTACGCTCCCCTTCGAAGTTCGCCCGTTTGGGGTTAGGTGCCACGGCATCTTGCGTCTCAAAAGTCAGGCGGGTTCCTTCGACTTGATTCGCAGACAATAAGCGGACCGGGTTGGAGAATTGCGCGCCGTTCTCCGCAGCGGCAACCTGGTGGGGGTTGAAACTGATCGCCATCAGGCCAAGGAAAATCCCTTTTGCGATACTCGCCGCGAGCGAGCACGCGCTCCCTGAACGCTTTGTGCGCCTGAATGCCGCCAAAAGGCATAGCCTGATCTTTTCTATTGTTTTCAATGATTGTCCGTGCCTAATCGGCATGTTTCCATTGTCCTGGAATAACTGCAGGCGGCCCTGCCTCGAGTTTTATCAACGCCAAGGCAGGGGGCCGGAACTAATTTAGTTGCGGTCCTGCTTATGCACAGGAGCCGGTTGGGGCGGCGCAGCCTGTGGCTGCCGTTCGACTACCACACGCCGGTAACCCGAATAGTACGGATAACCATAGTAGGGGTAACCTGCATAGTACGGATAACCATAGTAGGGGTAACCCCAGGCGCCCCAGTAATATGGCCATGCTGCAGCACCCCACCACCAGGGCCCCCCGCGAAACCCATACCCACCGCGAAACCCATACCCTCCGTGAAATCCATGGCCACCGCGAAACCCATACCCCCCGTGAAATCCATGGCCACCGCCACCTCTGAACGAATATCCTGGAGATGCAAGCAGCATCAACACTGCAACCACTACCAGGACCACCGAAAAGGTTTTAATTAATTTCTTCATAGCCTTACTCCTTAAACCAGCATGGAACAGGTACGCAGATAACTGGATCAACTTCTAACCCATTTTTTACCTTACCGGACGTATTGGTTGCTGGTTTCGGTCTACAAAAATCATGTCACATACTACAAAATAGCTTTCAACTGAAATAATGCAACAAGTCAGGCGCGATGCATCCGATTCTCATTTTGGGGTCGAATTCTGCCCTGGAAAAATGCTAAACCGACCCCAAGGGTCTGCAAAACCATAGGCTTTCCCAATGGGACATGAAAGTGATACGCCCATGATGGTGGTGTTCATGCTCCTCGCAGCAGTTGCTGCCGCACCACCGACACCGGACCTAAAACCGCAAAAGGCAACGGTTCGGCTCTTACCCTCCGGATGGTCCGCAAACCCGGGGGCGGCCCCCATAAAAGTTAACGCGCCGTGCGGAGGGGTGGCACTATCCAGGCGCCGGACTGATAACCCGATTCTTGAAATTACTCAGGACTGGCTCACACTACTTGCCAACTTGTTAACCTCGCAGAAAATAAATGTATGATTCTGGAAGGTTACGTTTTTCCGCGCCCCATTTTTTCAAGCTTCAGGAGACTTACGTGATATCGGGATTTGGCTAATCGCAGCCAGGGAGACCATAAAGCGGTTCGCTTGACGTGCAAGCCGGACTTATGAGCAAGAGCCAGGGGAGCCTTACCACACCTCTCGGCTCGGGTTGTACTTTGAACGTTGGCTTCTGTGGTTATGGGCGGGTCCAGGAGATTTGAACTGATTTTCGTCATTGCCCCCGCCGCCAATCCAGGAAGCGGAGATGTGAAGAGTACCAATATACTGAAGCTCTCGTGCTCGTTGGGAGAAAGTAGTTTCATTGTGAATGTCATTTACCAGGCTTGCGTAACTGTCAATCTGGTTCATGCCGTGGGAAACCATGTGCTTCGACGTGACCTGTCTCATCTCGGCACCGCATTCGAGACAGATTACTTTATCGTTCTGGATTGAATCCTCAGGTGTGAGTGCTTGGGCTGGCGCCGATTTTTCTTCTGTTCTGGGTAGCTCGATCTCCTTAGATTCGGCTCTCTGCAGTTCATGGAGTGTATGAAGACCTGGGCGTTGCTGTTAATTGCGCAGGAGTGCCAGGATCTCTTTTGCGGCCTCGATCGGGGTCAGGGAAGATTTCAGGACCTTCTCGACCATATCCTCCAGATGGAGATCCGTCTCTCGGGCCAGTTGAGAAAGCACCGACGAACGGATTTCCTCTGCAATCCTGCCCCTGTAACGTTCTTCCCGCTGGAGGGCAGCCCGGCTCCTGACCGATTCCACTGCGGCCATGACCTCGGCAATGCCCTCGTTTCTCTCCGCGATGGTGTTGATGACGGGCGGTCGTTCGTCTTCCGGTTTCATATGCATTGTATTTAAGATCTGTTTTTTCAACAGGTCAGCCCCCGGACGATCCGATTTGTTGATGATGAATATATCGGCAATTTCCATGATGCCCGCTTTGGCCAACTGGATGTGATCCCCGTACCCCGGAACCAACACGAGGGCTGTTACATCCACATATTTGGCCACATCAATCTCATCCTGTCCCACGCCGAGAGTCTCGATAATGATGACATCGAAACCGTAGGCCTTGTAAAGATACAGGGCAAATTTGGCGGCCTCCGACAGCCCTCCTAACGCCTTGCGGCTTGCCAGGCTCCGAATGTACACACCGTCGTCCGGATTATGCTCCTTCATCCGGATCCGGTCTCCCAGCACGGCCCCGCCGGAAAAGGGCGAAGTGGGATCAACGGCCAACACGCCGACCGTCTTGCCTTCCTTGCGAAAATGTCGGACAACGGAATTTACCAGCGTGCTTTTCCCGGCCCCCGGAGCACCGGTAAACCCCAGGGTGAAGCAAGCCTTGGAGCCTCTCCTGAAGGCATCATTCAAGAGATCGTCCTTGCCTTCCTCGTTGCTTTCCACGATGGAAATCGCCCTTGTCAATCCCCTGATGTCCCGGCTTTTCATGAGGCTTATGACTTCATTCACCCGCGACGTCTTCATCGACCAGTTTGAATTTGCATTCATTTTCATTATAGAAACATCCCTTGCCTTATCGTAAGCGACGCGGCGCAGCCGACCATCCACGGCTGCATCCATGAGGCCTGGATGGCTTACCTCGCGGCGCTCCGAATATGCTCGATGATCATTTCCAGAGGTGTGCCGGGTCCGAAATTGCCGCTCACGCCCATTTTTTCAAGATCCTTTATATCCTGCGGCGACAGGAGACCCCCCGAAACCACTTTCATATCCGTGACGCCAATTTTCTTTAATTCCGCAAGCACGGATTGCGCTATGATCGGTAGACTGCCCGTATGGTCGCTCAAGGCGATCACGTCGACGTCCTCCGATACGGCCGCATTGGCGACCCCTTTGGCGGTCTGATAACGACCTGTATATATGACCTCCATCCCTTCATCCCGGAGGACAGTTAAAAGGGTCAAGGCCCCCCGCTCATGAATGTCGCACCCTAACTTTGCTATCAAAACCCTGATCTTTTTTTCCCGGCTCATGGCTAACCTCACATCTTTGTGATTTCACGGACAAAATCTGGCATCTCAATTTCTTGCAGGGGATCATAATTTATACCATAGCCCGCCCGGATCACTCCGACGCACTCCCCGACGGTCATTCCTTCCCGGGCCGCCTCGATCACGGCGCGCTGAGTGTTTCGTCCCTCCTTTGTCGCCCGGTAGAGCTCTGTAATCAGAGGTTTCAAGCGCTTCATATCACGGCCTGCCTTGAACGCCTTGACCTCAGCAACCAGGTTTTCCCGCATGGACACCGAGGGTGTCTTATAGGCAACGTCTCTGATGGCCGTGTTAACCGTACCCTCCTCCCCTTCTTCCCGGAAGGCGTTGACGCCGACAACCAATCGCTTGCACTCCGCCTTTTCCCGCTGCACTTTCAAACGGTTGGCCTCCATCACTTCGTTCAGCCACCCCGATTCAAGACAGGCAAAAATTCCGCCTCTGGCTTCTATTTCCTCCAGATACTTATTGACCTCCCTTTCCATATGGCTGGTCAGCCACTCCAAATAATAGGAACCTCCCAGCGGATCGGCAACCAGAGGAATATTTGCCTCGTGTGTAATAATATGCTGGGTGTCGAGATTGAATACGCGGGCCTCCAGGGAAGGTAACCCGACAGCCTCGTCAATGCTGGACGCATCCAAAGAATTCACCCCTCCCAGGACGCAGCTAAGGATCTGAAGGGCGACGCGGGCGGCATTGTTGAGAGGCTTTTGACTGGTCAGAGAAAGCCCCGAGGTCCGAATCCCTATCTTTAGTTGCATCGCCCTCTTGGTCTTGGCACCCAGTTTTTCACTGGCGATCTTAGCCCACATTTTTCGTGCAAGTCTGAATTTGGCAATGGTTTCAAAAAAATCAGACTCCGCATCCAAGGCGAACACCATGGGTCCGAACTCATCGATCGTGATGCCCCTCTCGGCCAGGTCGAGGATGACCTGGGTCGCCACCGCCAAGGCCCCGCCCAATTCCCTGATTGCGTCCATGCCGCCCTGACAGGGATCGACGCCGTTGGGAGCTATCGGTCGCCAGTTGGGGGTGTTGCGAACCGAGTACTCGATGTGATCCAAACAGATGCGCCGATCAATCCTTGTGGGAAAATCGGGACAACTGTACACCAGCTTCGTGCGAATGGGGTCATTGATGCTGTTGCCCCGCAGTTTCTTTACGTCGATACCCTTATTCTCCATCACGGCAACAAGCACGCCGTAAAAATAGAGGAAACTGGACATTCCGGCGTGAGCAAACTCAAAGACAGCCTCCCCCAGCGGCAGGCCATCCAGCATCTTTTCATAGATATTGATGGCGTAGGTAGCCACTCCGCCGCACATCATGCTGTTCCAGGCGGAGGGATGGTCAGGGTCGATCCCCGCCTGGGTGGGCAAATCGCACAGAAGCCGCAGGTCCGTCAACCCGTTGGCGATATATTGTCGGAAGGCCTGGTTCGTTTCTTCCGCCGTGGCATAGCTGACAATAAACGATTTCAGCCAAAGACGGTCGCGGTACATAAGCGGGTACAAACCCCGGGTGAAGGGATAGTTCCCGGGGTCCCCCAGGTCCGCCTCGTAGGAAAGGTGGCTGATGTCATCTGCACTATAGAAGGGTTTCAATTCAATGCCGCTCTGCGTGGCCGTCCGAACCATGTGCCCGGCCATCCGATCCACTTTAGCTTCATGTGCTCCCATAAACTCCCCCTGTCGCCATTAATTCCCGTCGATGGCGATCGTTTGAACCTGAATAATGCATCAACATGACTATCTAAGATTGCCAAACCGCATTTTGAGTCGGATTCCGCCCGGAAAAAATCTTTGAACAACCCAAGAGACCACAAAATCATACAATTTCCCAATCAAACATGCAAACAAAGCGTCAATAGGACTGGTTCTGGCAATTTCAGGACACACCTCCTCCCAGTAGTTGGTGAACTCGCTTCACCACCCTCATGGGGTAGGGAAGGCTCAGGCGAATAAGATGCCATAATACCGGGCTAGTGGAAAAGCTGACACAACATGGACATGCCACTTTCTGGCATGGTACACCACCTTGGCCCCAACCTTCACAAGCCGTCGGATGATCGATCAAAGTTTCTTGCCACTGCACGTAACAAACTCTGGTAATCGGAGTCAATTCAATAACATGTAAAGTTGCTACATCTTGCCAACTTGTTAACCTCGCAGAAAATAAATGTATGATTCCGAAAGGTTACGTTTTTCAGCGCCCCATTTTTTCAAGCTTCAGGAGAGCTATACGTAACAAAGCCTATTTTTCTTAGTGATTGTAGAGTGTTATGGTGACTTAGCGCATCTATCTCCCTTTTGATATATTGACTTGTTTTT
>JBEKPW010000018.1:0-67492 GCA_049520315.1 Syntrophobacteraceae bacterium
CATGCAGCCTTACGATTCGGGTTATCTCCGGAAGCGGGTTGGGAGAGCCTGAAACCTTTATGTCCAGTCGCGTGGATTCAGTGAAAAGTCCCAGGAAAGTGATGAACGCCGAAAGAATGTCGGTGACGGTTATTACCCCAACCAGCGTACCATTCTTGACGATGGGCAGACCGCCAACACGCTTATCCAGCAAAATGCGCGCAGCGTCCTCGAGAGCCATCTCGGGATGAATCGTGAAGGGCTTTCGAATCATCACGTCCTCAAGGGTCAATTCCTCGAGCATCGACGCGATAAGCACCCCCCTCAAGTCCGCGTCCGTAATCCAGCCCAGCAGAATCATCTTCTGATCCACAACCGGCAGGTGCCGGACGGATTGCTGCTTCATCAGGGCCATAGCTTCCTGAATGGAGGCTTCCTTGCTGATAGTTACAAGATCGGTTGACATCCAATGGCTCACTACCACGCGGCCTCTCCTTGCGCGCAAAGACCATTAAAATCGGATAAGTCCGATTTAATGAACAATTCCAAGCGGTTTTAAGAAACGAGAAAAAGGCTAAGCCAAATCCCGTTAAAATGCAAGAGCTTTTCTAAAGACGCGAGGTGACTGTCATCAATGAAGGCGTATGATAAACGCGCACAATGTGCGCTCCTGCCCGGAGTTCGGAGCGGTTCGCGGAGCGTCCGACTATGTTCTTATCCTCACCGGATCGCGATCGCTCTTTCCCATGAGGCCGGCTATGCTCACTGTCCGGTCTCCGAGCATGTTTGTGTAGCTCCCCAGTTCGTTATCGTACCAGCCGTAAATCACGGCCTGGGTGACCGGCACCTCGATAAACCTTTGCCGTCGCGATCCATCAGTCTCGGCGCTTTGCGAGACGATTCCCGAGTCCAGCGAAGCCGAATTGTCCGCACCGGTTGACTCCATGTACTCGACTTCGGAAGCCAGGCGCTCCAGATCGATGCCGATGCGAACTGCCGACGTGCGCGTATGGTTCTCAAAACCTTCTATAACTGCAGCAGCCCTGGGCAGTCCGATAATGTCGGAGGACACATTCTGTTCTTCGGATAAAATCAGGTAGCCATCGGGAAAATGGGAAACGGCTCTTTTGTATATGTCATTTACCAACTCACGATTAACAGGCTTCGTCATGCTCTCGTCCTGAATCATCAATGCAAGGATTATGAGAGAGCCGGTCGTCACGGGGATTCTAACGGACTCGGCGATGAAGCCGATTCTTTTCATCTCCGGGATCACCAGTCCGAGGGCTTTGGCTGCCCCGGTGCTGGTCAGGATGATATTGTTGAAGGCCGAGCGGGACTTTCGCAGGTCGGTGGCTTTGGCTTGCGGCGCGCGGTCCAACACGGATTGCGAACTGGTGGCTGCGTGAACGGTGGTCATCGCCGCCGAAAGGATGCGCTCGGCCCCGAAATAATCCAGCAGGGGTTTCACCATGTAGGCAAGACAAGTGGTCGTGCAGGAGGCGTTTGATACGATCAGGTGCTTCTTGGGATCGTAATCGGAATCGTTTATGCCCATAACGGTCGTAACGGCATCGGGAGGCATTTGCCGGCCCTTGTCCTTTATCTTGAATGGCGCCGATACGATAACCTTCTTGGCACCCGAAACAAAATGGCCTCGCACAGCCCCCTTCGGGTCATCCGGAGACGCGGTAGGATCGAGAAAAGCGCCCGTGGCGTCTACAACGAGATCAACCCCGTATTTCCGCCAGTCTATATGAGCCGGATTTCTGGAGCTGCGCAAGAAAGTTGTCTTTATCCCGTTCACCACAAAGCTGCCCGACTTTTCGTCGATCTCTTCAATGACCCTGCCTGCCCGGAAGCCATAGAGATAGTTTCGCAAAGCCCCGTAGGTGGAATCCTTCTCCAGGAAATGGGCTATGTCATCGAGTCTTGTCCCTACCTCCCGGCCTATATTGACCACGATCTCCGAGAAATACTGTCGTTCCACATGATGCCAGATCGAGAGTTTTGCGATTCTCCCAAGACCATTGATGCCCAGTTTCATCGGAACCATTTTCTCTTCGTCCATTTCACCGCCTCCGTGCGAAAAGAAGATGAAACATAAAATCAGACCCGATATGAAAAGTTAAATATCAACGATGAGCGGGCCAATGTCAAAAACTTATTCCGGTAATCCGCACCGATTTCCCGGCAAGAATCACGGGGCTACCCTTGAAGATAAGGTTGAATGCGAAAATTCGTTAACGTTTTGCGGAATGAATCGGTTTTTCTTATGCTTATCTTTGTTTTATGAGAGCGATCGCGCCGGGCGTGGGAATCGTCGTCGCCAACTATGACGTTGAAGGGCTAAATGACTGAAAGGACATCAAAACATGGAAAAGAAAAGTTGCGAGTTACTGGGCAAGATTTTTCCGAATGGCAGCGACACCTGCATAGGTGATCAGTGCATACGATGTTCGGATGGGAAGTGGGGGCCCGATGACTTCGAGTTTACACTAAGCAGCGTTCAAGATTAGGCTAGTTTCCGTCCGGAAAGAGTCCTTTTCCGCCCTTGGGCGGTGGGACCGCCAGCCGACTTGGCCACTGCCTGTGGCGGTGGCCGCAGAGGCTCCGGCGGGCTCGATCACCGATCTCGACGCTCCGCGAGGCGGTACATAGGCGCTGGGCAATCCGGAAATGGAGGGGCGCCAAACTGTACGCGCCAGGGCGAAAAATGCCTCCTTTCCGAATCGAAAACTGCCAGTGACTTATAAGGTGAAATTCTCCTACGTTCATCCGGGTTTCCGGATGGACACTAGGCTATGGCAAGATGCAGCCCACCGCTCAGCAGGGGGGTGCTGACGCCAGAGAAAGCCTGGATATCAACCGAGGGGATTCAATCGGCGGTTGAAGACGCCGGCAAAGCCTGGGAGACTGGCAGGAGGTGCGAGTATATCTGAAATTTCATTATAGATTAGTTCCTGCTGCCGAAATTACTAAAGAGCTCTTGAGTTAGCGTTCCCGCCTCCGCCAACGTGTTTGCTTTGCTAGAGGCTATTCATAATCCGGGCTGGCCGAAAGGTTTACCTGCTCAACTTCCAGCATGCCCGAGTAAATGGCTCCGGTCCTGCCGTCGATGCTTATTGAGTCGCCGGTTTTAACGGGGTGGCCGTCAATGGCGCAAGTCTTTTCCGAGTCGCGGACCCTCATGCGGCTCACACCGACTACGCACGTTTTGTCAAGCCGATGGGCTACGATGGCTGCGTGGGAGGTAGCACCCCCCTTGGACGTGAGAACTCCATCAGCAACCGAAATCTCGTGTATGTCGTCGGGGACCGTGTCGGAGCGTATCAAGATGACCGGTATGCCGGCGCACTCTTTTTTGATGCGCTGGATGGATTCCAGATCAAAGGCAGCCAGGCCCGAGATCGCTCCACCGCTAACTCCGATACCGCTTCCCAGGTACCTAGAGTGGAGGTCTTCGCTCTTTTTGAAAACCGGATAGGAGCGCTTTGTCCGAGGAGTCATGTTGCGGGACTGAAGGACATACACGCCCTCTTCTCCCGCCCCCTGAAATGTGAACTCCACTTCCTGGGGCGTCCAGTGGTTTTCATAGACCAGCTTTCTGGCTATGTCTGACAACCTCTTATAGACGCCGGGGAAAAGGGCCTGAAGCGAAGTCTCCTTGGGCTCAGCCTCTCCGAGTCTTTGTTGTTCGGAGAGCGGGAGCGTTTTGACCAGACCTCCCACTACGTCTTCTCCCTGGTTTCCCCATGTGAAGTCGCCGACCGGATCAACCTTGTCCACAGATGTGCGCGGATTGTGGGTGAACATGACACCGGCCCCGGAATTAATGTCCAGGTTTCCGAATACCATTGCCTGGATGGTAACCGCAGTTCCCCAGTTGTCCGAAAGCATCATAATCTCGCGGTAGGTCTTCGCTTTGTCCGATTCCCACGATTCCACGACCTGCCGGATGGCCGTAAAGAGCTGGTCGCTGGGGGATTCGGCAAATTCGATGTGATGCGAGTGCAGGACTTCCCGGTAGGCCAGAGCAAGTTCCCTGATTTCGACCGGGGAGAATTCCCGTTTAACGGACCTTCCATATATTCTCTTGTAATGGTTCATTATGGTGTTGAATTCTTCGCGCGGAATTCCGAACGACATTCCCCAGGACTGTATAAAACGCCTGTAGTTGTCCCAGGCGAACCATGCTTCTCCAGTTTGCGCAATCAGTCCTCCGACTATTTGCTCGTTTATTCCCACGTTGAGAAAGGTATTCATCATTCCCGGCATCGAGACCGCCGAGCCGCTCCGGACGGAGAAAAGAAGGGGGTTAGCGGGATGGCCGAATTTGCGGCCCGTTTCGACCTCCACTTGCACTACCATTTTCAGCACCCGATCCACGAAATCCTCCCGGGATTGCCAGAAACTCTCTATTACGGGCCTGCACCGGAAATACTCAGTAGTTATGACGAACCCGGGAGGGACCTTGATCCCCATCGAATGCAGATTGGCCAGTATGTGCCCCTTGCTCCCCATGTATATGGAATCGTGTGTCTCGCCGTTCGGGCGATAAAGGTAAGAAACAGTCCTGCCGGGGTCATAGCTTAGGAGCAAGTCGAGATCATGGGCGCTCAGCTCTTCGCGTTGTGTAGCCAGGGTGGTAAGAATGCTGGCGATAAAATGGTCGAAATACTGGAGCCCGAAAGTCCTGGCGATCAGGTCGCGAAGAAAGCTCTCCGAGACTCTCTGGGTTCTTTCCGCCGCAACATCACCTTCTCTTTGATATCTCTGAAGTAGTCTGTCGGGTCCGAGTTGCTTGATTATAAGTTCGAGGTTTTCATCATGAACCGAATCGTAATGGGTCTGAATAATCTGCTTTATCGCTTCGGAGAAACCCCTGAAGATGTCCATGTACTGTGAATGCGAGAACCCGGGAACCTCGAGGGCTTTCATGAAAAGCTCTTTCTGGCTCTCGAGCTGGCTGGACGTAATCCCGTCAATCTCCAGCGCTTTCATAAAAAGCGGAATGAAACGGGCGATCCGGTGAAAGGTGGCCCTGGTGATGAAACTGAGGTTGACTGAAAGTATGATCTCCTCGAATATCACATTAGCGAGGTTTTCCAGACGGAAGGTCAGCCCGAGGGCATCGAAGCGCGGTTCATTATAAGACCCGTACATCGAGGGAATGTCTACAGCGATATGGCGCTTGTAGTAAATGTTCTCCATTATTTTCAGTTCGCCGGGGGTCAGGATGACTTCCTTCAGCTCACCCAGATAATCCAGAATGGCCGTAAGCAGGTGGTATCTGTCACCATCGCTTTTATCGAGCGCGTCGAGCAGCTTCCCCGGGTCGGGCAAGCCAATGGTTTTTGCGCCATGGAGGTTAATATGGATGTCCTTAAAGCTCAGGGCATATTTCTCGTGGAGAAGTTGATAGAACTGGATCATCAGAAAGGCGCGTGAGCGCTCCTTTTCGGAAACTCCTTGAACCTGGCCTATCAGGGCTTTGGCCTCATCTTCGCTCAAATCGAGCAGGTCCTGAACGTGGTTGATCGTCCTGGCGCTGAAAACGTGTTCGAAAATCGTGTGGACGTCCGTAACCTGCGGTCCGGATTCAGGGATATCGGAATAGACCTCGCTTGGAATCAGTCCTTCCAGGGGTCTTTTGTCCATTGTCCGCCAGTATTCGATAATCCCCTGTATGAAAGATACGATGATGTTGTTGCTTTCTACGTGGCTTTGCTTTCTCAAAAAGTGGATAAGCTTGTCGCCCCTGCCGGTGATCTCGTCAACGTCGGTGGAGACTTTCCTGAGAAGTCCCTCGGCCCCGATCTGACTGAAGTAGACAGGGAAGAGCTTTGCCAGTTGTTTTATCAGGTTGTAAACGGGCCGGATGGGAGAATTGAGCAACTGAGAAACGTCCTTCTGGAAAAGGTCCGTATCCCGGACGAAAATCCCGCCCAGAGACAGGTTGACAATGAGGGCGGAAAGAAGCGCCCTTGAGCGCAGAGGGTTAGCTTTTATGATATCGAGCCATATTCTGACGTTGGGAAGATGGGCCGGGTTAACGGACATCTGCCAGCGGCTGCTTACCTGGCCAAGCATGGGTGCTTGAAACCCCAACCGTATGATTCGCCTCGAGAAGAAATCGATCAACGGCCTGCGGTCTGTGGCCATAATTTCCAGGCCCATCGTGCGGATGATCTGGAGCGCAGCCTGTGGATAGTTCTGAAGCGAAATCACCAGGACGCTGAATATGCGGTCGAGCAACGCTTCCAGTTGATCTTTGGATTCCTCCCGCAGCCACCTGCCAATCTCGAAGTTTATTTCCCGGAGCACATCCTCCTGGATGGCCTCAAGCCCCTTTACTTCGAGGATCTTGAGCTGAATGAGCATGCTGATGTGACCGGTTTGGGAGAATTTCTCTCCTTTCTCGGCGATCTTTCGGGGCAAATGAACATAGAGTTGGATGAGATCGTGAAAGTCGGTCATGCCGGTCAGCATTTCGACGACTCTGCGATGATCCGGCTCGGGAACAACTTCGGTCTCCAGGACTTGCAGCCGTTTGCGTAAAAGCTCGTGGCTGAGGGGCATGCAGTCTTCCAGCCAGGATTCGGTCGGGCAGTTTTCCTCTCCCTGTTGAACCAGCCACGTACACGGGTCCTCCCTGCTTAGCCAGAAATCATAAGTGTTCCTGAAAAACCTCTCTAGAAAAGCTCTTAGTTCGACGAACGAGGAGCCGTTCTGCCAGATCCTGAGCAACTTGGCACCGATGCGTTTGGGAGGATAAAAGCTTCGCATGAGAAACTCAAAGGAAGCCTCGGGCAGGTCTAACAGCTCCAGGAAAAAGTGCCTCGCAATGCCCTGGTGGCAGGAGGTATCGGTTTGGAAAACCTCCTCTATACCCGTGGCGCTGATCTCGCTCAGAGCGGGCTTTGCAAGTTCTTCAGGCATTTCCTCCAAGAGCTTTATCCAGTATGCAAGAAGGTGATCGGCCGCCAGGCTTCGGATTTCGAACCGCTCAGAATCTCTTAAGGCATGGAGAAGAATGTTGGAGAGCAGGTATATCACTTTGCCGTTAAGAACGCTGTTTCGATAGAGGCGCAGATTACCGATCGCATACCTTTGGGTCTCTTGCACAACAAAATGCCAGTTCCTGTACTTGTGATGGTATTCCAAAAGAAGATCGCGAGCTTGCTTTTCCTTGCCGGCATACCCTTTAACAGCATCCTCCAAGGTCTGAAAAGAATGTGGGATAACCACTGCGATATTTGTCAGGTCCAGGTTTCTGGTGAGAGCATCTGATTGAAACTGGTCAAAACTCATGAGGAAAGTTCCCTTCTCCATTCTTCCTGGATAACAAGTTCCATCAGAACAGCGGATTCCTTCTGTACTCCGTAGTAGTCAGGCCGCTCCCCTGTCACTCTGAAACCGAAAGATTCATAGAGTTTCCGGGCTGAAAGATTGCTCTTTCTCACCTCGAGAGTGACCAATCCGGCATGCTGCTCCAATCCTGTTCGAACCGCGAATTCAATCAGCTTTCGAGCTATCCCCCTTCGCCTCAAGGTCTTGCGCACGGCGATGTTGAGGATTTGAATCTCGCCTGCTACCAACCAGAAGCAGATATATCCCGCGACCTCTGCAGAAGGTGCGCCGCCGAAGTCCCCAACAGGCAGTCGCGCCACCAGCAGGCTCGAATTGGCCCGGTTGATTTCCTCCACAAAGGCCTTTTCTGTCCATGGTTCCGGCTGGCTATCGCATTCTATTTCCAGGATTGATGGTATGTCGGATTTTGCCGGAGATGAGACAGTAATTTCGAAGTCCAATTTTTATCCACTGAACGCAGGAGAATTTCACCTTTAAGGCAAAGGCGCCGTTTTCACCGAGCGGGAAAGCACTTCGCTGGCAAGAGATATGTGACGCTGCCCATACTCTTTCACTATTGAAGCGGTCTCGCTCAGGCTATAGCCGTTCCGGCACCCGGCAAGCTTGATCAGCATCGGAAGATTCATTCCGCAGACAACCTCCACCCTTTGCCCCTGGAAAGACAAGCTGATATTTGAGGGCGTGCCGCCAAAGAGATCGGTGAGGATCAAGACCCCCTTTCCCTGATCCACCTCCTTTATGGCATCCCTCATGAGCTTGATCAATTCATCAACCGGCTGAGCCGGTTTGAAGCAGATGGCCTTGCAGTTCTGAAGGGGACCAACGATCATCTCGGCGGCCGTAAGCATCTCCTCCGCCAGCCTGCAGTGGGATGTGGCTATAACTCCAATGAGTTCTGTTTGGGCTTCCCGGTCCAATTCACATTTCTCCTGAGATAGACTCTAATGTGGCGGACGGCCTGGTTACCTAATGCGCCAGACGGAGGACGGAACTTCCGGCCTCTTACATCTGATCCCCGCCAGTGCATCCGGCGCTCGCAAACGCCCGCCACCTCCAATGCCCGGCCGTATTTACATCCATTGCTTGCGGTGTGTCGATAAGCGAGACGCCTCATTCCAGATGAACGTCTCTATGAAACACTGTTACATGATAATTATTCTTCATCAACCTGTCAGCAATTCCTTCAGCAATGACGACGGAGCGGTGTCTACCTCCGGTACATCCGAAAGCCATTGTAAGATACCGCTTCCCCTCCTGGATATAGGCCGGCAGAAGTCTCAGAATCAGGGCGCAATAATCTGATATAAACTCCTGCACCGGGCTCCATTGCAATACCCACGAGCGAACAGCAGGCGAAGTGCCGTCCAGGTTCTTTAAACTTTCAACGAAGTATGGGTTTGGAAGAAATCTCACGTCCATCACCAGATCGGCTTCAAGTGGAACGCCGTACTTGTATCCGAAGGAGAGCACCTGAATGCTGAGCTGTTCATTTTCTCCGGTGTAAGAATAGGACCTTGTGATCAGCCGCTTCAGTTCATGGACCGAAAGAGTGCCCGTGTCAACGATCCTGGTGGCCCGGCTGCGAAGGGCGCGCAACTGCTCCCGCTCAAAATTGATCGCCTGGAGCAATTGACATTGGGAGGGCGCCGCCGGGTGGACCCTGCGCGTCTGGCTGTATCTTCGCTGCAATATTTCATCTTCTGCTTCTAGAAAAATGATTTCGAACCTGTACCCGGCATCTTCCAAGGCGGAAAATATCTGGTTGTAGTTCTCGAGGAACTTGCGCTCCCTGATGTCGATTCCCAGTGCGATCCGCTTCATGTCCGGCATGTCTCGTTCGCACAGCATCAGAAAACTGCCCAGTAGAGGCACAGGCAGGTTATCGATGCAAAAATAGTCAATATCCTCAAAAGCTTTGATCGCAGTACTCTTGCCGGATCCGGAAAGTCCGGTAACTACTATTACATGGGGCTTTTTTGCACTCATTTTCAATTCCTGCGAATCCAAATCCGGCAGTACATCAAACTGGGGCAGACTTTTTAACCGGGCGGGAACGAAGGTATGCGCAAACGACCCTCCTCGAAGGAAAAAAGGCTAGAAATCCTCGTCTTCCTGCTGAATTATTGAAAAGATATCCTCACGATTGTCGACTTTTGCCAGCCTTTTTCGCACAGTCCCGTTTTTGAGCAGCCTGGCGATCTTTGCCAGGGCTCTTAGATGAATTCCCGCACAGGCCTCGGGCGCAACGAGAAGGAAGAAGAGGTGAACGGGCTTTCCGTCCATGGATTCGAAATCAATGCCTTCGGCTGAGCGCCCGAATGAGAGAACCAGATCCTCAATATCTTTTAACTTCCCATGAGGAATGGCAATCCCGTCCCCGATTCCGGTACTGCCCAGCCGCTCTCTTTCGAGTAAAACTTTCATAAGTCTATCACTGTCTATATGGGGTTTATGCTGTTTCACGGCATCGATTAACTCTTCCAACACCAGTTTCTTGGTCCTTCCTTTGAGCTCGGGAACAATAGAGTTTACTGCAAGAATGTCGAGAATTTTCATAAGATTTCCTCTACCGGGATTCTGCCTGATGATATCTCAAACCGTTCTACGTAACGATTCAAGAACCCAGGCCAGGTTATCCGGAAGATTTTTTTCCCTCGCCAATCGCGAATCAGGCGGGAGACAGTCTCCCGCCCTCAAGAAACTTGTTGAAAAGGCAACAAAGGGGCAATCACCCGACCGCTTCAATCAGGCCCAGATTGCCGTCTTTCCTTCTATACAGAACGTTGACCCGGTTTGTGCTCCTGTTGGTAAATACCATGAACTCGCCGGTCGAAAGGTTCAACTCCATTACCGCTTCGTCAAGGTGCATCGGCTTTGCGTAAACCTGCTCAGCCCTGATTACTCGAGGTTCCTGCTCGTTTTCCATCGTCTGCCCTGCAGGTTCAGGCAAGCCGACCGACTCTTTGGATCCTCCGCCCGACCTGCGCCTGCTGACCTTTTCCTTCCCCTTCCTTGCAGCCTGCGCTTCGATTCTGTCCACCAGCAGGTCGATGCTTGAATACATGTCGTCTGTTTCTTCGGCGCCGTTTAGCCGAAAGCCGGAGGCATCAATGGAGACTTCGGCAATGTGCCGGAATTTTTCCACCCTGAGCACGACATGGGCTTCTATGGGTTCTTCCAGGTATTTCTTTACTCTGGCGAGCTTGTCCTCAACATAAAGTTTCAAGGGATCTGAAGACTCGATATTTCGGAAAGATAATTTGAATCGCATCATCATCCTTCTAAGACAACAGAAATGCAAAAAGTTGCTATCAAGGACCCCAGGAAGATTTCCTTCTTCTGTTCGAGGGCAAAATCCCCAGCATTTCACGGTACTTGGCCACTGTGCGCCGGGCTATGCTGATATTTTCCCTTTCCAGTATGTCCACTATTTCCTGATCACTGTACGGCTTTGAGGAATTCTCCTCTTTTACAAGCTGCCGTATTCGCTCCTTGACGCTCTCCGAGGCGACCGCTTCGCCCATTACGCTATTTATCGAACTGTTAAAGAAATATTTCAACTCAAAAATCCCATGCGGTGTGTGCATGTATTTACTGGCGGTAACCCTGCTGATGGTGGACTCATGCATTCCAACGTCTTCGGCAATGTCTCTGAGCACCATCGGTTTGAGGTGGGCCACACCCTTATCAAAGAAGTCTGTCTGAAGCCTCACAATGCTCTGTGACACCTTATAGAGAGTCCGTTGTCTCTGGTGAATGCTCTTGATGAGCCAGGCAGCGGAACGCAATTTTGTCTGAATGTAGTCTCTTGTTTCAGCGGGCAGCGAATCACCCTCCCCAAGGGCGTCCTTGTAATAAGAGCTTACCCTTAGTTTGGGCATTCCGTCTTCATTGAGCAATATCACCCATTCATCGTCAACCTTGAAAACGTAGATATCCGGACTAATATATTCGACGGTCTCTTTGTTGAAGGCGCTTCCCGGCCTGGGATCCAGCCCGAGTATTATTTCGACCGCCGCCTTCACATCTTCGGGACTGCGCTTGAGGGCGCGTACGAGGGCGGCATAATTCTTTGTTTCGAGATAGTTCAGGTGGTCTTCTATAATTCGGACAACAAGGGGGTCCTCAATCTCCATGTTTTTTGCCTGCACCAGCAGACATTCCCTGAGATCCCTGGCGGCGACGCCGGTTGGATCAAAGCTCTGGACCCTGCCGAGGACTTCTTCAACCTTGGAGGGCTCCGCCCCGGACATTTCAACGATGTCTTCAATCGTTGCATCCAGGTAACCATCATTGTTGAGATTACCGATTATGCACGCACCGATTTCCCGCTCCTCATCCGAGAAGTCGGAAAGTCTGAGCTGCCAGACCAGGTGGTCTTCCAGTGTTGTGGCTTCGGTGAGCCTGCTGTCGAAGCTCGGCCATTCCTGGTTTGGGTCGGTCTCAACAAGTACGGGGGTGCTTGTATTGTATTCCTCTAAGTAGCCTTCCCAATCAAAGTCTTCCCTCATTTTCTCGGAAAGCTGCACCTCCTGGAAGGGGACTTCTTCTGTCGTGAGGGTCTCGAGTTCGGCGTCCTGTTCGGTTGGAAGTTCTTCCTGGGTCTCCTCGAGCAGAGGATTTGTTTCGAGTTCCTGATGAATCGTGTCCAGCAGCTCCAAGCGGGAAAGTTGCAACAGTTTGATCGCCTGTTGCAACTGAGGAGTCATTATGAGCTGTTGGCTCAGTTTTAATTGCTGTCTTAGTTCCAATGCCATCAATTAATCCATCTACAAACGGAATTGGTCCCCCAGATAGGTGCGCTTGGCAAGTTCGCTTTGAGCGATAGTGACCGGGTCGCCCTTTTCCAGTATCCGTCCTTCGTGCATTATATAAGCCCAATCACAGACTTTAAGGGTTTCGCGCACATTGTGATCGGAAATCATAACGCCTATACCCTTTGCTTTAAGCGCCCTGATAAGCCCCTGGATTTCCACTACCGCGAGCGGGTCTATTCCTGCAAAGGGCTCATCGAGCAATATAAAGCTGGGTTGGGTAACAAGGGCCCGGGTGATTTCCACACGCCTGCGCTCGCCCCCCGAGAGTCTGTCAGCTTTATTCTTGGCGAGATGTGCTATCCGCAGCTCACCAAGAAGTTCTTTGAGCCTGTCCTGTCTCTCCTCTCTTCCGATCTCGAGGGTCTCGAGAATAGCCATTATGTTCTGTTCCACGGTCAGCTTCCGGAAAACAGATGGCTCCTGAGACAGGTAGGTTACCCCTTTCCTTGCCCTCAAGTACATCGGCTGACTGACTATATCTTCTCCGTTCAGATAAACGGCGCCGCTATCCGGACGGATTATGCCCACAACGCTGTAAAAGGTGGTCGATTTGCCGGCGCCGTTTGGTCCAAGCAGCCCTACAATTTGAGCCTCATGCAATTCGAGGCTGACATTATCGACTACGCAGCGTCCCTTATAAGTTTTTACAAGGTCCTTGACGATAAGCTTTTTATTGTCACCCAGCACGGTCATTCCTTTTTGTCCGGAAACAAATCGGCATGCACCACGCCTTCCACAACGCTGCGGCCCTCCTTGATATAGATCGTAATGAGATCTCCCTGGACCCGGTCTTGCCCCTTGGTGACCACGGGCGAGCCGTGCAGCATTATCTTTTGCTCCTTTTGGTAGAAGATGGCCTTATTAGCCGTTGCAACGCGGTCTTGCTGAGTGACTTTAACATCTCCTTCAAATTCTATGTAGTCTATTCTTTCTGTCGCGGTGGGGTCGACCGGTGCGGGTTTTTTCACTTCCGGTTGTAACGCAGGTTTGTTTTCCTCCGGCAGCAAAGTTACTTTGAGCCGGTTCGAGGTGATCGTCACATCATCCTGTTGAGCGACGACATGGCTTTCGAAAATTATCGTCCTTTGGTCCTGGCTTGCTTCCATTCTGTCGGCGGTGATGTGAATCGGCGATTTGCTGCTGACCAGATTTTCATTCAGATTCAGTGGCTGTTTGCTCGCATTTGTATCGCTCGCCGCGTGGGCAAGGGGGCAGAAGAGCAAAAATGAAACGAAAACGGCCGCGAAAAAACTGACCAGCGCTCTCAGGGCTATGATTCTCCTCATTATAATTCCTTGATGCAGCGGCATGGGCCGGCGGGGCTATTTTTCGATTCTGAGATTGTTCACAACCAAAGAGGCTGTGACTTTGCCATCTATCTTGGCGACATGGTCGGCGATTCTGTATTTCCACCTGTTGCCGTCCAGCTCCAGCCCTGGACCCGATATGTGAACGGGATCATCGGACTTAATGATTCTGTCGCTGTTAGTGTAATGTGCAGTCTCCGTGGTTAACACATATTCCCGTGGCAGTGCTACGCGGATATTGCCACTAAGATCGATATCCTTGGTCCCGGCGTGCAACACCCCGTCGCGACTCTTCAGGTGGATTTCTTCGCCGGTTTTGTCCAAATAGAGAGTCAGGTGGACCGTCTGAAGCAGGGTCTTCTGCTCGTCCTGAAAGTATTTGGCCTCCGAGGCGCAAAGCGTCCAGTACCTCTTCCCCTCCTGCATCTCGGTAAATTCCATGTCCGTGAGCTTCATTTCCGCATCAGCGGGACAAACTTGCTGCGCATCCTGCTTCATCTGCCGCGATTTTCCCTTCCAGATACCGGCGGCAAGAATCAGGCTCAGCGCCACAACGACCAAGATGACGAAAAACTGCGCTAATTTACCTTTGGAAATCATCGCTCAACAATGCCCCATGCCGGTACTTCCCCGACGTTCTTTTGTTCGGAGCTCTCTTAACGCATCTCTTGCAACCCAGCCGGAAGCACTCGAATTTTCCAGCAAAATATCTTCAGCGCATTGGACCGCCAAGCCTTTCAGAATATCGTTTCGTTTTCCAATTTGGCGCAAGGCCCAGTTTACCGCTTTTTTGACAAAATTTCTTCCATCAACAGAACCTCTTTTAATAAACGGAAAAAACGGCAAAAATCTTAAATCATCCGCTTTTTTATCGTGGACCGCCAAACAGGCCATTAGAGCATAACCCGCTCTTTTGACAAATTCTTCCTCCCGTTGGCTCCACTCAGCCGCCTTATCATAGGCATACGGGGTTCCATCGAAAAGATTCATGCAGACCTGATCGCAAACGTCCCATGAATCGAAATCCTTCGCCCAGCAGTCCATCTGGTTTTCGGTCACCTGAATCGGGTCGCCTACAAATGCGGCCAGCAGCCTCGCTTCGTGAATCCCGCTCGCCCAAAGATTCAGCGAAAGCATCTGATTGCGACCTGCCTCTTTGGCTATTTTTCGCAATGCAGGGATGCCGATTCCCAGCGTATTGTGCGTGTTGATCCCAAATCTTGCCATCCCACGAACATTGTCTGGATTGGCCATCGATTTCAATTTTATCAAAATCTCGTCACATTCCATTCTGAATCCAACATCCGCTGATTTCATCATCGAAACGAAAATGAAAAAAGAACGATATGTTGCGCCTTAAAATCTCAATCAAATTAGAGGATTACAGTTCAGTAAGTACTTTAGCATGCGTAGTATTGACTGTAAAGGCCAATTAAGTAAGGCTTTGGAAACTTGGAGAAAATCAGGGAAGGCGAAGGAAACCGGAAAAAAGGTCCCTCGAGATTGAGACCAACCCGGCGAAACTCAAAAATCAACCAGACCGCGAAAGTTACAAATATAGGAATCGTCGAGCACGGGCCCCCCCCAGTCAAAATTGACGGGTAGGCCGGCTCTACCGCGCAGGCTTCCGTTTGTCGGCCAGATAGCGCTCCATCACGCTTTCCCATAGCCCCTGGACCTGGAGGATCATTTCACAGACCTCTCTTGCCGCTCCGCGCCCGCCGCTAGCCCTGGTTATGTAATGAGCGTAAGGAAAAATGTGGGGCGCCCCGTTTGGGACCGCCACCGCAAACCCCGCCCTGCGCATCACGGGAATGTCAATAAGGTCGTCTCCCATGAAGCCGGTTTCATATTCTTTGAGACCCGTTTCCGCCAGGAGCTGCTCGTACGGCTCAGTCTTGACTTTCGATCCCTGGTACACCCTGGCGATTCCAAGACCGGAGGCGCGGTGCTCGACCGCGCGGCAGGCCCGCCCGGAGATCAACGCCACCTCGATTCCGGCACGTTGGAGAAGCTTGATGCCGTGTCCGTCCTGAACATCAAACTCTTTTATTTCGGAGCCATCGTCCATATAGATGACCCGTCCGTCGGTCAGGACCCCATCGACGTCAAAGATCATCATTCGGACGGGAAGTATCCGCTGTTTCAACTCACCTTGCGGGGCGTCGATATTTTGCGCCAATGTCACCAGTTTTGAATCAGTCATTTTCACCGCTCACAACGTCAAATATCCGGATAAGGTTTTCGATCAGCCCGGCTGCTTGTTCCAGCCTAAGAGAATTCGGGCCGTCGCAAAGGGCCTTGTCAGGTTCAGGGTGGGTTTCAATGAATATCCCATGCGCTCCGGCCGCCACTGCCGCCCGAGCCAGGGCCGGGACAAAGCGGCTTTCCCCACCCGATGAGGTCCCCAGAGCACCTGGAAGCTGAACGCTGTGCGTTGCGTCAAAGACGACCGGATAGCCAAAATCGGCCATGATCCCAATGGAGCGCATATCCACCACTAGATTGTTGTAGCCGAACTGGGCGCCGCGCTCGGTCAAAAGAATCCTTTCGTTTCCGGTCTCCCTGATCTTGTTTATCACCTGTCCCATATCTTGTGGCGAAAGAAATTGGGCTTTTTTGAGATTTACCGGCTTTCCGGTCCGACCGGCGGCCATAACAAGGTCCGTTTGACGTGCGAGAAATGCCGGTATTTGAAGGATATCGGCAACCTGCGAAACCGGCTCGACCTCGGCCGGCGTATGGACGTCGGTGAGAACGGGGACCTGGTACTTGTCACGGACACGGGCAAGAATGGTGAGGCCCCTCTCAAGTCCGGGCCCCCGGTAGGATTGCGCGGATGTGCGGTTTGCCTTGTCGTAGGAGCTTTTGAAGATGAAGGGGATTCTTAACCGCGCGCAGGTATGCTTTAGAAAGGAAGCCACCTCGAAGGCGATTTCCTCGCTCTCGATAACGCACGGTCCGCCGATCAGAAACAGACGGTCCCGCCCGATTCTCTGGCCGAAGACTTCAAAGTCCACGGCGCCCACCTAACAGCGTTTAGCGAGCGGTTCGGGGTTCTTTCGCAGTGCTTCCTCGAGGGCCTTGCCCGTGAAAGCCTTGAACAGCGGATGAGGCTCCCTCGGACGTGACTTGAACTCCGGATGGAACTGACACCCGAGAAACCACGGATGTTCCGGAAGCTCGATCACCTCGACGAGGTTTTTGTCCGGAGACAACCCCGTGAAAAGCATTCCGTGCCGCGCCAGAACATCTCTGTATTCGTTGTTGAACTCGTAGCGATGCCGGTGCCGCTCGGAAATCTCGACCTCCTGATAGGCATCGGCAGCGAAAGTACCTGGTTCAAGGACGCATGGATAGGCGCCCAGGCGCATTGTCCCGCCGTAGTCGAAATCTTCGTTGCGCCGTATGATCGTATTGCTCTTGTAGTCAAACCATTCCCGCATAAGGTATATGACAGGATAAGGAGTGTGCTTGTCGAACTCCATGCTGTGCGCCTTTTCAAGCCCCGCAACGTTGCGCGAGAACTCAACCGTGGCTAGCTGCATACCAAGGCAGATGCCCAGAAATGGGATTTTGTTCTCACGTGCATACCGGATCGCTTTGATCTTGCCCTCGACTCCCCGCTGGCCAAAGCCGCCGGGCACCAAAACCCCATCGGCGCCTTCGATCAGCGCCTCTCCACCATCTTTTTCCACGTTCTCCGAATCCACGTAATCAAGTTGGAGCTTCACTCCGTGGGCTGCAGCCCCGTGCACTAGCGCCTCATTGAGGCTCTTGTAGGATTCCTTAAGGTCGATATATTTCCCGACAATCGCTATTCGAACATTGAACAGCGGATTTTTGATAGCGCCAACCAGCTTCTCCCAGTCATCGAGAACGGGAGCCCGCGTCCAGATATTGAGAAGCTTCACGATCTTTTCATCCAGCCCTTCCTCGTGGAAGAGCAGGGGAACCTCGTAGATGCACTCGACGTCTTTGGCCGTTATGACGCCATCTGTATCCACGTTGCAGAAATGTGCGATTTTGCCTTTTATCTCGGCGGAGAGCTGCTTCTCGGTCCTGCATAGCAGGATATCGGGTTGAATACCGATGCCGCGCAGCTCCTTTACGCTGTGTTGAGTGGGTTTGGTCTTAACTTCGCCGGAGGTCGGCAGATACGGCACGAGCGTCACGTGAATGTAAATGGCGTTTTCCCTGCTAACGTCGTTTCGGAACTGGCGGATTGCTTCAAGAAACGGCAGACTCTCAATATCTCCGACAGTCCCGCCGATTTCAACTATGACCACGTCCACGTGATCGGCGGACCCGCGGATGCAAGACTTGATCTCGTCCGTAATGTGCGGGATAACCTGTACGGTCCCCCCCAGATACTCTCCGCGCCTCTCCTTCATTATAACCGAATAGTAGATGCCGCCCGAAGTATAGTTGTTTTTCTTGCCCAGTTGCGCATGAGTGAACCGCTCATAGTGCCCCAGGTCCAGGTCCGTTTCAGCTCCATCATCGGTAACGAAGACTTCCCCGTGCTGAAAAGGATTCATGGTCCCTGGATCCACGTTGATATAAGGATCAAGCTTTAGCATCGAAACGCGAAGGCCTCTGCTCTCCATCAACGCCCCGATAGAGGCGGCTGCGAGACCTTTGCCAAGCGAGGATAAAACTCCACCGGTGATGAATATGAATTTTGTCTGGCGCAAAGGATTCCCCTTTTCAAGAAGTCTTCTCAACGGAAACGGGATGGAAACCCCTCCCAAGCCCAGTATAGCAAATGGAACTCTAAAGTCAATCTCGGCTTCTTTTTTTATCCTACCGTAATTTCTACGTTTTCAGGTTAACGCCGGTTTGCGAAATCAAAATTCGGGACCTTCCCGTATGGGGTGATGAGCGCTGGAAGTTAGGAATATAATGTTTTTGAACCAAACAAATACATGAAACCATGTATTTACCGTAATATGGTTGTGTGCGAGAAAGCGTATGCTGCGTATGATAGTATGCCTGGGGGGGGCAAAAAAGGGGAGAGGAGGCAGCCAATGCCATCAGTTCTTATCGTGGAAAACAACGATTTTTTTAGACGTTCCTTCAAAGAAATCCTGAAGATGTACATACCCTCGCTCTTGGTCTACGAATCTGTTGACGGGTCCGATGCTCTCGCAAAAATCGATCAAACTTCACCTGACATCGTCTTCATGGACATCCGCCTGCCGGGAAAGAACGGACTCGAGTTGACACGCGAGATCAAGGACCTCCACCCGGACGTAGTGATAAGCATCTTCACCAGCTACGATCTTCCCGAATACCGCAAAATCGCTGAAGAATACGGGGCGGACCACTTCGTTCTAAAGGACGCTCTGGCGGGCGCCGAGATCGCGGCAATGGTGAAATGCGTAATTGAGAAGAAAAAGGTGCGCGCGCCGGGAGTTAACGCAAAAGGGGGGATGCGCGCAGGACAAGCCTGGATAAACTAAGATCCAGTCCGCCAAGATTTACGCCTGCCAAAGTATCTTAAATCATCCGATGTTCCTGCTGGGGTCGGGTACCCCTTACGCAGCGCCTTTGAGGGCTTCGGCCTGGAAATAGTTATTGAGGGGGTCTATGAGTTCGTCGAGGATTCCGGTCAGTATTACGTCCAGTTTATAGAGGGTCAGATTTATCCGGTGGTCCGAGACCCGGTTTTGGGGAAAGTTGTAGGTGCGGATTCTTTCGCTTCGGTCTCCCGTTCCGACCTGGATCTTACGATCCTGGGCGATTTTGGCTTCCTGTTCGCGCTGCATGGAGTCGAGTAGACGCGCGCGGAGCACCTTTAACGCCTTGGCCTTGTTTTTGTGTTGCGACTTTTCGTCCTGGCAGATTACAACCAAGCCTGTCGGTACGTGAGTTATGCGAACGGCCGAATCGGTCGTATTGACGCTCTGGCCTCCCGGGCCCGAGGAACGGAACACATCCACGCGGAGGTCGTTGGGGTCTATTAAGACGTCGACTTCCTCGGCCTCGGGGAGCACGGCAACAGTGACAGCGGACGTGTGAATCCTGCCCTGGCTCTCAGTGACGGGGATTCGCTGCACACGGTGTACCCCGCGCTCGAACTTCAGCCTGCTATAAGCGCCCTTGCCGTTCATTGAGGCGATTATTTCCTTGAACCCCCCGATACCTGTCGGGTTTGAATCCAGGATTTCGACTTTCCACCTTCGGATTTCAGCGTAGCGTGAATACATCCGGAAAAGGTCCGCAACGAAAAGAGCCGCCTCCTCGCCTCCAGTCCCCGCCCGGATTTCCAGGATAACATTCCTGTCGTCATTGGGGTCTTTAGGGGCCAACATGAGCTTGAGTTCGTTTTCTGCCGCGCCGAGTCGATCTTTCAGGTCGACAATCTCATCCCGGATCAGTTCTCGCATCTCCGGGTCTTCTTCCCGCTCAAATAGAGCCTGGTTTTCCTGCGCCTGTTCTTTCAACTTTTTATAGTGCGAGTATCTCTCCACTATCTGAGCGAGATCGGAGCGCTCCTTTGCAACCTGCTGGTATTCTTTCTGATTGCTCAGCAGATCCGGGTTGCCGAGTTCCTCTTCGAGCTTCTGAAATTTCTGGACTACGCTTTCCAGTCTTTCGAACACTACTCCTTGCCCTCGGGTTTCTGGTATTTTTCATACTTTCGGCGGAATCTTTCAATGCGTCCGGCCGAATCGACCAGCTTCTGTTTTCCGGTGTAGAAAGGGTGACACTTTGAGCATATTTCCACCCGGATTTCCTTTTTGGTGGAACCTGTGGGGATTTCGTTGCCGCAGGCGCATTTAATTACCGTCTGAAAATACTGGGGATGAATGTTTTCCTTCATCAATTTTCCTTCCTTGATCGGCTGAATGCTAAAACGACACATTATACATCAATTCCCGGATTTTTCAATCGGTTTAAGGCGAACATCGCCTTCAGACTGCAGAGTAAGGAACAATGATGGCGGAGCCGGAACCGGCGGCCGGCAGCGAGAAGGGATGGGGCGGTGACTACATGAGGGATAACGGGTGAGAGCGTGACGCGGTAGTAAAGGCATGCGATGGCTTCATTTCACTTGTCTCCCGATCACCCTGCCTCCCGATTGCGTGTTAACCCCTGTTCGTATCCCAACCTCCAGCCTTATCCTACCTGTTCATCGAGGCCAGGAACTCGGCATTGTTCTTCGTGCCTTGCATTTTATCGAGGAGAAACTCCATGGCGTCTATAGGATTTAGAGGCGACAGGAGCTTTCGTAGAATCCAGATGCGATTCAGGTCATCGGGCGCAATAAGTAATTCCTCTTTTCGCGTGCCGGACTTGTTTATGTCGATTGCCGGGAAAATGCGCCGGTCGGCGAGCTTGCGGTCGAGAACGATTTCCATGTTGCCGGTGCCCTTGAATTCTTCAAAGATGACTTCATCCATGCGGCTTCCAGTATCGATGAGCGCAGTGGCGATAATTGTGAGGCTTCCTCCCTGTTCGACGTTTCGCGCGGCCCCGAAGAATCGCTTCGGGCGATGGAGAGCGTTGGAGTCAAGACCGCCGGAGAGGATCTTGCCGCTGGGGGGTACCACGCTATTGTAGGCACGGGCCAGCCGGGTAATGCTGTCGAGGAGAATGACCACGTCTTTTTTATGTTCGACGAGGCGCTTGGCTTTCTCGATCACCATTTCGGCAACCTGCACATGCCGCTGGGGGGGCTCGTCGAAGGTCGAGCTCACAACTTCGGCACGGACGTTTCTCTGCATGTCCGTGACTTCCTCGGGCCGCTCGTCGATCAGCAGCACAATGAGGTATGCGTCCTTGTGGTTGGCCGCAGTTGCGTTGGCGATGTTCTGAAGAAGCATGGTCTTCCCGGTCCTGGGCTGGGCCACGATAAGCCCTCGCTGCCCGGAGCCGATCGGCGTCAGCAGGTCCATGACCCTCGTGGACAGGTTGTCGGGGTCCGACTCGAGATTGATTCTGCGGTCTGGATAAAGAGGGGTCAAGTTGTCGAAAAGGATTTTGTCCCGCGCAATCTCAGGGTCCTCATAGTTGACCGATTCCACCTTGAGCAGGGCAAAGTAGCGTTCGTTGTCCTTGGGGGGCCTGATCTGCCCGGAAATGCTGTCTCCGGTGCGCAGGTTGAACCTGCGTATCTGCGAGGGCGAAACATAGATGTCATCAGGCCCGGGCAGGTAGTTATAGTTCTGACTTCTTAGAAATCCGAAGCCATCGGGGAGGATCTCCAGCACACCTTCACCGTAGATGAGGCCGCTCATTTCCGCTTGGGCTTGAAGGAGCGCGAAGATCAACTCCTGCTTTCGCATGGAGCTTGCCCCATCGATGTTGTAGGCCTTTGATATGGCCATGAGTTCCCGGATGTTTTTGTTTTTCAGCTCGACCAAGTTCATCTCGTTGCGCCGGTCGCGCATGGAATCCCTGCTATTGGCGGTATCGGCTGAGTTTACTGATGCGTCAGGCATGGGTTGTTCTCCAGTAAAGATATTTAAGAATCTGATTTTTCTTTCTTATTAAAAGACGTCGCAGTTATTCCGGAGGACACGGTACACAGGTATTCGGGAATGGAAATTACCGGTCATCGACTCAAGCCGATAATTTTTCTGCTCAATCTTCGCCTGTAACGGTCCGGGGGTAAAAAGGCAGGCTCCCAAGCAAACATGTAGGAAAGCAGTCCCGTTTGTCAACAAGTTTCACACACACCAGGAATTAATTATAGGCACTGAGCCGAGCCAAAATCAACCCGCCTGCCCAGATTTTTTCAAACTAGAATCCATGCCGCGTCCAGAAATCAGGTTTCCTTTCTCCCTTTGCCACTTCCTTGTCACATTTGGCAAGCATCTTTTCCACAGTGGTCCCGTACCCAAGCTCGGCAACCGACTGGGGATATGTCTGTACCATGGTATCCAGCCGTGTTTTTGCGGCAGCGTAGTACTTATTAATATAGTAATGCCTGGCCACGCTGAACATATGGGAGATGATGCGCTTTTTGCACTCGACTATCTGCTGTTTGGATTTTGCCGCGTATTCCGATTGGGGGAAATTCTGGATTACCTTTTCGAAGGCCTGTTGTGCCGTCTTGGTCTCTTCAGGGTCCCGGTCAACGGTAGTGAAAGTGAGAAAATGGCTCATTCCAACCTGGTAAAGGACATAGGGGATCACTTCGTTTCGTGGATGAAGGCGAACGAATTCCTCGTAGCTCAACGCCGCTTCGTTGTATTTCCGCGCAGCGAAGTTAGCGTCGCCGAGCTTCAATTCGGCAAGGATCGCGTATTTGCTGTAAGGGTAGTGTTCCTTGAGCTTCTTAAAGTCCTCTGCCGCTTTGGAATATTCTTTTTTCTCGAGATTCGCCATGCCCGAGAGTGCGAGCTGTTCGGCAGTCTTGTCGATTGTCGACGCTTTCTTCGAGAAAAGGTCGCCGAAGTAGAACTGTTTTAGATTGCTGAGGCTGCTGCACCCGCTGAAGGCCGAAAGAGCAACAAGAAAAAGGATGAGGCCCAACGGGCGAAGAACCAGCTTAGAGCGACCGGCAATACAAGTCATAAAAACTCCGTAGATCATTCCTGGATTTTATTCCGACAAAGACCCCCGCTTCAAACTCCGCATGTCCGAGCCATCAACCCGCAACATTGCGGTCCTTTATTTATCACATTACAAAGAATAAATGAAATCTTTTCGAAAAGCACCGCATTCAGGGGCGCCCGCGCGGCATAAAGACCGGCCGTCAATCCAGCCGGCCGCCAATAACGATCGTATCGTGAACCTGTCTGCCATAGACTCGCGAAGACATTTTCGGAGGGAATCGGCACTCGCCTACAGGGGGCGAATGGAGGGCATCTAACCCACAGCCTTATTGATTGCCGCAGTAATTTGAGATTTTGCGACAGCCCCGGTGATCTGCTCGCTCACATTGCCGCCCTTGAAAATGATGAGAGTAGGGATGGCGCGAATTCCATATTTGCCCGGCACTTTCGGGTTATCGTCCACGTTGCACTTTACCACCTTGAGCTTTGTAACGTAATCGACCGAAAGTTCTTCAACAACGGGGGCGATAGCACGACAGGGACCGCACCAGGGAGCCCAGAAATCTACCAGAACGGGTAAATCGCACTGAAGTACCTCCTGCTCGAAACTGCTGTCTGTAACTTCAACAATATTGGCGCTCATCAGCTTGCTCCTCTCATCAAAATAGGCGGGTACGCCTCTGCTGCCCCGGGAATTTCCCCTACGTTCATCCGGGTTTCCGGATGGAGCATGAACTATACTTATAAAACATTCCGTTCAGCCTTGTCAAATTGTCTCTCACGTCCGGGAGTAGCTGCAAAGGGCGGCTAAGGTTTCCTCATTTCGCTTGTATTCGGCCGGTCGGTCCGCTAGAATTCCTTAAAAAACCCTGAGAGAGTCTAATCTATTGCGGCTGGAATCCTGCGCCGGCGGTGCTGCCCGGTATGTTTGCGGAAATGACGTGAAATCCTGGGTCAACAGGAAATTTTTCTTCCTTTTTTTTCTTGCAGTATCGACTGCATTTCCTCGCATTTGCGTTTCCGCGCCCAATAAAGCGGAGATTTCAAACATCGAAATTGAAAAGAAAGGAAAGGACCTGGAGGCTAGTTTTCGCCTGATCGATTGCTTTAATTCCGACATGGAAGAGGCAATTCTCGATGGGGTCCCCACAACCTTCAGAATTATAGTGACTGTGGAGAAGCCATCGCTGCTTTTAACTTCAAAGATCGCCGATTGTATCCTTCGGCATACAATCAGATACAACCGCCTGAACAATGAATTTCAGGTGGATCTGCCGGAGGACCCCCAAAAAACTCTGGTGACCAGGAGCTTCGACGAAGCAAAAAAATGGATGAGCACGGTGAAGAACCTTCCAGTAATGCCTACGCGCCGGCTCGACAGGGACCAGGAGTATTATCTGAGGGTAAAAGCCGAGCTTTCAAAAGTGGAGCTTCCACTGTTTTTCAGATACGTTCTTTTTTGGGTGTCTCTCTGGGATTTCGAGACCGAATGGTACACGGTCGAATTTCTTTACTGAAGAAAGCCATGAGCACTTCGGATACTAAATCGGGTCAAAAACGCCGTTTCTGGGAACGAACTCTCGTCTGTGGGGCTTTCATCGTTATCCTGACGATGGGGTTGGTGCAGGGGTGGTTTTTCAAGCCTTCATCAGAGGCGCCCCTTTTCGGCAACATCCTGCTTGTCGTGTTCATCAATCTGAACGTTCTGCTTCTTTTGCTGCTGGCCTATCTAGTCCTGCGCAACTTTGTAAAGCTTATCTTCGAGAGGAAAAGAAACATCCTCGGCTCCAAGCTCAAAACAAGGCTGGTCGCCGCCTCCGTTGCCCTCACGCTCATTCCCGCAGTACCTCTTTTCTGGTTCGCCAGCCAGTTTATCTTCTCGAGTCTGGATCACTGGTTTAGCTCCAGCGTCCAGGCGTCGCTGGAGAACTCGGTTCTGCTCGCAAGGCAATACGTCGAGCGGGAAAGGACCAATCTTGTCTCCGAATGCCGCGCTATGGTTCCCGAAGCCGCCCGGATGATAACCGAGCCAAAAGATACGGCCCGTCTGGAGTCGGGTATCGGGTTCCTTTTCGCCGCCAGAATCGACGCCGCTTATGTGTTCAACTCTTCCGGAGATCTGCGGTGGAGCTTCAGACAGAATGCCGCCCAGGAAATCGACACGGCCCTGCTGACAAGCAGTTTTCAGAAGGAGAGCGGCACAACTTCCAAAATCATCAGTTTTCCAACGGGCGTGCAGCAGGCCATAGCCGCGCGTATCTCTCTACAGCCCCTGACAGGGGACGAGTCGGCCCTTATAGTCCTGCGGTTCCTTCCCGGAGAGCTTGCCCGCCAACTGGCATCTATTACTGCGGGATATGATAATTATCTGCAGCTCAAGATGCTTCACTCGCCACTGAAGAAGAGCCATTTCATCACCTTCTCGATCGTTACGATGCTGGCGATATTTGCAGCGGTCTGGTTCGGTTTCTTTCTAGCCAAGAACCTTACAGGACCTATCCAGAAGCTTCTTACAGCAACCCAACAAATAGCAGACGGAGATCTCGATGTGCGTTTGGACCCCGACAGGCAAGATGAAATCGGGATGCTTATGGCTTCGTTCAACAATATGATCGGGGACCTGAGCGAGGGCCGCAAGAAGCTGGACCGGGCTTACAACGCACTTCAGAGCACAAATATCGAACTTGAAGACCGCCGGCGCTACATGGAGGTAGTGCTCAAGAATATAGCAGCCGGAGTGGTAAGCGTGGATGCCGAAGGCAAAATCACTACGATAAATAATTCGGTTGAGGTACTTTTCGGAGTCAGGGCAGATGAGGCAAAAGGCAAGCATTACACTGACTTTCTCGACCAATCCCAAATGGAGATCGTAAAAGCCTTTATTACCAGCTATAAGGAAGGCCGCCATGCATATCTCGAACGGCCTGCCCAAGTCAAAGTGGCCGGGGTGCCCATGTCGCTTTTTATAAAGGTATCGGTGCTGCGCGACGACCATGACCAATTCATGGGTATAGTCGCAGTGCTGGACGATTTCACCGAACTGGAAAAGGCTCAGCGCATGGCGGCATGGCGCGAGGTGGCCCGCCGGATTGCGCACGAGATCAAAAATCCTCTGACCCCCATTCAGCTTTCTGCCCAAAGACTGAGGCGCAAATATCCTGCGCTGGCCGAGAGTGACGGTTCGGTTTTTGACGAATGCACGAGCACAATAATCCAGCAGGTCAATCACATGAAGAGCCTGGTGAACGAGTTCTCCCGGTTTGCGCGGCTGCCCCGGGCGAAGCTGGAGCCATGCAGCCTTTGCGAGATTGTCGAGGAGGGGCTTGGCCTGTACAGGCACAACTTCAGCAGCATTTCATTTCACCTGGAAAAAGACGATGATATGCCTGCGCTTCGGCTTGACCGCGATCAATTCAGGCAGGTGATGATCAACCTGCTCGAAAACTCCGTGCATGCCATCGGCGGGGAAGCAGGAGAAATATCGATCCGGCTTTCGTACGACTCGGCGCTGAAGATCGCCCGGCTGGAGTGCGCCGATACCGGGCACGGGATTGCGCTCGAAAACAGGCAGAGAGTTTTTGAACCATACTATTCGACAAAAGAAAAGGGGACCGGTCTCGGGCTTGCCATAGTATCGAGCATTATCGCCGACCATAACGGCTTCATCCGTGTGCGTGGAAACGAGCCGCGCGGGACTGTGTTCACGGTGGAATTGCCCGGCTAGGGGGGAAACAGATGAAGCAGAAGATACTGATCGTGGATGATGAAGTGAGCATTCTGCAGTCCCTTAGCGGAATTTTGGAGGACGAGGGCTATGAAGTGATCCTGGCGTCCTCCGGCGAGCAAGGGCTGGAGAAGGCTAAGAAAGACCCGCCGGACCTCATCGTCCTTGATATATGGATGCCGGGGGTAGACGGCATAACTGTGCTTGACGAGATAAAAAAGCTCTATCCGCTCATTCCCGTAATGATCATCTCCGGCCACGGCAGCATAGAAACCGCAGTAAAGGCCACCCGGATGGGCGCTTTCGATTTCATAGAAAAGCCGCTCTCGATCGAACGTGTGCTGGTTTCGATTCAAAACGCCATCGAGTTTTCCCGGTTGGAAGAAGAAAACCGCCTGCTGCGCAAGAAATCAGACCGCAGTATAATAGGTGAAAGCGCGGCCGTTACCAATCTTCGCGACCAGATTGGGCGCGCCGCCCCCACCAATGCGACCGTGCTCATTACGGGGGAAAACGGCACTGGCAAGGAACTGGCTGCCCGGATGATGCATCTTCTGAGCCGCCGCAGCACGCGTCCGATGATAGAGGTAAATTGCGCCGCGATTCCGGACGAGTTGATCGAAAGCGAGCTTTTCGGCCATGAGAAAGGCGCTTTCACCGGCGCCTATGAAAAGCGAAAGGGCAAATTCGACTCGGCAAACGGTGGTACGCTCTTCCTTGACGAGATCGGCGACATGAGCAACCGGACGCAGGCCAAAATCCTTCGAATAATCCAGGAGCAGGTTTTCGAGCGGGTTGGAGGCTCTCACCCGGTGGAAGTGGATGTGAGGATCGTCGCTGCAACCAATAAAGACCTGCAGAAGGAGATAGAGCTGGGAAGGTTCCGGCAGGACCTCTATTATCGGCTCAACGTGATTCCGATCTTTGTGCCGCCTCTCAGGGACCGGCTCGATGACATCCCCTTGCTGGTAGAAAATTTCGCCGATGAGATCGCAAGCGAGAGCGCACTTGGCAAAAAAAAGATCGATGCGCGCATCTATCCCATTCTACAGGAGTATTCCTGGCCGGGTAACATCCGGGAGCTTAGAAATTTCATCGAAAGACTCATTATCATGACGCCGGGCCATGAAATCGGGCCGGGCGACCTGCCCCCGGATTTTAGAAATGTCCTCCAGAAAGAAAATGGCGAAACGTCCTACTTTCACTGCCAGACCATGGAAGAGGCGCGCTCATGTTTCGAACGCGACTACCTGATGAGAAAGCTGGAAGAAAACGGCTGGAACGTCTCCCTGACCGCCGTCAGCGTAGGGCTGGAAAGGACCCATCTCCACAGGAAAATGAAAACCCTTGGGATTAAGAAGAATGGGGCATAGACATCGCTCCGCGATGAGTGAGCAGAAAAAGCTTCATAACCGGTATTAAGTGAAAGAGGGCGGGAGGGTAGGCTCGACGTCCTCCAAGTCGAGTTCGACGCTTACCGATTTCTTGATTATGTCTACACTTACGATCAGCCTGCCTTTTTGGGGGTCCACCCTGTTGAGAATACCGATGCATCCGGCAAGAGGTCCGCGCACAACCTGGACCCAATCGCCCTGTTTCAGATAAGGATGGATTTCGAGCGGTTGGATTGAGTTGACAACGGTCCGAAGGTTTTCGATCTGATAGGAGGGAATTGACAGAGGGCCTTCGGAGTTGTGCAGAAGGCTGAGTGCTCCAGGTGTCTTGACGATAGTGAGGTGCGCCGAGCTATCCAGCATTACGTGAACGAAAACATAGCCGGGGAACATGGGAAGCTGTATTTTTTTCCTGCGGTCCCGCCTCTTACTCCAGGTTTCCATGAGTGGAAGAAAGCAGCCCACTTCCTTCTGTTCCAGCCTTTTCACGAGTTCCTTTTCGTGATTTACCTGCACGTAGACAGCGTACCACTCCTTGTCGGGTGGCGTATGATACAAGTGCTGCCCCGGTTCATCAGGCTCAAGACTATTGTCATGGCTTCCCATCTGGCGTCTTTCGGCTCAACAAGACATCGATTCGGCGCTCAGGGCCTTTTGCCTTTCGTTCTTAAAGCACCCTTTTGCCGAGTACACGGTTAATGCAAAACATAAACAAACACACCTGAAAAGTCACTCCCCGAATGGACATTTGAACCCCGGATGGAAACACCGTGTTCATCTGTTTTCATGGGTGGTTCTTCGATTCCCGGCGAAAACCAGATCATCTATTTTCCAAGGAGTCCCAATCCGCAGCAGGCGGCAGCTCTTATCCCTGTATACGAGATATCCCTTCTCCAGACCATGGTAAAAAAGATCGCGCGTGATGATAACGTCTTCGGTGCAATAGGTTATGAGATTTTCCCACTCGCCCTGGCGGAACCACCTGACGGCCTGGAGGCCGTCCCCTCCTTTCGGGCGACCGAGAGTTCTTTCTGCGAGGTGTCCCAGGCTCAGGCGAAAACCCAGTCCTTTGTGAATCTCACCCAGGATGTCAAACGTGGGAAGCCGCTCCAGGTCGAAGGGCGTGTAGGCGCGCAGGACACGGTAATCGAAACGGGAGATGTTGAATCCGACAATGAGGTCGAGCCCTTTGAGGTCTTCGATGAGTCCCTGGATTTCATGCTCACGGTATACCTTGAATATATCGGCCGGGACCTCATAGAGAACGGCGACAGATACACCCATCAGGTGTGTATTTTGCCATCCGCCTACCTCTTCCGCCAGCTTCTGGGTTTCGAGGTCGAAGAAACCTATCCGGAAGTCCCGGCAAGGTCCCTCTTTGGCGGGAGCACAGTAGACCCGGGGGGCCGTCGTTTCACATTCGATGCTGTTGTCCCCCAGGTTCTTTTCAGCGGAAAGATATCTCAGAAGCTCGAGCGCGGCCGCTTTATCCAGCGGTTTGTTTCCGGAGCCGCACTTGGGCGAGTGGATGCACGCCGGGCATCCTTGCGAGCAGTTGCAGGATGCGATAAGCTCTTTTGTCCTTTCGATCAGGGGCAGGATTATGTCATATCCGCGCGCGGCCAGCCCGATTCCCCCCGGATAGCCGTCGTAGACAAATATGGCGCCCTTTTCGATCTGCGGATGCCTCGGAATCGAAATCCCGCCAATGTCATTGCGATCGCATACGGCAAAAAGAGGAAACATGCTGATCAGCGCATGCTCGATAGCGTGAATTCCTCCCATGAAATCGAGGCCTGCTTTCCTGACTTTGGTTTCAAGGATCGGTTCAATTTCGATCCAGAAGCCGACCGTTTCGAAGGTCTGTGGTGGAAGGTCGAGCGGGTTTTTCGAAATAAGAGCGTGAGAGAAAAGCCGTCGAACCTCATAGGCCGTTATATTCTCGGTAACCCGCAGACGGCCCATCCGGATGATGAAGTTCCCTGCGGGTTTGGAGGCCAGCCTCTCCAGTATTTCGGTTTCCTTGTTGCCGACAGCGCGCGTAAAAAGGGGAACGTTAGCCGGGGCCACGTGGATCAACTTCTTTTCGAGATCGAGCGATTCGACCGAGTAGGTTTCGCCCCGGTGCAGGTAGATCGCCCCGGGATGGCATTCCTTGAGTGCCCGAATCCCTTCGTTTTTCCCCAGCGTCGAGGTCCGGCCGTTGCTGGCCGTGGTGATCGTATATGAGGGGCCGACGGAGCGTATATCTATGAGGCGGTGTGGTCCGCTGGTGACGCATATCCACTGGTCGCCCTCCAAGGTCTGAAGCAGGCGTCCGCATAAAGTAAGCTCGTTTAGCGCTTTTGAGAACTTTTCTTCAAAAAAATCGTCATCGGATGAACATATTGGCAGCTCAGCCGCCGCGCACGGAAGATGGGCCTTGAGGATTTCGGAATTGAACGGGTCTATTACCGCGTTCTCATACTGACTTTCGAGGAATCGGCCGGGGTGGTTCACGATGTACTGATCGAGCGCATCCTGGTCAGGGATCAGAACTATGGCCGATTCACGCCCGCTTCTTCCAACACGTCCCCCCCGCTGCCAGGTGGTCATGACGGTGCCCGGATAGCCGACAAGAATACACAGGTCAAGCCCGCCTATGTCGATCCCAAGCTCCAGGGCGCTTGTCGATATGACCGCGCAAAGAGTTCCGCCGGCAAGCTTCTGTTCGATACCTCGCCTCTCCTCGGGCAAAAATCCGGCCCTGTACGAGCTCACCTTGTTCCGGAGCCCTCGGTCCATCTCGATCACGCTCATGTGAACCAGTTCGGTCAACTTCCTGGACTGGGTAAAGGCGATCGTCTTGAGACCCGCTTTAGCCGCCTGGACTATAAGGCGCGCGGCGGTGCCCGCCGAGTGGCCAATCCTGCTTTCCGCCGGGCGCAGGAAGACGAAGTGCCGCTTTGCCTGCGGCGCTCCACTCACTCCGCTTACAACCGCTATCTCGTCCCGGTGAACTCCCGTAAGACGCCCCGCAAGTTCGTCCGGGTTCCCGATGGTAGCGGAAAGCAAAATGAACTTGGGGCTGCTCCCGTAGTAGCGGCAAATCCTTCTGAGCCTTCGGAAGACCTGGGCGACATGGCTCCCAAAAATCCCGCGGTAGGTGTGCATTTCGTCAATGATCACATATCGAAGTCTTTTCCAGAATTCCTCCCATTTATGGTGGAAAGCCAGCAGAGCGTAATGGAGCATATCCGGGTTGGTTAAAAGAACATGGGGGTGGCATTGCCGGATCTTGGCCCTCTGGTATGGGGTGGTGTCTCCGTCGTAGATGCACGATGTAAGGGGGCAATCCCCTTCAGGGCCCGGAAGGGCGGCAAAGAACTTTTGCAGCGAGTCCAACTGGTCGCGGGCAAGCGCCTTGATCGGAAAAAGGTAGAGAGCGCGCCGGCCTGGGTCTTCGATCAGCGCCTCGGCAACGGCCAGATTGTATATGAGGGATTTTCCGCTCGATGTCGGCGTGGACACAACGGTATGCCGACCCGATCTGATGTGCTCGAGCGCCAGTGTCTGGTGATTGTAAAGAGCTGATATGCCGAGCATGAGCAGCGCGTCTTCGATGGGGTGGGGAAGCGGAGAAGAGAGCTTCCCGAAAATCGGCGGCTGAGCCGGGAATTCGGCATGATGGGCAATTTCGAAATCCCTTAGCCGATCGTTCAAAAGCCTTTTCAAAAAGCGCTGAATCACTGCGAAATCCGGCTAAAAAGTTCTGGATGCTGGATGTTGGATACCTGGATACCTCTCGTGCCTACATTAACCCAAAAAGGAAATAGGGTGCAAGCGGCAATCCATCATCTGGATTCCTGAACAGAACTCCTATATTATAAGCAGAGTTTTTAGCGAATTTCTTTACCCGGTTTGAGTTCAAGGTTGTGCAACTGACTACCCAAAACAGCAAAAGGAGGAAAGCATGGACCTTAAAGAAGCGGTGAAAAAAATACACTGGCTTGGCCACGATGCGATCCGCATCGACGGAAGTACGGTGGTTCAGGTCGATCCCTTCCAGATTTCGGTCACAAAGCCCGCTGACCTTATCCTGATCAGCCATGATCATTTCGATCATAACTCACCCGAAGACGTGGCCAAAATCCAGAAAAAAGATTCCGTCATAGTGACCGATGCGGCTTCGGCCAAGAAACTCAAGGGCGAAATAAAGGTAGTGGCCCCCGGCGCCACGCTGAGCGTCAAGGGCGTTGAGATCGAAGTCGGGCCGGCCTACAACACCAACAAGGACTTCCATCCCAAAGCCGCAGGTATGCTCTCTTTTGTCTTCAAACTGGATGGTGTCCGCTATTATCACGCGGGGGACACCGATTTTATTCCCGAGATGAAGCAGCTTGACGTGGATATCGCGTTTCTGCCCGTTTCAGGAACTTATGTCATGACCGCTGATGAAGCTATAGAGGCGGCAAAGGCAATCAACCCGAAGATCGCGATCCCGATGCACTATGGCGCAATAGTCGGCTCGGAGGACGATGCCAAGAAATTTAAAAAGGCGCTGGAAGGCCAGATTGAGGTCGTGATTCTGCAGAAAGAGACTTAGTAAAACAAGCAGGGAGCAAGGAGCAGGGAGCAGGGAGCAGGGAGCAAGGAGCAAGGAGCAGGGAGCAAAAGCGGCTTCCCTCTTTTCGGGCGGGAATAAACCCCAGGGCGGGGATAAACCCCCCTACGGGCCGCAAAGGGCTGACACGGGTGGGGATAAACCCGGGGATAAATTCCGCCCCGGACCACCCGTGTCTCATTTCACAGTTCCGCCCGGATCGAAGACCACCAGTTCGATTTCTCCGGGTTCAAATCGCTCCACTTCCCGTTTGGAGATCACTCGTTCCGAAGAATTCAGCGCACTGTTTCGAAAGACCTGGTGGGCTTCGCTGAGCCCACAGTTCTTTTCATGGTCCAGGGTGTCCCGCGGGGACATGATGAACTGCCTCCGAGATTACATTTTGGCGGATAAATGGCCTAAAGTAATCAAGACTTCGATTTCCTGATCTCCATTCCGATTTTAAAGGCAGGTCCGATTTTTTCGCCGATCCTGAAGTAGGCTTTATTCGCGCCTGTCACGTACATGAGTGGGTCGATTTTTGCAGGATCGGGCTGGCCGTCGGTCATGCAATCTTCTGATACGTGGACCTCCTCGATCTGAGCGATCACGAGGGCATGCGAGCCGAGGGTAAGAATATGGACTACCTTGCATTCCAGGTTGAGCGGGCACTGTTCGATCAAGGGAGCATTTTTCAGTTTCCCATAGAATATAGTGAAATTGCAGTCTTTTACCTTGTCCGCCTTTGTGGTCCCCGAGACCAGGCCACAGTAGTCGGTTTCACCGGCAAGTTCTGCGCTTGGCACGTTCACTGAAAATGCACCATTTTCCCTTATTCCTTTCAGGGTGTACCGGTGATGCTGAAGAGCCACGGTGATCATAGGAGGCGTGCTGGCCGCTATCCCGCTCCAGGCGGCAGTCATGAAGTTGGGCTTTTCGCCGACATTGGCGCCTACAAGAAAGGCAGGCATCGGATAAACAAGGGTCTGGGGACCCAGAGTGATTTTTTTCATCTTGCTCTTCTCCCCGAGATAATGGTTAACGTCACAGTTACAGGGTCTTTCAATCACACCGAGACTGACCAACTCTTTATGTTGACATGAAACGAGGAAGAATGCTACTAAGAACGGTCTGATGCAAGGCAAGGGGGCCGTTAACTCAGGAGGTAGAGTATCTGCCTTTTAAGCAGAGAGTCGCCGGTTCGAATCCAGCACGGCCCATAAAAAAATCCTTATGCATAGCCGGTTCTCTCAGGAGCCGGCTTTCCCTCCTGCCCGTTCCTGCCGCATCATTTTCGCTGGCGGCAGGACGAGTGATGAGTGAAGCCATAATGGATGACGGACCAAGATGGTCCGATAGAGCGCCGCCTTCCAGGGCGGCGTTCTTTGTATCACGCAAAAGGGTCTTTATGTACGAACCACCATAGCCATGGCTCCTTTTCATCATTTACCGATTGATGCCTCGAAGGAGAACAAATTTACCGCGGGGCTTTGTGCGCTGCAGCTTGACAGCAGGCTGCCCGAGTGCTAGAAGTAGTAACTTGGGGCTCAAGCCCTACGGGCCGCCTGCCGGCCAGTACGGCCAATAATCCTGTTGACATAACCCGGGGCTCCGTTAGATAGTTTCCGTCCGGAAACCCAGGATGAGACACCAGCAGTTTCCGAACGGAGATTAGATAGGTCCTGGCTCTTCAATGTCCCCATCGTCTAGTCCGGTCCAGGACACCGGCCTTTCACGCCGGCGACGCCGGTTCAAATCCGGCTGGGGACGCTACCGGCAAACTCAAGCGGGGTACCTTCGAGGTGCTCCGCTTGAATCTTTTGCGCCATACGCAGAGGGCTTTCACCCAGTTAAAATCATTATTTACTTTTTTTCCGTGTTGCGACGATAATTAGTTGAGCGGAATGAAGAACTATCCCCTCTTCATCAGCTTAAGGCAGGGCCGGAAACGGCTCTGCCTTTTTTGGGGTGTGCGGCCGGCAGGGCGGGCGCCTGGAGGCGCCAGTGCTCTGGCGCAGCGTCCCGAAAATTCGGAGATACTCAGGCCACCAAAGCTCACCCGGCCGGGAAGCCGGGGTCCAGTGTTTTTTGAGGCAAGTTGTCGACAACAAGATGGGGTGATGCCGGATTTGGGCGGTAGCGAGGAAATTGGGAGCTTCTCGTCGATTTTTTCTTAGCTTGCGTCTTTCTTCAACACTCTGCTAAACACGAAGAGTCAAAGAGCGGTGAATGGCTGGAATTGAAACGGCTTACATCAATGCCGTATTTTTGAATCAAATGGCGAAAAGCTCTGGGGTCCTTCTTCGCCGCCGCGGCCGCCTTCGTGACATTGCCGCTATAAGCCAGCAGGAGCTTTTCTATATATTCGATTTCAAACTGCCGAACCAAACGTGATTTAGTTTCCTGAAACGACGCCTCCCCCTCTTCCATCAGAAAACGAGCTAAAATTATATGCTCATCCCCGACTATTTCTGAATTACAAAAGACCGCTGCCCGTTCGACCGCATTTTCCAGCTCCCTCACATTGCCGGGCCAGTCGTGGGTGATAAGTTTGTCAATGGCCGCTTGAGAAAATCCCTTTATCTCTTTTCCCATACCACGGGAAATCTTCCGCAAGAAATGAGCAGCCAAGAGCGGTATGTCTTCGACCCGCTCGCATAAGGCCGGTAGGTTGACCCTGAATACGTTGAGCCTGTAATAGAGGTCCAAACGCAATCGGCCTGATTTGACCACCTCATCGGGGTCGACGTTTAGCGCCGCGATGACCCGCACATCAGTGTGCCGCTCTTGAGTGTCGCCCAGCGCCCGGTAGGTCTTCTCCTCGAGGAACCGCAAAAGTTTTACCTGCACGACGGGGGAGAAGCTGTCGATTTCGTCGAGGAATAATGTGCCTCCTTCACTCTCGGCGATCAGTCCACTCTTAAATGGGATAGCTCCTGTGAACGCCCCGCCCTTATGACCGAATAGTTCGTTTTCGGCAAGCTCCCCGGGAATCGCTCCGCAATTGATAGGCACAAACGGACAGTTCTTTCGTGGACTGAGCTGATGAATTCTCCGCGCGATTACCTCTTTACCTGTCCCGGTGTCTCCCACTATCAGCACCGAGGAATTAGATTGTGCGATTTGCGGAAGACTTGCAACAATCTCGAGAAAAGCAGGGCTTTCCCCAATGATTTCCAATTTTGCGGTATCCTTCATCTTCACTTCTCGATTTTCCAGTGCCCAGCGAAAACCAGTGCGGGAGAAATTGCCTGGACACTTTCGAGGAACCGCCGGCGCCTGTCGGGGCATCCGTGGTTTGCACCCCGATTTGACTTGTCGCCTGGCTGTTTAAGGCACATCAAATGCAGCGCGAAGCCAGCCATCTGTAATACGTACACGTTAAAAAAAAACACAAGCGCTTCGCCATGCCCCCTCATCGAACTCTGCAAGTAAGTAAGAAAATCTGATAAATGAGTAAAAGGGCGATGATATCTTGCCGACGCTAACCGAGGGAAAGCCAAAACTCCCATTGCCGGATCGCTTCTCCATCAGGTGGTGCATGTACGATAGGTTCTGTTCGAAATCACTGCAAACCTAGCTCCAAAGGTTAGCAAGAACCGTGCGAGAATGAGCTTTGTGTCGCAAGTCGTTGTTTTAAATTAACAAATACTCATCGACCGCACTACGCGGAATCTGTTTTTTGTAAACTTTTCCGACAGTAGCAAACGTTGTGAAAGGATGGAAAACATAAATAATAACTATCTTTTCATCTGCTTAGCTCTCTTGTAAAGAATTGTAAAATAATCTTACGCAATCGGGAGTTTGAGGCCATCGCGCCCTTCGCTCCGTATCACTATGCCAGATAAGATCCAAGCCTTTGCAAATAGCCCTCGTTCGAATCCATAAACGCCGCTCCGATCTTCAGGCCGTTATCAATGTTAAAGACGCGGCGAAGATCGCATCTGAAGCGAACCTCCTCTTTGCTCCTGGGCAGTTCGAAACAGAGGCTGAAGTTGGGCATTTCCCCAATCGAGGTGTCCTTGATCTCCGAGCCTCTGGGATAGGCGACTAGAGCGCCACCCAATGAAAGGTCCAACACCACGCAAGAAAAAGGAACAGAAGAAATATCCCCGGCCTTATAGTAGGTTACTGCCGGCAAGGCGGTGCTTACCCGAGGGTGTTTGCGCCGCTCCTGAGTAAGGGTCCTGCCGACGGTGTATCCCCGTTTTTCGAGGTAATCGGCTATGATCTTGTCCAGAAGCGAGGCCATCGTCCGGTGCTCCAGGCTGGCTGCTTTCCTCAAAGCGTCGCGAACCTTTCCGGTCATCCTCATACTGTAGATAGTATCTTTTCCCATGGCTCATATCACCCGGAAGACAGCTCCAACGCCCCGAACGCACTTCTTCTCTAAGAGGAGCCTGCTTCGTCTAAAAGGATAGAACAGCCCTTACCCGGATCAAGGTCCGCCCAGCGGACCTGTGACCGCTAAGCAGGGCCGGACCGCCAAAGGATCATCGCCGCCATCTGTGCCCCAGCGGCTGGATGACACGCATTCTCAAAATACAAGGTATTTCTCATGGACAGCCTTTCGTCCAAGCCTGCTTATGAATCTTTGTTTCGCCTCTTGAAGTGACTCCGGAGGGTCATTCCCGCAAGGCGTGCAGACGTCGATCTCGCGGATGACAGAGGTCCTCGAGCGGGAGGCAGCGCGCTCGACCGAGTGCTTCAGCTCCCTAATATTTCCGGGCCAGTCATAGAAAGCAAATCGACGCAAAACCTCCTCTGAAAAGGAGGCTGCCCTTGTCCGGAATTTTGCACGGTAACCGTTCAAAAAATGCCGGGCCAGCGGGGGTATATCCTCGCGCCGTTCCCGAAGGGCAGGAAGTTTGATCGAGATAACGCTAAGGGCATAATAGAAGTCCCGCCGGAGTTTGCCGTTTCGCATCGAGTCCTCGGCGCTGTTTCCCAACGACGCTATCAGGCGTACATCGGCCGGTCTTTCGCTTTTGGCCCCGAGCGGCCTAAAAACCCTATTGCGGAGCAGGTGGAGAAGTCTAATCTGCGCAGATGGAGGGAGCCTGTCGATTTCCTCAAGGAAGAGGGTCCCGCCCTGGGCTTTCTGGATAAGTCCCCTTGTTGAGAGCACCACCCCCCGGTCGTCCCTGGTTACCAGCCCGAAGAGTTCTTTTTCAGCCAAATCCGGTGGAATTACCCTGCAGTCGACACGCACCAGGGGTTTTCCCGCGCGGTTGCCAATCAAATGTATTCTGCGCGCAAAGGTGTTCCTGCCCGTTCCCGGCTCCCCCTCGATCAGTACGCCCGAATTACACACGGCGGCCCGTGAAACTTTATCAAGCTGGTGCACAAACACGGGATTTCTTCCGATCAGAGAAGCCGGCTTCAAATCCTCACGAGCGCTCGCCTTGAAGGCGGAAAGGGGGTAATTGTCTATAGCGGACCACATAACGGACATGATGCCCTCTCCGTCGGTCGCTTCGAGAAGCTCCGCCGGAGCGTTGGCTTTCACAATCATCAGTATGCCGAAAAACCGGGGAATATCGATTGAAACCAGAGGGATGTAACCAGACCTGTTTGGTTGTGACAAGCGGAAGCCGGCGTTTTTCAACCGGCCTGCGGGCAAGATCAGTACAATCAGGTCCGGGTCGAAAAACGACGCCAGGCGGACTAAGGACGTTTCGACACCCCCAGACTCGAAGGCTTCAAAGGAGCTTTTCAGAACATGAACCCGCATAATGGATGAAGATTGCATCGCTTCCCTTAGAACGGCGCTGAAGGTCTCCCTCTTGCCCAGGTCAATAAGCAATACATCCGGCAGTTTCACGGCTCATCCCCCGGTAGAATGAGCTCGCAAGCCTGCTGAATCACGGAAGGCTGCATGCCCGATTGCAGATCGATATCGGGCGCGGTTTGCAAATTCATTGCCTCGGCCCTAACCGGCATGCGTGTTCTTCTCCAATTCCCGCCTGATGATAGTGTCGAGCGTTTCAAAAGAGACTGCTCCACTGATTACCTTGCCGTTTATAGCTAAAGAGGGGGTCGAGTTGATTCCGGCGCGCCATCCCTCCTGGAAATCCTGTTCGATCGTAGACCGGTACTTCCCGCTTGCCAGGCAACTCGAGAAGGCTTCCGTATTCAGCCCCAATTTGCTCGCGTATTCAACGAGCAGATCGCGGCCCGGCTCACCGGCGCCGGAGAACAGGGAATCCTGGTAATCCCAGAACTTGCCCTGCTCATTCGCGCATCTCGCGGCTTCAGCGGCGCGCAGGGATGCTTCGCTCCGATGCAGCGGGAAGTCCTTGAAAACCCAGAGCACCTTGCCGGAGTAAACGGACTGGGCGGCCTTAACGGTTTCACGGCTCTTTTTGCATGCGGGGCACTGATAATCGGAAAACTCGATAATGGTAACCGGCGCGTTTTGAGGACCCCTGGAGACGCCTCCATCGATACTGGTCCGCAGGTTTGGAAGCGGAGGCTCCTTCAGATAAACAGCCACACCGTAATCAGCGTAGTGGGCAGCGGCATAATCCATGACTTTCCGGTAGCCTTTTTGCTGCCCCAACAAATTCCCAATTTCTTCTTTCACCTCTTCTTGCGACTTCTTCGACTGAGACCACTTTTGCCGGTTCTCCTCATAGTACCGCTCGATTTCCTCCGGGGTTACCTCGACCCCTTTGGACAGAATCCTGTTATCGATAAGTTGCATCGCGGTCATTCCGTTCCGCTCCGCTTCCTTTTGCAGGACAATCTTGTCGATCATCTGATCCAGGCGCTGTTTTTTCAGTTGATAAATGCTTTCCTCCAATTCGTGAATCCGCATGGCCAAAGGAGCTTCCAGGTCATCCACAAGAATGGCCTCTCCAGCCGCCTCCGCCGCGACTCGAGCCGGCGGGGGCGCTGCCGCCGGCATGCCGCGCCCGGGGACGAAAGCCGCCCCAAACAGCAGAAATAAAGTCAGAAGAATTTGGGGCGCCCTGTTTTTTTCGAAGCACACAGCGCCAATCGAGAGCAGGAGAAAGAGGTTGACAAGATGGAGGGGGCACGCGGTTTTTTGCAGCAGGAGGCCCAAGCTCAGGCCCACAGCGCCGGACACAATGGGCGCCGTAAAACCTTGCATCCTGTAAATCGACAGAATTACGACCGAGTAGAATGCTGCTCCGATGGCCCACAAAGGCGGCCAAGATCCCGCGTTGGCCGGACCTTCGCTTAGAATGCGGCTGAACGGAGCGCCGATCCAATCAAAGTGCCGTGAGAGCCCGGACAGCAGAAAAAGCAGAAGCCCCAAGCATCCGAGTACGAAGAGTATCCGGACCCTCAACTCCCGATGCTGTGAATTTGCGCTCTTTTCGGCTTTCGGCATTTGCCTTTCCTTCTCTCGCACTTTTTACCGGACCTTCCTGCGATACTCCCAAACCACGCCTTTCGTGTCGTTTACTGACCCACGAGGCTCATTGGCAAAGCTACAGGCAAAGTGAACGGGATATTGGCTGCAGGGATTTCAACTGCCAGAAAAACCGGAACCTGTCGCCACAGAGAGGTGATTTGCTCGCATGTGCCGTCCACCTCCTGCGATTGCAACGCTGATCCATATCCCATCGTTTCGCTCGACCCGCTGCCACAATAATAGTGGTTAACTCCTCCATCGGTGAGCTGAAAAACCGTACTGGTATTCCACGAATACATCGGGCCGGTGCAATCATTGTTGTAAAACAGCAGATCATAGAAAGAGGTTGCGACTTGCCCGGATTGCTGAACAATGGGGACGACCTTGTTAAGTCCGGGCACATAGATATCCCACTTGTAACCCGTTCCGAGAGGCTGATAGTTCTCGTATTCAGTGTAGGAGCTTATGCTCAAGAGGTAGCCCAGGAACTGGCCATTCGCATCAAAGACCTGCATGGCCCCCGGAGGCCCTTGGGGACCTTGTGTGCCGGTGGTCCCCTGCACTCCCTGAGGACCTGTCGGTCCCAGCGGTCCGATTGGGCCAACGGGGCCCTGCACTCCTTGAGGACCGGTGGCGCCGGTAGGCCCTATCGGGCCCAGCGGTCCGACTGGGCCTGTTGCACCCGTGGGGCCGGTGGCGCCGGTGGCGCCTGTCAGCCCTGTCGCTCCCTGAGCGCCAACCTGGGCGAGAAGCTGCCAGTTCGCAGCATTGAGGTCGGGTTCCTTGTTCGTGTTGGCTGTGGTGCACACATAGCTGGACCCGCCAAAGCTGACAGCATTGCTTGGCTGATATGAAGCAGAGTTGGACCACGTACTTAGCCATGTGAGCCCGGCAGGTCCCTGAGAACCCTGTGCGCCGGCTGCGCCCGTATCGCCTTTAGGACCGGTTGAACCTGTTGCACCCGTGGGGCCGGCAGGACCGGTTGCGCCAGTAAGCCCTATCAGGCCCTGCGGTCCGACTGGACCTGTTGCGCCCGTGGAGCCAGCGGGACCGGTTGCGCCAGTAAGCCCTATCAGGCCCTGCGGTCCGACTGGACCTGTTGCGCCTGTATCGCCTTTAGGACCGGTTGCGCCGGTAAGCCCTGTCAGCCCTATCGGACCCTGCGATCCGGCTGGGCCTGTTGAACCCGTGGGGCCGGCGGGACCGGTTGCGCCTGTATCGCCTTTAGGACCGGTTGCGCCGGTAAGCCCTGTCAGCCCTATCGGACCCTGCGATCCGGCTGGGCCTGTTGAACCCGTGGGGCCAGCGGGACCGGTGGCGCCTGTATCGCCTTTAGGACCGGTGGCGCCGGTAAGCCCTGTCAGCCCTATCGAACCCTGCGGTCCGGCTGGGCCTGTTGAACCCGTGGGGCCAGCGGGACCGGCGGGTCCCTGAGCGCCGTCAGCTCCCGGCGATCCCTGAGCGCCGGTTGAACCCGTTGCACCCGTGGGGCCCGCAGGACCGGCTGGACCTGTTGCACCCGTGGGGCCGGCAGGACCGGTGGGGCCGGCCACGCCCTGTGACCCCTGATTGCCGGCCTGGGCGAGAAGCCGCCAGTTCGAGGGACTGGTGTCGGGTTCCTGGTTCGTGTTGGCGGTGAGGCAGGCATAGATTGCACCGCCGAAGCTTACCATATCGTTTTGATTATATGAAAAAGTGTCGGACCACGTACTTTGCCAGGCGAGCCCCGCCGTCGCCTGCAGGGGCTGTGTCCATGAGACTAGGGTTTCGGTCGCTGAGCAGGGCGGGTCGGGATTTTGGTTTACGAACAGACGCATGACCTGTGTCGAATTGTCGATACACGCCGTGTACGTGAAACCATAGTAGACGTTCTGAGCGGACGCATTCGGGATGAATGCGACGGCGAGCACGATCGAGACCAAGACCGAAAATAAGAAGACCTTACGCATGTGTTGCCCCTCCTCTTGACGCATTCGCCCCTGGCACTGACTCGTTGATAAGCCCGGCCCCGCTGAGAAGCAGCGGTTGAGGCCCACTCTGCATATATCCGCCGTCGAGGCCCTATCAGCGTCAATCGAGAATATTCGTCCTGCCGCTCGAGATACTTCGCTCTACAGCTTTGTCCGGTCACTCATTTTTTGGCGCTCTGGTTGCTCCAAAGCTGCATTCTCGGAAGCTGGGTCTCAGGGACCACCGGCGGCGCAGCAGCAACCGCAGCACTGCGGTACTTCGACTGGCTAGCGGCGGCGGTAGTCAGGTTTTCACCCCCGGGCACTACGCCTCCGGTGGCTGCAATAATATCGGGCAATCCGCTTCCATTCACATCGACGGCCGTTACGCCCCAGACCACAGACAGTCCCGTGGAGGGAAGCCCGGTTGCTTCTTCATATTTAAACCCGCCTTTTCCATCGCCCTTAAGAACATAAAGGCCGTAAGCGCTGCCGAGGTCATGTTTCAGCCGGCCGCCCACAACCAGGTCGAGATGTCCGTCTTTGTCCAGGTCAGCCAGGTCCACCGCCAGGGCGCCGCCCTGCAACCGGGGAAACACATCGGGTGTGGCCTGCCAGGACCCGTCAGGCTTTTGGAGGTAGACTTCGAGGCCGTTGGCCTGGTTGGCCGCCACGATATCCAGAAGACCGTCCTCGTTCACATCGCCCACTGCAATGCCCCTGTACAGGCCGTAAATCGAGGGTTCAGGCAAACCGACCGAGGAGGGTTTCCAGTTTCCCTTTCCGTCTCCCAACCAGACTCTTGGACCTTTATAATAGGATGCCACAATGTCGAGATGGCCGTCCTTGTTGATATCGACCAGGCGGACCCGAGTCGCCCATCCCCCCTCGTGGTTATCGTCGGGGCCTGGACTCTTTGCGCTGGGCAGGCCTTCGGCGGGCGACTCTTTCCAGTTCACTCCGGAGCAATCTCCCAGATAGACTGTCAACCCGCCCCTGTCAGAGGAGCCTGCGACCAGGTCAGGACAACCGTCTTCATTCACATCCCCAATCGCGACATCTTCGGCCCCGGAAAGGAACTCCCGGGTTTTGCCAGTGTCAGGATGGGCCGCGGCCGGGGCCAGTCCTTTCACAACCTGTTTCCAGTTACCCTTGCAATCCCCGAGATAAACGTGGACGCCCGAGCAGTGGTCCGCGACGACAAGATCCGCACAGCCATCGTTGTTTAGATCTCCGAAGGCGACGCCTCCGCCGCACGAAGTATCCATTTCGAGTCCCTGCGAGGAATTCACCCATTCCCCTGCGCCGTTTTTCAAAAACACCTGGGCCCCTTTGCCGAGACGGGGATTGACAGCCAGGGCCATGAGGCCGTGCTTGTTGATGTCGGCGACCGCCGGAGTAGTTTTCCACATACCTTTATCAGGCAGGCCCGAAGCGGAAAGTCCGAATTGAAGGTTCGCGCCGTCAGTGCCCTGTGAGACGCCTGCGCTCGTGAAGATGTATGGTGCACACAGCAAGATGAGGATTGCGGCCAAAAGAAGCAGGCGCTTCAGGATTCGTTTCGGCTGACCCATGATTATTATCCCCCCTGATAACTGCTTTTCGGTATCGATTTGTACCAGACCCCTTCGATTTTGGTCCAGTCTTCGACACTCGAGTCGTCTTTCGGTTCTACCTTGGACATATTCGGATCATTGGGCCGAATGAGGCAAGTGACCTTCACCTTTCCCAGGTCACCGGTGACCTCAGCCCAATCCACCGAATGGGTCACATAGATATAGCGGGTCTTTTTCTGCAGAAACTCTTCCTGTGAAACAGCTTTCCGGAATTCAGGATCGCAGTACGTGTAAAGCAGAGCCCACTGTTCCTTTTCCATTGCTTCCCAAAAGTCGTTGACCCGTTTCGTGAGCGCGGCTTCATCCGCTGCCGGCCTCATGCTGGGAGGACGCGTCGGCACCTCGTCACGCCGAGTGGGCGGTGAGGGGAACCAATTGCCGTCTATCTTTTCCCAGAGCTGCCAGGTCTCCGTTGTTGAGGGAGGCACATTGGAAACTCCCGTAACCTGGGCCGTGCTGGCCACCTTCACCCATCCAAGGTCCCCCGCCGTTTCCGTATGCCTCAGTTCAAAAGACAGAAAGCGAAAGGAGGCGTTCTTTTTACTGAATGCGGTGAACTGGTCCAAGGCTGCCTGGCTTTTATCGGCGCCCGGCTGGTACCGGTACAAAACGGCCCAGTCCTCCCGAACCCGCGCGTCCCAGAAGGCTTGCGCGCGCTCCTTCAGACCCTGATCCGCCTGCGCCAAACATGAGGGCTCTCCATGCAGGCTTATCATTGTCAGACAAAATCCCGCAAAGATCGCAAGCAGCTTCTTCATTTCTGTTTCCTCTAATTGATCCGAGCTTTTTGAGAATTACTGAAAGGGGGAGCAAAGCAGCATCTCCTCACTCCCCCGATGAAAGAGTCGTTGCCTGCTGGATTACTTCTTAGCTTTCTTTTTCGCTGATACAGGCGCCTGGGAAATATCCCATTTGATCACGCCAACGCCTGTAGCTGCAGTGTTGGCAATGCCTGCTCCGAACCCGGTCGAAGCCGTAAGAGCGCACGCGGGGCCGAGGCCGGTGGTTTCTTCGCCGAAGCTAAAATCCAGTTTTTCGACAAGCAGACCGACGAACGGAGTGTTGACCTGAGGACCGCCAGGGCATACCGCATTCGTCTGGCCATAAGTGCGGAAACGGGCCGCGGCCGAATCGAGGTTGCAGAAGCTGAAATCAGGCGAGATCACACTCAGCCATCCGTCAAAAAAGCATTTTACGCATTGGGTGTCGCCCGAAAACTCAACCTCATTCTCGTTCCAGATGTCGAAAATGGCCTTTGTATAAGTGGGGGTGCGTTCCTCTCGCAGATCTTCAATGCAGGGTATCAGGGTAAGCTCGGTATTCTTGAAGAAACCGTATTCCGATCCCGTAGCAAAGAAGTTGCCCAAAAAGTACTGCGGGCATGCTTCAAAGTTAACGCCATCCAGGTTAATGGTGCCGCCGGTGCCAACGTCAGTAAGTGTTGGGAAGGTGGTGGCAGCTATGGCCTGGAAAGCCCAGGCATTGTACTCATAAGCGGTGTAGTACTCGATGTTTACCACCTTGGCGGATCCTGTGAGAAAGTTCCAGGAAATCTGATTCATGCCTGCGGCATCCGTCGCCCAGCACTTGAGTTCCCCTATCGTCGAGTTGTTGGTGGGAAAAGGAGGAATCGTGACTGCAATAGGTGTCTCAAGACACAGCCCGGTCCTCGCGGAGAATACGATGGGCTGGTTGGCGGTGAGCGAAAACATGAAATCGTGTGGGACCTGCAGGGAGTCAACCCAGTAGCACTCTACTTCGACCGCCTCATCGTTGCCGTTGCTGAGGCTGACCAGGGTGTCCGTTGCGCCCGTCACGTCGATTTTCGGGAAGATCAGCACACTTCCCTGCTGGTTTGTGTTGCCGACTGGATTCGGTTGCGCCATGGCAGCCGAAACCATACCGATACTAAAGAGCAAAGCAATCGCTACAAACAATCCCCTCTTCATCTGTTAACCCTCTCTTTCCATATGATGATCGAAAAAATCCTGGCGCCAGGACTAACCGGACTGACGCCCACAATACCTGATTGCTTGGCGGGACGGCCTCACCTCCTTTCCGATGGGTTTTTCGCGCTTAATCGGACTCGCGTGGCGCCCCCCTTTTGAATGGCCGGGCGCCTTGGAAAAAATGGTTGATTCGATACACCAAGAATAGCAATAACTGCAGGCTTATAGAGCAAGCTTTATGCCAAGTAAAATGCGCAGACTGACTGGATTGGAAAAGATAATTAAAATCGGACTAATAGAAATAATCATATATTATATATCAAAACCTAATTATTCCTGATTTGTATATAAGATACTGTTTTAATGTAATTTATGGATAAGAGAGGATCTCTTCTGTATTGCAGGCGTGTTTTAGAGATATTGGATAATAATGTCCTACCCGATGGGCGGCAAAGGGGAATAAGTGAACCCAAAAGGACGAGGGAGGCGGGATAAAAATGTCCTATTGAATACTCATCCTGCTTAACTTCCTGCATATTGTCGAGAAGATCAGGGCAGACCTTTATTTCACTTACAAGGGGGCATCCGGAAACCAAGGACGGAAACCTGGTGGGGGTTCCCTGAAGGCTTACAGTGAAAAGCCGCTCATGCCCGGTCTATGACCGGGGGTCCCGCTGTAAAGGTGGGTATCGATGCGGTGCTTTCGGATAAGCTGCCAGAATGCGCGCCGATGCTTGCTGGAGGCCCTGGCCGCCTCGGAGATATTGCCCCGGGAAAGCGAGAGCATCTGCTGAATGTAGCGCCTTTCAAAATCCACAACGAATCTCTCCTTGGCATCCTTAAGAGGCTCGAAGGGCGCCACCTCCGGAAGCGCTATATCGCAGGCACGGACCGTCCCGTTTTGCAAATGCGCTACGGCACGCTCAATCACGTGCGCCAACTCCCTCACATTCCCGGGCCAGTCGTAAAAAAGGAGCTTCTGCACGGCTTGCAGCGAAAAGCCCTCGATGCGTTTGCCGGACCCGTGCAAATGCGTTCTCAGGAAATGAGCGGCCAAAAGAGGGATGTCTTCGCGCCGTTTCCTCAATGGAGGAAGTCTGAGTTGGAGGACGTTGATGCGGTAATAGAGATCGCGGCGGATTCTACCGGAAGCCAGAACCTCTTCAGGCGCCGCGCCGAAAGTTGCAATGATTCTCACGTCAGAGTGGCATTCCTTTGTAGACCCCAATGGCCGATACGTTTTTTCCTGGAGAAAACGAAGCAGCTTGACCTGTGCGGAATAGGGCAAGCTGTCGATTTCATCAAGAAAAAGGGAGCCCCCTTCCGCCTCGCCGATCAGACCCTTCTTGACGGCCCTGGCCCCGGTAAAAGCTCCATGCTTATGGCCGAACAGCTCATTTTCGGCCAGTTCCGGCGGCAGTGCCCCGCAGTTTATGGCCACCAGCGGCCAGTCTGCTCTCTCGCCCAGGCGATGGATCAGCCCTGCACAAACTCCTTTCCCCGTGCCGGTTTCCCCTGATATCAGGACACAGGCCCCGCATTTGGCTATTTGCGGGATTTTATGGATTTCTGCCAGGAAGGCGGGGTTTTGGCCCACCAGGCAGCGGGATAGAAGTTCGCTCTCCAAAGGTTCCATGCAGATCTCCTGAGGGCGGCCGTCTTCTGATCGTAAAGGTGGAACAGTGTTACTCGGTAAAGGATAAAATTTTTTCTCTGGTATTGACGGCATTCGAAGTGCTGCAACGAAAATCTCAGCCCCGGTTTGTGCTTCGGTTCAGGTTTTCCGAACCTACTAAGGGAACATATAAGAACGTTGTAATACAAATGCAATGACCGATTCATCACTTTTCAGCACGGGGAACATTTTTGCCGGCGCTCCCGGAATGCGGCGCAAAATGAGCTGGGACCGATTCCCCGGCGTGCGGCCTTCAAGACGTGAAATCCCTTTTGAGAAGTTTTTTCGTCACACGTGGGCCGGCCGTCACCGAATTTATCGATGACAACCGGCCTATGTAGAGAGCCTGCCCTGGACCGTGGATCAAGTCCAGGGCAGGCTTTGATGTGCTTCGCTTTTGCCGACCCTTTGTCTACTTGGCCGTTATCAGACCGGAAGCAATTGATTGTGCACCGGTCCCAGCCTTGTTTGTCGCAGTTACCGTGAATGTATAGGACGTCCCGGTGGTCAGACCCTTCACCGTTATCGGGCTGGATTTGCCAGTTACGCTGATCGAGCTGTCCTCAGGGGATGTCACGGTGTAGGAGGTAATGGCGCTGCCGTTTGAAGCCGGGGCCTTGAAGCTGACAGTTGCCTCGGCGTTGCCGGCTTTTGCCGTTACATTTACAGGCGGGCCGGGCACTGTGTAAGGGGTTGCGCTGTTGGAGGCCGCTGACGCCTTACCAGTCCCATCCGTGTTGGTCGCCGTTACCGTAAATGTATAGGCAGTGCCGAAAGTCAGGCCTGACACTGTTATCGGGCTGGCTGTCCCCGTGGCCGTTATGCCGCCGGGCTTCGATGTCACAGTGTAGCCCGTTATGGGGCTGCCGTTTGAAGCAGGGGCCGTGAAACTGACCGTCGCCTGGTTGGTGCTTGGCGCTCCGGGCGTTGCGGTTACCTTTGTAGGCGCGGCCGGCACAGTGGAGGGAGTTACCGAGTTGGAAGAAATTCCCGGACCGGTCCCCACCTTGTTTGTCGCCGCCACCATGAATGTATACTGTGTCCCGTTGACCAGCCCTTTGACGGTTATCTGGCTTGAAGTGCCTTTAACTTTTATGTTGCCGGGGCTCGAGGTTACGGTGTAGGCCGTTATGGGCATACCGCCGGTTAGACCCGGGGTGATGTTCACCGTTGCCATGGCGTTGCCTGCAACGGCCGCTACTGCTGCCGGTGCACCGGGCGCTGTGGGGGCAGACTCGGGAGTTACGGAGTTTGAGGAACCCGAGGCCGGACCGCTGCCAGCCTCGTTGGCGGCGGTTACCGTGAATGTGTAGGCGGTGCCGTTGGTCAGGCCTAACACTGTTATGGAGGTTACGGAGCTACCCGCAACTGTTACTGGTGATACGGTGCCAGGGCTCGGAGTTACGGTATAGCCAGTTATGGCGCTGCCGCCATTTGGAGCCGGGGCCTTGAAGCTGACCGTCGCCTCACCGTTGCCGGCCGTTGCGGTTACTTTTGTCGGCGCGCCCGGGAGCACGTCAGGCGTTACAGGGTTGGAGGCCGTTGACGCCAGACTTTGCCCGGCCGCGTTGGCAGCGATTGCGGTGAATGTATAGGAAGTGCCGTTGGTCAGGCCCGACACCGTTATGGGGCAGGTTGCCCCAGAAGCTGTCTTACCTCCGGGGTTGGACGTCACGGTGTAGGAGGTAATGGAGTTGCCGTTTGAAGCGGGGTAAGTGAAGCTGACCGATGCACTGGCGTTGCCCGGCTGCGCCGTTACGCCTGTCGGCGCGCCGGGGACCGTGTATGGGGTTACGAGGCTGGAGGGCGCCGACGCCGGACCTTGACCGGCCGCGTTGGTAGCGGTTACGGTGAATGTGTAGGAAGTGGCGTTGGTCAGGCCTGACACCGTTATGGAGGTTACGGAGCTACCCGCAACTGTGACGGCTACGTTGCCAGGGTTCGATGTTGCGGTGTAGGAGGTAATGGCGCTGCCGTTTGTAGCGGGGGCCGTGAAGTTTACGATTGCCTGTGCGTTGCCGGGCGTTACCGTTGTGATTGTCGGCGCGCCGGGGATCGTGTATGGAGTTACGGGGCTGGACTGACTCGAGGCCGTACTCCCGATCGCGTTGGTCGCCGTTACGGTGAATGTGTAGGGAGTGGCGTTGAGCAGGCCCGAGACCGTTATGGGGCTCACCGTGCCTGTAGCCGTTACGGTTGCCACTGTCCCAATATACGATGTAACTGTATACAAGGTAATGGCGCTGCCGCCGTTTGAAGCCGGGGGGTTGAAGCTGACCGATGCACTGGCGTTGTAGGGCGTCGCCGTTACACCTGTCGGCGGGTCCGGCTTTGCGGCGGGCGTTACGGGGCTGGACTGCGCTGAAGGCGAACTGGTCCCGATCGCGTTGGCCGCCGTTACGGTGAACGTATAGGAAGTGCCGTTGGTCAGGCCCGACACCGTTATGGAGGTTACGGAGCTACCCGGAACTGTGACTGGTGGTACAGTGCCAGGGCTCGGAGTTGCGGTGTAGGAGGTGATGGGGCTGCCGCCGGTTGAAGCGGGGATCGTGAAGTTCACGGTTGCCAGGCCGCTGCCGGGTGTTACCCCTGTAATTGTCGGCGGGCTGGGCGCCGAAGTGGAGGTATTCGGAGTGAAGATCTCAGATTCGGCAAGAACGGTGGTTCCGTCAAGCCCTCCGGCCACGAGCACGGTGTTGTAGCCGGAAACGGAAAGAAAGGTGGCCGTATAATAGGCACGTGCAGCAAGGAGGGGAAACGTCTGGTTCCAACCTCCGGTAGACGGCTCGTAGATCTCGCACGAGTTAAGATCATCCCCGTCGTAACCGGTCCCCCCGGCTACGAGCACGGTGCCGTCGGGGAGCAGGGTGGCCGTGTGGGCGAAACGCGCACTGTTGAGGCCGCCGCCCGCCGTCTCGGTCCAGTTTTTGTTAACCGGATCGTAGATCTCAGAGTCGATAAGAGGGTCGAACACATCGGTGCCAAACCCCCCGGCCACGAGAACCTGGCCGTTTTGAAGCAGGGTGGCCGTGTGATAGGAACGCTCGGCGGCGAGGGGACCCGTAGTCGTCCACCCCGGGGTGGGGGTGGCGACCGGATTGTAAATCTCGCAGAGAGCAGTTGTCTTGTCGCTGCTGTCCAGACCCCCGGCCACGAGCACAGTGCCGTCATTAAGCAGGGTGGCCGTGTGGAGGGAACGCGCGGTGGCGAGGCTTCCCACAGGGCTCCACGTTTGGGTAGAGGGATTGTATATCTCACAGTCGGAAGTAGGGCTGTCGGTGCTTTCCAGCCCTCCGGCGACGAGCACGGTGCCGTCATTAAGCAGGGTGGCCGTGTGAGAGAAACGCCCGGTGGTGAGGCTTCCCACCGTGGTCCACGATCCCCCGTTTTTTGGACTGTATATCTCACATTCGGTAAGACCGGTGCTTCCGTCAGAGGTCCCCCCGATCACGAGCACAGTGTGGTCATTAAGCAGGGTGGCAGTGTGAAGGTAACGCGAAGTGTTGAGGACTGCCGCCTGGGTCCAAGCGCCGCTGGAAGGATTGTAGATCTCACAGGTTGAAATAATATCTCCCTGGGAGTAGTCATACCCGCCGGCAACGAGCACCGTGCCGTCCTGGAGCTGAGTGGCCGTGTGGTCATAACGCGCAAGGTTGAGGCTTCCCGTCGTTGCCCAGGCCGAACCGGATGAGCCGGCGTCGGCCTTTGCCCTGGCGCCGGCGGCCGATTTGGCAAGTGAGGAGCCTTCAGCGGCCAATGAAAAAACATGGAATAGACTGATGACGCAGATGAAAATAAAAAGTCCGTACAGATGTTTTGAAAAATTTGATCTAGTCATTTCAGGTCCTCCTCCACAATCTGCCGATAATCTGAGGTGACAAGAAATCGCCCCCTTTGAGAGTTTTTGGATATGGTTTCAAGAAATCGCTTTTTGTCAGTTCTGTCGTCTGCATGGTCCATCCCCGGTCAAAATCATCGAGGAGCATTTGGTCATGTGGCGGCCCAGTCTTTTGTGCCCGATCTCCACGCCCGGCGAGGCGTTTGGGCTTTTGTCCACCCTTCTGACTACTCGGCCTTTACGCTGTTGGAGGCATCCGAGGCCGGACCTGGCCCAGCCTTGTTTGCCGCAGTTACCGTGAATGTATAGGAGGTTCCGCTGGCCAGACCCTTTACCGTTATCGGGCTGGATTTGCCAGTTACGCTGATCGAGCTGTCGTCAGGGGATGTCACGGTGTAAGAGGTAATGGCGCTGCCACCGTTTGCCGGGGCCGTGAAGCTGACCGTTGCCTCGCCTTTGCCGGCTTTTGCCGTTACATGCATGGGCGCGCCGGGCACTGTGTAAGGGGTTACGCTGTTGGAGGGCGCTGACGCCTTACCAGTCCCATCCGAGTTGGCAGCAGTTACCGTGAATGTATAGGCAACGCCGTCGGCCAGACCTGGCACTGTTATGGGGCTGGTTGTCCCGGTGGCTTTTATGCCGCCGGGCTTCGACGTGACAGTGTATCCCGTTATGGCGCTGCCGTTTGAAGCCGGGGTCGTGAAACTGACCGTTGCCTGGTTGCTGCCTGGCGCTCCGGGCGTTGCAGTCACCTTTGCAGGCGCGCCCGGCACAGTGGTTGGCATTACCGGGTTGGAAGCACTTACCGGACTGGTCCCCATCTTGTTTGTCGCCGTCACCATGAATTCATAATCTATTCCGTTGGCCAGCCCTTTGACGGTTATCGGGCTTTTTGTGCCATTGACTTTTATGCTGCCGGAGGTCACGGTGTAGGCCGTTATGGGGCTGCCGTTTGCAGCAGGGACCTTGAAGCTGACCATCGCCATTGCGTTGCCGGCAGACGCCGTTACTTCTGCGGGCGCATCCGGAGGTCCGAGAGGCGTTACGCTTTTAGAAGGTGCTGAAGGCGGACCGTTCCCGGCCGCGTTGAAGGCGGTTACCGTGAATGTATAAGCAGTGCCGTCGCTCAGGCCCGTCACCGTTATCGGACTTCCTGTCCCTGAGGCTGTCTGTCCGCCGCTGGATGTCACTGTATAGGAAGTAATGCCGCTTCCACCATCAGAAGCCGGGGCCGTGAAGCCGACAATTGCCTGGGCGTTGCCGGCTTTTGCCGCTACACCTATCGGCGCGCCCGGGAGTGTGGCTGGAATTACGGGGCTGGAGGCCACCGAGGCCGGACCCGGCCCGACCGCGTTGGCGGCCGTTACCGTGAAAGTATAGGCATGGCCGTTGGTCAGGCCCGTAACCGGTATGGGGCTTCCCGTACCTGTGGCCGTTACGCCTTCGACTGACCCAATATACGATGTCACGGTATAGGAGGTAATGGCGCTTCCGCCGTTAGAAGCCGGGGCCGTGAAGCTGACCAATGCCTGGGTGTTGCCTGCCGCTGCCGTAACCCCTGTCGGCATGCCGGGGATTGTGTCAGGCGTTACGCTGTTTGAGGGACCCGAGGCCGGACCCGGCCCAACCGAGTTGACCGCCGTTACGGTGAACGTGTAGGCGGTACCGTCAGTAAGTCCTGACACTATTATGGGGCTTGCCGCCCCTGAGGCTGTTTGTCCGCCGCTGGATGTCACGGTGTAGGAGGTAATGGCGCTGCCGCCGTTAGGGGCCGGGGGCGTGAAGGTCACCCTTGCCTGGGCGTTGGCGGCCGTTGCCGTTACTGCTGTCGGCGCGCCGGGGACTGTGTCAGGCGTTACGCTGTTTGAGGGACCCGAGGCGGTCCCGGTCCCGGTCGCATTGGCCGCTGTTACCGTAAACGTGTAGGCAGTGCCGTTGGCCAGGCCGGTAACGGTTATGGGGCTTGCCGCCCCTGAGGCTGTTTGTCCGCCGCTGGATGTTACTGTGTAGGAGGTAATGGCGGTGCCGCCGTCAGGAGCCGGGGGCGTGAAGCTGACAGTTGCCTGGGCGTTGCCGGCCGTTGCGGTTACTGCTGTCGGAGCGCCTGGAACTATGCCGGGCGTCACGCTGTTGGATGGAGCCGAGGCCGCACCCGGACCAACCCAGTTGATCGCCGTTACAGTAAAAGTATAGGCTGTGCCGTTGGTCAGGCCTGTAACGGTTATGGGGCTTGCCGCACCTGAGGCTGTTTGTCCGCCGCTGGAAGTCACCTTGTAGGAAGTAATGGCGCCGCCGCCGGTAGAAGCCGGGGGCGTGAAGCTGACCGTTGCCTGGGTGTTGCCTGGCGCTGCCGTAACCCCCGTCGGCGCGCCGGGGTTTGTGGCAGGCGTCACGCTATTGGAAGGACTCGAGGGCAGACCTGCCCCCGTCGTGTTAGTCGCCTCTACGGTGAACGTATAGGCAGTGCCGTTGGTCAGGCCGGTAACGGTTATGGGGCTTGCCGCACCTGAGGCTGTTTGTCCGCCGCTGGAAGTCACAGTGTAGGAGGTAATGGCGAAACCGCCGTTTACTGCGGGGGGGGTGAAGCTGACCGATGCACTGGCGTTGCCGGCCGTCGCCGTTACTGCTGTAGGCGCGCCCGGAACTGTGCCGGGCGTTACGCTATTGGAGGGACGCGAGGCCGGACCGTTCCCGACCGCATTGGCCGCCGTTACGGTGAATGTATAGGCAGTGCCGTTGGTAAGGCCTGACACCGTTATGGGGCTTCCCGTACCTGTAGCCGTTACGCCTGCGACTGTCCCAATATACGCTGTCACGGTATAGGAGGTAATGGTGAGGCCGCCGTTTGAAGCGGGGGGCGTGAAGCTGACCGATGCACCGGCGTTGCCCCCCTGGGCTGTTACCCCCGTCGGCGTGCCGGGGTTTGTGGCAGGCGTTACGCTGTTGGAAGGACTCGAGGGCGGGCCGATCCCGGTCGCGTTGGTGGCGGTTACCGTGAACGTATAGGCAGTGCCGTTGGTCAGGCCTGACACTGTTATGGGGCTTCCCGCACCTGTGGCTGTTATGCCGCCGGGACTCGATGTCACGGTGCAAACCGATATCTGACTCCCTGGACTTGACGGCAGCTTAAAGCTGACCGTTGCCTGGGCGTTGCCGGCGGTCGCCGATACTGCTGTCGGCGGACCCGGAGCCGCGCCTGGATTTACGCTGTTGGAGGCATGCGAAGCCGGACCGGTACCGACCGCGTTGGTGGCGGTTACCGTGAATGTATAGGCGGTGCCGTCGGTCAGCCCCTTCACCGTTACCGGACTTGCCGCTCCCATGGCTGCTATGCCGCCGGGGTTCGAAGTAACAGTGTAGTAGATGATGGCGGTGCCACCTGTTGAAGCGGGTGCCGTGAAGCTGACTGTCGCCAGTGTGTCGCCTGGCGTTGCGCCCACCCCTGTAGGGGCCCCGGGCACAGCGGCGGCGGCGGAGCTGTAAGTCTCACTGGCGGAAACAGCGTCTCCGTTGATGTCTTCGCCCCCGGTTACGAGCACCTCGCCGCCGGAAGAAATCAAGGTGGCCGTGTGATAGGAACGCCCGGTGGAGAGGGGACCAGTCTCCGTCCACGCTGCGGCAACCGGATCGTATGTTTCAGAGTCGGCAAGAGCGTTGAGGCCGTTATCCAACCCCCCGGCCACGAGTACAGTTCCGTTAGTAAGCAGGGTAGCCGTGTGATTTGCACGGGAAGTGTCGAGGCCAAACGTCGTCGTCCACACTCCGTCAGCCGGATTGTAAATCTCACAGTCGGAAAGAACGTTGGCGGCAATGTCTGTTCCCCCGGCCACGAGCACAGTGCCATCGGTAAGCAGGGTGGCCGTGTGGGAGTACCGCCCTGTGCCGAGTTTTGCCGTTTCGGTCCACGCTCCGGCGACCGGATCATAGATCTCAGCGCTGGGAAGAACGGTGGCGGCTTCTCCCCCGGCCGCGAGCACCCGGCCGTTGGCAAGCAGGGTGGCCGTGTGCTCTGAACGCGCAACAGCGAGGCTCCCCGTAGAGGTCCACACCCCGGTGGACGGATCGTAAATTTCACAGACGGAAAGAACATTGCTGTTGATGTCCAACCCGCCGGCCACGAGCACCTGGCCGCCTGGAAGCAGAGTGGCCGTGTGATAGTAACGTCCGGTGGCGAGGGGGCCCGTCGAGGTCCACGCTCCGGTAGAGGGATTGTATATCTCACAGTCGGAAATAGCGTCGCCGTTGATGTCCAACCCCCCGGCCACGAGCACATGGCCGCTGAGAAGCAGGGTGGCCGTGTGATAGTAGCGTCCGGTGGCGAGGGAGCCCGTCTTCTTCCACGCTCCTGTAGACGGATTGTAGATCTCAGAGCTGGAAAGAGCGATGGCTTTGAAGTTTTCCCCCCCGGCCACGAGCACCTGGCCGGTGGCAAGCAGTGTGGCCGTGTGAGAGTAACGTCCCGTGACGAGGGCGCCCGTCGCGTTCCAGTTTACAGTGGCAAGTGACGCTCCTTCGGAGGCCAATAGAAATACAGAGAATAGACAGATAACACCGATGAAAATGAACAGTGCGTCCAGATGCTTTGAAAGATTTGCTCTGCCCATCTCAGGTCCTCCTCACCCAAGCAGCCAAGATGGTGAGGTGATAAGGTGAAGCGATAAGCGGCGATAAAAAAACCGTTTTTTATGATTTTCCGGGAGGAGAATTCGTTTCATGAGACTAACTTTATTGTTGTGGAGACTTGAAAAATGCTCCCTGGAAGCTCGTGGCAGTCCCATCCAGTATGTAGCCACGAATGCCAAACCCCTTTTGGAGTGTACCGATATCCCCCAAAAAGCCAAGATTGCCTTCCGCGACTACATGTGTGGCTGAGCCGTTCGAATCTGCCGCCGCTATGATACCGAAGATGTGGAAGACTTCTTTTTCATCAAGCCCCCTGAGAGCAGAGATTTCGACCGTGGTTAAGACAGCGCCGGGGGGAAGTGTATACGTAAGAGTGCCGGTGTAAGTGTTATAGGGAGGCGCGCCATTCAGTACCTGGGTAAGTGAGATCGTCGCGCCTGGAGCCGTTATTATGGTAGGTATGGCTGCCGTACCGCTGACGAAAGTGAGGGTGCCTGTGCCTTCAAGCGTGACGGCTGCCGCCGCCGAGGGCGCGCATACAAGAGCCGCCGTGAAGATCGCCAGAAAAGCAATCGCGGCACCGCTAAGCAGTTTCCTCATTATGAATCTCCCTGGCGCTCACGAGTTGCACGGGTTGATTGAGTGACTTGCCTTTTGCTGCGGATCGCGCAATTATTCCTCCCGTTCTACTCCACCGTTATTTGCTGCTATTGGCGAAACCCTTGCCTGTCTGGTGTAAGGGACCCTCTTTTTTCCCTTTTTTCAAAACCGTTAGAAATACTCGATTATTGGCGACGTCTCAGTGCGTTGACAGCAACCCGGACATGTAATGCCAGAGTGAAAAAATCCCGGCGCCCGGGACTAACCGGACTGACGCCCCACAGCGCCTGATTTGTTGGCGGAACGGCGTTACCTCCTTTGTTCCGGGGTTTTCGCGCTTAATAGCAGTTGCGGGGCGCCCCCTTCGGAATGGCCGGGCGCCTTGGAAAAAAATGGTTGATTCGAAACGCCAAGAATCGCAGTAGCTGCGACCCTACAAAGCAAGCTTTATGCCAAGCAAAATGTGCGGGCTTACGGGATTGGGGAAAATTATGTAAAATCAAATTGGTAGCGGTAATCGCGTAGTGGGTATTAAATCTCAATCAATTATCGGATTTTGTAATACATTGTCCTAACTTACGACTATGGATAAGGGGAGAATCGTGTTGTGGACATGTTTTTAGGAGATATGTGATAATATTGTCCTACCCGGTGGCTGGCAAAGAGGAATAAGTGACCACGAAAGGACGGAAGGGGGGGGATAAAAATGTCCTATTGGAAAGCCTCTTACTCTCGCCCGGTTAGCAGGGGTTCTGCTGTAACGGTGAGAATGGCTGAGGTGCTTGCGGAAAAGCTGCCGGAATGCGCGCCGACGCTTGTTGGCGGCCCCGGAAATATTACCCGGGCAAGAGCGGTTCAGGACAGGTTGACCGGGGCGGGAAGCGCCTCCCTCTGGATATGTGCCGGGTTTTGCCCGGGCTCACGACAGATCTGCCGGAAGCCGGGCTGAATACCCGGCCGGGGCTCAGGGAATGAGGACTATTTTCCCGTAGGCGCTTGATTCAATGACGGCCCGGTGAGACTCCGGCGCCCCAGCCAGGGGCAATGTCTTTCCCACTACCGGCCGCAAAGTCCCGTTTTCCAGACCTGCGCCTATCGCCGCGTGTATGCTTTTCAGCTCCTCCTCGGCAGCATTCAACCTGGATTATGCTTGTAAAGGTTGGCGCGAAAGTGGTCTACCATGCCTCGCGGAGCGTGGGGCACTTCCATGTTGCGCCGGCTTTTTCCCTTGCTCATATCGAGGAGCGTGGAGTTTTTGCCTGAGGCCAGCCGGGTGGGCGGGAAACAAGGCTGTCAACTGCGGGGAAGGAGGTGTGTCCTGAAGTTGCAAAAACCAGTCTCATTGGCCTATCACTTGCATCTTCGTTTTCGAAACTGTATGGTTTTGCGGGCTTTAGTAGGCTGATGAAAAAGAGAGCAATTTCAAAGAAATAGAGAAGAATCCACGCACTCGTAACCCCGGCGAAGGCCGGGGTCCAGTGGTTTTAGCTTTAACATCAATAGGTTGCGGGAAAGCCTGGATTCCGGCTCTTTTGGCGTCGAAAAACGCCGGAATGATGAGAGTATGAGCCACTTTCAAAATTTTTCCGACCGACACTCTCTTTTTTCAACAGCCTGTTAGTTTTTTCCAGAAGTTTTTGGGGCAGAATCCGGCCCGAAAATGGGGTTCGGATGCATAGTGCACAAATTGATGCTTCATTCCGGTTCGGGATCCTTTATACCACAGGATGATACTGGCTATTGCCATGCAAGGCGGATATGTCAAAGAATAAGATTTTGATGATTTATATTTTCTTGACTGTTGCTACTCTCGCAGCGTTTTGGCAGGTGACCCTGTGCGACTTCGTTAACCTCGATGATCCACTATACGTAACTAAAAACACTCATATCATGAACGGCCTCACAGGGAAGGCTATTGTGTGGGCCTTGACCACCACCTATGCCAATTTCTGGCATCCGCTGACAATGGCTTCCCATATGCTCGACGTCCAACTCTTCGGATTAAACCCGCATGGACATCACCTGACCAGCCTTTTATTGCATATTGCAAATACGCTGCTACTCTTTTTCATCCTCAACCGAACGACCAAAGCACCCTGGAAGAGCGCTTTCGTGGCGGCCCTGTTCGCCCTTCACCCTCTCCACGTTGAGTCCGTTGCCTGGGTGGCCGAGCGCAAGGACGTCCTTTCCACTTTGTTCTGGATGCTGACCATGGTCGCGTATATCCGTTATGTTGACCATCCGCGGCTTAAGAGCTATCTGGCAGTTGTCGCACTCTTCATCCTGGGTTTGATGGCAAAACCGATGCTCGTGACCCTGCCCTTTGTGATGCTCCTTATGGACTACTGGCCCTTGAAGCGCTTCGAGCGAAAGGAGGCTTTACCGGAAACCGGGGTGGAGCGGGATGAACCGGTGTCCGCGAATGAGGAAAAAGCTCTTGCACGCGCGTCGGCAAAACTTGCGGAACATAAACATGATTGGGCGGTATTTCGCCGTCTATTCATTGAAAAAATCCCATTCTTTGCCCTGATTCCTGTCTTTAGCGTTTTGACCTATATTTCCGAAGGGGAAGCGGTCAAGCATTATTCATCGAAAGTTTGGATTCCTAACTCCCTCGTTTCCTACGTCATCTACATCGAAAAGATTATCTGGCCGACCAATCTTGCCGTTTTTTATCCTCACCCCGGCCTATGGCCGCTATGGGAGGCTGCGGCAGCAGGTCTTCTGCTTTGCGCAGTAACCGTAGCTGTCATCAAGCAGGTCAAGACATTTCCCTACCTGGCCTTTGGATGGCTGTGGTTTACCGGTACTCTGGTACCTGTAATAGGAATAGTCCAAATCGGTGGTTTTGGCAGGGCAGACCGGTATACATATATACCCATGATCGGGATACTCATCATTGTGGCGTGGGGTATTCCGGATTTAATAAAAAAATGGAGCTACCGGAAATACGCACTGCTTGCATTGTCAGTGATGAGCATTGCATGCTGTTTTATCGTCACATGGACTCAGGTGAAATATTGGCGGGACAGCATGACGCTGTTTGAGCACGCTCTAAAAGTTACAAATGATAATTACATTGCCTACCGTCAAAGAGGCACTGTATATCATATACATGGTATGTATAAGGAAGCTATTATAGATTATAACAAAGCTATAGATATCTATCCCGAATATGCAAGGGCTTATCTCAACCGAGGGGATACTTACGCAGTAATTGGTAACTACGATAAGGCAATCGCTGATTATGAGAAAACAATAGAAATCGACCCAAGAATCGCAGAAGCGTATTATAACAAGGGAACTGTCTATGCTATCTTCGGCAAGCAAAAGCAGGCTATTGAGGATTATGACAGAGCGATAGAGATCGATCCTGGATATGCAAAGGCTTATATTAACCGTGGGAATGCTTATGTGGCCATCGGTAACCAAAAACAGGCAATTATAGATTATGGCAGAGCGATAGAGATCGTTCCAAAAGATGCAAAAGCTTATTATAACCGAGGGACTATCTATGCTTCCGTCGGCAATCAAAAGCAGGCGATTGAGGATTATAACAGAGCAATCGACATCAACCCTGAATTGGCAGAGGCTTATTTTAACCGGTCAGTTTCATATAGCAGCCTTGGCGACAAAAAACAGAGTTCTGAGGACCTGAAGACATCGGCTAAATTAGGCTGTAAAGCTGCACAGGATCTTTTAAAAAGCCGGCAGATAAACTGGTGAGCTGCAGCAATCACATGAATTTGAACAATATTAGTCTAGTTTCCGTCCGGAAAGGGTCCTTTTCCGCCCTTGGGCGGTTGGACCGCCCCGCCTCTGGTCATGGACAGGTCAGGGATAGCGTCGAAATTGGCCTTCGGCGGTGGCACAGGCAGGGTCTCGACGCTCCGCGAGGCGGTACATAGGTACGCCTCCGCGCAACCCCTCCCTTCGCAGGGCTCAGGGCAAGCTCTTTCCTTGCACCTTTCGGTGCGGCGCTGGGCAATCCGGAAATGGCGGGGCGCCAAACTGTACGCGCACCTTTCGGTGCGGCGCTGGGCAATCCGGAAATGGCGGGGCGCCAAACTGTACGCGCCAGGACGAAAAATGCCTTTTTTGACGTCAAAGAATCCGAATCGAAAACTGCTAGTGTCTTATAAGGTGAAATTCTCCTACGTTGATAAGGTGAAATTCTCCTACGTTCATCCGGGTTTCCGGATGGACACTGGTCTAAGCCGCTCCAGGATCTATTTGATCGAGTTTTCTGCATTGCTGCTCCCGGTAATCGGGATGTTTTGGGACGTCCTTTTTTTTCCCGGAGACTTTGTATTCTATTAAAAAGATAACATGTTCCGCCAAATCTCTGCCAAGTTCTGTACGGGACATTTTATGTGTTCATATAATCATCCATATCTGCTCCTGAATACCTCGAAGTTCAAAAAACCTATATCGATTTAGGTAAGGTACTTATTGTCAATCCATTAAAATCAATTGTAATCGTATAGAAATCTTTAACAATGAATAATTAAGGATCAGATTATTCATGCAATGTGTAGATGGAATTGCTAATTAAGGGAATTTGAACTTAATTTTCAACAAAAATATTGCAAATGGAAAATTGTTTGACAAATCGGCATGAGCAGAATATGGTGTCTCGCTGAAAATAATCAATAATACCATACCCTTGAAAAAGTTGCCGATAGGCGACATGCGTATTTCAGACGATCAATTCCGGTTATAGGGAGGTCGACAGTGACCCGGACAAGAAGGAGAAAAATAAGAAAGTCACAGGAAATTGTTCTGGGCGTGGCTATGTTGAGCCTCGTGGCAACCATGACCGGTTGTGATGATTCGGCTCAGAGGAGGCGATGTGTAGACAACACCGGCAAGGTAGTCAGTGAAGAAAAGTGCCTGAACGATGAAAACAGGCGATATTATGGCGGAGGCGGTCCCGGTATATTTTTCTGGTACTGGGGCGGCGGCGGATACAGTCCGGGGAGCGTGGTCAGTGGCGGCAGTTATGCTGCGCCGCGTGGCTATTCAGGTTCTGGAAGCTACGGGGGCGGCCGATTTTCGGCTTCACCCGGAGTCGGCTCGCCAGGCGGAAGTCCTTCCGGCGGCTCAGGTTTTTTTGGCGGGTCAGTAGGCAGAGGTGGTTTTGGCGGCAGTGCCGGCGCTCATGGTGGTGGCGGGATCGGAGGATAAGGAGAGAACTTCCGGCTAAACCGCCTCTGGTCATGGACAGATCAGGGATAGCGTCGAGAAAGGAACAGGTTATATGAAGAGAATAAAAATCCAACCCCGCGAAAACTGGCAAACCAAGGTGGAAGCATCGGGATTGCTTTATCATCATAATCCTGACGGCGCTTACTGGAACGAAAGCGCCTATTACCTGTTTAACTCTCAACAAATCGATGTTCTCGACGATGCAGCCAATGATCTTCATCAACTGGCCATGAAAGCTGTCCAGTACGTCATCGACAATAATCGTTTCGCGCAACTTGGCATTTCGGAAGAGGCCATCCCGCTTATCAAAAAATCCTGGGCGAAAAAGGAACCCACGCTTTATGGCCGGTTCGACCTGGCTTATGACGGGGTCAACCCACCCGGCATGTTGGAATACAACGCCGACACGCCGACGGCATTGCTCGAAGCAAGTGTCATCCAGTGGTTCTGGCTTCAGGAAGTCTTCGATACAGGATCAGATCAATTTAATTCCATCCATGAAAAACTCCTGGAATGCTGGCCGAAAATATTCCGGCGGTGGGAAGAGGGCAGTAAACTCTATCTGACTTGTGTCGCTGACAGCATGGAAGACCTGGTCACCACCACCTATCTTACGGATACGGCCATTGATGCCGGAATCAAGGCAGAGTTGATTTTCATCGCTGATATCGGCCTGGGGCTCGAACCGTTCACCCGATTCACCACTTTGGATGACATCACTATTGAAAACATTTTCAAACTCTATCCGTGGGAGTGGCTTCTGGCAGACAAGTACGGGCAATACCTGATACAAACGTTCGATAAGATGAACTGGATCGAACCCATATGGAAGCTCATTCTTTCAAGCAAAGGGATTCTTCCTGTGCTCTGGGAACTCAACCCCGGGCATCCTAATCTTCTCGAAGCCTATTTCGATGGACCGAGGGGGATGAAAGAATTTGTGAGAAAACCTCTGCTTTCCAGGGAGGGAGCCAACGTTACGATATACCATGAAGGGAAAGAAGGGTTTCATACTTCCGGTACTTATGGGGAAGAGGGCTACATTTACCAAGCCATGGCCCCTATTCCCTGTTTCGACGGAAACTATCCGATACTTGGCTGCTGGGTGATCGGCGGCAACAGCGCCGGCATGGGCATCCGGGAATCGCAGACTATTGTCACCAATAACCTGAGCCCATTTGTGCCGCACAGGTTCGAATAGCCAACACTAACGAGTTTCCGTCCGGAAAGGGTCCTTTTCCGCCCTGGGGCGGTGGGACCGCCACGCCTCAGGTCATGGACAGGTCAGGGATAGCGTCGAGATTGTTCGGCGGTGGCCGCAGAGGATTAGGCGGGCTCGATCGCCGATCTCGACGCTCCGCGAGGCGGTACCAATGTGCGCCTCCGCGCAACCCATCGATTTCCTTGCACCTTTCGGTGCGGCGCTGGGCAATCCGGAAATGGCGGGGCGCTAAACTGTACGCGCCAGGACGAAAAATCTCTCTTTTCCGAACAGAAACTACGCGGGGCGTGGAGTTTTAATCGGTGTTTCAGGATGGACACTAACGAACGAAAGGAGATCGGAGTGGATTTCTGGTACATAGTGCTTCAGATGGCTGTTTATCCATTATTGGGGATACTGGTGGTGTGGTTGGTCAAACTGGCCGACGACAAGCGCGCGCCTTTTGATGAGGACAAGGCAATGCTCCTGGAGAGCAATCTGGCTGTCGGGCTTAGAAAGTCAGGGATATGTCTGGGCCTGTTTCTGGCTCTTGCCGGCATTCTTTCCGGCAGATCGCCGAAGATCACGATCGATTTGTGGAATTTTTTTCAAGGCACGGTCATGATCGTGATTCTACTTTTCATAACTTTTGAGGTCAACAAGAGGATAATCCTCCGCAAAGTCAATAACGACGAGGCTGCAGCCAAGGGTAATGTGGCCGTGGGGGCCGTGGAATTTTCTACTTTTGTCGGCACCGGCATAATAATGAATGGCGCCTTTACCGGAGAGGGCGGGGGCCTTTGGGCGGCGGGCGTGTTTTTTGCCCTCGGTCAAACAGCCCTGGTCATCACCTTTTATTTGGAAGCGGCAATTTCAAGACGCAATATTCAGGAGGAGATCGAAATTAAAGGTAATATTGCCGAAGGAGTCGATGTTGCCGGGATATTGATCGCCATCTCTATTATTTTGAGGGCGAGCATCATCGGGCCATTTACCGGATGGGTCCCGGGACTTCAGGGATTTGGCATCTATCTCGCCTTGGGCCTCCTGGCGCTTTTCGTTTTCAAGGCTCTGGCCCGAAAGATATTTATGCCCAGGGTTTCTTATGCGGACGAAATGGACAAACAGCGCAATGAGGCTGTAGCTGTTTTCGCGGCCTGCATCGAAATCAGCGTGGCGATTTTCATTGCCAACTCCATGTAGCCTGCGACTCAATCAAGAGGAAAAGCAAATGTCAGAATCGAAGGAAAGGAAATCCATTTTACTGGAAGAAGCCAGGAAACTCCGAGAGCTCGTGGACCGCGTGATAGCCCGGCTGGAAGGCGGCGAGCCTGCCGAAACGCTGAGTAGCGAGATCGATGAGCTCAGGGAAAGAGTCATCGAACTTCTCAAGGGCTTGGAAGATGTCCGGATGGAAGACGGCGTGGAGAAATTGAAAAAGCATGCAGCGGATGCCAGAAAGAAATTCCAGGATGTTCTGGGAAACCTCGGAACATCGCTCGATGAACTGTCTCGCAAGGGACAGAGCATCTTCGGCGACTGGTTCGGCAAGGAGCCAACCTGCCAGGAGGCACTCAAGGCCATCATTATGTCTTCGGATCTAACTGCAGAGTATTTCGAAACGATGCGCCGGCGAAACTGGAGCGATCAGGGCATACAGGAATCGCTCGACGTCTTGCGGCAAATTCTTCTTTCCAGAAACTGAGAGAGGGGAGCGGGAGAATATGGAATCGAAGAAAATTCCAAAAGAGATTTTTTTGAAGCCTGTCGTTATCATGATAGCGGCAGTGATTATAGCCGTTGTGTTGCGAAGCCCGGCATTCAGCACAATCGTATTGATCGCCGGAGCAGCTTTGGCATTCTGGGCCGTACAAACCGGTCTTAAAGACAGCACGGAAAAAGATGTCAAGGCGGCGGATGAAACCAGAGCAGCAGCCGAAGCGGCTAAAGATGAGCCGCTCAAAAAGCTGACGGCAGAGACCGGCATGGCGGATGAGCTGACGATGCAATTGCGCTCCATTTTGGATACCGGCGGCCGGCTTGTCCATTATGATGCCGAAAACAGTCCCGTGGTGGCTGAGATTCTCAAAGCCTACAGCGGATTTGTACGGGATTACCTGGAAGGGGCGGCCGAGTTTGCCAAAAAATACCGCCGAGCCAGGACTTTCATTAAAACCAAGGACCCTAATTCCCTGGCACTGGAGGTCCGGACCCTGGAAAAACGCATAGCGGACGGCGAAAAAGGGCTTGAGAAGATGCTGACCGAAAAAAAGTCTACTCTTCATCGGCTTGAAGGAATGGTGGGCAATCAACCGATCATCCGAAACGGCATAGAGACCATCCAGGCCACTCTCGAATCACTGGACGCTTCCATTGCAGAAGCCGAAGCCGATCCCGGCAGGCAGAAGGAAATCATGGATCAAATTCAGCTCACTCTGTCGTCGACGGCGACAGCCATCGAGAAAACACTGGTGGCGGTGAGCAGCATCGACCAGACAATCAAACAGGGTTAAACCTGCTCAAAATCAATGGAGGTTTTGAAGAATGGAACAGCAAAGCCAACCTGCAGAAATCAAAGCATTGACTCTCGTCCCGCTTTCCATCGGTCAGATGGAAAAGGCCAAGGACATGTCGGTAGATGAAATCAAGTCTGTTTTCAGCCAGGAGACTGCGACCGACATCGAAGCGCGCAAAACCACGGCCCAGATGACCGAGGCCAGCCAGAACTATTTGAAAGTATTCAGGGGCCTGGGAATCGCCATTCACGATCTGCTGGCGGAAAATGACGATCTCCAGAAGAAATGGTCGCAAGTCTTAGGCGCTCTGGCCACGCGCCAGGCCGGCAGTGGGGCCGACTTCAAGCAAAAGCTGGCGTCGGCGCATATTCCCTTTTTTAGCGACAGAGCCAAGAAATCGATCGAGCATGAAATTGAAACAGACATTCTTGAAATCCTGCCGGATCTTTTGCGCCAGCAATGGGATGTCACCCAAAAGTCGGCCGACCGGATACAGGTCCAGAAAACCTTGCTGGCCGAATCCAAAGTGGAAGCCGACCAATATTTCAAGCAGCTCGGAAACGATATCATCCGGTATCGGGAAGAGGCACAGAAGGCAAGAGAAGACTTCGACGTCTGCCGCAAAGAACTGGCCGAGATCGAACAGAAACTCAAGGAAAACGAAGAGCTCGAAAAACTCCTCGAGGAAGGTAAACCTTTTCCTGAAGGAAAATCCACTCTGGGCTCCGAGGAATACTCCAAACTCATGCAGAGGCGGACCGAACTGATGTCCACCGATGACCAAAGAGAAGTAGCCCTGCAGACAACCACTCAGGAATTCCGGGCTTCCAAGGACGGCTATAAGCTGACTGAAGTCCAGATCGGCGAACTGGCCGTAACATATAAAGCTATAAACGCCATCAGCATTATGCTGGACGCGTTTCTCAAAGTTACGCGGCCGATTCAGCAGCGAGCCATCGTCATCATCAACTCCCAGGCCGGGGGACTCAAGGGTGCAGCACTTCTCGCCGCTCTCAGCCAGACGATGAATGAAACCATCAAGATGTGCGCCTACGGCATGACGGTTATGACCGAACAAGCCGTGGCGCTCGGCCGGATGGATTTCGTCGATCCGAACATGGTGGAGGAAGTGAAAAAGATTCAGACGTCGAACGATGCGGTCTGGAACGATTTCACCAAAACACAGTACGACCTGGTAATGGAGAAGGCCCGACCGCTCCTCGAACACAAGGAACTGGGATAAAGTGACAGCGTCAAGTAACCAATTTTCTTCTACAATCGAAAAATAAGCAGCCTCCGGAAGCGGCCGAAGCCCTATCGCAGAAAAGGAAACAGACATGGACGATCTTAGTGGCAAAACGGCGCTGGTTACAGGAGCCAGCAGAGGCATCGGGCGTGCTGTTGCGGCAGCACTTGCAGGAGCGGGTTCATGCGTTGCCGTCAATTACTACGCCCGTGAGAAAGAGGCCCTGGAGACCTTGGCCCTGGTTCGAGAGACCGGGCAACGGGGCATCCTGGTTCAAGCGGATGTATCGAATTCTTCGCAAATCTCAGAGATGATCCGCACAGTCGAGCGCGAGCTCGGGCGAATCCAGATCCTTGTGAACAATGCCGGGATTTCCATTCGAAAAAGTCTCAACGAGATCACCGAGCAGGATTGGGACAGGGTGCTAGCGGTAAATCTCAAGTCGGCATTCCTGATCACTCAGGCAGTTTTTCAGGGAATGCGCGAGTTGCATTGGGGAAGGATCATAAATATCTCCTCGACTGCAGCTCAAACCGGCGGGATTACCGCCCCGCCCTATGTTGCGTCGAAGGCCGGACTGTGGGGCCTTTCACACTCCTATGCCGTACAGTTGATAAAGGATGGAATTACGGTCAATACCGTTGCTCCAGCGTTAATTGAGACCGATATGATCCGGAAGATCGAGACAAAACCCGACCGCATTCCAGTCGGCCGCTTCGGGAAGGTTGAAGAAGTGGCCGACGCGGTCCTCATGTTGGCCCGAAATGGCTACATAACCGGACAGACGATCAATGTGAACGGGGGGTTGTACTTCAGTTAGTTTCCGAAAACGCCCTTCCCATCGCTACTTCTCACGGAAGATCAAGCACTTCTCGTGGCCCGGTGAAGGTTTCAAAAGCTCGTTACCGGCTTCATGCCTTCCTGCGGATAAATCCGGCCCTGCTTCGGAGGCATGGAGTTGTACACCCAGTCGATATCCGCACAGCCGAGCGTTATGCCCC
>JBEKPW010000019.1:0-64835 GCA_049520315.1 Syntrophobacteraceae bacterium
GCTTCGGGTTCGCGCTGTACACAGTGGAAGCACGCCGGATGCTTCAAGTTCGCGCCCGATTCCTTGTGAGGGCGCTTTGTGAGTGCCCAGTTCGCGGCCGGAACCCTCACTTCGTTTCGGGTCCCCGCTTGATACTCTCGGCCCGTGCCCAAGTGCTTCAAGTTCGCGCCCGATTCCTTGTGAGGGCGCTTTGTGAGGCCGCATCGCTACGCGAGGAATAGTGAAGGAGCGAGGAGCGAAAAGATTTTGACAGGATTAGCAGCAGGAAGCAAGGAGCGGGGAGCGAGGGAAGAGTGAAGCATAATGGATGACGAGTGGTGCAGCTCGCCGCGGATTGGTAGGAGTTAGCAGCAGTCTGCTGAAAAAAGATTGAACTTCCGACTTAACGGTAAAACCTCTTGGGACCGTCACCCCGGCGAAGGCCGGGGTCCAGTATTTTGTTTTAAAATTCAAATAGTTCGAGAAAGCCCTGGATTCCGGCCTGCGCCGAAATGACGAAAAGAAAGCCCTGGATTGCGGGCCCATGACCAGGCACTTCCGGGGCAGGCTTCGCCGGAATGACGACTTATACCAACTTGCGTTAAAGAGCGGGCGGGGACTTTTTTGACGTAGAAAAACCCCGCCCGGCATTGTCGCGCGGATAAATCGAGGGGGGCCTTTATGCCCTTCTGATACCCCGATTTTGAACGCAATTCTTCATGGCGCCTGCGTCACCCGCGAAGCAGGAAAACGGCATTTTCTAGGTAAATTGGTCTTACTTCTAAATCCCACCGCCAAAGAACCACTCCAGCGCACCTTCTTTTATCTTTTTTTCTCCATACGTGCACGAGTCAAGAGCGATTGTACATTCTTGAACCATTCCATGCTTTTCAACGGCGGCCGACGTCATTTTCTGTGCATCCAGCATCATTTTTGCCCCACGTGTCACCATTGCCTTGCCTTCGGCCATTGTGCTCCCGGTCATCATGCCGTCACCTTTGGTTACCATTTCATAGCCCGCAGTCATCATCTTTTCGGACGACGTCAACTCAGGGTCTTTCACTCCTTTCTTGCCCATTATATCCATTATCATCTTGTTTCCATCCATCATCTTCTTTGCGCCTTCCATCATCGCCTTCTGACCTTCCTTGATTCCCTGGTCGCTTTCCGCAGCTTGCAGAAATCCAGCCAAAGCGAAAATACCGATTGACAGACAAACGATTAAAGAAGTAGCAAAATACCTGCTGAGACTTTTCATTGTAATTTATCCTCTCTTATGTAGACGTGGAAGCGAAGCTCTATGACGGACTTCTGACTTTTGTAATCCTTCTGCACTATGAATCAGTAATGGAATCACCTCCTCTCAAATAAGGTGTGGCATAAAAGAGCGGGAAGCGAGGAGCAAGGAGCGGGAAGCGAGGAGCAGGAAATAATCCCTTTTGGCTCTGTCGCCAGGCAAGTTCCCGCTTCCAACTACCAACGGTCCGGGCCTCGGACGATATCCAGCAGGTTTTTGCTTTCACGGGGCGGCAACAGGTCTCCAAGTTCCGCCTGAAGGGCCGGGTAGGGGCCTTTCAGGGCAAGATAGCCGTTCAGGCGCGCCGCGACCGTCGAATTCACGAAGTCGTCATCGGATGGGTATATCGCCTTGAGCGCTCTTATCAATTCCGGCCTCTGCCTCAGATAGTACTTCTGGTGATAGTCTTCCGCCAGGTAGAACTTTGCAGCAGGCGATATCTCGGTGTATATTTTCCTGTGTGTACTTGCCTCCTCGAGTTTCATGGATTCAATAGCCAGGTTCTTTTGTTCTTCGCTGTGGTAGAAGATTGCGGACATATACTGCCTCGACCACGGGCGACTTCCGGGATCATGGCTCTTCCAAAAGATTTCGAGCAATTCCCGGTATGAAATTACGGCCGGGTCATAATCAATCTCTATGCTCTCCGCATGATCACCCAAAGCGCGGTAGGTTGGATTTTCCTTATTGCCGCCGGTATAGCCGACCCGCGTACTAATCACTCCGTTGATGCCGCCAAACTGGGCATCAGAACCCCAAAATCAGCCAAGAGCAAACGTAGCGGTTTCGATCTGTCCTGTCGCCGAAGCCGGGCGGATGTAATGTTCATTCTCCATATTTGTTCCGATTGCTGATGGACTATTCATTGTTTCCCCCTGTTTCATTGGTTGTGGTTCGTCCCGGGCAGGAGGGTTAAACGGGCATAGCGCGCTGCCCAGAAAAAACCCGGCAAGCGCCAGCCAGATGAGCCTGCTCCTTGGAGCGAGGACCAACTCCGTTAATCTCTTTGGCAGGGAAGTCATTTGAGTTCTCTCCATTCGCCCGGAAGCTGTGCCGGTTTTTCGCACGGAAACCGTGTTTCTGATTACCGTTGCTTGTCCGGGGTAGCTCAATGGTAATCATTTTGTGTGAGGAGATTTTAAAGAGAAAGTCAAGATTTGATAAAGAATTGGCAGATCGGGTAAAGAGTTTATACACGGATGGACACCGAAGAAGATCCACCTGGTGATCGACAGGTCATGGAGAGACTGGTCATGGACAGGTCATGGACAGCCTCGAGTGAAGAGGTTATCCCTGCTTTCCTGGCAGAAGCGTCGCGGGGCGTGGAATTCCCCCGGCTGTTTCCCGATGCACACTCGTTATACACTTATTGCGGGGGAGGGAGGGTGGATTGCTTCGGAATACTGAACTTGTATGGCTCGTCTTTATTTACCTTCTTGCCGGGAGACTCTATCGCAAGAAGCCGGTTGTGATAGGCCGACTCATATCCAGGATACATTGCGATGGCTCTGTCGTAATCTGAAATCGCCTTCCTGTAATCGCCAAGGTTTGCATAGGCAACACCTCGGTTATGGTAAGCCTCCACGAATCCTGGATTGATCTCAATTGACCTGTCATAATCGTCGATCGCCCGCCTGTAGTCGCCAAGCGTGCAGTAGGCAGAGCCCCGGTTTTGATAAATGATATAATTTCGATCTGTAACTTTCAGGGTATGATCAAACAACGTGATACTACTCCGCCAGTACCCGACCTGTATCCATGTAACAATGAAAAGGCATGCAAGGACCAATGCCGACGACGCAACAAGCACCTCTTTGCGGTAGCGCAACTTTTTCAAGAGTTCCGGAATTCCCCATGCGGCCATGATGAATAAGCCGATGAGGGGGATATAAGTATAGCGGTCGGCCATGGCCTGCTGGCCGACCTGCACAATTCCTATGACAGGCACAAGTGTGCCGGCAAACCACAGCCATCCCATTGCCAGGTACGGAAATCTCTTTCCCCCCCGGATAACCGCGAAGGTTACAGCGCCAAGGAGTAAAACCGCCCCCAAGACCTGCCATAAAGGCCACAACCCCGGATGAGGATAATGAACGGCCAGATTATTCGGCCATACCATTTTTCGGATGTAGGCGATATACGAAACGAAGGTATTCCCGATACGAGCACCCAGTGGAAATGCCCCAATTGATTTCACCATTCCCGCTTTTTGCTGGGCGACGAATGTTACGATGCTCGAGAGCGCCGCCAAGGCAAAAAGGGGCATTTTTTCCCAAAGCAGAGGACGCAGGGCGAAGGACTGAGGACCTCCGGTCCGGCGCTGGGCAATACGGCCGTATGGTTGCGCTGGATCGTACGCGCCACGGAGGACTGAGGACTGAGTAATGACTTGATCTGTGGGTTTCTTAGGCAATTTCCTTTTGTTAGCGGAGAGAGGTTCCTGCCCCAATTTGGGATTTTGCGTTTCGCTCCTCGCTCCCTGCTCCCTGCTTCCCGCTTCCTGCATTCGCCCCAGGGGCCAGTAGTCCAAAAGGAGCAGGACAAAGGGCAGGGTTACCAGCATGGGTTTGGCCGTCAAGCCTAAAGCAAGAAATGCGAAAACGGGCAGGTACGTCCTAAGCCGCGGGTGCTCGACATAACTGATATATGCAGCCATGGTCAGCATCCAGAAGAAAGTGGAAAGAACATCCTTGCGCTCGGCCACCCAGGCGACCGATTCCACGTGGAGAGGGTGAAGCGCAAACAACGCCGCCACGAACGCGCTCTTCCAGGGCGCTTTTGTCATCCGGTAAAAAACGAAAAAGAGCAACAGCGTATTTACAATGTGGAATAAAAGATTGGTCATATGATGCCATCGCGGCTCTAATCCAAAGAGCTGCACATCCAGCATGTGGGATATCCATGTCAGGGGATGCCAGTTTCCGGCATAACCGGTCGTGAATGCCCACCCAATTGCCTCTGTCGTAATACCATTGCGTATGTGGATGTTTTTAGTTACGTATGATGTATCGTCATAATTAATGAAATCGCAATAACTGACTTGCCAGAATGCCATGAGGGCAGCAGCCGTAAGAAGAAGGTAAATGAGCGGAATTTGCTTGTTTCTTAACATGGCATACGTCCGCCGGGATAATGCATCAAGTTGTGCTCTTTGCATTCGATCGAATTTTGGAGCCGGATTCTACCCGAAAAAACTTCCGGAACAACCTCTGGCCCGAAAAATCATACGATTTGCCAATCGAACAGGCAAGCGATAAGTCAATGAGGCCGGTTTTGGCACGATCAGCTCTCTCTTTCTCCCTCGGGCGGCGGGTCCTGCGTAGCAACCGCGCACGTGAAAACCGCTACCGGTAGAGATAGACCAATGATTGTGTATAAGACAAGGTGCCGTGTCCTTACCGGGTTCATTTTGCCTTTTCGCTGATCTGTGCTGGTTTTCTCAGAAGGCACGTGATGCACCAGACAATCATTATTGCGTGGAGCACAAAGGTCAAGGACTTCGCGTGACCAGGCCCTTGGGCCGGTGTGGGATACCTTGAAATCATCAAAAGTGAAAGCTGCGCTGTGCGCCAAGTTAGTCCAGGATATCAAGCGCTACCAGCAAAGCTTGTTTCAGGGCTTCCAGTTTGGCGGGCTGGAGAGTACCGACGAAATTGGTCAACCTGGCCTTCTCTAAACTTACCAACTGATCGCAGTGAATACTGCTCTCATTTTTCAGGCCGTCGTCCGGTCCGATTGGCACCTGGGTCGCGAGACCATCGTACGCAGTATAGATTGGGGCACAGATTACGGTTGAAGACTGCGAGTCAATCAATAGCTGACGGCTTACAATCACAAATGTGCGGTGTTTCCTCGGATCACTCTTGGAGGGGTGAGGTACGCGGTAAAGCTCGCCCCGTTTCATAAGGGCCCCTGATATTCAAGGACATCTCTGGCTTCCTGGTTAAGGAAATCTGCACGCCGATTGATGATTTCAAGGTCACGAGCATTCTGCTCATTTCGAGTCAGACGGAGACTCAGTATCTTCCCGGCTTTGAACTTAACGACCCTGGAAGCCGGAACTTCGATCTTTTTGCCGGTCCGGGGATTACGGCCTTCACGCTGGGCTCTTTGGCCGACACTAAAAGTGCCGAAACCTAAAAGTGTGATCTTGTCGCCGGATGCCAAAGCACGGGAAACAGCGGAGACGAATCCGCCCACTGCTTTTTCTGCCTGGCTCTTAGTGATTCCGCCCTTAGAGGCTATTTTGGATACCAATTCTTCTTTTGTCATTTCATCCTCCCCCGGATTGATTGGATTAAATCCAGGGCAGCCCGGTCATTTATCACGCGGATGCAAAACATTATGAACACGTTGACTCAATATATAACATTCATGTTGTATTTGGTTCAAAAAATTCAGTAAGTCTTATCCTTGAGCCTGACCGGGCCGGTCATTGTGGAGAGGGACGGTCAATTACCGTCCCTCTCCCGATTGGAAGGTCTTACCAAACATCTCGCTCATCATCACGCCTTCGCACACCTTAGTGACAGGTCCTGTCATCGTGGCCTGAAAGCCATTGCCGAAGCTTATTTGTAAATCACCGCCCGGCATATGAACTGTTATTTCCGAACCGCACAAACCAAGTTTATAAGCGACAGCCGCTGCAGCGGTGCTGCTGCTTCCAGATGCCAGAGTATAGCCCGCACCTCGTTCCCATATCTCAATTTGAATGTTTCTTCGATCAATGACCCTCATAAACTGGACATTTGTACGGTTCGGGAACCGGTGGTCATTCTCTATGAGAGGGCCATAACGCTGAGCATCAACCGATGACAGTTCGTCAGTGAGAACAACACAGTGGGGATTGCCGACAGTTGCAGCACAGAATGTGAAGACCTTTCCGCTTATGCTGATATCTTCATTCAAAACTTCGCGCGGTGGTCCTGCAACAGGAATACTCTGACTGTTGAAATTCACTTCTCCCATGTGGACGGCAACAATTCCACCTCCATTATGAACCTTGCACGAAACAATCCCGCCGAGGGTTTCCACTGAAAAAGGTTGTTCCCTCACAAGCCCCTCATCATAAAGTGATCGTGCGAAGATTCGAAGGCCGTTCCCGCTCTTTTCTGCTTCACTTCCATCTGGATTGAATATGCGAAGACCGAAATCGCATGACTTGCTATCCACCGGCCCATAAAGGATACCATCCGAACCTATGCCGTAGTTTCGATGACATATGAGGCGCAAAACTTCCTGAGACAGCACAGCTTGAAAAGATTCCGGGCGCAATACTATGTAGTCGTTACCCAAGGCGTGATATTTAAGATATCTCATCATTCCTTTCAGCGTCCCCTTCATGCGCTTTGTTAGCCGCTTCTTATTGCACCAAAACCTGCAAAACAGGAATTTTCATGGTAAAGCTCAATATAACCGAATCCTGTTTTCCGTACATCATCTCCCTTGCAGCGGGACACAAGTCTTTTCCCATGAAAAGCTTGTCGAGCCGTAGAGACACTCCCCCGCCTGCCTGCTAAGCGCTTGGCGATCTGTATGCGGCTGCGGTTTGCCGGATTCCCTCGGGGTAGGAAGTTGGTTCGAAATTGAAAGCCTTCGAAAACTTAGTCGAGTCAAAATGATACTCAGCATCGCTCTGATACAGCATCTCATAGGTCTCACGGATATCTGAATCAAACAAACCAGCGATCTTGATGAGAGGGCGGTTAAGAATTCGATATCTCGGCTCAACTCTAAATTCTTTCGCCACCATTTGAATGAACTCCTGTCCGGTGGGTGGATTTGATGCTGTAGGAACATGCCAGGTTTGATTCCATGCCGTTTCGGCGCCAGCCAGGAGTGCCAGGCTTTCAGCGGCATCCGGCGTAAAGGTGAAGGAGTGCGGCACCGAATCGTTCACCGGCCAGGAAGCCTTCGCCCCCTTCGCAAACTTGTCAAAGACGAGGATATTGGCAACACTATTTCTTGCATGAGGGCCGTAGAAATCGGCCGAACGCGCAATCAGCCCCTGGAGATCGCCTGCCCTGAATTCATTTAGCAAAGTGGTGGCTATCTGCGCGCGGATTTCCCCCTTCTTACTGCAGGGATTGAACGGAGTTTCTTCGGTCATGCGTCCAGTGACCCTTCCGTACATGTAGACGTTATCGAAGAAAATCAACTTAGCCTTTGCCCGCTTGCAGGCCTCGATTGCGTTGTGTATTATTCGCGGCCAGAGTTCACGCCAGACTTCCACATCGTATTTCAAGCCCACCAACAAGTTCACCACGGCTGAGCCGGAAACTGCTTCAATAGTTTGATCCAGGTTGGAGATATCCGCGGAAACAATTTCAGTTGCACCCTCGACCAGCTTGGGATTACGCCCAACCAAACGTATTCTTTGTCCTTTTTTGGAAAGCGCATTGACCAGTTCCATCCCAATCACACCACCAGCTCCAAGTATTGTTTGCATGTTTTTATCTCCTTCTAAACCGAACAATGCGTTGGTTATGAACCTGCTTGGATGTACTCGTTCAGGTAATTCAGCATCTGTCCCTTTTTAGTTCAGGCTTGTCAGTATCAGGTAACCAATCCGTCCGCCGCGTTGGAGTCTGTCTTATGAGGCAGGCTGAACCAGAACAGGGTCCTGCCGGGAGCGCTTTCCGCCCCTGTTTTTCCCCCGTGGGCTTCGATGATCTCCTTCACTATGGCGAGCCCTATTCCTGCGCCTCCAAAGTCCCTGGAACGGGATTTTTCTCCCCGATAGAAACGCTCAAAAATAAATGGCAGGTCTTTGGCTTCAATCCCTGGGCCGCTATTTTCGACAAAGAATTTCATCACCTGGCCGGAGCTCTCCGTGCGCACCGATACCGATCCACCTTCAGGCGTATACTGCAGAGCATTCTTCAGAAGGTTTTCCATCACACGGCTCAGTTTTTCGCGGTCCGCCGGCACGAGAGCCGCTTCACCCAGTTCGGCCCTGACCTGGATATCTTTCTGCATGAACTCGAGATCGAATTTTTTCAAAGCGCGTGAGGCCAGTTCGGCAATATCCGTTTCCTCCAGGTCAAGACTCAATCTTGCCGCATCGGCACGGGCCAACTGCATCAAGCCTTCCACAAGGGAAATCAGCCGGAGCGTTTCTTCCAGAAGCAGTTGGAAGGTTTCCTGGGTCGGTGGGACGACGCCGTCTTGAAGCGCCTCCAGGTATCCCCTGATGTTGGTTAAAGGAGTTCGAAGCTCGTGAGCTACATCCGAAACCATGTTCCGTCTGAGTTGTTCGACGCGTTCGAGGCTTGCGGCCATCTGGTTGAAAGCGTTTGCCAATTCGCCGATCTCATCGTGCGAGCCTTCCCGCACCCTGGAGGAATAATCCCCCCTGGCAATCAGGCGAGTCGTTTTGATCATCTGGTAAAGCGGCTGCAGCGCCATTTGAGTCAACAGGAAGCTCAACAGTGCGCCCAGGACCAGTGCACCGATGCTGGTCCAAAGAAGATAGCGGTGTACGGAGTGGATGAACATCTGGTGAGCATCCGTGGGATTGATCCGGTACTCCTTCATGAGCACCGAGAAGTAATCGGCCGCGAGTGTGTCGAGAACCAGCCAGAGGACAAGTATTACCAGTGCGACCACAGGCACGTTGATTGCCAGCAGTTTCAAGAGCATGCCCTGTTTCATGGAAAAGATGCCTCTTGTAAGATAGACTTACACACCAGCCTTAAGGAAGCAATTCGGCGCCCGCCGGTACAGCCATGCGACGCCGATGCGCCCAAGAATGGGGCAGTTGGCGTCCCTGGATGTGTCTATAAATCGCGTTGGGTGGGCGGGGAGCCTTGATCGTCCCGGGCAATCCGGTACCCGAAGCCTCGTACCGTCAATATGTATTGCGGGTTGGCGGCGTCTTTTTCGAGTTTCTGCCTCAGCTTGCCTATATGTACATCTATCACTCGATCGATTACCTGCTCGCCCAGAGGATAGAGCGCATCGAGGAGCTGTTCTCGTGTAAAGAGCCGCCCCGGCGCATTCATGAGCAATCGAAGCAGCTTGAATTCCGATGGAGTGAGGACGATGCGGCGATTATCCACTGTAACTTCGTGGTTATGAGTATCGAGCACCAGCCCTCCAGCCTTGAGCTTGTCGGACCTTTCCCCGGCGGTGATACCGGTTCGCCTCAACACCGCCTTGATTCGAGCGACAAGCTCGCGGGGGCTGAACGGCTTCACCACATAATCATCTGCGCCAATTGTCAGCCCGAGGACCCGGTCGAATTCCTCACCCCTTGCCGTCAGCATCAGAATCGGGACATCGGAAAATTCCCGTATCCGGCGGCACACCTCCCAGCCGTCAAGCTTCGGCAACATGAGATCGAGGATGACAACTACAGGATTTTTCTGACGGACCAGGCTCAAAGCTTCGACGCCATCGAAGGCAAGCGCGGTTTCGTATCCTTCGCGTTCAAGATAAAGACTGATGAGCGAAGCGGTTTTATTGTCATCCTCAACGATCAGAACAGGGCCGGATTTTGCCATTATCTCTCCCCAGGTTGTTTCAACGATTGCCTGCCGAAGCATAGTTTAAAAACCCTGCTGCCTTTGCGCAAGCTTGCGAGGATTGTGTGCGCAAAATTCTGTAAATAGATAATCCGGAAAAGCGTGGGGCTGGGGGGACAAGTGCCTCCCGCACCCCCTTCGCCACTGCGCGGTTCCAGCGGGGGAGCGGGGGAATCATTCCCCCGCTCTCTTGAGCTTTGGCAATTTGCAGAATTTTGCGCACACAATCCTGTTTTTAGGTCATTACATTTACCTAATCTTTATATTCCCCTGACATTTTCATTACCTTCGAGAATTACTTTAGTCGAAACAGGAGTTAGATTTAATTGGCCCCCCGCGGAGGAAAACCAGGGGGGGCTGCAAACTGAAGGGAGTATTGCAATGAAAGTGATCTTGCTGGCGGCATTAATCGTATTGGCGGGATTTGTTCTGATGGGACTGGGATCTTCGAGCGGCAAGCAGACCGAAAAGAGTTCGGCTGAGGACGAAGAATATCCCGGGTTACCGAGAGCCACATTTGCCGGAGGATGTTTCTGGTGCGTGGAAGCCGATATTGAAAAAGTAAACGGAGTCGTTGAGGCCATATCGGGCTATTCGGGCGGCCGCACGGAAAATCCTTCATATGAAGAGGTTTCGTCCGGAAAAACGGGACATGCAGAAGCCGTTCAGGTCATTTACGACCCGGCAAAAGTAAGCTACGAGGAATTGCTGGATGCTTTCTGGAGACATATCGACCCCTCGGACCCCGGCGGACAGTTCGTTGACAGAGGCGAGCAGTACCGCAGCGTTATCTTCTATAATGATGAGGGGCAGAGGGCGGCAGCAGAAGCGTCAAAGCGCAAACTGGAGAGTTCCGGCCGTTTCGATAAGCCCATCGTTACAGAGATCTTGCCGTTTTCGAAATTCTACAGAGCGGAGGAATACCACCAGGGCTATTCGAAAAAGAACCCGGTGCGCTACAAATATTACAGATACATGTCCGGACGGGACCAATTTATTACAAGAATATGGAGTAATGATATGCACATCGCTGAATCGAAACCGGAAACCGCCCTACCGGGCGTGCGTACGGTGGAATATATAAAAGCTGATGACGAAACACTTCGACATAAGCTCACCGATCTTCAATACAGGGTGACTCAGAAGGGCGGTACCGAACCGCCGTTTAAAAACGAGTATTGGGATAACAAAGGGGAAGGGATCTACGTGGACATCGTTTCGGGCGAACCGCTTTTCAGTTCGTCAGACAAGTATGATTCCGGGACCGGATGGCCAAGCTTTACGAGGCCTCTTGAGCCGGACAACATCGTGGAGAAACAAGACCGGAGCTTTTTCACGGTGAGAACCGAGGTTAGAAGCAGGCACGGCGATTCACACCTTGGACATGTGTTCAACGATGGACCACCACCAACCGGCCTTCGGTACTGCATGAATTCCGCCGCCCTGAAATTCATCCCCAAAGCGGATTTGGAAAAGGAAGGATATGGTAAGTACGTAAGCCTTTTCTCAAACGGACGCGGAGACCGGCAGGCGAGCCGCTGAACGGCCCCAAAAACCGCCCTGTGAATGAATTGTAGCCCCTTTGGCAGCGCCGCCTTCCACGGCGGCGCAAAAAGGTCCTTCCTTGGCAAAAGCGGTTCATGGACCATCGGGTCCGCAACGGAGAAGATTACCTCCAACATATCGAATACATGCGTTTGAATCCGTACAAGCATCAATTGGTAAATGATGCAAAGGAGCCATGGCGATGGTGGTTCGTACATAATGACCCTTTTGCGTGATACGAAGAACGCCGCCGTAGAGACGGCGCAACCATAAGGCAGGTTCACCGTGCCTCCTGTGAGCGTTGTCCTTGACGATACATTGTATGATGCTAATATGAAATTCGTGCAGTCCGGCTTGATGAGTAACAGTTTCCGTGTGCGTGCTGTGTTCAGCCCCTGAAAAGCGGTAATCCGCAAGGCGCACTTTGCATTATGGAATTGTCCGGGAACCTTCCCATGCAGCCAAAACTTACAGATTTGGAAGCGGCCTCACGTATCGTTCATGCGTTTATTCCGCCTACCCCTCAGTACTGCTGGCCTCTGCTCTGCGACCGGATCGGATCGGAGGTTTGGGTCAAGCACGAGAACCACACTCCAATCGGAGCATTCAAGATTCGTGGCGGGCTGGTCTATTTCGAACATCTCGCTAAACTGGACCATCGGCCTGAAGGGGTCATAACCGCAACTCGCGGCAATCATGGGCAGTCCATTGGTTTTGCGGCAGGCCGATATGGTTTTCCCGCCGCCGTGGTCGTCCCTCACGGGAACAGCAGGGAAAAAAATGCCGCTATGCGCGCTCTTGGCGTTGAACTGATTGAGTTCGGAGAAGACTTTCAGGCATCTCGTGAACATGCCCAGATGCTTGCCCGGGAACGCGGATTCCATATGGTTCCGGCGTTTCACCCGCTGCTTGTCGCCGGTGTTGGTGCTTACAGTCTGGAGCTATTTCAGGCTGTCAGCAACATCGACATCGCGTACGTGCCGATCGGGCTCGGTTCGGGGATTTGCGGCATGATCGCGGCGCGGGACGCACTCAAATTGAAAACCTCGATAGTTGGCGTGGTATCAGCACATGCCCCCGCTTACGCGCTCTCCTTTGACGCGCAGAGCCTGATCGAGCACGCAGCTAGTACAAAGCTCGCCGACGGCGTAGCATGCCGCACGCCGGAGCCCGATGCACTCGAGACAATCCTGGCGGGTGTGGACAGGATCGTTCAGGTCACAGATGACGAAGTTGCCGCAGCCATGCGCACGATCTTCGAGTGCACCCACAATACCAGCGAAGGGGCGGGCGCCATGGGCGTCGCCGCTGCAGTTAAGGAGAAAACCCTCACGGCGCGCAGAATCGCCGTGGTTATTTCGGGGGGAAATGTTGACCGTGCATTATTTGCCGCCATCCTTTCTCAGGATGCGGAGTGATTGAGTTCCTCGTGAGTCTACGCGATTCGAGGCCGCCTCGAGCCTCGCGGAGCCATCTCGAGGAGCGTGGAGATTGGTAGTGTAGCCTGGCCAGGCTACAGAAATGGGAGGAGATTGAGTGCTGCAAGTATTATTCATGCTTCTGTTGGCATTTTCTACACTGGCCCCTGTATGCGCTCTGGCGGAAAAACCCAAGGCCATAGAGCCGCTTATCTCAAAAGACACGCGTCTTATGGTCTTTTCGCCGCACCCCGATGACGAGAGCCTTGGAGCCGCAGGTCTCATTCAGCGCGTCCTCAAAACAGGCGGAAGCGTGAAAGTGGTCTTTATGACAAACGGAGACGGCTTCCCGGAAGCAGTGGAAATGGGGGATCATATATCCAATCCCACCGCAAGAGACTACCGCGAGTATGGTGAAGACCGCATGTACGAGTCGCTTAAGGCCCTCGCCACGTTGGGTATGAAGGAAGACGATGTGATCTTTCTTCGCTTTCCGGACGGCGGGTTGACGGCCCTTCGTTCGAAGCACGGCGGAAAGCAGAAGGCTTATACGTCTCCCACCACCAGGGAAAACCGTCCGTCGTCTCTTGCGGTTGTTGTTCCCCAGGCAGGGTACACCAGTGAGGGCATTCAAATGGGAATCGAACGGGTGCTCTCAGATTTCAGGCCTAACATGTTGGCGACGACCGCACCTGAGGATACGCACCCTGACCATGCTTCAACTCATTTTTTCGTTAAGCAGGCGTGGAAACATTTGAATAAAGAACATCCGGAATTCAAACCCATCTGGCTTATCTACCTGATTCATTATGGTGAGTGGCCGATGGCCCAGGGTTTGGGGACCGGGTCAAAACTCATTCCTCCCGAGACTTATCCTCATAAAGAGAAGTGGATTTCCCTTCCCCTCACGTCCGAGGAAGCGGCCACCAAGCGCAAAGCCCTGCTCGAGTACCAGACGCAGATGATCGTCATGGGCCGGTATCTTTTAAGCTTCGCCAGGGCTAATGAACTGTTCAGGCTGGACAATCAGTAATATTTCACGGCTGCGGCAGGTTAAACAAACTTCTTTTCATGCACGAAATCGAGAACAAACATGATGTGCTCGTGCATTGCGCTGTACGCGGAGTCGGGATCACGGTCCCGAACCGCTTTGAGAATATTTTTGTGATGCTGGAGGATTGTTGCGAGAGTGGCAGGTTCGGTATATAAGTACTGAAGGTTTGTCTTGATGCCGTAAAAAAGCAGATCGTAAAAACTCTTCATTATGTGTATCTGAACCATGTTCTTTGTGGCGTAAGCGATGGCCATGTGAAACGTGACGTCGGCATCGCTTCCCAGTCCTCCGGCATCTATCTGGGTTTCCATGTCCCGGAGACTTTTTTCCATATCCCGTATATCTTCTTCGGTTGCCCTTCGGGCGGCCATCATAACCGCGTTGCATTCGATACCAAGCCTGACCTCGAGCAGGTCTGCCAAGCTTACATCCTGGTCGTTCGGGACCCCGAGCGAATTCTTTTCCGCAGAGGGCGAAACGACAAAAGTTCCCTGTCCCTGCCTGTGCTCGAGCAACTGAAGCGCAACCAGCCTGTTTATGGCCTCTCTTATCGTGGGACGGCTGACGGCGAGGCTTTCGGCGAGTTCGCGCTCAGTCATGAACTGGTCACCCGGCTTGATGCGTCCCTTGAAGATGAGATCGCGCAACTGTTCAAAAACCAGGTCTGAAACGCGTTTCGGTTTAATGGGTGTCAGCATTGAAGCCTCACTCCAGTGAATCGGCATAAATTTCGATTGCGTGTTTTACCTCGATTCGCTTACCTGCCTGAGAGAGCATATCACTTATCTGAAGCATGCATGCGGGACAGCTCGTCGCAACCGTCGAGCATCCCGACTTTACGATAGAGTCACGCTTGCGCTTACCAATGGACGCCGAAATGCCATAATATTGAAGATTGAAACTTCCGCCGCAACCGCAGCAGCGGTCGGCTTCGCTCATTTCCTTGAAAATGTAACGGGAATTGGCGCGGAGAATCCTTCGGGGCTGGGCCGCTATCCCAAGGGATTTTTTCAAATGACACGGATCGTGATAGCTAAGGAGAGCTTTTTCCCCCTCATGGGCGGAAGCTGCCGTGACTAAGCCTGTCCTTTCCACCAGAAACTGGCTTATGTCTATGGTTTTTTCGGCAAGTTCCTGCATCCGGGATTTTTCCGCATCGCTCAGCTCGCCGGCAAACATCGGCCAGAGCAACTTTATGGTGGACGTACAGGAGGCGCAGGCGGTCACAAGGCAGTCGAAGCCGCCGGGTGAGAATCTCTCGAGATTGTAGCGCACCAGTTTATGAAAGGTCTTGAGATCCCCCGAGGAAAGCGCCGGTATCCCACAGCAGCCCTGCTCGTCAGGGACAAGGACCCCGACCCCGTTATGTTCGAGGGCGTTTAAGACCGCATGTCCGATATTCGGGTATATCTTGTCGATCATGCAGCCCACAAAGAAACCAACCTTCAATCCCGAAGCGCCGTTTGTGTTGAACCGGTTCACGCTCGAATGAAAAGAAAGGGGCGCAAAGGTCTTCAGATGCCTGTCAGCCAGCGGAAAGGAAAAACGTCCGCAAGATGTGCCTAAAAAGTCGTCGGCGGGTTTTACGAAGATCCCCTGGAGCCTGCTCGCCGATTTTACAAGGCTGTCGAAAAGTCTCGGGTGGGAAAGCATGCCGCGGAAAACGATCCTTTTAGCCGGGTGCAGCCCCATGTAGCCAACAAGGATGGCGCGCGCCTTGAGAAAAATATCGAGCACTTTCACGCCGCTGGGGCAGTTGGCCGCACATGAGCCGCAAAGCAGGCAGCGCATCATGCGCTCGTTTACGCCCTTTGGGTCTTTGAACATTTCCTGGATCAGGCCGTCGAGCAAAGCCAGTTTCCCCCGGGCTACGTCAGCTTCACGGCCGGTTTCGGCAAAAACCGGGCAGACCGCCTGGCACATCCCGCACCGCATGCAGACCACAAGCTGGTCTTCAAGCTCCTTGACCAGAGCCGCGAGCTTTTTCATGTCGTACATGCTCATCCTCCAATGATCTTGCCGGGGTTGAGGATGTTTTTTGGATCGAGCGCAGCCTTTATCCGGCGTGAATAGAGAATGGTGGCGCGACTGGTTTCCTTTTCCAGGTATTTGGATTTGGCGATTCCAATTCCATGTTCTCCCGACAGGGTGCCACCAAGCGCAAGCGCCCGATCGAAAATGGCGTCAATGGCTTGTTCGACCCGGGTCCATTCTTCCTTGTCGCGGCGGTCGGTCAGTATGGTCGGGTGGAGGTTTCCGTCACCGGCATGGCCGAAGGTGCCAACCGTGAGCTGAAACTTGCGGCTGATTTCGTCAATGGAACGAATCATTTCCGGAATTTTGCTGCGCGGAACGGTTGCGTCCTCCAAAACGGTTGTGGGCTTGATCCTGGATAGAGCCGAAAGGGCAGCCCGCCGGGCTTCCCATACCTTATCGCGCTCTTGTGCATCCTGCGCCACGTGAACCCGCATTGCCCCCATTTGGCGGCACAACTCTTCGACCCTTGCAGCGTCCTCCTCAACCTGCGCCGGATGCCCATCAACCTCTATGAGCAGGAGGGCGGCGGCCTCGACCGGAAGCCCCACATGAGCGAAATCCTCGACCGCGCGTATGGTAAAGTTGTCCATGAACTCGAGGGTTACCGGGACGATTCGATTGGCGATGATTGCGGAAACGGTTTCGGAGGCCTTCGATACTTCGGAAAAAACCGCCATCATGGCTTTTCTCGCGGCCGGCATTGGAATCAGCTTCAGAATTATCTTGTCGAAAACTCCCAGCGTCCCTTCAGAGCCAACAAGCAGACCCCCCAGGTTGTAGCCCGTCACGCATTTAACCGTCCTTGCGCCCGATTTTACCAGCTCGCCGTTTACATCGAAGAATTCGAGTCCCATCACATAATCGCGCGTCACTCCGTAGCGAAGTCCCCGCAAGCCGCCGGCGTTTTCAGCCACGTTGCCGCCCAGAGTGGATACTGCCTGGCTGCCGGGATCGGGCGGGTAGAAGAGGCCCTTCGACTCGACCGCTGCTGCGAATTTAGCGGTTATCACTCCGGGTTGCACTACTGCATAGAGATCTTCTTCGTTTATCTCGAGGATTTGGTTCAAAGCCGTAGTCAGTATTACGACACCGCCGGGGCTCGGAATGGTTCCGCCGCTCAGGTTGGTCCCGGACCCTCGGATGGTGACCGGCAGAGCGTTTTCGTTGCAGAGGCGAACAGCCTGGCCGAGCGCCTCGCTTCTGGTTGGCCGCACAACGATCGAGGGAAGGGATGCATCCAGCACAGCGGCGTCGTAGGAATAGGCGAGGCGGTCGGCTTCGTCCCGGAATACGTTTTCTTTTCCAAGGAGTTCGCAAAATTTGTTGACCAATTTATTGCCGTCCATATAGTTTTCCCTTTCATCCAGAGTTGCCACCCGTTCCAAAGTGCGGTAAGACCAATGATATAATAAGTTTCTGCTCGGACTGGCAGGTCCTCTGATTGATTGATAGTACAGCGCTGATACTGATTTTGTCAAGATATATATCAAGTCTGTAAGCGGAAATAATTCTTGACATGGGCGGAGCGTCTCTGCTACAAATGGGCGTCAATTTAAATGGTATTACCAATTGTCAGAACCTCTTCAGTTGTGATAACAGGAACCCGGAAGAATTCGCTGCAGTTAAACCAAACGAAGAGCACGCATGGGCCTTCACCGACAAGGAGAAATCTGATGAACTGGATACAGGTTTACAATCCTTTGGGCAATCTTGCGTTATCCGCACTGGTTGCAGGCATCCCGCTGTATATCCTTTTTTATATGCTGGCGGTGAGAAGGTCGCCCGGACACTGGGCGGCGCTGATAGCCACCGCTGCAGCGGTGGTGCTAGCCATTGCCGCTTGGGGAATGCCGGTCGGGCTGGCTTTGAATGCGACTTTTATGGGTGCGGCGTTTGGCATTTTCCCTATAGTGTGGATCGTGTTGAACACTATATGGGTGTATAACATGACGGTGGAATCGGGGGAGTTCGATATAATTCGAAATTCCCTGGCATGTATAACCGATGACCGCCGCCTCCAGGCCCTGTTCATCGCTTTTGCTTTTGGATCGTTCATCGAGGGAACGGCGGGTTTTGGCACACCTGTGGCCATAACGGCCGCGATGCTTGTCGGCCTCGGTTTCAACCCGATGTACGCCGCTGGAATCTGTCTCATCGCCAATACTGCGCCGGTGGCCTTCGGTGCGATTGGTATCCCGATCGTGGTCGCCGCCAAGGTCACTGACATCGACGTGATGCGAATAAGCCAAATCGTCGGCCGGCAGCTCCCCTTTCTTTCCATTATCGTACCCATATGGCTGAGCGTTACGATGTGCGGCTTCAAGCGTTCGCTGGAGGTGCTTCCCGCCCTTATCGTAGCCGGGCTATGCTTCGCTGTGACGCAGTTTACCGTCTCGAATTTTGTCGGACCTTACCTGCCCGATATTCTATCGGCAGTTGTGACCATTGTCGGACTGGGTCTTTTTCTCAGGGTATGGAAGCCATCGAAGGTCTTTCATTTCCCCGAAGAAACGCCAGCCGGTCCTGTCACCTGCCTGTATAGCTCCAGCCAGATCTTTCGTGCCTGGACCCCTTATTTCATCCTGGCGATCACAATTTTTTTGTGGGGCCTTGAATCTGTAAAGACGGTCCTTGCACCGCTGGGGACGGTCATAAACTGGCCCGGTCTGCACAATCTGGTAGTGAAAACCGCTCCGATCATAGCCAAAAACTCGCCTTACGCGGCCCAATACGCCCTCAATGTCGGTTCGGCAGCCGGGACGGCTATCCTGGTCTCCGGTCTTTTATCGACAATAATAATTCCAAAGTATGGTTTGGGACGCGCTCTTGGGTGCTACGCAAGAACCGCCAGGCAATTGCGATTTCCGATCGTGACGATTGCATCGGTTCTTGGTCTTGCCTACATAATGAACTACTCGGGTATGAGTTCCTCGATGGGACTGGCGCTTGCGGCCACAGGCGCTTTGTTTCCGTTCTTTGCGCCCATTCTGGGATGGCTGGGCGTTTTTCTCACCGGCTCCGATACTTCTTCCAACGCTCTTTTCGGCTCTCTTCAGAAAACGACCGCGACCCAGATCGGTGTCGACCCGGCCCTTACCGTTGCCGCCAACTCATCGGGAGGCGTTTGCGGCAAGATGATCTCACCGCAAAGTATATCAGTGGCCACAGCAGCCTCCGGCCTGGTCGGTCAGGAAGGAAGCATCTTCCGGTTTACACTGAAACACAGCATCGCCATGGTGCTTTTCATCTGTGTTTTAACGCTTTTGCAGGCGTATGTGCTGAAGGCAATGCTGCCTTGAGCCTTGAGGGAGGTGGCGGGAATATTTCCCGCCACTTTAAGAAAAATCGTACCAACTTTCGATCAGCCGATATAATTACCGGCAGTTCACAAAGAGTCATCGCCTCTAAGTTCGAGTCCTGAAGCCGCATTGAATTCCATTTTCGCTCTTTGTGCCGGCCTGATCATCCTCATAGGGGAGGCTAGAGCCCTTGAGACAAGACGATGAATTGACACTGTTAAAAGAAAGAGCCAGGGCCGTGCAGACCATAACGGCCGAGGTGGCGGACATGCGGGCCGCCTGCCAGTACGCTGTTGATGTGACTGTGCGACAGGGTGGATCGAGCATTGCCGCTCCGGGAGTTTCGGGCAAGGACCTGACGGTTTTGAAAGCCGTGTGCAAAGCAGTCGGCCTCAACTTGCTGACAAAGAATCTAAGAAAAAATATCGGGCAAATCAGTACCGGGCTTACCATGGCCGATTGGGGGATCGCTGAGACAGCCACTCTGGTGATGGATTCCACTTCGGAGGATTTCCGAATTGCCACGATGCTCTGCGAAACCCACGTTTGTATTCTGCCGAAATCGAGGATCGTGCCGGATGCGATGTCGCTCGAAGGTGAACTTGCCTCGGCCCTTAAAGACGCTCCAAGGTATCTTGCATTCATAAGCGGCGCCAGCCGGACGGCGGATATCGAGAGGGTGCTGACAATCGGGGTGCACGGCCCACAGGAATTGCACCTCTTGATTCTCGAGGCATCCCCCTGACGGGCGCGTCTCCGGTCATTGACTGATCGGGGAGAGCGTCGAGAATGGCGGCGGGATGCCTTCCGCGCTACGCGAAGTACATCGCTAAGGGATGCCCGCGAGAGCATTCACTAAATGATCGCTTAGGGTTGTTAACAAGTCTGTCATACGAGGATACAAGTAATGATAAAAACGTCTCATGACGTGAAGACATACAGGAAGGGCCTTAAGAACGCCTTGCAGAACAGCTTTCTGGCTGCCACGCTGGACAACTTCGCCACGTCCTACAGAACTTCGCGGGCGACCGCGTTCGCGGGAATCGACTTCGAGGCCTTAGCCGGAGAAATTGCAGCGGGTAAGGACCAGTCCATTCCGCACCTTCCGGAACTGCTGGAGGAGTTTACCGCGCAGGCTGAGAAGGCCGGGGTCAAAGTCCATTTTGCCAGGACCGCCTTCGAGGCCAATTCTATAATTGCCTCGATTGCAAAAGCCAGCGGGGTAAAGAAGATCGTCAAGGGCAAATCCATGACCGCGGAAGAGACTTTCCTAAACGAACACCTGGAGAAAGAGGGCTTCGAGGTCACTGAGACCGACCTGGGCGAATGGATCATCCAGTTGCGAAAAGAAGGTCCTTCGCACATGGTGATGCCCGCCATCCACCTCTCCCGGAAGGACGTTGCGGATCTTTTTACAAAGGTGACAGGAGAGCCCCGGGACCCTGACGACATTGATGGCATGGTCAAGGTAGCCCGAAGGCAACTTCGTCAGAAATTTCTGGAAGCCGACATGGGGATAAGCGGCGCAAACTTCGCCATCGCGCAGAGCGGCAGCATCGGGCTTGTCACAAACGAGGGCAACGGGAGGCTTGTAACCACCCTGCCTCGCGTCCACGTCGCACTGGTTGGAGTCGATAAGCTCCTCCCCGATATGAAATCGGCCCTTCGCATACTAAAAGCCCTTCCGCGTAATGCTACAGGCCAGCTCATCTCGACCTACGTTACCTGGATAACCGGCCCGACTGAATGCAAAACCTCGCCCGATTCAAAAAAAGAGATGCACATAGTTTTTCTGGACAACGGGCGTCTTGCCCTTGCCGGCGACCCTCTTTTTTCGCAGGCGCTCAGGTGCATCCGCTGCGGGGCCTGCGCTAATGTATGCCCGATATACAAGCTGGTTGGAGGCCATAACTACGGCCACGTTTATATCGGCGCGATAGGGCTCGTTTTGACCTATTTTTATCACGGACGGCGAAACGCTCGAGCCATCGTCAAAAACTGCCTCAACTGCCAGGCTTGCAAAGCGGTGTGTCCTGCCGGGATCGACCTGCCTCACCTTATAAAAGAAGTGTACAGGACGGTTTTGAACCTGGAAGGCAAGAAGCCGGTCAAAAACCTGCTGCTAAAAAAGGCGCTCGAAAACCGCCGCCTGTTTCACTTTCTGCTCCGAAGGGCGGCTTCTGCGCAAAAGCCTCTTACCGAAGGCGGGTATCTGCGGCATCTGCCGTTTCTCTTCTCCGAAGAGCACAGCTTTCGCAGGCTGCCCGCGATCGCCAAAGTCCCGTTAAGAGACATGTGGAAGGGCATCAACCAGCGTGTTGAGAATCCTCTCTGTCGCGTTGCTCTCTTTGGCGGCTGCCTGAGCGATTTCGTCTATCCGGAACAGGGGCAGGCGCTTTTGCAGCTCTGCCGGGACCGTGGCGTCCAGCTCGAATATCCCATGGAACAAACCTGCTGCGGCCTGCCTGCGCAAATGATGGGCGAAAGAGAGACGGCAAGGGATGTCGCCCTTCAAAATATTAAAGCCATGGATCCGGCTGATTATGATTATATACTTACGATATGCGCCTCCTGTGGCTCACACCTTAAAGAAAACTATGGAAAGCTTCTGTCCGAAGAGCCCGCCCTTGCGGTGAAGGTGAACCAACTGAGGGACAAGCTGATCGATTTCAGCTCATTTATGGTTAAAGTGTTGAAAGTCGGTCCCGAGGAATTCCGGAAGGCCGGGGGCAAGGTGGCCTATCACTCTCCGTGCCATCTGTGCCGAGGTCTGGGAGTCACAAAAGAGCCGCGCGAACTTCTTTCAACGGCCGGCCTCGAATATGTTCCGGCCAAGGATGAGGACGTCTGCTGTGGATTTGGCGGCTCCTATTCAATCGATTTCCCGGAGATATCCGCCGAACTGCTGAAGCGAAAACTTGACAATGCCCAAGATACCGGGGCGGAAGTGCTGGTGACTGACTGCCCGGGTTGCGTTCTGCAGCTCAGGGGCGGAATGGAAAAACGTGGTGGCAAAATTAAGGTCAAACATATTGCCGAGGTTGTCGCCGAGCAGAAAAAACATCCGGGGAAAGGATAGAGTATGGCGACGGGAAGAAAAATCAGGGCTGATATGCACGAGGCGCAGTTAAGCGCAGACCTGGAAAGATACCGGCAAAAAGCTATCGATCTGGGCGCTTCTAAAGCCAGTATAGTTAGGGCCGAACAAATTCCGGTGGACGAGCGGATACCGATGAAGTGCCAGATACCAAGATGTTTCGGTTATGGCGCAGGCGCCCAATGTCCCCCCAACACTATGAAGCCGGCAGAGTTGAAGGATCTGTTGAGAAAGTATGAGTGGGCCGTCTTCTTTATACTGGATGTACCCCCGGAAGTTATCGTAAGGGACAAGGCGACGATAAAGGAAAGAGTAGCTGCCTATCAGCAGATGTACACGATCGTCTCGGAAATAGAATCAGCAGCTTTCTATGATGGTCACTATCTCGCCTTCGGGTTTGCCGCCGGGTCCTGCCGTCACACTTTTTGCGGCCAACTCCCGGATTGCCAGGCAATGAAGGGCGACAAATGCAGGTTCCCGCTAAAATCCAGGCCTTCGATGGAAGCGGTTGGAATAGACGTTTACAAAATGGTTGCGCTGGCCGGCTGGGAAATTTACCCCATAGGGAGCGGCGCCAAGGCCCATGATGTTTGCAAAGGGACGCTCGCCGGGATTGTTATCGTTCAGTAGCGATCTGACTGTTGCGCTCTCAAAAGATTATTTTAAAATAGTGTTGTAGCAGCAGACATCCTACACGGGGCAGGGATCGTTCCACTCTGTTTTTTTAAACCTTTGATAATCTTCAATATCACCGCCTCTCGGGAGGCCTTACGATTCGCTCCCTTAGCTGAAACGTCGTCGAAGAGCCAAAATCAACTTTGGGCGGAGGCCGGAGGGCAGATTTTCGCTATCAGCCCTCCATTCTCCGTCTTCAGTCTGCTAAGGCGCTCAGAGTGCCCATTCGGCCACCCAAATCGACCTTTTAAGGCCCTAAATCGCCACTTCTTCGAAACTTTTGGCTGTGAATCGAGGCATCTGGTTTTTCCCGACCCCCACGGGTATTAGCTTGCGACCTGCACGGTGGCTTTGCGCTCGAGTTTGCCCCAGCCCACCAGTCTGCCTCTCAGGGAATTCAGGGTGCTCTTGATGGCCACGTAATACATGAGCTGGCGGTAGAAGAAGCGCTGCCAGAAGAGAAAGATGAGGAGCGACCAGTTTTCGTGTTGTTCCAGGGTGAAGGCCAAGATGGCGGTCAAATAGTCAACCGTCACGAACAAGGTGTAGTAAAACAGCACGCGCCACAGAGCGTCCGGGGAGAAGTCCGTGGGGTGATGCCAGTAGTTTATGGCCGCTATCCCCAGGGTACCAACCAACAGCAGGTCCATCACCGGCGAAATCAAGGGAAAAAGTACCTGAAAAATCATCACGTTTGGCAGAGCGACAAAGCCCAACGCGCCGTAGCGCGGTCTAAACAGTGCATCGGCGTGCTTCCAGGCCACCTGCATGGTGCCAAACATCCAGCGGTAGCGCTGTCTGATAAACCCTCGCACAGTGTCGGGAGCCTCCGTGAGAGCCAACGCCTCGTCCTCATAGACGATGGCACAGCCAAGTTTACGAATTGCCATGGTGAGGTCGGCATCCTCCGCCAAGGTGCTCTGGTCAAAACCGCCAGTGCGTTCTATCAATTCACGCCGCCAAGCCCCCACTGCACCAGGCACCACCGTGATGCAATTGAGGATGCTGAAGGCCCGCCGGTCCAGGTTCTGGCTGGTGATATACTCCAGCGCCTGCCAACGGGTGAGCAGATTGATGCGGTTGCCCACCTTGGCGTTGCCGGCCACGGCGCCTATTTGCGGATCTGCGAAGTGCCGGATCAGCTTGGCAATGGTGTCGCGGGCAAACACCGTGTCGGCATCCATTGCCACCACGATCTCCGCCTGAGTCTGGGCAATCCCGAAGTTGAGGGCTGCCGGCTTGCCGCCATTTGGCTGGGTGAACACCCGTACTCTGGGATGGCCGGCGAAGGCGGTTGTCGCTGCGTGATAGGTGGCGTCACTGGAACCGTCGTCAATAACGATGATCTCAAATTGGCTTGAGAGGTCACAGGCAAGCAGAGAAGTGATAGTCTGAATGATGACTTTTTCCTCATTATAAGCAGGCACTACGACCGCCACGGAAGGCGAGTAAGCTGGATCGAACACCGAGCGGCGCATGTGCCAGCGCTGGTAGACGGCCAGTACCCCGATGAACATCAGCCTCGCGATCCCCAGCACTATGCCAAGCAGGAACAGCCAGTGGACGCTCACCGCCGCCAGGTTGAGCGCTCCGAATGCAAGTCTGTCGGTCCATATCTGCCATAGGCTGTCCGGCGGCACAGGTGGCATCACCTCATCGCGGCTGCGGCCCAGCAGTTCTGAAACAGTGACGAACTGGAAGCCACGATTGCGCAGGGTCTCTACGATCAATGGAATCGCCTGCACCGTCTGGCTGCGGTCGCCACCAGAGTCGTGAAGCAAGATCACGTTGCCGTCGCCGCGCTCCGCCTGCGCCACGGTCCGTTGCACGATCTCGTCGACTCCCGGGTGCTGCCAGTCGTCCGGGTCGATCTGCATGCCAACTATGAGATAGCCCTGTTTGCTGGCCAGTTCGATTTGACGAAGCTGATCGACGGTCTCCGGCTCGCTATCCGTAGCGTATGGTGGGCGAAAGATCAGCGACTGGCGGCCCACCACGGCGGCCAGCAGGCGTTGGGTCGCGGAGAGTTCGAGTTGGAATTGAGCTGGGGAGATGAGTGATATATTGGGATGGGTGAAGGTATGATTGCCGATCTCGTGGCCTTCGCCCACCTCGCGGCGTAGCAGGTCCGGGTTCAACTCGCCATTGACACCGATGATGAAGAAGGTCGCCCGCACACCTGCCTGGTGCAGAGCATCAAGAATTTGTGGCGTGTACTTGCGATCTGGGCCGTCATCGAAGGTCAGAGCCACTTTGCGTGACACGCCGCCGTGGCGGGTAATCACGTAGGGTGAAGGAAACACTGTAAAACGTTCAGCGGTGATGAGATTGCGTTTCGCGTCAAATTCGAGGTCTCGGCTCCCCGGCTGAGGCTGGGCGGTGATTTGAAGGATTTCGCCCTTGCCCTCGTAGTCCAGTCCATACCCGAAGTGAATCTCGTGCAACCCGGCGGCACGTTCTGCGTCCAACGGGCCGTTATTGCCAAACACCCGCCATAGCGCCGGGTCTTCGCTGCCCAGCCTCCACAAGGCGACACCGTGCGGATGGACCGAACTGGCGATCACCAACTGATTGAATGCAGTCACGGCGTCCAACATCCACACGTGGTGGATATGGTCGTCGTCGTCGGAGTAGTCGAAAGTTGGGTTGAGGGACACCGGATCAAGACCGATATTGCCCTCCGATTCTTTGGCAGTGAGAACTGCTTCCTCGAAGCTGCGCTCCTCGGCCGGGTGGCCCGCCTCCCAGTCGTAGGCGTAGTTGCCGATGGCCACGATCATCTTTTTAGCAGGTACGTCACGCTGACGTTGGTGCAATACATCAGCGAACCAAGGCAGGCTGGCGATGGGACCGGGCGTGCCGGCCGACCAGTGCTCGTCGTATGCCATGAGGATGAGGTAGTCGGCGTTATGGGCCAGATCGCGGTAGTTAAAGGCCGGGTTGCTGGCCGGCACGTTCACCGACACCAATAAGCCCTTCGGGTTTAGCGCGGCGTAAAGTTCGGCTACAAAGCGCTGAAAGTTGGGCTGGGCCTTGATCACGATATTTTCGAAGTCGATGCTGATCCCGGCGAAGCGTTTGCGCTCTATGAAGGCGAGCAGTTGTTCTATGGTGCGCTTGCGTGCCGCCGGGTCCGCGAGCATGTGGCTCAGTTTTTTGCCTTCCCATTCCTTACCGTTCCAATTGTTCACCAGAGGGATGATGGGCAGGTCAGGACGGCGCAAACGGATGTATTCGGTGACCTGGGTCTGGCGGTTGGGATCATCCTCTCGCAGTAATCCGTTATCATCCGCAAGATGAAGCCATTCAGGGATTACCATATCCAGGCCGTCCAGATTCTGCTTGAGCGAATTCATGCTGGAGTCATCCCAGTTCACGAAAAACCCGATCGCGAGTTGTTGCCTTGTTGGGTCCGGGGATGTTTTATGGGCCTTGGCAAGCAGTTGCCGTAGATTGCGTTCTCGCTCGCGCACCAGCTTGGTTTTGGCATTGAGCAACGCCCGTTCGCGGCGCGTCAGTGGCCGCTCGGGCGACAGGAGGGGAACGCCGGGCACTGAGTGAATGCCATGGGGCAAAAAGCTGACACCAGGCAGATTGAGGGTCGGCAGCGCCGGGCTGATCAGGATGCTCAGGATCAGAGCTCCCAGCAACAGGGTCAGAATCAGCGCAATGAGGGCGATCCCGAGCCGCAGGCGCGGCCAGCGCTTATTGGCAGGGTCAAAGAAGATGGGCTTCACTGCAGTTGCGCTGGCCGCCTGGTTAAGCCCTGTCCGGGGTTGGTCATCCGGTCTAACCAATGATTGGGGCATAGATTTATGCAATCATTCAAATATTAACGGATGGGCCGGAGCACATCCAAGGATTTCGACCTTAAGTCGATTAAGGGATAAGTTTTCAACATTTTCATTGATGCGGAAACATACCCAGGGAGCGATGAGTTGTCAATGAACCGGACACAAATGAACCGAACCTGACACACCTAATCCTTGCGCGGAGGTGGGGCAAGGTTTCTTGCCGGGCTCGAGGAATCAGTTCTCGGCGATTCGGTAAACAAACGATTCGAAAATAGCGAAGATTTTGGCGCTCAATTTCTCAAGGCCAGACGAGAGATGAGTGGAGTTTTCCCTTTTCGAGCCAGGGAAGAGGCACTATGTCATCTCTGGAGCACCCTTTGAGAATCAAGACGCCTTAAACTGGTCTTTTCGATGCCAAACAGCGTTTAAGCCCTGAAAAAAGTGGGGAATTTGGTAATTTATGCAGCAGTACGCAGATACTTGTCTTGGGCCCGACCGGGCCAGACCCATTTGCGAATACCATGTTGAGGGATTTAGGAATTTATGAACTTCGTTATCCTCCGACGATCTCGATTAAGCCTTCAATGATTTGGGCCAGTTCTTCCGGCAAAACCGCGCCGATCTTTCTGCCGATTCGCCCTGTCGAGACTGTACGAATTTGGCTGATTTTCACCCATGAGCGTTTAGGAAGGTCATCGGGGCCGAGCTCAAGAGTAAGAGGGAATCCGGCACGCTGAGACTGACTGGAGATGGCCATGGCGATCACTGTTCCTGAGCGTTCATTGAAAACATCCTGGCTCAGAATTAACACAGGGCGCAGGCCGGCTCGTTCCTTGCCTTTCACTGGGTTCAGGTCGGCCCAGCGAATCTCTCCCCTCAATATTCCGGCGGCCACTGTTCCAACTCCTCACCCATGCCCTCCTCAGCCGTGGCTCTTTCCATGATGGGGTCAAGCTTTGCACACTCCCTGGCAAGGCGGTTTCGTTCCAGTTTCTCGAGTTTTTCTTCTACTGCGTTCTGAATGGCTTTACTTCGATTGGGGAACATCCGATCTTTAACCAGCCGATCAAGCCGGTGCAGTGTATTCTCATCCATTGTGATTGCGATTTTTGCTGAAGCCATCGTGCACCTCCGGTATGATAATATGTCATACCGAAAGGCTGGTCAAGCACTAATTTAGTGAATAGTGAATGGTGAATAGGGGGGTGGGATTAGCCCCTGCCTTTGCCCTGTATTTGGAGAACAACAGAGATAATCGCCGGTACCGTTGAATTTGGCTTTTCACTGGCTCACTATTCACTGCTCACTTTTTGACGGGATCGCCTTTCGCTCAAACTCTGCATGATTACATAAAACACCGGAACAAAGGGGATGGCCAGGAGCGTCGAGGAAAGCATACCGCCGAACACAACCGTGCCGATGTCACGTTGGCTGGCGGCACCCGCACCGGCAGCGTAGAGCAGGGGGGTTACCCCCAAAATGAAGGCAAATGAGGTCATGATGATGGGCCTGAAGCGTCGCCGCGTTGCTTCCACCGCTGCTTCGGTAATGGACATGCCGCCGGCGCGCAGGTCCCTGGCGTATTCGACGATAAGAATGGCGTTCTTGCTGGCCAGGGCTATCATCAGAACCAGCCCCACCTGAGTATACAGGTCGGTTTGGAAGCCCCGGATGACCAGGGCCAGAAGCACTCCTACCAGGGCCAGGGGCACCACCAGGATGACGGCTACCGGAGCACTCCAGCTCTCGTAGAGAGCGGCGAGCACCAAAAACACCAGGGTGATGGAGAGAGCGTAAATGAAATAGGCTTGGCTGCCCACCTGCTTTTCCTGGAAAGCTGTGGCTGTCCAATCATAGGAAAGGCCCTCAGGCAGGGTGTTGGACGCCACCTGTTCCATCAGATTCAGGGCCTGCCCGGAACTGAACCCCGGCGCAGCAATACCGATAACGGGGGCGGCAGGGTAGAGATTGTAGCGGGTGACCAGTTCGGAGCCCAGGGTATGCGTGGCCTGCATGAGAGAGGTCAGCGGCACCATTTGGCCCAGGGTGTTGCGAACGTAAAGGTCGTCGAGGTTCTGCCGATGGAGCCGGTAGGGGGCGTCGGCCTGGACGTAGACCTGGAACACCTGGTTGAATTTATTGAAAAGATTCACATAGGTAGATCCCAGGAAGGACTGCAGCGTGGAAAATACATCTCCCAGCGGGACTTGCAGGGATTGGGCTTCTGTCCGGTCAATGTTCAGATAGAGTTGGGGGCTGCGAGCGCTGAAGGTGGTGTTCAGGTTTCGCAGAGCGGACTGTGAACCTGCGGCGGCGACGATCTGCTGGACACTCTTTTCCAAAAGGGCCAGTCCGCGGCTCTCCCGGTCCTCGACCATCATCTGGAAACCGCCGGACTGACCCAACCCCCTGATGGGGGGCGGCACCAGTACAAAAATAGTCGCTTCTTCTATGGAAGCCACCTCCCGGCGAAGGTTGGTGAGTATGTTATTCTGGCTCAATGCGGCGCCGCGCTTGCTCCAATCATCGTAGACAATGAAAGTGGTGCTTATGTTGGAGACATTGGCTGCATCCAGGGCGGAATAGCCTCCGAATGTCACCCATGCCTCGATTCCCTTTGTCGCCTTGATTTTCTCGTTCAGTTGCTTGACCACAGCCATAACCCGGGGCTGGGAGGCCGCCTCGGGCAGTTTTGTGATCACGATGGCATAGCCTTGGTCGTCCTCGGGTAAAAACCCGGTGGGGTGACGGGCAAACTGCCAGCCGACTACGGCAATGATGACCAGAAACACCAGCAGTGAGAGCATGGGGCGAAGCACCATGCGGGAGACCAGCCCGACGTAGATGTCCTCCATGACCCCATAGGCCCGGTTAAAGCCCTTGTAAAAAAGGTTGGGTTTCTTCTCCGGGCGAGGACGCAGCCAGAGGGCACACTGGGCTGGTTTGAGGGTAAGCGCGTTGATGGCGCTGATGACGGAGGTCGCGGCGATCACCAGGGCGAATTGCCGGAAGATCTGCCCGGTGATGCCGGGTAGAAAGGCTGCCGGCAAAAACACTGAAACCAGGGCCAGGGTGATGCCGAAAACTGGTCCGGTCAACTCCTCCATTGCCTTGATGGTCGCCTCCCTGGGCGGCAGCCCCTGTTCGATATAGTAGGAGGCGCCTTCCACGATGACTATGGCGTCATCGACGACGATTCCGATGGCCAGGATCAATGCGAACAGGGTCATCAGATTGATGCTGAAACCGAGCGCGAGCATGGCCGCAAAGGCCCCGATAATGGTGACCGGGACGGTGGTGGCGGGCACAAGGGTGGCGCGCCAGTTTTGCAGAAACGCCATAATCACGATGAGCACCAAAATACCTGCCAGGAACAACGTCATGTAGACATCTCGAATAGTTTCGGCCACAAACTTGGTGGTGTCATAATGAGACTCCCAGATCATGTCAGGCGGGAAGCTTTTGCTCATTTCCGCCATGGCCTGCTTAACCTCCCGGGAGACGCTCATGGCATTGGCCCCCGGCAGGAGAAAGATGGGAATATCCGCGGCCGGGTGGCCGTTTACTTCTGCAAAGGTACTGTAGGTCTGCTGGCTGAGTTCCACCCTGGCCACATCGCGCACGCGCACGATCTGCGCTTGTTCGGGGCCGCGGGGGCTCTTGACGATGATATCTTCGAACTGCCCCACGTCGGACAAACGGCCCAAGGCGTTAACGGTAAATTGGAAGACCTGGCTGGGCGGTACAGGGGGACCGCCCATCTGACCGGCTACCACCTGAACATTCTGGCCCTGGATGGCATTGACAACGTCCAAGGTCGTCAGGCTGAAATCCTGGAGCTTTTTGGGGTCCAGCCAGACCCGCATGCTATAGGGGCCTGAGCCTTTGATAATGACTTGTCCCACTCCCGGCAGGCGCGCCAAAGGATTTTCCAGATTGATGATCGCGTAATTGGAAAGATAGGTGGCGTCGTATCTGTCACCCTTCGATGAAATGCTGACCACCAAAACGATATCGGTGGAGACTTTCTTCACGGTGATTCCCTGGTTGGACACCCCGGAGGGCAACTGCGCCAGGGCGCTGTTCACGTAGTTTTGCACCAGGGAAAGCGAGGTATTGAGGTCGGTCCCCACGTTAAAAGTGACGGTCAGGGTATAGCTGCCGTCGCTGGCGCTGGTGGATGACATGTAGATGGCGCCCTCCACCCCGTTGACCGCCTGTTCGATGGGAATACCCACGGTCTCGGCCACGACCTCCGCGCTGGCCCCGGGGTAGCGGGTAGTCACCTGGATGGTGGGCGGCACGACGGGCGGGTACTGCGACACAGCCAGGACATAAAAGCATACCAGGCCCAGAATGATAGTAATGATGGCGATAACATTGGCGAAGATAGGCCGATCGATGAAGAACTGGGAGATCATGAGACACCTTTCCCGGCGTGGTTGGCGCGAGGCATAGCCCCGGTCTTTTCCGGCCCGGGAGCCGCCGGCTTGCTGACGGGGTTCACCGCACGGCCGGGAACAGCCTGCATCTGCCCGTTCACAATGACCCAATCCTCCCCGGTCAGGCCCTCCCGCACCACATGGCTGCTGTCTTCCCGGGCGCCAAGTTTGACAGGACGGCGCTCCACTATTTTGTTGCTCCCCACCACCAGGACATAGGGGCCCAGTTGGTCGTAACCGACCGCTGCTTCAGGGATCACCAGGGAGGGTTTTTCCGAGCCCAGTATAGGGGCGCGCACACGGGCGAACAATCCGGGCAGCATCTTGCCGTCAGGGTTGGGAAAGATGCCGCGCAGCTCCAGGGTGCCGGTGGTTGGAGAGAGACTGATAGCGGCAAAATCCAGGTGTCCCTGATGAGGGTAGCCGGTTTCATTGGCGAGCCCTAAAGCCAGCGGTATCTTTATCTGTTCGGCTTGGGCCGCCGAAATGCCCGTCTCGCCCACGACCTGCAGCAGGTCCCGTTCACTGATGGTGAAGTATACATAAAGTGGGTTGATCTGATTGACCCGGGCCAGAGCAGTAAATTCTCCCGCGCCCACTAGATTGCCGGGGTCCACCAGCCGCCTTCCGATCCGCCCGTCGAAGGGAGCCGTGACAGTGGTATAATCCAGATTCAGCCCGGCCAGATCCCGGTTAGCCTCCGCTGCCAGGACCGCTGCCTGGAGAGAGTCCTTTTGAAACCGCCAGTTGTCCAGGTCCGTCTGGGAGGCGGCTTCCTTTTGCACCAATTTCGTGTAGCGGGCAGTCTCAAGAATAGCGTGCTCCAGGTTGGCCTTTTGTTGGAGGATTTGGGCTTCAGCCTGCTTCAACTGGGCCTGGTAGGTGTCTTGTTGAATCAGGAACAGGCGTTGCCCCTTTTTCACCATGTCGCCGTCTTTAAAATAGACCTTTTCCAGATAACCCTGCACCCGTGCCCGGAGTTCCACCGTATTAATGGCCTGAGTATTGCCGGTGAATTCCAGGTAGTCGACCACCGACCGGCTCACGGGTTGACTCACCGTAACCTCGGGCGGGGGCGGGGGCGCATAGACGTTTCTTTCGCCACAGGCCGGAATAAATAAGAGTCCGCAGATAAGTGCCCATCCGGCCAGTTTTCCCTTTATGGACCAATGCGACTCAACTGGTGTCATGTTACGATCTCCCACAAGGCGACATTGAAAAAAGCAGGTACTCGCCAATTCTTTACCACTCGGGAGTCCGGATCAGGGGCTTTTCTTCCTGCTGCTCCGGCGTGGGAGGCGGCCCGCTTTTCGGAGTCAGCAATCCTCCCCAATTGGTGCGTTTCTCCATGACCTCCCTGGTTTCAACCGGGACAAAATCCTGGCCTTCCCGGATCTCCCAACCTCCTCCCATGGCGCGATATACTCCGACCAGAAAGGTGGAGATATTGCCCAGGACGCTTGCGAGGCTGTCCTCTGCACTCAGGAGGGACTGTTGGGCGGTCAGGACGGTAGTGAAATCTGTGATGCCTTCGCGGTACTGGATAACTGCCAGATCCAGGGAACTTCGAGCGGCATCGGCGCTTTCTTGCAACGAACCGGCCTCCTCCTCTGAGCGCAGGAAGCCCGTCAAGTTATCCTCCACGTCCTGTTGGGCGCTGAGGACGGCATTCTGGTAAGTAACCAGCAGTTCCTCGAAGCGCGCGTCCTGGACTCGAACCAGGTTGGTAAGCTGGCCGTAGTTAAAGATATTCCAGGTCACCGACGGGCCGATGCTGCTCGAGCGGCTGCTGCCCAGGAAAATGTCTCCCAGACTGAAGCTATTGAAGGTGCTGGACTGGAAGCCAAAGGAGCCCAGCAGGGAGAGCGCAGGGTAGAGTTGGGCCTTGGAGATGCCGATTTGAGGGCATTGGGCCATGGCATTGTATTCCGCCGCGCGGACGTCTGGACGCCAGCGCAGCAGGTCCACCGGGATGCCCACCACCACTTGGGCGGGCGGGGCCGGAATCTCCGCCTCTCCGCCCTGCAGTTGCTCGGCCAGAAGACTCGGCGGCATTCCCAATAGTACGCTCAGGGCATCCTCGGCCTGCCTCAACTGGATTTGCAGGGCCGGCACTGTCGCCTCCGTGCTGGCCAGGAGGGTCCGGGCCTGTTCTACATCCCGCCTGGAGGTGGTGCCGCCCTCAAAACGGTACCTGGCGATCTCCAGGCTCCGCCGCTGCGTTTCCACGTTGTGACTGGCAATAATCAGCCGGCGCTCCAGGGTGCGGATGGTCACATAGAGACTGGCCGCACTGCCGGTAAGGGTCACCAGCATGCTGTCGTAATTGGCCACGCTGGCCATCAGGCTTGCGTCGGCGGACTCGACGGCACGGCGGAATTTGCCCCAAAAGTCGATTTCCCAGGTGGCGGTCACCCCCAGCGACGCTTCGCTGAAATTGGCGGACGCAGGCACTCGTTTGCTTTCCCGCACGTTTTCCACCGAACCGGTAGCCTGCTGGGTTTGGGGATACAACTGGCCGACGACGGCGCCCAACTGGGCCCGAGCCTCCAGTACCCGCACCGCGGCAACCCGCAGATTCAGGTTCTCGCGGTAGGCGGTCTCAATGATTCGATCCAGAATGGGGTCTTTGAATACTTGCCACCAGGCCCGATATTCACCGGGGCCGGTCCTTAAACGGTGATTGTTCGCCTCCAGCCAGTTTTCATTCATCTCGATCCCGGGCCGGGAATAGTTCGGCCCCACCTTTGCGCAGCAGGCAACCAAAAGCAATGAGAGCAACCAAAAACCGCGCCATCTGCCCCAGCATGTATTCTTTGGCATATTCATCGGTTGGTCAGGTCCGTGAAACTGAGCCGTGAGGTCGGAGAGCTGAACCGAAAGGCTTCTTCCGGCGAAGTCAGACGCTCCACAAGGGGCACTTTTGTCAAAATCAGCTTTGCGGTTGCTCATGTTTTTATGCCGGCAGCCGCAAAACGATGAATATCTTAACATCTATTACGATCTTGCCGTACAGGCCCGCTCTGGTAGGCGCGTAGAGGGTTTCAGCATGGGGCATTGCCATGATTGGTCTTGCGGCAATATAATCACCGAGTCGCTCATTTCAAGATTTTAAGTTGGGTATCAGGGGTCCTTGAAAATTTGAACATTATTTCCATTTTCAAGGGATGACCGTCCATTCCTGCCTTTGCCCCGTATTTTCAGGGAGAACAGCGAGGATAAGCGCCGGAACTATTGAATTTGACTTTTCACCGCTCTCTATTCCTCGCGTGGCGATAGAACCAAAAGGAGTTAAGGAATTGAGGAACAACGCGCTTTTGATCTTTTTGAGATATCCTGACGCCGGCAAGGTGAAGAGACGGCTTTCGGAGGAGATCGGGTCTCAAAGGACCGCCGAACTATATGAGAAGCTCATCCGGAGGACATTGGGCGTAGCATGCGATTTCAAGCGCAGAGCGCCTGAAGCTCGAATAGTTCTGTTCCACACGCCGCATGATCCTGTTGAGAAATTAAAGAACAAATTCCGGGGCCCCTGGGAGTTCTGTGCTCAGGAAGGAGAACACCTCGGTGTGCGCATGGCGAACGCACTTCGGGGCGCATTCTCAACCGGCGCCAATAAGGCCGTTCTCATCGGGACCGATCTGTCGGATATCGAGGCAACAGATATAGAGGGGGCATTTGGGAATATAGGTGAAAAAGCCGCAGTGCTTGGTCCGGCCGCTGACGGCGGCTTCTATCTTATCGGGACAGATCGTCCGATTGGCGCTCCTTTTCATTTTCGCACATGGGGAACCGGCGAAGTTTTTACCAGAACTGCACGAGAACTTGAAGCTGCCGGGTTTCGAATTCATCTGGCCGCCGAAAGACACGATGTCGACTGCAAGCGGGATTTTGATCCAGTGGCCCGTGATTTCCTGTTCGACAGCTCGCTGTCAATAATCATTCCCACTTTAGCCGATCCTCAAAAACTCTCGCCCTTGCTGCTGTACCTGGAGAGTTTGCTCTGGCCGGGAGACGAAACCGTTGTCGTGCAGGGGGGGGCATTTGAAAAAGCCGCCCTGCGGCGGATATCGCCATCTCTTGCGGTTGTGAGCACCAGGAAAGGGCGCGGTATCCAGCAAAACGCCGGAGCTATTCTTTCCAGGGGAACAATTCTTTTCTTCTTACACGATGATACGGTCCCCCCTCCGGAATTCCCCTACCTGATCCGCAGGGCCTGCCGGGATTACCCAGCAGCGCTTGGCTGCTTCAAGCTGCGGTTTTTACCGTCGAACCGTGCGCTCGAGCTGATCGCTGCATGGGCCAATCTGAGAACCGCCCTGTTTAAGCTTCCATACGGCGATCAGGGCCTTTTTTGCAGAAGGGAGATTTTTGAAAAGGCAGGCGGCTTCGGGCGCAGCTACCTGATGGAAGATGTAGACCTGGTAGGCAAATTCCGGAAAATGGGGCAGGGCGGGAGCGCCATATCAATCCTCCCGGTCCCGGTCTATTCTTCCCCTGACAGATACCTGCACAAGGGGATTATCAAAGCTTCGCTCCTTAACCATTCAACTTTCCTGCTGGCGGCGCTCGGCCGCGATGAACGGATTCTGTACCGAAAATACTACGGCCTGGAGACGCCAGACTTATCCCGGTAAGCTGATGAGGCGGCTCGCCTGTCGGCCCACCGCCGCAGCGCCATATCTCGACGCTATCCCTGATCTGTCTATGACCAGAGGCGGAGCGGGTGTGGGGGGCACATGTCCCCCCAGGCTCCCACGCTTTCCTGATTATTTATTTGCAGGACTTTCGGTACACGGTCAGAACGATAGACGTCACGTCGTACGCGCAGCATGTGAGCAGGTGCTGAAATTGACTATCGGTCAGGAAGTCTTAGTTTAAGGCTAAGTAGTTGAATTAAGTAATGTTTTCATTGTCTTCTTTCTTGTTTCCGTGCTCATGGGAAGACGCCCTCCGATAAGCTGAGCGCCGATGCAAACGAAGTTCCCATCCGGAATAAGGGTCCGTGGCCAACAGGCAGCGGGCCCGTTTTTTTTGCTGAATTTTTTTTTGTAATCAGACGATGATTATTTTGAAGTTTGGAATTTTGGAATTGTAGAGTACGAAACCGTACTTTCAATGGAGGAGCAAGGATGAAATGCAGGAGATTTTATGTGCTGTTGATTATGTTATCGTTCTCATATTCCGTCATCTGGTCGGGACTTGGAGCGGCAAATGACGCCGATGGGAATAGCGGAAGCCGAAAGCCAAATATGACCTGGACACAGCGGGTGATAAATGACAAAGAACTCGAGGCGATATCTAAAAGGGACAGGGACCTTAGCCCCAGCGTCAGCAGGAGATTACTTGCCAAGTTAAACGCCAGGGATTTCGACTACATCGCAGATGACATCAAAGACGGAAAATCAATAAAAGTTCCAAACGATTTCACTGCATTCAAAAGCTGGACGCCGCTGGCAAAATACATTCCCGACGTGGCCGATCTGCCCAAATTCATTTTGATTGTCAAAGATTTGCCATACATAGGCTGGTACGAAAGAGGCAAACTGGTGGGGGACACGTATATCTGTGTCGGCAGAGTTAACAGCTCGACGGCAGAGGGTCTTTACACCGTACAGGAAAAGGACTTGAACCACGTGTCGAGGAGCTATCCCAATGCTTACGGGGAGCCTGCTCCCATGCCATGGGCGTTGAGGATCTATGGGACCGTATGGATCCACGCGGGAGACATCGCGAGCGGGCACTGCTCGCACGGCTGCGTCAACCTGCCGATCTTTTCGGCGATGAAGCTGTTCGATTGGGCCACCACCGGAACACCTGTTCTGATAGTGGAATCCCTGGGAGCGCTGCCGGCGGTTTTGGCTGCAAATCGCTCCAACTGCACCCTGCATGCATTAGTGTGCGTTTCTGCACGCAGAGTTGCCGACGGGAGCTGAGGGCGCGCGACCGTGTGCGCAAAACTCCGCAAATAAAATAACTCCTGGAGATCGAGGGGAAAAGATCTCGACGCTTCGCGAGGTTTTTCGAAATGGGCAGAACTTTGGGGACCCTGTCCGCCGCGCCGAGCGGGATCGTTTTAATTACTTTAAATCCTGGCTACGACAGCCGTTATGTTGTCCGTTCCACCAGCCTCCAGGCACGCGGAAATCATCCGGTCGAGTTTCTCCGTTAAGGTAACGTCGACAGATAGAAAAGCCGCGATTTGCTCGTCAGAGATAAGGTCATGAAGTCCGTCGGAAGAAAGCAGGACATGATCGCCGTGTGTCAGACCAAACGTGCCTGAATCGGGATCGGGACGATCGCAGCAGCTGCCTACGCACCTTGTCAAAACATTGCCGTAAGGGTGAACCCGGGCCTGTTCCAGGGTGATCTCGCCCTTTTTGAGCAGCATGCCTGGAACTGTATGGTCCTCTGTTATCCTGGTGAGCGATCCTTCATGGAGGAGATATATACGGGTATCTCCGACATGTGCCCAAAAAGCCGACTTACCGGTGATGAAAAGGGCGGTGAGCGTCGTGCCCATGCCTTTGAGGGAACGACATGCGCGGGAGCGTTCCACGACCCTTTTCTGAGCTTCCAGTATTTGATTGAGGAGTGCGGCACGAATATCAGGGCCGCTGGGCCTATAGCCTGCGAAGCTTTCCAGGGCAAGTTCCGCTGCGACTTCGCCCCCGGCGTGCCCGCCCATTCCATCTGCAATAGCCAGCAGGGCGCAGTCATTGTCCAGGATATTGACCAGGCACCGGTCCTCGTTATTCAGTCTGTGAAGCCCCTGATTTGTAATCGACTCGACTTGCATTTTATGTCCGAATTAAGGATGCCGTAATTTACACGCCCTGAAATGAACAGGGCTCACCTCGAATATAGCAAGGCAACCGGATTTGTCAAATCCGGGCAGGCCACGCCCCACGCAGGTAAGTGTTCACAGCATAGGCGCGAAGAGCTTTTCACCGCAGCAACTCACGTCCCGTTGGGACACCGCAGAGGACTGGTCGCAGACAAGTCATGGAGAGGCAAAAATCCTTTGACAGGATTGGATTAGCAGGATTGAAAAATGTTTATAATGACCGCATTGGGGGTTGGCGGGCTTTCGTTCAAAGTTGGAATGGTTTATTTCACTCTACCCGCGTCGACAGCGAGCTGCATTCTATCATCCCAATTGAATAGTGACGTCGATCTGGCGGCAGCAGGGATTGTCCTTTCCACGATATTATCGGTGGTTTCTCTGAGCGCGGCGCTTCTTCTTTTTGGCAACTGAAAATTCCGGCAGTTGTCTTGAGAAGGGTGCTAGCGGTACCATGGTTTGTACTTCGGCCTGGCTACATTCTGCTCCTGTTCTGATTTTTTTACCCACATTTGGCCCTGGCCGTCCGTGAAGACGTTTTCCTTAAGCTGGCCCTTGCCGGTTCTGCCATCATCAAGCAGGAGTTTTACCTGTTCCTCGTTCAGTTCATATTTTCCGGAAAGTTCAACGAAAGGGTTTTCTTTGTCGGGCGGCTTTTTTCTTTGTTTAATAAAAAAGGTCGCATCCGGACGGAGCGTGAGGAATTGCGTGTCGTCACTTTTGTTTACGTATACACCGCTGACGGCATTCAGGTCTGCCGCGATGCTCTGGACCGCAAAACAAATCAGAAGCGCCATGGCAAAAACAATGTTTCTCATGATTGTCCTCCGCTGATCGATTTGAGTCAGCAGAAAACTACCTCTGAAATGGTCCGTATGTCAATCCGGTTTCGAGAAAAGGAGCGATTTCCGAAACATGGCTAATTTTGATTTTCTCTGTCATCCGTCGCCCCCACTCCGGTATGCTCTCTTGTGAATAGCAACGGTACCTGCTAATCTCCAGCGGGAAATGCCGGATGAGAGACTAGCAGTTTCCGATTCGGATTTTTTGACCTAAGAGAAAGGCATTTTGCGTCCTGGCTAGGAAAGAGCTTGCCCTCCTTCGGAAACTCAGGACAAGTTCGCCTGCCGAAGGGAGGGGGTGCGCGGACGCGTACCAATGTGGGTCCAACCGCCCACGCTTTGAAAGGAAATCATGGAAAGAAGTCCTGGAAAAAACTCCAAAACATGCCTGAGTATCGTCATTCCATGTTTCAATGAACGCAAGACCCTCCGTGAGTGCCTGGAGAGAGTCTTATCCATAGCCGAGCCTGAGCTGTTGCTGGAGGTAATCATAGTGGATGACTGCTCGACTGACGGCAGTCATGCGATTGCGCTCGAACTGGCGGAGAAATATCCCGAACGGGTAACCGTGCTCAGGCATCAGAAAAACCAGGGAAAAGGGGCGGCTTTACGAACCGGGTTTGCCAAAGCTACGGGTGATTTCGTCTGCGTTCAGGATGCGGACCTGGAATACGACCCATCGGATCTAAAGAGACTCTTGAGGCCGCTTATATCCGGATACGCCGACGTGGTATTGGGTTCCCGGTTCCTATCCACGGGGGAGCACCGGGTACTCTATTTCTGGCACTACCTGGGAAACCGTTTCCTTACCCTTGTCTCAAACATGTTTACGGACTTGAATTTAACCGACATGGAAACCGGCTACAAAGTCTTTCGCAGAGACATACTTCAGAAGATCACTATCCAGGAGAACCGGTTTGGCTTCGAACCTGAAATAGTCGCAAAAATTGCCAACATGCGTCTTCGCATTTACGAAGCAGGCATTTCATACTACGGACGAACATATGAGGAAGGCAAAAAAATCGGCGCCAGGGACGGCTTGAGAGCGATCTACTGCATTATGCGGTACAATCTGCATCAAGCTCCGTTTCCGGTCCAGTTCATGGCGTATCTTTTCATAGGGGGTTTTTCGGCTCTTATCAATCTAGCTGCTTTCCTTGGGGCCTATTCGTCGGGATACTCCGCCACCGTCTCTACGCTGTCCGCTTTTTTGCTGGCGGCCGCCGTGAACTATGTGCTGTGTATCCTGCTGTTGTTCCAGCACAAGGCGAAATGGACCGCACCGAAGGAAATAGTGATTTATTTACTCGTGGTATGCGTGCTGGGAATCCTGGACGTTGAACTCACCAAATTTTTGATGAAAGCCGGACTCGTTCCATGGATGGCAAAATCGGCGGCAAGCCTTGTTGGGCTGGTATTGAATTTTGCCGGGCGCCGGCTGCTTGTATTCCCGGAACCCGCAAGCGGACCCTGGCAACCTCAGCACGTGGAGAGCGGCGATCAGGAAGCGATCCGAACCAGGGGCATTGATAGAAACCCTTGAATTATTTTCAACAGCGCTTGATTCGATAAAGCTGGGGGATTAGCTTACCCTAAAGTCGACGAGTCATTTCACGGATCGTTTTCGTCCACTTCTATTCATTTGTCTCTCGCAGGTGCGAATAACATTTGCTGACGAACGGCCATAATCTGCACACCCCCAAAAATGCCAAGGAGGAAGAATTATGAATCAGCAATTCAGAATGGTGAAACAAATGATCGATTTGCAAAGGGCTTCCAGCGACGGAATGATCAAGAGTCTGATCATGATATGGGAGCAAACCGGTACGCTGCTCGAAGGGGCATCCTGGTTCCCGGAAGAGGGCAGGAAGGCGTTGAAGCAATGGGTGGACATAAACAAGAAAGCCTGCGAGAACTTGAAGAGCGCCATCGACAGCAGCTATGCCAGCCTGGAGAAGTTTTTCGAAACAAGCGGTTAACAGCAGGCATAAATCGCCACTTATAACAATCCGACTATAGCCCCGAGAAGCCAGGTATCCCCGCTCCTGGCTTTCTTCTTGGGGGATCTGTTGGATTGTTCCCTGAAAAGTTAATAACGCGGAAAAATTATTGAATGTGTTGAGGGGAGACTATGCAGCCAAGGTGCATTTTTCGCGAACATACGCCTTTATTATCCCTGGTACTTACTTTCGTAGATTGGCGTTCTTAATTCAATGGAACACCCTGATCTCGTCATTCCGGCGTTTTTCGACGCCAAAAGAGCCGGAATCCGGATGTCCTTTGCATCTCAAGAAATCCTCTTGGACCCAGGCTTTCGCCGGGGTGACAGACTTAAATTTGTTACGCGCACTTATACAAGCAAGTTCCAGGGTGAGTGACCGGACTTGAACCGGCAGCCTCTGGGGCCACAACCCAGTGCTCTAACCAATTGAGCTACACCCACCAGAAATAATGAATTATGACAAATACCACCGGGGCGGAAAGAAATCAAGCGTTCGAACACCCGATCGATGGACCTTCATCTGAAGAAGCTCGCCTCCATTTGGACTGTTGCTTCAGTTTGCCCCTTGCTGTAGACTGAAAACCTCTGCGCATCTCAACTCTAACATGAAGGAACATGCATGGAAGACAAAGAAGACATTATGGCGGTAGCCAGGGCCTTTATGCGGAGCAGGATTATCCTGAGCGCCGCTGAACTGGATCTTTTTACAAGTATCCAGGACTCCGTTACGAGCGCAGAAAAAATGGCCGAAAGATTAGGTCTTGACCGCAGAGCGCTCGAACGGGTCCTGGATTGTCTCGTCACATTCGGACTGCTCAATAAAGACGGCGGGGCCTATTCGCTCACCGGGGAGGGCGCTTTATATTCATCGAAACACCCCGCGTCCGGGCTTCCAATGTTGCTGCACATGAGTCGGTTGTGGGTAAGTTGGAGCGATTTGACCGAAGTCGTCCAAAGAGGTCCCGGCTCTGAGCAAAAACCGCCAAGGCCGATGGACCTGGACAGCAGGCGTGCTTTTATCGGGGCGATGCACGTTATCGGCCGGGTTCTGTCAGATGAGATAGCCGGTTCTCTGGACTTGCGCGGCTACCGGAAGCTTCTGGATATTGGTGGAGGATCAGGCACTTACACCATCGCATTTCTAAGACACAACCCTCAGTTGAAGGCAATCCTGTTTGACTTGAAAGATGTAATTCCAATAGCGAGTGAGCGGCTTTCCTCGGAAGGTTTACTGGACCGCGTCGAACTGATAGCCGGGGACTTCTATTCCGATGATCTGCCAGGAGGATGCGATCTGGCCCTGCTTTCTGCGATAATTCACCAGAACAGCCGCCAACAGAACCTGGAACTCTACAGGAAGGCTTACCGGTCCCTGGACCCCGGCGGCATGCTCCTGATTCGCGACCACATAATGGATGAACAACGAACCCGGCCTCCGGAGGGGGCGATGTTCGCAATAAATATGCTGGTCAATACGCAGGGTGGGGACACTTACACTTTTCATGAAGTGGAACAAGGGCTGCAGGAAGCAGGTTTCAAGAATGCAAGGCTCCTTCGCACCGGCGAGAGAATGGACTGCATCGTCGGCGCAGTAAAACCCCGATAGATCGATTGTGTGCTAAAAATTCTGCAAAATTGCGAAAGCTCAAAAGCGGGGGAAAGTTTCCCCTTGCGGGCGGGGATAAACCCCGCCCCCACATCCGCCCCACAAGAACCCCAAGGGCGGGGTTTATCCCCGCCCGGCCACCCAACATGAATCGTAGGGGCGGGGTTTATCCCCGCCCGAAATGAGCCAGTCGCTCCGGTGCTCCTTGTCCATGGGACACACCGGAATCATGTAAGTCCATTCCCCTCTGGTCCTTTTCTCAAAACAGTTTTTTTCTTCATGACGGATCGCAAAACAACCGATTTCCCTTGTGATGTTAATTGATGGAAGAGGAGCGGGTTGAGCCAAATTTTGCGCCATAATCGATAATCCCTTTAGATCTTGGGCGCTTGGAGGTTTTTCTTCGAATGGACGGTTTTCAGGAATTAGACGAGGATAAGTTGTATCGCACGCTGAGAGAATACGCTCGCGTGAGCGCATTTCTGCCCATCAGGATTCGCCCGGTATTGGAAGAAGAACGGCATGGCCTGAGGTCGCGCATAGTTGTCGAGCCCGCTTTGACAGCACATCGGGAGATGCCCGAAGTCGAAGACGAGACCCTCTCGGCTTGTTTGCACATGCTCAACTCCAAGCTCGACTCAATCATCAAGTTGCTTGCACTACAATCGAACAGCAATAGAGAACTCGATTTTGCCAGGGTCAACATCAGCGCCGGAGGACTGAGCACATCTTTCAACGAGCACTATGCCCCGGGTGATCTTGTCGAAATAAGGCTGATGCTTCCGACCGCTTCCTTTACGATTCTTTACGTGTATGGGAAAGTGGTCAATTGCGATGCCGCACAAGAGAAGTTTGGACTCTGTATCGAGTTTACCGAGATTGACGATGATATCCGCGACCAGATCGAAAAATATGTTTTCCAAAAGCAGCGCGAAATTCTGCGGAAAAAAAGGAGCCGTACAGCTTAAATGTTCCTCTTCATTGGCATGGCGGTAGTTCTGGGTTCGGTCATTGGCGGGTACCTGATGGAGGAGGGCAATCTCAGTCTCCTGATTCAGCCGGCGGAACTACTTATTATTTTCGGCGCCGCCATCGGCGGTTTTGTTATTTCTTCGCCCATGAAGGTGATAAAAGCCGTCAAGGCCGGTTTCCTGCGTATGTTCAAGAGCAGGATCTACTCCAGCAGCGACTACATGGAAGCGCTTGTCCTGCTGAGCGAGATATTTTACAAGATCAGAAAAGAAGGGCTCGTTTCGATAGAAAGCGACCTGGACGACCCGGGAAAAAGCCCGATTTTTCAGAAGTACCCCAAGTTTCTCACCAATCATCACGCTTTGGAGTTTCTGGCGGACACCTTGCGCACTCTGACCATAACGGATATAGAAGCCCACGAAATGGGTTCTCTTCTGGACTACGAAATCGAGGCGCATTACGAAGAAGCCCTCATACCGGCCAAGAGCGTCGCCAGTGTCGCCGATTCACTCCCCGGGCTTGGTATTGTGGCCGCCGTGCTGGGTGTCGTACTCACGATGAAAAAAATCAGCGAACCCCCCGAAGTTCTCGGCCACAGTATAGGCGCGGCCTTGGTGGGCACATTCCTGGGCGTTCTGCTGTGCTATGGTTTCGTTGGACCGATGTCGCGCAACCTCGAGCATATCGCAAATGAGGACCGGGAATTTCTAACGGTTATCAAAGCGGCTTTGCTTGCGTTCATAAATACTCCTTCTCCGCAGGTGGCGATAGAGTTCGCGAGAAGGGTCGTTCCGGGCGATCTGAGGCCGTCTTTCCTGGAACTCGAGACCGTGGTGAAGAAGGCCAAGAAAAAATAGGCATGGAAGAAGACAAGCCCAAAAAGATCATCATAAAAAGAGTGAAAAAGGCCCACGCCGAACAGCACGGCGGAAGCTGGAAAGTGGCTTACGCGGATTTCGTTACCGCCATGATGGCCTTCTTTCTGCTGATGTGGCTCCTCAACATGACTTCTCAGGAAAAAAGGGCCGTTCTGGCTATGTATTTCAAACATTTCAGCCTCTTTGAAAAAAGTGGAAAATCATTCATGCAAGAGGGTGGAGTGAGGCCCGCCGGGCAGAATTTCGGAGGCGAAGATGTAGTCGACACGGGCGAGCACCAGAGCGGTATTACCAATGACGATCTTGCCAATAAGCTGATGACCGGGATTGACCAGAATGTGGCGGTAGGGAAGGATCAGTTTTATATAGCTATTACCGAGGAGGGTATCCGGATTCAGATTGTCGATTCAAAGCAAAACCCCATCTTTCCCGCTGGAAGCGCTGAACTCTCGGACCTGGGCAAGCAAATGGTCAAAACGGTTGCGTCCATTCTTAAGAATTTTCCTAACGAAATTGCGGTGGAAGGGCATACCGATTCTTCACCGACGCGGAGCGAACAGATATCAAACTGGGAACTATCTGTCGCCAGGGCCTCATCGGCCAGGCGCGAACTTGAACAGAGCGGCATCGAACCGGGCCGGATTTGCAGAGTTGTAGGTTTTGCAGACAAAGTGCCTCTTTTCACCGACTCGCCCGATGACCCCAGGAATCGGCGGATCAGCATTGTTTTCCTCAAAAACAGAAAACTAACTCCGCCCGACAGGCTTCAATGGCTTATGAGGTCACCCGAATGACCTCGCGGAGCGTGGAGTTTTTCATTTATCCCGCCATTTCATAGAAAAGGGCGGCCGCCGAGCGGATTCCGCGATGAAAATCCTCGATGCAAAATCGTTCGTTGGTAGAATGAGCACCATCGTCCGGACTTCCCCAGCCCAGCAGCAGGATGTTCTCCTGACCGAGATGTTTCTTGATCATGTTGACGACGGGAATTGAACCACCCTCCCTTATAAACACAGGTTTTTTGCCGAACCCTGTCTCTATTGCTTTTTCAGCCGCCCGCATGGCGGGGGTGTTTCTTGGGACCAGGACGGGATCAGCCCTGTTGAAGCTGGTAACTGTAGCGCTTACCCCCTGCGGGCAGTTGGCGGTTACGAACTGGTGAAACAGTTGGTCTATTTTTTCGGGAACCTGGTTTGGAACCAGCCGCATACTCACTTTTGCCCCTGCCTTTGCCGGGATTATCGTCTTTGAACCTTCACCGGAGAATCCGCTCCATAGTCCGTTGATATCCAACGTGGGCCTGGCCGTCCTGCGCTCCACCATTGAGTATCCCGGCTCTCCCGTAAGTTCGGAAACCCCGAGGTAATCCTTGAGTGCCTGTATATCGACGGGAAGAGAGGCCATTTCCTCCCTTTCCCAGCCCTGAAGAGCAAGCACGTCATCATAGAAACCGGGAAGGGCTACCTTTCCATCCGGGTTCTTGAGTTTTTGGAGAATGTCCACCAATACCTGGGCAGGATTGTAGATTATACCTCCGAACCCGCCCGAATGCAGGTCGACACGCGGTCCACGGATATCCACCTGCAGATAGCTTATGCCTCGCAAGCCATAAGTGATGGCGGGAATTCCATGGGCAAATTGTGCGCTGTCTGAAATCGCAACGGCGTTTGCGCGCAACTCATCGCGGTGGTCCATCAGAAATTTTTCCAGGTTTGGACTTGTAATCTCCTCCTCACCTTCCGCCAGGATAATCAGATTGAGCGGCAGTTTTTGTCCGGTGCGCAGCACGGCCTCTATCGCCTTGATATAAGTGAAAAGCTGTCCTTTGTCGTCGGAAGCGCCGCGGGCGTATATGTAGCCATCCCGAACCTCGGGGGAAAAAGGAGGGGTTTGCCATTCATCGAGGGGATCGGGCGGTTGGACGTCGTAATGGCCGTAGATCAGCAAAGTGGGTGCGCCGGGAACTTCAGGCGAACGCCCAAGAACTATCGGATGGCGCTCGGTAGGGTAGATTCTGCCTGTGAATCCGCACCTCTTTACCTGGTCGAGCACCCATTCGGCAGCGCTGAGAATGTCTTTCTCGTGCTCGCTCAGTGTACTCACGCTGGGAATCGAGAGAAATTGCGCCAGTTCCGTTACGAAGCTGTCGAGATGGCCTTTGATAAATGAAGAGATTGAATCGGGAAGCATCTTGATCTCCTGTAGGCATTTGTACCGGCGGCCCGAAAATCCTGAAGCACAAGCACATCGCCGGGAGTTGTGGTACAATACGATCCGGTAATTATAATTAATCGAGAAACATCAGGTTGTAAAATAGTACAGGAGAATTCATCTCGCCAGATGGGAAACCGCGTAAAAATATTCTCTCGCATCGAGGAAATTCCATCGCGGGAGTGGAACAGCCTGACTTTTCATGCAGCCCCCATGCTGGAGTTTGAGTACCTGTACGCCCTCGAGAAGTCCGGTTCGATCTCGGCGGACAGAGGCTATATCCCCGCACACTTGGCGATCTATGATGGACCGGCAATGATCGCAATCGCGCCTCTTTATCAGCGGGACCGCGCCTGGGTGGAATTCGGAGACGGCGGGCTGATCGATTTTTTGTCGGAGCTTACCGGTTTGCCGTTCGGCTCGGGCCTTGTTGGGAGTATCCCCTACACACCCGTGCCCGGGTATGATTTCCTGCTTGACCCGCGACGGGATGCCTCACGGATTTTTGCCGATCTGCTCGGAAAAATCGAAGAGATTTCAAAAGAACGCGGCCTGTCCACTACCCGCTTTTACTTTGTCGACCAGGAGTCCAAGCTGCACTCCATCCTTGCCGAACACGGATATCTCCGGCTGAGCAGCGCGCACCTGCTCTGGTTCAATAGGGGATACGGCAGTTTCAATGATTTCCTGCTTTCATTTAAGTCCAGCCGCAGGACCAAAATAAAGCGGGAGTGGCGCGCCATACGCAACTATGGAATCGACTTCAGTATGGTTCAGGGTTCGAACGCCCCTGCCTCGTTCTACGACGAACTTCATCTGCTCTACAGGCGAACGTGGACCAAACACATGGGCCCCGGAATAAGGCCCTTTCTGAACGAGTCCTTCTTCAAGCTTCTTGGAGAAAACTTCCGCCACAGGTGCAGTTTCTCGGTATCTCAAATGTCAGGAAAGCGGACGGCAATGGCCCTTTTCTATAACAAAGCTGAAAAGCTTTACGGCAGATACTGGGGGAGCTTTCGTGAAATACCCTTCCTGCATTTCGCCACCTGCTACTATTACCCCATAGTCTATGCCATCGAAAACGACGTAAGGGTGATCGACCCGGGTTTCGGAGGAGAGCATAAAACCTTGCGCGGCTTCGAGGATTCGAACGCTTACCATTACATCAAGTTCTACGATGAAACTCAGCGCCGTATCGCCTACGCGGTACTCGACCAGATGCGCGGCCAACTAAGCTCCAAATAGGAAGACTGCGGAAGCGAGGAGCGAGGAGCGGGCAAGCATCCAATAAGGCGCAATAATTTACAGTCTCGGCCCATTGCCGTATACATGATCGGACCGTCCCGCCTTCGGACGTGCAAGCAGTAGGATGGGTGGAGCGGAAGCGTAACCCATCAAACTTTTCGAAGCAGCTTTTCACGTCCTTTTGTGACACCCTGAAGCCATGAAAAGTGTCATTCCCTTCGCGTCTCTCCCTGGCCTGTCGATGATCAATCTTCGCGTGGGAACTTTTCGGAACAGCCTGTGGTGAGCATCCTGCCGTTGTTCGTAGAGCAAGTTTTCAGCATGATCCTTAACACGTGTCCATCCGGAAACCCCAGATGAGCGACCAGGAGTTTTCGATTCGGATTTTTGACCTAAAAGAAAGGCATTTTTCGTCCTGGCAAGGAAAGAGGTTGCCCTCCTTCGGAAACTCAGGACAAGTTCGCCCGCCGAAGGGATGGGGTGCGCGGGGCCGTACATGGGTACCGCCTCTGGTCATGGACAGGTCAGGAATAGCGTCGAGATCCTGCCTGTGCCGCCGCCGAAGGTTTGAGTGGCCATCCCGGCTGCGGCTCAGCCGCCCGCCAAGGCGGAAAAGGGCCCTTTCCGGACGGAAACTAACTCAGGTCATTAGCGTGGCCGTCTATAAAGATCGTCGTGGGATAGCACGGGCAAAAGGGTGACGCTGCCGGACCAGTCCGGAGCCCCTGACGGCAGAAGCTTCTCCGGATCGAAAGAAATTTGATAGCGCCTGTCCACACGGATGCTCCAGGCGCCGGGATCGTTTACAATCCGTTCGAGGTTTAATCCCGGATGGTGGGGATTGGCTTCCAGGAAGGCGAGGGCCTTGGCGAGCTTCCTAATGATGTCTCTTTGGGACTTGAACGCCTCGATGTCTTCAAGAAATTTTTTGCTTGGAATCAGCTTTGGCATCTTCTATCTCTTTGTCAAACCAGGGGGGCATTTGGCCTGCTCCACTCTCGCGTGCTTCCTTGAGTTTCCTGAGCCCTTGTTCGCCAAGCTGTATAGTGGGGTAAATCACCACGGGCTGAAGTACAATGATGCCCCCCTCTTCGACTGAGAGGTTCAGGTGATCTCCGTTCTTGAGCCTTAGCTCTTTCCGAAGCGATGCAGGAAGGTTGATGCTTCCCCGCTTGTCTATCGCGATAATCATGGAAGACCTCCTTGAACGATTTTTTTCTCATTTTATCACAAATTGTCATATTGTCAATATGACATAACTCTTCCCCTAATCTGTAAGTTTGGAAAGAAAATCCATTCTTCCATCTCCGGGGAGCATCTGGAAAATTAGTCCAGGACCGGATTCCCTTTGCTAGTATTCTTTTGCGGGGTGTGGGGAAAATTAAAAAAAGAGAAGACCAGGCGGAAGGAGGGGGAGCCACAGAATAGGAAATGGCACGATTATTTAGCGTTATGGGACAGGGATCTACGAAAAAATACCCCGATTATTTCAATCTATGCTAACAACTGTGCTAACAAGTGGGGAAAATCGCAGAGGCAGGCAGGGGGTAAGAAATGCCCCCTTTGATTTCCGAAGGATATTGCCTGATGGCCGCCCTTCGTGGTCGCTGGTTAATCAGGGGTGATGAAGTGCGGAGTAAGAGGGGATAAGACTCACAAGAACGGGCCCACAAGAAAAACTCTGAATTTTCCCGTTCGGAATGAAAAGTGTCTGTTGAAACAGAGATAGTTTTCCACTGGGTGAGCCGCCGTTTTTCAAAAAATAGTAACGTCGGCGTTTTGTCCAGTTATGAAACCTACCTGCCCGTCAGCAACCTGTTGCCAAGCCTTGGGGTGATTTCAGTTTATGGGACAGAACGGGATTTTGTCCAGTTTTTCCAAAAAACTAAACGAATAGCCAGGCTTCAGGTACCTACTGCCCAGGAAACTTTATCATCTCCGACCAACAAAGCCGCTCAGCGTGCTCGATAGCCAAATCAGCCTGATCCATTTGCTGTAATGTGGAAAAATCAGGGGCATCCTTCATCGCTTCAAGTAGCTGAGCCTTTGGAGTATTTTTAAAGGAATCTAAAAGCCATTCAAACAATTCGTAGCGGCTACTAACTTGCTTTTGCGGCGGCTGAATGTTGCCCCAAAAAGCCTCAGGATGGCTTCTGTAATCGTTAAATTCATCGTCAGACATCGGATGCTTAAAAATGTGGCCGGTAGAAGTTCCAATCAAAGCAACTCTCTCCTTTTCATCAACGTTTACTGTCGTGACCGTCGCAACAATATCTTCGTCATTTTTCCCTTTGAAGGCATACGTTTCCCCTATGATTATTCGCTCATAAGATTTCCCATTTAGACTCGATGGCAAGCCTCCATCGAACGTGGTAGGCAACTGGGGGTACTTCCCCAAAGCTTCCGCAATATCATAAGCATCGATGTGTCTTTGCTTTCTGCGATAAATCTCTGAAATACGATAGGCCCCTGGCTTGTTAAAGTCGGAGATACCCAGACCATAAGGTATAATCGCGCACCCGATCTTTTCGCTTTGCAAGGCGCGGTGAAATGACAGGTTGGTTATAAATACGTATGCGCTTTCTCCAGGTTTCAAATCTCTCTCACGTGCATCGAGCCTTCTGTTCGCCATGTTCATCCATGGAGGCATAGCCTTATCAGTTTGCGGATCGGTATTGACATCAATAAAAATCAGTCTTTCATCGTCAGCAGGTTTTTTCAAAGCAGCACTCAGGTGACTTGACAACATACAAGTTGGATCAGAATTACTGGTTCCATCAACTTCAGTTTTCCCGAGCATTCCAGCCACGCCTCTCATTTTGGCTTCCACCCAATATTTCTTACCGGTTTTTTTGGAAACAGCGGCAAATTCACAGTGCTTAGAGGCTTCATCCGTTTCATCTTCCAAAGTTAATTCGAAGCCAGCTCGTATCAGGCTATTGGCTACGATGACCTCGTAGTAAGCCCCCTGGAATTGCTTCATGTCCTTTAATCTCTTTACTAATCGTTCCTGGAGGTCAACATTATGCTTCAAAAGATAAAGTCCGTACGCAAGGCCCAAATAGCAACAGACAACGCCCTTCATTGGCATTGATTTTATTTCGCCAGGCTCGTCATGCAAATGCTGCCCCTGAAGATGACAGTATTCTTGGTACCACTGAACAACCAGGTGTCGCTCAGCAAGGGGCTTTGCAATTTCAGCATTCCCCCATTCTTTCCCTAAAACTGCACCTAAATAACCTGGCAAAAAGTCAGGAAATGTTTTCCACTTTGGCGAGAAGTACAGTGTATTTCCGGCAGCAACTAGCTGCTGGTCTTTGAATTTAATAGCAATGATGGGCCGCCCAAGCCCTTGTTGCTGCTGACGGATCAGTTCATCAGCCTTATGGCGCTCTAAAAAACGGGATGCCGATGCCGAGAAATAGGGCGGTAGCGGCGCGTCATTGTTCGAGCGGTCGCCACAGCATCGCTTATATTTCCGGCCGCTGCCACAAGGACACGGTTGGTTCCGGCCAATTTTCACATTGCACCTGTTAAACTTGTTACCAGCTTCGATGTTTGACTAATGCATTATGGTTTTTATCGTCTTGAATCAGAAAGTCAATTTAAAACACATTGTCGCACGCTTTAAGGCACATTCAGGGCGCATGACTCAAAACTCCTGCCTCCAGGCAAGGCGCTGACGGTTACTGATCGGTCATATGTATTACGATATCCAAGCAAATCGAGCAGAACCCTGGAGGGCTTGCAGTGGAGAAGGCAGAAACCGGAACAAGTAGCTGTCAGGTTTAGAGCCGACGACGAGGGAGAAGCGGAGCTGCCAGTTCCTCTTTCACCTCGCAATCACTCTATTTAGGGAAAGATCCTTCGTAGAGATTTCCGAAATCATCAACGCAGTAAACCTTGAAGTGATTGAGCCAACTCATGTCAGGAAATCTAATCGCGTGTTTTTCTGTTGCCGTTCGTGCGCTGGTGACCTGCATGTCGGGGGCCGAAGCGGTCCCCCCCGCCCACACCCAAACACAGCGTGATTGATTGCCAGTCGGTATGCTCAGAAAATAACCCTCTTGGCCGTCGTAAAATTTGCCCACCTTCACCTTAGACGTTTTGTTGGTTTTATCTCCTGCAATGACAGGCACACAAATGAATGGCACAATCAGTAGCGCCATAGTCGCCGCCAGGATCAACTTTTTCATACCCGTGGTCCTTTCTTGATAGAAGTTTAATACCCTCTCAGGGGAGCGAGGTTGCATCTGTTATGAGGGCAGGATAGCGAATGCGCTTCAGTGCGGACCAGCTCCATCCAAATATGTCATAGATTATCCAGAATACTACCTTTCATTGGAATCCTCTTTTCTGTCTCCGTTGAGCCACTCGATGCCGCAGGTAAATAGACAAGCAGTCCATTGGCAAGGCACACCCTTTTTTGCAGTAGCAACGATTCCGAAAGTTTCATTGTCGCAATCCTAACTTCAATAAGGCCCTTTATAACTCCACCGGTGTACTGGTCACTTTCTTTCTGGGCAAATGCAATCTCTTCTCTTATACGTTTGAGATCCTCGTCTAATCCTGCCAACGAGGTATTAATTGAATCCTCTGACATTTGTGTGGGCGTTGGAAGATATAAAGGGATATTGTTTTTTACAGACAGGAGTTTTTGATGCAGAACATTTCTGGTCAGAGTCATGGAGGCAATTCTATATTCGATTATGGCCTTAATCGCCCCCCCAGAATACTGGTTGCTTTCAGTGACAGCTTTTTCGATATCTGCATCTAAAGATGAAATACATTCTTCAAGTGATGCCACATTTGAGGCTAAATGCGTAGGATCACAAAGGTGGCCATCAATTGAATATGTTATTGTTATAAATCTGTTCAGTCCTTTCTTCTTCTGTTCAAGCATTGACTCAGTATTCTTCAGAATCCATATATTTGACTCGATTAGTCGTCTTATGTTTTCTGAAGAATTATTATCATACTGAGTCTGTAGAAGAGTTATCGAGGACTTAATGTCAGCGATGTCTTTGTCTATAGCTTCTGTTGATATCGGCTGTGTACATCCAGTGAGTAGACAGACCAAGACAATTGCGAATGCAAGGCAATATTTTTGCATCATTATAGTTACTCCTCATAGATTATCTTTGGCTTTTGTCTTGTCTTGCTTTTTCTTTTCCTTTTCAAGAGCTGGACATAAATAGTAGATACCAAGGTTAAGTTCAGATTTGTCGCCTGATAACATCAGGGTTATCTGGCTTTCTTTTGTATTCCACTCATTGTAATATATACCTTCTCCAAGTGCAATTGCGTCAGCATCTTGTATATACCTATTTGAGCTACCACGCCTCACCTTTTTGGATGGCTTTCCGTATTTTTCTATCAAAAGGGATTCGAGGCTGTCGAAGTGGGCAATGTACTTATTTTTATTGGACGTATTAATTTCAAAACCCAAAATAACTTGGTATAGCATATCATGTATAAAAAAGAACATAACAGTAACGTCTTCATTGGCTATCGTAGTAGGAAAGTTAAAGTTACTGCCATCGTCTTTGATGGGCATGTCCTTAAATTCTGATTTCACTTGTTCTTTAGACATGCCCCATTTGGCTGTCTTGTATCCCTCAGTGAATGTATCTTGGGATTTGCATGGAATTGTAAGAAGTAGAATGATAACAGAAATGATGAGGCATATTGCGGCTTTCATGAATCCCCTCCGTCGAGTATTACGATGATCTTAAAAAGCAGCAAAATTCGGAAGCGATACTCTGAACAGGAACGGACTTTTGTGACGCTAATGACGTATCAACGGGTACACATCAATGGGAACGGCATCAGATAACTGTATTTCCACCAGATTGTTCCGAAAGTAACGAACAGTTTATTGAATAATCCCCGTAAGTCAAGAAAAACACAATTTGCACGAGGGTTTGGAGTGAAGAAAGTAGAGACCGCAATTAATGTCTGTCACGTACCTGTAGTTTGCAGCGTTTCAGGCAAAAGGACCGATTGTAGAGCATTCCAGACGCCTTCTGAGCGTATTCTGTGCACTAAGTATCAAGGCTTTCCCCTAACTGCGAAATCCTTCCGTTTTCCGCCCCAGAGTCAAAAATTTTCCTTGACAATAGTCAAACGAACGTTTATAAGATTAGTCACGCTTGATTAATCATGTCGAAGGGAGTCGAAAATGAAGATTTGGGCCTATCTCAGAGTGAGCATTGCGGCAAGACAGGACGTAGAGAACCAGAGGCTTGAAATTGAGGAATATTGCAAGACTAATAACCTGACTGTGGACAACTTTCTCCAGGTCGAGATTTCCAGCCGTAAGACCACAAAGCAGAGGCGGATAGACGAACTTTTGGGTCGGCTCCAAAAAGGCGATACCCTGATAGTCAGTGAATTATCCAGGCTTGGCCGGTCGGTGGGTGAGCTTTGCCAGATTGTGGACAGTCTCATTAAGAAGGAAGTCAAGCTGATCGCGATTAAGCAGAACACGGTTATCAACGGCAAGCACGATATAGCCTCAAAGACTATGGTGACTATGTTCGCTCTTATGGCCGATATAGAGCGTGACTTAATCAGCCAGAGAACCAAGAACGGGCTGGCTGTAGCTAAGGCTAGAGGCAAAAAGCTCGGAAACCCGAATCTTCCCAAAGACAACCTGAAACGGCAGGAGAATGCACAAGCTTTCAGCGAGACTCTAAGACCAATCTTGCAGGGATTCAAAAAGACCGGGATGACTCAAAGGCAGATAGTGACAGAACTCAACAAACTGGGGATTAAAGCGCGGCTTGGTGGTCAATGGTCACTGGTGCAGGTCCAGGCTGTTCTAAAGAGACTTGGGCTTTAAGGAAGCCTAAGCCGGGGGGGGTGCGAGATATCCAAAAATGATCGGGCTGCAAATCAATGTGACCATTCGCGCACGATTCCAAATTTTGAGGAAAAAAAGGTTTACCAACATTGTGCTCGACTGTGGCCTAAGTTGCCGATAATATGGAACAGAATAAAATACACTCCACGCGCAACGCAGCACATTTACTAAATGCCGCTCCGCGCAACATGTTTCCTGCGCTGCATTTCTCGCCACTTGGGAAGACAGAAGATTGTTTACATTACTAAACAAAAGTCAAGCCTGTAACAAAGGCTGACTCAGCAAGGATTTGAAGTCAATTCGGCAGGTTTCGCCATGCCAGGTGACAGCGGCCTGCTTGCTACTCAGGCAAAAGACGAATAAACAAGCCGCCTGCCCAAATTTTTTGGCCTCCTATTAAGCAAAAAAAGGCTATTCCTTTCAATTTTGCACAAGGTCTTTCTCGGCGGTAGCCACCCTTAAATCGCAGGCCACCCTCCAGAATGCCCTACAATCGCGATTATCTCAGGCTAACCCATACTCAACATCGTCCCGCTAGCCAGTGCTGAAATCTCAATGGCTTCCCGCCCTGGTGTTTAAGTATTTACTATTCGCTTTCGTATTGCTGCCAACACACTTAAACCTCAGTACATAAATGAGTATTTGAGTAGACTTTTACCAAATTCCTATCATTTAAAATCCTCTTGACATTTGCTGAAATTGTGACAGCGTGCAAAAGTAGTGTAATATATTCTCAGCCCTTCTGATTTGCCCGCAAAAATATAGGAATACTAAAATGAAACAGTTCATTGGCAGGATGTTCATAGCTCTTATGACAGCGGCAGTGCTCGTTCTAATTTTGGCGACCAGTGCCATGGCGGCTTATTACACCATCACTGATCTCGGAACCCTCGGGGGACCTGAAAGCATCGCTAACGGCATCAACAACTCCGGACAGGTCGTGGGAACCTCCTTTACTGGATCGGGCATTAATGATGCCTTTCTCTACACTCCAGGGTCTGGGATGATAGGTCTTGGAACTCTCGGGGGCAGTGACACCCTTGGCAGTGGCATCAACGACTTGGGGCAGGTCGTCGGAACGTCACTCACTACCGGAAATACCTCAGAAGCTGCCTTCCTCTACACTCCTGGAATTGGAATGCAGAATCTCGGAACCCTCGGGGGCAGTTACAGCGAGGGGTTCGGTATCAATAATTCAGGGCAAGTCACGGGTTATTCCGTTACTGCTGGAAGCGCCCGATCTAATGCCTTCCTTTACACTCCTGGAATTGGAATGCAGAATCTTGGAACCCTTGGGGGCAGTTACAGCGAGGGGTTCGGTATCAATAATTCAGGGCAAGTTACTGGAACGTCCACTATTTCTGGAGATACCACTTCTCACGCCTTCATTTTTACTCCGGGGGCCGGAATGCAAGATATAGGGTCTCTTGGGGGCAGTTACAGCGTCGGTAACAGTATCAATAATTCAGGGCAAGTCACGGGTTCTTCCTATACTACCGGAGACGCCACAACCCACGCCTTCATCTACACTCCGGGGAAGGGGACGATAGATATAGGAACCCTCGGTGGTAGTTACATTTACAGCTATGGCAACGGCATCAACAACTCCGGACAGGTCGTGGGATATTGTGAATCTACCACAGGCCCTACTCTCGCCTTCCTCTACAGCGGGGAGAAAATGATAAACTTGAATACTCTTCTGTCCCCGTCATCGGGATGGACGCTCGAAGATGCCACAGGAATCAATAACTTGGGGCAAATTGCGGGGTGGGGAATGATTAACGGTGAAATCCACGCCTTCGTCATGACGCCGCCCTTCCTCAAGGTCACCATCGACATCGATCCTTGGTTCAAGCCTAATATCATAGACATAATGCTTAAATGGGTGCCGATCCCCGTGGCTATTCTCTCCACGCCAAGCTTTAACGCTCCAAAATCAATCGAGTGGGATTCACTTACATTCGGCCACAGCGGGAATGAGAAGAGTCTGGCCTTCTGTCTACCCATGCCCATAGATGTCAATGGCGATAAAATCCCCGACTTGATCTGTTTCTTCAACACGGGGGAAGCTGCATTTCAGTGTGGTGATACTCAAGGTATCCTAAAGGGACAGACCAAGGATGGAAACCCAATCCAAGGGAGTGATTCGGTTACAATCGTTCCGTGTAAATAAGCTACTGTTGGGAGTATTCTGATTGAAACAGTAATCGGGAATAAATTGGCCTATTCTTAATGTGAGGGGAATCTAGAAATGAGGCGCACAAACTTTTTGTGTACTCTGGCCCTTTGTTCGGCGGTCATCCTGTTCTTTGGGTGCTCCCAAAATAGAGAAAAAATAGAAAACGCAAAGAATAGGTTGGAATTAGCCCGTACCAAGAATGATCTCGATCAAATGTATCTCATTTTAAAGGAACTATCAGTTCTCCAAAAGAACGATGAGCAAACAATTGAAGAGCTGCGAAAGGTTGAGATAGCTCTCCCTCTGCTCGAAAGAATTAAGGTAAGTAAAGGCGATCACAACCATGAAGACGTTGTGAGTGCCTCCTACGAACTCCTAAAAATCTTTCCACAACACGCTGAAGCCCGCCGAGCATTGAAAGAATCAGGATTAATCTTTTCCCACCTCCAAGAGAGTATATCTTTATTCAATGAATGTATAACATACGATGATGAACAACAGCGGGCATCTCTGATCCAAACCACGTCGGAATTGGGCGAAAAGAAGGCCGATTATTCTAAGATTGTTAATAAACTTGCTCTTGCATCGGATAACATTAGCAACGCTCTCAAACTCGATCCATATTTTGATAAAGCGATCAGTCTCAATGAAGTAGTCGTCGCGTTTAGGAATACGATTGGAATTAGTATTGCAAATAGCGTATATATTAAATCTGACGTTATCATTAACAAATATTTAGCTATTTATGATGGCGTATATCATTTTATGACTATAATAATTAACATTAATGGATCAGCAGCAGAAGCATGGGCAACAGAGGAACCTTATGTCAACAGAAATAGACAGGAGGATAGGACGTATATAGCAGAACTCAACGAGTTATCATCATATTTATTATCGTTCAAGGAGACAGATATATCCCAACTAGCCACAATTGCAACTGATATCAACGTTAATGCATGTACTCTTGTTGATGCAGTTACTAATCCCAAGGGTTCAATGATCGATTATAAAAATAATGTATCAGCGTTTTCAACTAAAGCGCAGGAGCTTTCATCTAGGTTTAAGAGTTCTTGTCCAAATCCAGAAATGATAAATTCTAGCGTGCATGGATTTGCTGAATCAATAAAAAACTACGAACTCTTCCACAAACCAGAAGAAACGAAAAAGATATTACAACAAAGCAAGGAGATTATTTCATCCTGACTAGAAAATCATCAGATTCCATTTCCGCAAGATGTTCTGGACAATCTGTCCCGTATGCTCTCTGCCAAGCCGGGTCTTGAATCATCTCCGGTTTAACTCTTCGGCTACTTCCTCGTGCTTCATGCGTCTCGCGCCTTTGGGCTTTCGCGGTGAAGCCGCTTGAATACTTCGGTTACTTCAGGCATAGTTTCTCAGCAAGGTGGCCCTCACACTTGGCTCCATTGGGCGTTTTCCGCAAACATTCATTAGGTAGAAGGCATGCCATTTAAATTTTTCGAAAAAATCGATGATGCGACATGGGAGAAAACGCCGGGAATGGTGCGACGGTATATTGAATTCATGTTGGAGCATGTCGAGAGAGAAGAATATTGGAGATTTCTCGAATGGATCGAGCAACAGTTGAAGACTTTCGACGGTAACGGTCCGAAGATTCGCAGTTTCCTCAATCTGAGGCATCAGAATTTTCTCCGATTAATGGCTGATTTTGAACTGAGGCTGAAACTACAATATTCAAAGAATAGAAGATCTTGGAGAATGCCAAAGTGGATTGCGGAAGACCCCGAAATCCTCTCCCGGATCAAAGAGACTCAGTTCTTAAAAATCTTCGAGTATGCATGGGAAAGGGTAATCCCGGATTCTCTGGCCGAAAAAATCTGTGGGGATGATAAGTTACATGATGGGGCAACCGGGAAAAGATGTGCTGTTTTCATTCCAGACTATTCCACGATGTCGGAAGAATTGAATATCTCTCAACCCTCGGTCAAAACATATCTCGCCGCATTCTGTCACTACGGTATTTTTAGGAAACTGGGAAAAGCGGGGCCAAGGGGGAATATGATTTATGCGGTCGGTTATTATCAAGCTTTGCGGAAAACTAAGCATGGCGCAATCCTAAGGCCAACCTCATTCTTGCGCAAGACCCCCGAGATGACTGAAAGCCTCAGGAACTTCAGGGTCCGGGTCCGGGCGAGTCAAAAATAATCAATATTAGAGTATTTACCACTTCCAGCGCCAAATTATAAACTGTTGTAGAAGTCAAAAATAACGATATTATCACCATCTACCCTCACAGTAAGACTTTATAGCCTTCGCAAAATTCAATAATCCCATCTCCTCTATCTCAGATGATCGACAAGTTCCTGAATTTACGGGCTAAATTTTTTGAATAGCTACTGGAAAATTGCAGGTACACTAAAAGAAAATAGAAAATGGAAATTTTTATTAAGTTGAAACCAAAGGAGAAAATGCAGATGAGCGAGAATTTTAGAATAAGCATCAACTTAAAAGCCCCTTTAATCGAAATTGATTGTTTGAAGAGGATAATCGTAAATAGCTGACGTTACTAAAAAAACACTCAGGCAAGGGAAAAGTGTGGAAAAATTGAAAATTGTATATGAACCAAAAGGAGAGGCACGCGAGTATTCGCCGCTGGCTGTAAATTTAAGGGTTGGATGCGAGCACGAGTGCCGATATTGCTACGGCCCGCTTGCCTTTCGTAAAAACAGGGCTGCTTTTCATTCCAACGTCAAAACCAAAGAGCGCGCACTAGAAAAGCTGGAACACGACGCCAGCGCTCTGCGCAAAATCGGAGACGGCCGTCAAATCCTGCTGAGTTTTGCCAGTGACCCCTACTCTCCAGAGGAGATTAAGACCGGGCTTACCCGGCAGGCGATAGAGATCCTTGCTCGAAATGACCTGCGGTTCACCGTGTTGACCAAAGGGGGGACTCGGGCGTGCAGGGATTTTGATCTACTCGAAAGATATGAAAAATGTAGCTTCGGGACCACTCTAGTCCTGTCTGTTCAACATGATGCCGACTTTTGGGAGCCGCATGCTGCAGCACTCGCCGACAGAGTTGAGGCAATTAAAGCTGCAAACCAAAGGGGAATTAAGACATGGGTCAGCATGGAACCGGTAATTGATCCAGCACAGGCAATCTCACTAGTGAAGGCGCTGAATCCTGTCGTAGATCATTGGAAAATCGGAAAATTGAACTACAACAAAGGCGTAAGTGGCAAGGTCGATTGGTATCTTTTCAAGATGGAAATCACTTCCATGCTCGATTGCATTGGGGCTGATTACTATCTGAAGAAAAGCCTCAGAGACCTGGGGGAGTGAACATGGAGATATCAATTTTTGAAGAATTCGGAAGAAGGAGGCCGAACAATGACAAAGAAAAAACGTAAAACATCACCCAATCCCTTATCATCCTACTTTCTAGACTCGCACACACGGCCACGCACGTACACTCAATTTCCAAATTCGCTGTTGTACCGGATAATCCGTTCAACGAACCATGAGACCGCACTCTTTCTTCTCATTTGCAGAATGACGTTAGGGTTCTATAAGAAGGATATACAGGGCTATCGACTATGTTGGAAATGGCCACCATGCAATGAAATTGCAAAAATATTGGGTATCCCTTTGAAAGGCGCTCGGCCTGTTATTTCGCGTGCAAAGGGAAAACTAATAAAAAGCAGGCGAATTCTTGAATGGATAATTGGGCGTGATAGATATGTCGGCCCCAACTATGCACTGATGAATGTTACTTCTGATGTTACGATGTTTCTGAAAGAGCACCACTATATTAGGATAGATCATGAGCGTTGGTACGATGCAATCGAAAGCTTTGCCGATGAACATGGCGTTCACCATCCAGAAGTATTTCAACGTAGTATTGAACGATTTGAGCATGCTGTTCAGATGTTAGAGCAGATTCAGGACGCTAACAAGCAGTATGTTAACATACTCGGGGAGGTTATAGAAGAAACGGAGATGAGTGAGGATCTGGGGGAGTTAGATGATCCAGATACCATGGATTTGAATTCAGATAACCTTCATTCATACCGTTAGCTAGATAACTAACACTGGGAAAGGATCGTTAACAAAATAGCTAACTGATTAAGACAGGACGTTAGCTTGATAGCTAACACTAAGTTAGCTTAATAGCTAACGACGCATCTCGTATCTAAATGATATTGTAGCACATTTGGCGCTTTTTGGAGCATAAAGAAATGGATAAAGAAAAGTATTCTCATAAGATGAGAATACAATTTGAAAGACAAGATTTGAAAGAAAAGTATTCTCATAAGATGAGAATACAAGACGCGGGCATGGGGATGCCCGCGTATAGGTGGTATCTTTTCAAAACCCTTACTCAGGACAATGTTAGATGCAAAACAAACTTCCTGCTCAAACAAGTCTTAGGCCTGCCATTGTTCATAGAACTATTATATTGCCTGTCCTGTTCCCACTTTTATTGCACGCGCGGCAATCCAACCTTCGTCAAAAGAGATGGTAAGATGCCACCTGCAAACTGCCTGCCAATCCCCTTGGACGATTCGGGTGTACTGTGTAGCGTTTCAGTAGAGAAAGTCACTGAGGCGCTGAACTACACGATAGGGATCTCATCACAAATTATCCGAGAACAGGCCGGAATTGTGGCCGAGTGTTTTAAGCGGCTGCACTGTATGACGAGATAACGGAAGAGGGGCATTCCGGAGGCGGATTAAGGGGACCATCAGGGGCTTTCCCAGGTCCGCTTCCATAAACTCAGGAACCCAAGACAGAAGGAAAATTATGGAGAGCGGAAGCGAAGCAATTGATGGACGGCTGCTACTTAACACAAAACAGGCGGCAGCTAAACTGGGTGTTTCTCCCTCCTGGCTCGAACACGCTAGAACCAAGAGGGAGAAAGGGGGAAAAGAGGGACCGGATTTCGTCCGGATCGGCGGCAAAGGTGGCAGCGTCAGGTATCGTCCTATCGCGCTAGAGGCATTTGTATCACGTTTGCAGGAAGAGACTCTTTCTCCGCCTCGACGTGGCCGGGGGCGTCCCAAGAAGCGTCAAGTTCACTGATAACCTGATCGGCATAGCCGGGCGCGTGGTTCATGTATCGGAGCGTTTCCTTGATATCCGCATGTCTCATGAGCTTTTGGATTGTCTTTATGTCTTTACCTGCCTGTGCGAGCCAGGTCCCGAAGGTGTGTCTAGTCGTATGGAATACGACTTTTTGGTAGGGATCATCCTCGCGGCCACGGTTTAGGTTGGTCGTAGCCACTATCTTATTGAAGACGACGGACGCCTCCCCTTGTTTTCGTGCCCTGCCTGACTTGGGGCCTGGGAAAACAAAATCTTCAGGGTTTAGCTCCTTTTTCTCGAATCTCCGCTCAAACATTTTTCGCACTGAAGGGGCCATTTTGAATGGCTCCTTCTTGCCGGACTTCTGGACCCACAGCATAATGTGGTTGAACTCAAAGACAATATCCTTTCTTTGGAGATTAATGACCTCGCTCAGTCTCATGCCCTGCTTGAGGCCCAGCAGGATCATGTCCGGCCAGTCCGGGTCCCCTCCGCTGCCGGGGTGCCGTTTGCCGTCTTTTCCCATATAGGCCCACTTAGCGGCTGCCTCCATTAGAGTGTCAGCTTCCTCACGAGTAAGTGCCCGCTCGCGGTTGTTGTTTTTGGCTTTACCTATTTTGATTTTGTGGAAGGGGTTTTCCTTTATCAACTCCCGCTCCTCTGCAATCCGGAAGGCCTGGTGCAAAATGTTCATCAGCGTTATAACAGTGGCCGTTGCCATTCCGCCCGCTAACTTTTCGTCACGCCACTTGCAGAGCATATCGACTGTGACCTGATGAAATTTTAAATGCCCAAAGGCTGGGCGGATGTGAGTGTTAAAGCGGGCTTCCGTGCGCTCGGAGGTTTTATTCTTCTTTGCCTTCTGGTAGGTCATAATCGTTTCATCGAAAAAGGCGCCAATTGTCCCCTCAGCTTTCTTTTGCTCGCGGTCAGTGGCCGGCGTAGCAGTTCCCTGGGCTATTTCAACCACTCGCCGTTCTCTTTTCTTCTCGGCTTTGCGGGGAGTCATCCCCTCAGATTCCCATCCTACCGGCTCGAAGCGGGTCTTCCATGCATTGTCTACCTTTTCCCTGTAAGTAATATCAAAGACAACATCCATCTTCTTGGTCCGAGGGTTGCGGGCTTCACGAGAATAAACGCCTGTTATGTCTGCGACCTTCGTCCTGCCCCTGCTCGGTTCTCCGTTGTCCGACCCTTTGTTGGCCTTCATCTTCCCCTCCATATCCGTGCTAACAAATCATCCGTCCAACCGTTGCCAGATGCCCATATTTACCTCTATCGATGCTAACAAGCGTGCTAACAAATCAACCTCTATCTGGTGCGATATTTTGCGATTTTGTGCATGACTCTACAATGACCATACGGAACGTGTCAAGTGTTATTTTCAGGTTTGGTGAGGTGTTTCGTTTGTTAGCACCATTTCAAGGGGGGTTGAAAGGCAAAAAAAGAGAAGACCAGGCGGAAGGAGGGGGAGCCACCTGATCTTCTCCGGAGGAGGAAAGATGTTTTCTTTCCAAGCTTAATGATAACCTGACGGTCATGTGAAATTAAACCCACCGAGAGTTTTTTTTTGAAAAATCTTCGATATTCGAAGTAATCGTTTACCGCTTGCGCTGCACCGCAATTCTGCACATCTTGCGGGATTTCGAAATTTTTTCACGAGAAGACTGATCATCGGCAGGTCAAGGAGAGACGCGCGAAGAAGATAAGATGTACGGTGAAATCACATTGCGCCGAATAGAGCGTCGAGATTGCCGGCCATTCTCGGAGCAATGCCCATGAGGCATTTCCAGAAAACAAGCCAATACATTTTTGCTTTTTCCCAAGTGTCCGCGACTCCGCGTGATATGTTCTCTCCTTGACCTGTCGATGATCAGTCTTCGCGTGTACAAGGCCCCTAGTTTTTGAAACCCACGTTTTCCGGTGATCATTAATGTTCGATAACCAACGGCGGGTTCACCTGCGAAAACCGCTCAGAAAACGCCGAAATAGTCCTGCCGCAATTCGTCTATCAATGCAGCGTCGGGTTTGAAAGGAATGCACAGCGGGCAGGGCAGGGGTATTCTCAGTTCGTGGAACGGGGTCTCGCCGGCCTTCATGTTAAAGGCCTGCACCATCAGGTTTTCGAGGTTCACCGTATCGGCCATGTTATAGGCCAGAAGCGTTTCCAGGGCTTTTATGCTGCCTCTTTTGCTGTACTCGCGCCAGAGCAGCACCGCAAAATAGCCGTCAACGCCGTTGAGTTCGGCCCTGTCCAGCCCGAGGCTTTTCTCGCAGCCCTTCAGGCCGCCGCGGTAACCCAGACTGCTCAACAGATACCGCAGATCGATGTGCACGTGGTCAACGGCTATCCCGAAATAGTTCCTGATAAAAGGCAGATCGAAACAACTCCCGTTGTAGGTGACAAGAATTTTGTATTTTCCGAGGTCACGGGCAAACTGATCGAGGTTATCGCCGAATATGTAATAGAATACTTCCCTGCCGTCATAGAGCGATGCGGTCGTAATGTGATCGTAAGGCCCGCCAAGCCCGGTAGTCTCTATATCGAGATAGGCGGTGCATTGCCGAAAGTCTGCAAAAAGTCTCCAGAGATGCTGTGGCGCCAGGGTGTCTGCAAAATATGCCGGATCGAGCGCGCAGAGCCTTTCGCGGCTTTCTTCAAGGCTGTTGCGCAGAGACTCATATTTTTGCCGGCCGAAAGGCGTCAGCATCCAACCACGTTGGTCGTGGAAAAATTCCCAGGAATGAATTCCCTTTTGCCAGAGGGAGCGTTCCGTTTTAAGACCGATCCCCGGCAGATGGACAAAAGTATGTTTCAGCATCATAGAAGCAGTGAACAGTGACTAGTAGGTCGATTCCTAAATAACATAGCAATAAGTCATGCTACTGAAATGGTATCAAGTCCGTATTTCCATCGAAAAATAACGGGTGACTCGTTGATCTCATCTAACCATTTGAGGAT